>NZ_SRTD01000001.1:353457-953411 GCF_004792105.1 Mesorhizobium sp. M8A.F.Ca.ET.161.01.1.1 | reverse complement strand
TCTCTTCACCCGAAAGGCAATCCACAACAAACCGCAGCCGCTCGTCCATGATCCCAGTTTCTCGCCAAACCATCGCCGGTCCTCCCGGCGGACAAGAAAACTGTCACCCATGCTATCGGTCCATTCTGTTACCTATCTATCCGGTTCGGACACCGGCACCTTCTCCCCGTATAATGACGGGGAGAAGGTAGCTAACTCCAATCAGTCCTCGTTCGCCTTGACGCTGACGCCGAGTGTCTTCGGCAGATCGAGCGGGTTGGACATGGCGCCCGCCATGATCAGCGCGAAGGGCACCGATGCCGGCGGCTCGGCCGAGATTTCGAGGCTCTTCGGATCGTCGAGATATTTGCTGACCGCCGCGGTCACCTGAGCCGTCAGTTCCGGATTGTTGAGCTGTGCCATGCCGAACGGCACGATCGCCTTGGCCTGGTTGGCGATGTCCTTGGCCGACATGCCCTGCTGCTTGCCGACATAGTCCAGCACCTTGCCGGTCAGCGAATCGTCGTCGAAGCGGATCGAGGCGCTGTTGAAAGACAGCTGCTGCAGCAGGCCGAGCATGGCCATGCCTTGTGCCGAATTGTCGGCGCCTTCCGGCTGTGCCGCCATCTTCTTCTGCATTTCCTGCAGCGACTTGATGAAATCGATCGTGTAGCCGCCAAGGTCGAAGGTCATGCCGAGCGTGCCGGCGTTCTCGACGGAGATGTCGTATTTCGACAGTTCCATCTTGCCGTCCGATGGCTGCCAGGTGCCGGCCATTTCGAGATTGCCCGAGATGTTCTGGTAGCCCAGCGCGTCGATGACTTCCTTGGACTTGGGGTCGTCGACCAGCGACAGATCGGCGGTGAACTTCTCGGTATTGGCGGTGAATTCCATCGCCTTGCCGTCGGCGGGCGGCGTGATCTCGATGGCAAGGCCGTCCATCGAGAAGGCGGTCTTGTCGGCGACCTTGACCGTCATGTTCGACAGTTCGGCGGATTTGTACATCATCAGCGAACCAAGCGGGCTGGTGGAGCCGTCGGCCGGTACCGTCATGTCGTGGATGACGAAGGGACTGAGATCGAGGGTGACGCCGTCCTTGCTGTGTTCGAAGGCCGAGGTCGACACGGTGCCGATATCATAGCCGCCATTGGCTTCGGTGACGTTCTCGAGCTTGACGTCGCCGATCGCCAGCGCTTCCTTTTCCGCGGCCGGTTTCACCGACACGCCCTGCAGCACCATGCTGGTGTTGTCGCCGGTCACGCCGGTCCAGGAGATGTCGACACCCTGTGCGGAGAGTGCTGCCTTCAGCCGGTCCGCGACCGCGGCGTCCTGGGCAAGGGCCGCATTCAGCGGCAGTGTGAGCAAGAAGGTCGAAAGAGCGAATTTCCGGAGAGTTGAGCGTTTGATTGTCATCGCAAGGTCCCTGAGAGTGTCCTGAAATTGTTTTTCAATTCTTTGCGCCATCACCATTCCGTGACGAACTGGACGGGAAAAAGGCGTGTTCCGGCACAATGGTCCAAAATCGCGGTGAAAGGCAAACCCGATCCGAGCGCTATTGGAGAATGCAGTGAATTTGGCATGAAGGTCGGGCCGCAAGCGTGCTTCGCAATAGATGCGGCATGTAACAGATTGATGTTGGGCGGCAGGCTCGACCTTGCGGGTTCCTGTTGCGGAAACGAGTGCAAATCGACTGGTCGGGTGCGCGCCTCTTGCCGCGAATCACCCGCTCGGCTAGTCCCAGCCCATGGGAAAAAGGCTTTTGCCGCCTGACAATGGCGGTGGCGATCATATCGAACCGGTCGATCTGAAGAAGGCGCTGGAAGAGCGCTATCTGGCCTATGCGCTGTCGACCATCATGCACCGGGCGCTGCCGGACGTGCGTGACGGGCTGAAGCCGGTCCATCGCCGCATCATGCACGCCATGCGCCTGCTGCGCCTCAATCCCGATCAGGGTTTTGCCAAATGCGCCCGTATCGTCGGCGAGGTGATGGGCAAGTTCCACCCGCATGGCGACCAGTCGATCTATGACGCGCTGGTGCGGCTGGCGCAGGATTTTTCGATGCGCTACCCCCTGGTCGACGGCCAGGGCAATTTCGGCAACATCGACGGCGATAACGCGGCCGCCATGCGCTACACCGAAGTGCGCATGACCGACGTGGCGACCGAATTGCTTGCCGGCATCACCGAGGACGCGGTCGACTATCGGCCGACCTACAATGAAGAGGACGAGGAGCCGGTCGTGCTCCCCGGTGCCTTCCCCAATCTCTTGGCCAACGGCTCGTCCGGCATCGCGGTCGGCATGGCGACGTCGATCCCGCCGCACAACGCGGCCGAGCTTTGCGACGCCGCGCTGCATCTGATCGAGCATCGCGATGCGCCGGTGGCGAAGCTGATGGATTTCGTCCAGGGCCCGGATTTCCCGACCGGCGGCATCATCGTCGACAGCCGCGCCTCCATCCTCGAAGCCTACGAGACAGGTCGCGGCGGCTTTCGCGTGCGGTCGAAGTGGAGCCAGGAAGACCAGGGCAGGGGCACCTGGAGCATCGTTGTCACCGAAATCCCCTATGGCGTGCAGAAGGCGCGGCTGATCGAGAAGATCGCCGAGCTGTTGATGGCTCGCAAGCTGCCGCTGCTCGAGGATATCAGGGACGAAAGTGCCGAGGACATCCGCGTCGTGCTGGTGCCCAAGAGCCGTTCCGTCGACCCAGGCATCCTGATGGAATCGCTGTTCAAGCTGACCGAGCTCGAAAGCCGTTTCCCGCTCAACATGAATGTGCTGTCGCGCGGCAAGGTGCCCAATGTGCTGTCGCTGAAAGGCGTGCTGCAGGAGTGGCTGGATCACCGCCGCGACGTCCTCATCCGTCGCTCGAAACATCGCCTCGGCGAGATCGAGAGGCGGTTGGAAATCCTCGCCGGCTACCTGATCGCCTATCTCAACATCGATGAGGTGATCAAGATCATTCGCGAGGAGGATGAGCCCAAACAGGTCATGATGGCCCGCTGGTCGCTCACCGACACCCAGGCCGAAGCGATCCTCAACATGCGGCTGCGCGCTTTGCGCAAGCTGGAGGAATTCGAGATCCGCAAGGAATTCGATGGCCTGACCGCCGAGAAGAAGCAGATTGAGGCGCTGCTGGCGTCCGACGCCAAGCAGTGGTCGACGATCAAGTGGGAAGTCACCCAGGTTCGCGACAAATTCGGCCCGGAGACCGAGCTCGGCAAGCGCCGCACCCAGTTCGCCGATGCGCCAGAGCACGACCTGACCGACATCGCCCACGCCATGATCGAGCGCGAGCCGGTCACCGTGGTGGTTTCGGAAAAGGGCTGGCTGCGGGCGATGAAGGGGCATCTGGCCGATCTCTCGACGCTGACCTTCAAGGAGGGCGACAGCCTCAAGCTCGCCTTCCATGCCCAGACGACCGACAAGGTGCTGGTCTTCACCACGGGCGGCAAGTTCTACACGATCGGCGCCGACCGGCTGCCGGGCGGCCGTGGCCATGGCGAGCCGATCCGCATCATCGTCGACATGGACAATGACCAGGACATCGTCACCGCCTTCGTCCACGATCCCAAACGCAAGCTGCTGCTCGCCTCGTTCGACGCCAACGGCTTCATCGTTCCGGAGGAAGAGGTGGTCGCCAACACCCGCAAGGGCAAGCAGGTGATGAACGTCAAGGCCCCCGACGAAGCCAAACGCTGCGTGCCGGTCGTCGGCGATCATCTCGCTATCGTCGGCGAGAACCGCAAGATGCTGGTGTTCGCGCTCTCGGAAATTCCGGAGATGGGCCGCGGCAAGGGTGTGCGGCTGCAGAAGTACAAGGACGGCGGCCTTCTCGACCTCAAGCCGTTCACGATGGAGACCGGTCTTTCCTGGCAGGATTCAGCCGACCGTACTTTCACCCGGTCGCGCGAGGAACTGGCCGAGTGGATCGGCGCGAGGGCATCGGCAGGGCGTATGGTGCCGAAAGGTTTCCCGAGGACTGGGAAGTTCGGTTGAAGCTGCCGAACTCCCCCTCGTGGGGGAGATGGCCGGCAGGCCAGAGGGGAGCGCTGTCCCGCCGGCCTGTTACTTCGACACCGAGCAGCTTCCGTACTTTTCGTCAGGACAGATTAGGAAAGCCGCGATCCTTCGCGCCCCCCCTCTGTCCTGCCGGACATCTCCCCCACGAGGGGGGAGATCAGCCAAACATTTGGACTATCGTCACGATTGCTGCACTATATCGGCGCATAACTGACCGGATGGTCGGGGAGAACAGCGCGTTTGAAGGAAGCAAAGATCCAGAAACCGGAACGGCAGCAGCGCCTGTTCGGGCTGTCGACGCCGCTCCGTTCGGCTGTCATCCCGCCGCTGTCGGCGGCGCGCTGGTTGTTGGTGCTGATCGTCGCCGCCGGCGTCTATTTCTTCCACGGTTTCCTGTTCCCGGTGCTGGCGGCGCTCGTCATCGCCTTCGCCAGCTGGCCGCTCTACCGTCGCCTGCTGGTCGGCGTTGGCGGCAACCGCACCATCGCCGCCACATTTGCCATCCTGTTCATCCTCGCCTTCCTGGTCATACCGATCGCGCTCGCCGGCACCTATGCCATCAACGAGGTGCGCGAATGGGTCGGCTGGGCGATCGAGACCAACCGCCACGGTGCGGTGACGCCGCACTGGATCGCCACCATGCCTGTCGTGGGTGAGTGGCTCAACGAGCAGTGGACGACCAATCTCGGCCATCCCGGCGGCATCGGCGAACTGATCCAGCTGGTCAGCGGCGCCAATATCGGCAGCATCTACCGAGGCGCGCTCGCCGCCGGCGGCAGCGCTTTCAGCCTCTTTCTGACGCTGCTGTTCATGATGATCGCCCTGTTTTTCGCCTATCGTGATGGCGAGAATTTCGCCGGCCAGATCGACCGCCTCGGCGAACGCATCCTGCCGACCCGCTGGGAGCGGATCTCGCGCGTCGTGCCGGCGACCATTTCCTCGACCGTGACCGGCATGACCGTGATTGCCATCGGCGAGGGCCTGGTGCTGGGTGTCGCCTACTGGCTCGCCGGGGTGCCGTCACCTGTGACGCTGGGCGCGCTGACCGGCGTGATGGCGCTCATCCCCGGCGGGGCGCCGCTGTCCTTCACGCTGGTGTCGATCTACCTCGCGGCCAGCGGCTCGCCGATGGCCGGCCTGGCGCTGTTCATATGGGGGACGGTCGAGCTGTTCATCGTCGACAAGACCTTGCGGCCGAAGCTCGTCGGCGGACCGATAAAACTGCCCTTCCTGCCGACCTTTTTCGGCCTGATCGGCGGCGTCAAGACCATGGGTTTTCTCGGCCTGTTCATCGGTCCGGTGCTGATGGCGCTGCTGGTCGCGATCTGGCGCGAGTGGCTGCGCGAGGTGGAACTGGCCGATGAGACGGCGGCCGGATCGGCCGCCGAGATCGAGGCCGGTCGGCGGATCGAGGTCCTGCCCGAACCAGGCGCCGCGAAGAAGGCCAGCGCCTGACCTCGAACCCTACGCCGGATGATGCACCGCAAGGTCGCCGCGACGCTTGCATCCATCATGCAGCTGCCAGAGCGAATGGGCGATCAGCGTGACGATCAGGATGCCACCGCCGATCAGGCTGTTGCGGGTCGGCGTCTCGGCGAAGATCATCCACACCCAGATCGGCGCGAGCACTGTTTCGAGCAGGTAGAACATCGCCACTTCCGGTCCTGAAATATACTTCGGCCCGGCGGCGAGGCAGAAGAACGAGATCGGCATGATGACGGCGCCGTTGAAGATGATCCACCATGGCGCGTTCACGTGGAAGCCTTCGCCCGTCACCATGAAGGCGGCCAGCCCAAGCGGCAGAAGGACGCCGATGAGCGAGGTGAATCCCATATCCTTTCCGCTGGCGCGCGAGATGGTGATGGCGACCGCGATGAAGAAGGCCGAGCAGAGCGCCATGAAATCGCCGAACAGCTTGCCGGTGCCGACCGAACCGCCGACGATGACCAGCACGCCGAGGATCATCACCAGCATGGCCACGATGGTCACCGTCCGCGGTTTTTCCCGCAGGAATATCCACGACAGAAGCGCCGCGAACACGGTGTTGAACGCGAGGATGAACACCAGATCGGCGGTCGAGGTGTGGAAGACCGCGGTGACGAAGGTGATCGAGGTCAGCCCATAGCATATCGCCACGATCAGCCCGTCCCAACCGGGGATGAGCGGCGGTGCATTGCGGCTCAGCGCGCGCCAGACCGACCAGATGATCATCGCGGCGATGAAAGTGGTTCCGGTGCGCAGCAAAAGGATCGTCCACGCGCCGCCATCCGCAAGGCGGATCAACGGTATGTCGACAGTCAGTATCAGTCCGCCGATGGCGGTTATCAAAAGGCCCTTCTGGTGATCGTGGTGAGAGGACATGCAGGAACTTTCGCAATTGAATTGCAGGCGGTGGCCGATCGGCGCAAGCGCGCACTCTCTCCAACCGAGCGGCCGAAAGACCAGCATCCCCTGCCTTGAAACAGTTTAAGCGTGGATCGTGGGAAAACTCAGCGTCAGACCGCTTCGTTTGTATAGCGCTCCCAGCCTTTCGGGCCGAGATGCTCCTGCGGCATGAAGCGCATCTTATAATTCATCTTGCGCGAACCATTGACCCAGTAGCCAAGGTAGACATGGGGCAGTCCCATCGCCTTGGCACGGGCGATATGGTCGAGGATCATGAACGTGCCGAGTGAGCGGCTTTCGAAATCGGGATTGAAATAGGAATAGACCATCGACAGGCCGTCGGCCATCTTGTCGGTGAGCGCCACCGCGATGAGTTCGCCCTGACCCTTGCCGGTGATGAAGGTATCGGGCCCGCGCCGCCGGTATTCGATCACCTTGGTGTCGACATGCGTATCCTCGACCATCATGGCGTAGTCGAGCACCGTCATGTCGGACATGCCGCCGCGGCGGTGGCGGGCATCGAGATAGCCGCGAAACAGCGAATATTGTTCGGTCGAGGGCTCGGCATTGTGCATGGCGCCGACGAGATCGGAATTGTGCTGCAGCACGCGCTTCATGTTGCGGCTGGCGGTGAACTCCTGGGCCAGGATGCGCACGGATACACAGGCGCGGCAGGTTTCGCAGGCTGGCCTGTAGGCGATGTTCTGCGAGCGCCGGAAGCCGCCTTGGGTGAGCAGGTCGTTCATTTCCGAGGCCTTGTCGCCGACCAGATGTGTGAACACCTTCCGCTCGAACTGGCCGTCGAGGTAGGGGCACGGCGACGGCGCGGTCAGGAAGAACTGCGGCGACTGGGTCGGATGCTGCGTCATCGAGCCTTGGAAACACTCCTTCGAATCGCTCTACCTTTGGCTCGGGCGGCGAAAAATTCAACAGGATTGTGAAGGTGTGGTTGCCTGAACACCTTCACATTTGCGCTCAAGGGGCTGCGACTTCTCTTGAGGGCCGGTTTTTAGCGGCCGGTGCGGCTGACCACGGTGCCGAGCAAAAGATCGTGCAGCGTGCGCTTGCGGTCCGAGAATAGCGTCACCAGCAGGACCAGCGGCGACAGGATGACGTTGCCGGCCCAGAACAATACGGAATGGACGACCGCGGTGAGGCCGTCGATCGGCCTGCCGTCGAGACGATCGAGGCGGATGCCCATCATCTTCATGCCCGTGGTGGCCTGGTCGGCGCTGCCCAGCGTGTTCCAGATGTAGAGGATGGCGACTGCCGGCACCAGGACGCCGAACAGCATCCAGCCAAGACCGAGGGTCAAAAGCCCGAGGAAGAACACCAGGATGGCGAACGGAATGGTGAGCAGGGCAACCATGATATAGTCGAGCACGAAGGCCAGGATGCGCCGTGTGCGCACGCCTTCATAAGCCCTGACATCGTCGAGCCGGGTGTTGATGATTTCGCCGTCGAGAACGCGAGCGTTCATGTCATTTCCTCGTAACAGGGTCCGACATAGGGTGCGGACCGCTCGATGATGAAATGGTGAAGGCTCGCCGCGGAATCAAGATTGGGCCTTTCGCCGGCTCGCACGGCGGAGCCAGACGGCCGACAGTCCGAATCGGTTGAATTCGCGGCGCGGATGGCGTTAGCTTGTTGCGGCGCAACAAAATGGGCGCCGAGGGACGGGGACATATGGATTACGACATGCTGGTCATCGGCAGCGGCCCCTCGGGCCGCCGCGCGGCGGTGCAATCGGCCAAACTCGGCAAATCGGTGCTGGTGGTCGACCGCGGCCGGCGTCTTGGCGGCGTCTCGGTGCACACCGGCACCATTCCCTCGAAAACGCTGCGCGAAACGGTGCTCAATCTCTCGGGCTGGCGCGAGCGCGGCTTCTATGGACGCGGCTACCGGGTCAAGCAGGACATCTCGGTCGGCGACCTGATCGAGCGCCTGCACAAGACGCTCGACCACGAGGTCGAGGTGCTGCAACACCAGTTCATGCGCAACACGGTCAAAAGTGCGCGCGCGGCGGTAAAATTTCTCGGCCCCAACAAGGTCAGCCTGACATCGGACAATGGCGATTACAGCGAAGTCGGCTTCGCCAATGCGCTGATCGCCGTCGGCACCAGGCCGCATCGGCCGCGCGACGTGCCCTTCGACAAGACCCGTGTCTTCGACAGCGACGAGATGCTCGAACTCGACCGGCTGCCGCGCACGCTGACGGTGATCGGCGCCGGCGTCATCGGCGTCGAATACGCCACGATCTTTTCCGCGCTCGACGTACCGGTGACGCTGGTCGAGCCGCGCAACTCCATCCTCGATTTTGTCGACCGCGAGATCGTCGACGATTTCATCCACCAGATGCGCGACCGTGGCATGACCATAAGGCTGGGCAGTGCCGTCAAGGAAATCCGCTCCAAGCCGGAAGCCGCCGAGGTGGAGCTGGCCGATGGCCGCACCATCCGCTCCGAGGTCGTGCTCTATGCCGCCGGCCGCACCGGCAATGTCGGCAGCCTTGGCCTCGACGTGGTCGGCATCGAGGCCGACTCCAGGGGCCGCATCAAGGTCGATCCGCAGACGTTTCAGACCAGCGTGCCCAATATCTACGCCGCCGGCGACGTCATCGGCTTTCCGAGCCTTGCCTCCACCTCGATGGAGCAGGGCCGGGTGGCTGCCTGTCATGCCTTCGGCGTGTCATTGCCGCCGCCGCCGGAGACGTTCCCCTATGGCATCTACGCGGTGCCGGAGATTTCCACCGTCGGCCAGTCCGAGGAGCAAGTGCGCGAGAGCGGCGCCGCCTATGAGGTCGGCGTCGCGCGCTTTCGCGAGACATCGCGCGGCCACATCATGGGCGTCAACACCGGCTTCCTGAAGCTGCTGTTCTCGATCGAGACGCGGCGCCTGCTCGGCGCGCACATCGTCGGCGAGGGCGCCACCGAACTCATTCACATCGGCCAGGCGGTGATCAATCTCGGCGGCACGGTCGACTTCTTCGTCAACAACACCTTCAACTACCCAACGCTGGCCGAGGCCTACAAGATCGCCGGGCTGGATGCCTGGAACCGGATGGGGAGGGGGTAGGCTCCCGCCATCTGGGCGAGCAAAGCCAGCATCACGTCGGCTGATGGCATCGGCAGCACCGCCTGCCCTGATTGCCTATCGCGATGGCGCGCGCGTCCACGCCGATCCCGGCAGCCATCGCCCGACGATCGCGGCGTCCGGCTCGCCGATTTCGTGGCCCGATGGAACAATCCGGGCGTCGATCTCGGTGCCGTGCCGGCTAAGCAGCGTCACCAGCGCCGGCGCGAAAGACCCGTAGGTCTCGTCGGCGGCTCCGGCAATGATCAGCGTTCGCGTTCCCGCAAGGTCCGTCGCCGGGACCTCGTCGAGCACGGGCATCGGCCTCAACAGCGCAGCGCTGCGGACGATGCCGGGATGGAGCAGCATCAGGCTCGAAACCAGATTGGCGCCGTTCGAATAGCCAAGGAATGTCGCGTGATCGAGATCAAGCCCATGGCGCGCGACGGCTTCGTTTGCGAAGGCCGCGAAGGCGGTGGTTTCGAAATGGATGCTTTCCTGGTCGAAAGTGGTCGGCGTGATTCGCTCGAACCAGCGAAAACCGTCCTCCTGGGGGACACGGCCACGCACCGCGATCAGGACGGCATCGGGCGCCAAGCGTCTCGCCAGCGCCACCATGCTTGTCTCGCCGACGCCCGATCCATGCAGCAGGAACAGGCATTCACGGCTCTTTTCGCCGGGGCGGAGGAGGCGATACGGAAAGGTCAGATCCAGCGTTAGCGGGCCGCTTTCGACATTGTCGCCGGTCATCTCGCATCCCTTTGATTATATGAGGTTCCGCTCAATTTGCCGGCTTCAAAACGCAATATTTTCATGCTCCGCGAAAGTTGATCGAACCAGGCGCATTCCAGCCCGTTTCTGCGCCGATACACTCCGGTGGGAGGAATCGAAGCGGTGCGTCGGGGGTCGCATTGCTGGACATGAACAACCAGCTTTGAGGCCTTTTGTCGATGACTACCCCTGTTTTCCCGGATCGCAATTTGCGTATCCCCGAACGCGACACGCGTATCGATGTACTGCGCGCGCTGGCCCTGCTCACGATCTTCATCGACCATGTGCCGGGCACGGCTTTCGAGGCGCTGACCTATAAGAATTTCGGTTTCTCGGACGCGGCCGAGGCATTCGTGCTGATTTCCGGCATCTCGGTCGCGCTCGCCTACGGCACGAAGTTCCGCCCGGGTGGCCGGCTTCTCGCGACCTTGAAGATGTGGCGGCGGGCGGGCGTGCTCTATGTCGCCCATATCGTCACGACGATGGTGGTGATGGCCCTGTTCTGCGCCGTGGCGGTGTTTGCCAAGCGGCCGGAACTGGTGAAGCTGATCAACATCGAGCCGCTGATGAAGAACCCGCCGCAAGTGCTGGTCGGCATCGTCACGCTCGGCCACCAACTCGGCTACAACAACATCCTGCCGGTCTATGCGGCTCTGCTTTTGATGGCGCCGGCCTTTGTCCTGTTCGTCAGCTACCGGCCCGTCGCGGCCCTTGTCGCATCCGGTACGTTGTGGCTCGTTGCAGGAATCTGGCAGATCGCGCCGCCCAATTATCCCGAGCCCGGTTTCTGGTTCCTCAACCCGCTGTCCTGGCAGTTCCTGTTCAACATCGGCCTTGTCGCCATGCTGCATGTCAGGCGCGGTGGTGTCATTCCGGTCAACCGCTGGCTGGTCGGCGCGGCCGCCGCCTATGTGCTGGCGGCGCTGGTCTGGGTGCACAGCCCGCTCTGGGGGCAGATAACCTGGTTCAACCTGCCGGTGGTGATCGGCGGCTTCGACAAGACCTTCCTGTCGCTGCCGCGGCTGCTGCACATCCTGGCGGTCAGCTACCTCGTCGTCGCTCTGCCGGCGCTCTCCAGCCTGTTCCGCACCAGCCCTGATCATCCGCTGGCGATACTGGGCAAACGATCGCTGCCGGTCTTCATCGCCGGCACGGTGATCGCCATGGTCGCTCAGGTGATGAAGCTGATCAATCCAGGCGGGTTCGTCTATGACAGCCTGCTGATATCGGCCGCCATCGCCATGCAGTTCGCGCTCGCCTTCTATCTCGAATGGCTGTCGACCATCGGCGGCTCGACCAAGGCCCGCACGGCCCAAAAGGATCCCGCGCCGGTTCGTGCGCCTTTGGGCCTCTCCGCCATGGCAAGAGCCAATCGATAGGTGGTTCGGCGGCGGTTCAACGGCGGGGCGGACCCGACGAGCCACGCACGATCAGTTCGACCGGCAGTTGATGCCGGCTGACCGGCCCATCGCTCTCCAGGATCGCCCTGACGGCAAGGCGGCCTATCTCGGCAATCGGCTGGGCGATGGTGGTCAATGGCGGCTTGGACACCGCTGCTTCCGGAACATCGTCGAACCCGACGACGGAAACATCGTCGGGCACGCTGAGCCCGCGTGCGCTCAGCCATTCGAGCGCCACCAGGGCCGTTCTGTCCGACATGGCAAGGATGGCGGTGGGCGGCGCCTCGGAGGCGAAGATGGTTTCGAGCCCCGCCTTCGTGCTCGCCACGTCGTTGGCGGTTTCGTAGACGGGCACTTTGGATATGTCGACGCCAACACGCGAAAGCTCCCGGAGATAGCCCGTGAGGCGATTGCGCGTCCCTGCATAGGTAGCGGCCCGGACCTGGTCGGCTGAAACAATGCCAGTCCTGTCGTCGGCGAAGGGCAGCGCGAGGACGGCGAAGCGGCGATGTCCAAGATCGGTGAGGTGGCGGGCCGCCATGCCGGCACCGGCGATGTTGTCGACACCGATCGCGGCGACCGATCCGTCCTCGGAATCGAGGTCGAGCGCGACGAAGGGCAGCTTGCGCTCGCGTGCCAGTTCCACCAGGCGCGAGCCGCCTTCGATGCAGAAGACGATGAAGCCGTCGACCAGCGCGCTCTGGATGTTCCAGGCAAGCTGTTCGTTGTTGGCGGCCGAGACCAGTGAGATGCCGGCTCCGGTCGCATCGCAAGCCTGTGAGATGCCTGCCATCATGACGCGCGCAAACGGATCGTCGAAGAAGTAGGAGAGGGGCTCTGCGGTGGCAACGCCAATGGCGTTGACCTTGCCGGCCCGCAGCAGCCGGCCCTTTGGATCGGGGCCGCCATACCCCATGGCCTCGGCGGCTGCGCGAACCCGTTCGCGAACTTCCTCGCGCACGATCTCGGGGCGGCTGAATACATTCGACGCGGTGCCGTGCGAAACACCGGCTGCCTTGGCGATGTCGGCCAGCCGGACGGGTCGTCGATTGCCTGCGGTGAGTGACGCCATTTGCGCGGGTCTCCTGACATGCATTTAGCACGTTCTCGGGCTGCATCTAGCACTTTCGTTGGATCGATTCAAATTTTGCTTGACCGGCGCTAATGGTTGATCTATATTTGAATCGATCCAAGATGACGGATTTGGCCCGTTTGATGACCTCGGAGGGAGCGATGCATCCCATCAACTATCTGTTCGAAGACGTCTATCGCAACGACTGGAATATCGGGTCGGCGAACAACAGCCAGAAGCGCCGCGACAGAACCGGTCCGTGGATTCGTGACTTGCGCTTCCTCGTAGGGCGCAAGCGGAGCTGATCGGCATTGCTTTTTTGTGCTCGCGATTGGATCGATTCAATTGGAAGGAGAAAAGACATGCACCCCATCCATCATCTGTTCGACGACATTTACCGCAACTACTGGGGCATCACGCCCGCCACCGAGCGGCCAGAGGCAAGACGCCTGAGGAAGCCGGCCGCGCGCAATCGTGATCTGCTGATCCGACCCGAACGTCGGCGCTGATCCTGCTGGCTTGAACCTCAGGAACGTGGGCGAGCCAGGGCAGAAATTGCAATCGCCAGCCAGCCGAAGATGAGCAAGGTGCCGCCGATTGGCGCCGACATCGGAAACAGTCTCGATCCCAGAAAATCGCGGGCGAGAAGATCGCCCGTGAAAAGCACGAGACCGACGAGCAACGCCAGGCTGGCCATTCGCAGCCAGCGGTTCGCGCCGACAAGGCCAATAGCGAGAAAGGCCGGCGCATGCATCAGGAGGAACGATGCGGCCGTGCCGGTGAAGGCGCCGCCTCGGTGCGCCGCCGCTGCCGACAGCGCCACGCCCGCCGCGCCGACGAGGCCGCCGGCAAGCACGAGAAGGCGGCTGCCGTTTGGATCGGCGAGGTTCATGGTCGGCGTGCTCCTTCTTTTTGCAGGTCGGGCAAGCGTCAGGGCTTGCCCGCTTCCAGCGCCATATGCCGCGTCCGGCGCGACTGGACAATCCAATTGTAGACGGCACCGAGCGCCATCAGCACCGATGTGCCGAGAAACACCGACGGCATGCCGAAATGGCCGCCGACAAAACCGCCGGCCAGCGGTCCCGCGACCTGCCCGACATACTGCGCCGAGATCGCCAGGCCAAGCACGTTGCCGCCAACGCCGTCGGGGGTATTGTGCCTGATGACACTGGTGATGCAGGGCAGGAGGCCGCCCAACGCCAGACCCATCAGGAAACGCAGGCCGATAAGCTGCCAGCTGTTGGTGACAAAAGCCTGCGGGATGAGCAGCAGCGCCGAGACGACCAGGGCTCCCACGACAACGTTCCAGTGTCCGATCCGGTCCGCGAGCTTGCCGAGCCAGGACGCCGACAGGATGGTGCCGAGCGCGGCCGCCGACATCACAACGCCGGCGACGAGCGTCACCCGGCTCTGGTCCTCGATGAGTTGCTGCACATAGACGGTGATGATCGGCTCGATCGACATCGTCGCGAAGGCGAGCAGCATGCCGGTGGTCAGCATGGCCGCCACCGGGCGCTTGTCCGGGATCTGCGACCAGCCGCTTTTCGGCTTTGCCGCCGGCGCGGCCTCGGCCGGCCTTGGGCGCGGGCTTTCCTTGATGAGGAAGGTCGTCGCCAGGAAGGCGAGGAAGATCACGCCGCCCGACAAGAGGAAGGTGGCGCGAATGCCGATCACCGGCGGCAGCACGCCGCCGAGCAACGGGCCGACCAGCGAGCCCGCCGTGATGCCCGCCGACAAGACGCCAAGCGCCCAGCCGGAGCGCTCCTTCGGCGTCTGCATGGCAACCAATATGGTTGAACCCGAGGAATAGCCGCCGGCGAAGCCGATCAGCAGGCGCAGCAGAACCAATTGCCAGACCGTCTCGACCATACCTGTCAGCGACATGCAGATCGCCATGCCGAAGGAGGCGCGGACCAGCATCACCTTGCGGCCGTAGCGGTCGCCCAGGCGTCCCCACAGCGGCGCGACCATTGCCGCGGCGAAGAAGGTGGCGCCATAGGCGATGCCGGACCACTGCACGATCGCGGCATGACCCTGTGCGCCGAGCTGTTCGACATAGAGCGGCAGGAAGGGCAAAAGCAGGGTCATGGCGATGAGCGTGCTGAACGAGCCCGCGAAACAGACGGCAAGATTGCGCCGCCAGTGAATGTTGTAGCCGCTCTGCCGCGTGTCTTTCTGTGTCATGTCCTGCCTGCCTGGTATCGGCGCTTGTTGCGGATACCATTTTGGGATACCAACCTGGTATCCGTCATGAACTTCAAGCCCGCAGCTGTCAATGCGGCTTCGGAAAGGATGCGCGATGTCGCAGATGCAGAATGTCGAACGGCAGCTTCGCGAGATGATTCTGGCGCTCGAGGTCGGCCCGGGAGAGCGGCTGACCGAACGCTGGATCGAAGGCCGTTTCGGCGCCTCGCGCACGCCGGTCAGGGCGGCACTTCTGCGGCTGGAGACTGAGGGGCTGGTCGGCAGGGACGGGCGCGGCTGGACGGTCTCGCCAATCAACCTGGCCGAACTCGAGCAGATCGCGGTCTATCGCGAGGCGGTCGAGGTCGCGGCGCTGCGGCTGACGTGCGGGCAGGCAGACAAGAGCGCCATCGATGTCATCGAGGCGATGCTCGATTCCTGCGACGAAAGTACCCCGCGTGAGGAATGGCATCGTGTCGGCATGGATTTTCACATCGAGCTGGCGCGGCTCTCCGGCAACGAATTCCTGTTCCGGGCGGTTCGCGACGCCATGACGCGGCTGTCGCGCGCCCGCTGGCTGGAAGTGCGTGACGAAACGGCCCTTGGCCGTGCCTGGCTCGAACATCGCGCCATCCTTGCCGCGACACGCCTTGGCCAGGCCGATGAAGCCGCGCGGCTGCTGTCGGCCCACATCGTCGGCAGCCGTGATCGGCTGGTGACGTCGCTTGCCAACGACCGACGTGGCCTTCGCGCCAGGGGGTTTGCCGTCGTCGCCGCCTAGTGCGGTCTATGCAGCGCAGCATTCGCCGGAAAACAGGCGGCATCTGACGCGAAGCGCACTTTCGGCCTCGCTTCAAGCAAGCCGATGGCGTAAGAGCGGCGATGGAAAACAATCGGTTTGAAACACCCGTGACCGTCAAGTCCGTCACGGCGGGAAGCACTCAGCTCTTGCGTTCGGCAAGGGAAGCTTCCGATTACCTGCTCAACAGCTGGCCCGGCAAGCGCAGCGCCAAGCATCGTGCGGCGCTGCAGGCCTGCCACGACGCACTCGCCGGCGACAAGCCGGCGATGAATGCCCGACGCGCTTTCATCGCCGCGGCGCGGGAGGTGGATGTTTTCATCAGTGACAAGGCGCCAGCCTGACATAGGCTGATACCGACAATTCGGATTGAGGCACGGCCCGCATTCGCGGGCCGCATGCCGTTACTCCTCGGTTTTGGTCTCCGTCTCGGTCTCGGTCTCGGGCTTCGAACGTTCGCGGGCGGCAACCTTGGCCGCCAGCTTTTCAGCCTTCTTGGCCGCTTTCTGGCGGTCACGCTCCTTGCGTTCCTGATCGTAGTTGGGTGCTCGCGCCATATCGGCTCCTTTTATCACTGCCTTGCGGCCCTGAACCTGCCTAGGAGCATTAGCCGTCAAACACAACAGCTGAAGCGACAATGCCTGGGTGCTTGCTGGAAGAGATGCGGGGGCTTGCCAGATGGGCGCCACAATGATGTAGGAAATGCGGGGCGCCAATGAATTGAGAGCTGCCTGTTTGTTTTGATCAAGTGACCGATGGCCACAATTTCGCGGACCGCAGCAAGAGTTTTCTATTATGCGAGAAACGTCGTGCGCGATGTCGCTCCGCAAACGCTGTTTCGCGCAAGGCTGGCCGACCGGCTCGAAAGGGCGAGGCTTTCCGGTGAGGCGGCGCGCCGCAGGCTGAATTACTACAATAAGCTGCAGGATTGTTTCGCGCCAAGCGCCAATGCCAAGCGCATCAGCAAGCTGCCGTTCACGCCGACCATGTACTATTACGACCTGAAGGAATTCGCCCGCTATTTCGATCCGGATTTGTTCATCGACCTCGAATTCGGCGACGTCAGGAACGTGCCTAAGGTGCCCGCTATCGTCAAGGATCGGCCAATCTGCGATGACGACCGGAACGCCGTCATCATGAAGCTCGACAAGTTTCGTCACTTCCAGATGCCGGCTGACACCATTGCGTTCGCCGACAAGCTGCCGACCGTGGTCTGGCGCGGCGATCTCAACAACCCGATCAGGACAAGATTCCTCAAGGCAGTGCGCGACCTGCCGTTCTGCGATGCCGGCTCGCACAAGCCGAACGCGCCGGCCGAATACGCCAAGCCTTTTCTCAGCATCAGCCAGCACCAGCGCTACCGCTACATCGTCTCGCTCGAAGGCAATGATGTAGCGACCAACCTCAAATGGATCATGAACTCGAAGTCGCTTTGCCTGATGCCACCGCCGACTTATGAGACATGGTTCGCGGAGCGGCAGCTCGAAGCCAATGTACACTATGTGCCGCTCGAGGCGGATTTCTCGAACCTTGCGGACCATGTGGCCTATTTCGAGCGGAATCCGGCCAAGGCGGAGCGCATCATCGCCGCCGCGAATGCCTATTGCCGGACTTTCGACGACGAGCGGACCGAACAGGCGATCTCTCTGCTGGTGCTCTACAAATACTTCGTGCTCTCGGGCCAGATCAAACCTGATGCCGAGGTGTGGCGCTACATAACGGGCTAGTTGCCGGGCACCTCGTCTCGGCCGGCTGCCACGTGTTCGGGCAGCGCTGGATTGCGTGGCCCAATCATGCGATCATGCCGAGGGAACCGTCCCGGCCGTCATTTGTTTAATCGCGTTTATCTCTGATCAAAAGAACGATGGCCACCATAAAACGAACGACCGCAAAGGTCTTTTACTACGCGCGAAACGTGATCCGCGATATCGCACCCCAGGCGATCTTCCGACGACGGTTGGCGGGCCGCCTGGAACAGGCCAGGCTCTCGGATGAGGCCGTGCGCCGACGGCTGAATCACTACAACAAGCTGCAGGACGCTTTTACGCCAAGCGCGGATGCCGTGCGTATCGACCAGCTGCCTTTTGAACCGAGCATGTACTATTACGACTTGAAGGAATTTGCCCGCTATTTCGATCCGTCACTGCTCATCGACCTGAAGTTCGGCGACGTAAAAGGCGTGCCCGAGCTGCCGACGCTCGTCAAGGACCGGCCGATCCGCGCCGACAACGGCAACGCCGTCGTCATGAAGTTCAATAAGTTCCGCCATTTTCACATGCCCACCGACGCCGTCGTCTTCACCGACAAACGCCCGGCTGTGGTCTGGCGCGGCGACCTCAACAATCCGATCCGGACACGGTTCCTGGATGTCGCGCGCGACTTGCCGTTCTGCGACGTCGGTTCGCACAAGCGCAATGCACCGGCTGCGTACAGCAAGCCCTTCCTCAGCATCAGCCAGCACCTGCGCTATCGCTACATCGTCTCGTTGGAGGGCAATGACGTGGCGACCAACCTCAAATGGATCATGAACTCCAACTCGCTCTGTCTGATGCCGCCGCCGACCTACGAGACATGGTTTGGCGAGAGCCAGCTCGAGGCTGGAGTCCACTATGCGCCGCTCGACCCGGACTTCTCCGATCTCCGTGAAAAGGTAGATTATTTCGAACGGCATCCGGCCGCGGCGGAGCGCATCATCGCCACGGCCAATGCCTACTGCCGCAAATTTTCCAATGAACTGGACGAGCAGGCGATCTCCCTGCTCGTCCTCTACAAATATTTCGTGCTCGGCGGCCAGATCGAACCCGATCCCGAACTCTGGCGGTTCATCGAGAGCTAGCTCTCGCTCTCGACCTGACGCTGATCAGATATCGCTGCGGTCGAGAACCAGATCGGCGGGGCCGAAACGATCCTTCGCTGTCAGTTGCTGGTGCCAGTAGGGGTAGAGCAGGGGCGGCCGGCTTACGGCGTCGAGACGCTGGCGTTCCTCGGTGCCGAGCTCCAGGGCGGCGGCCGCGAGATTGTCCTTCAGCTGGACGTCATTGCGGGCGCCGATCACCAGCGAGGAGACGGCAGGGCGGCCGAGCAGCCAGGCGAGCGCCACCTGTGCCGCCGAAACACCACGATCCCTGCCGATCTCGACCAGCACATCGACGATCCGCCAGAGCCGGTCCTCGTCGCGGATCGGCGGCTCGGACCAGCCGGCGAGCTGGCGGGCGGTCGGGCTGTCGCGGCGGTATTTACCCGACAGCAGGCCGCCGGCGAGCGGGCTCCAGACCAGCACGCCCAGCCCCTGGTCGATCGAGATCGGCAGCAGTTCGTACTCGGCCTCGCGCGCTTCCAGCGTATAGTGGATCTGCTGGGTGACGAAGCGTTGCTGGTGGCGGCTGTCGCTGATGGAAAGCGCCTTCATCACTTGCCAGCCCGAATAGTTGGAGCAGCCGATGTAGCGCACCTTGCCCTGGCTGACCAAAGTGTCGAGCGCGGCAACGGTTTCCTCGAGCGGGGTGAGGCCGTCCCACTGGTGGACGAAATAGATGTCGATGACATCGGTCTTCAATCGCTTCAGGCTTCTCTCGCATTCACGGATCAGATGATGGCGCGACAGGCCCTCGTCGTTCGGGCCCTTGCCGATCCGCATCCGGGCCTTGGACCCGATCAGCACGTCGTTCTTGCGCTTGCCGCCGAGCGCTTCGCCTATGATCTCTTCCGACAGGCCGTTCGAATAGACATTCGCGGTGTCGATGAGGTTGATGCCGGCGTCGATGCACATGTCGATCATCCGCTTTGCTTCGGCGAGATCGCTGTTGCCGACCGCGGCGAAAGGCCCGGCGCCGCCGAAGGTCATTGTGCCAAGCGTCAGTGTCGAAACCTTCAGGCCGGAACGGCCAAGGGTGCGGTATTCCATGTCAGATCCTCACGATTTTGTTGAAGAGGCGTGCCGCCAAGGGGCAGGCCTGGAACGCGACCGGGGATTTGTAGGACAATTCGGTCGGCTTGTCGCCATGCGATGACGCCGATCGATCATGCGTCGCGAAATTTGCACCGGCGGCAAATCGCGCCCGGGCTGCAATAAAACCGTCACCGCCGGCCTATATTGAAGTCGGCTCAGGTGTTTCCATTCCCGGCCGCTGGCAGCAATTTGGGGACGCCCCAGGGAACCGACAGGCTTGCAAGCGGAGCAGTTGATATGACCGAGCTAAGACAGAATTCCCCTGCCAAGGACTGGCTTGAAGCTGAACTCGCCGACACGCTCGACGAAGATTATGAACTCGAATTGTCGGAACCGGCGCTGTCGATGGAGATCGCCAAGATCTACAAGAACTCGCATCCGCCTTCGATCGATCGCATGCAGTATTTTCGCGACTTGATCACCCTGCAGTCCGAATTGATCAAGCTGCAATCCTGGGTCGCCTATCACAAGAAGAAACTGGTGGTGATTTTCGAGGGCCGCGATTCCGCCGGCAAGGGTGGCGTCATCAAGCGCATAACCCAGCGGCTCAATCCGCGTATCTGTCGCGTCGTGGCGCTTCCGGCGCCGACCGAACGCGAGAAGTCGCAATGGTATTTCCAGCGCTATGTCCCGCATTTGCCCGCAGGCGGCGAGATCGTGCTGTTCGACCGCTCCTGGTATAACCGCTCCGGCGTCGAGCGGGTGATGGGCTTCGCCAGCCCCGATCAGGTCGAGGAGTTTTTCCACGACGTGCCGGAGTTCGAGCGCATGCTGGTGCGCTCCGGCGTCACCGTGGTCAAATACTGGTTCTCGATCACCGATGAGGAACAGCAGATGCGCTTCCTGATGCGCATCCACGATCCGATGAAGCAGTGGAAACTGTCGCCGATGGACCTACAGTCGCGGGTGCGCTGGGAGCAGTACACCAAGGCCAAGGAAGAAACCTTCGCCCGCACCAACATTCCCGAAGCGCCCTGGTACATCGTCGAGGGCAACGACAAGAAGCGGGCACGCCTGAACTGCATCGACCATCTGCTCAAGCAACTGCCATATGAAGAGGTGCCGCACGAGGAGATCACGCTGCCGGAGCGCGTTTTCAACCCGGAATACGAACGCCAGGTCCTGCCGCGCGAGCTTTACGTGCCGGAGAAATATTGAGTGACCCTTCCTTCTCCCCGTCACTATACGGGGAGAAGGTGCCGGCAGGCGGATGAGGGGCGGCGCCGAGCTTAAGCCCGATTGATAACCACGTGCGTGGCCAGCGCCGTCGCCACCTGTTCGGTGCACGCGTAGCCAAGCTTGGGCATGTCAAGGCCGGCAAAAAGGTTCTCGCCCCGGCCAAGCAGCACAGGCGAAATCGCCAGGTGCATCTCGTCAATCAGCTTCTCCTGGAGATACTGGCGGATCGTATCGACGCCGCCGCCGACCCGCACGTCCTTGCCGCCAGCCGCCGATCTCGCCTGCTCGAGCGCCGAATGGATGCCGTCGGTGACGAAATGGAAATTCGTGCCCCCTTCCATGGTGATAGACGCCCGCTTGTGGTGCGTCAGCACGAAAACCGGCACATGGTAGGGCGGGTTGTCGCCCCACCAGCCCTTCCACTTGTCGTCAGGCCATTCTCCGCGGATCGGCCCGAACATGTTGCGACCCAGGATCCAGGCGCCGACATTCTCGAAGCTGCGCGCCGCGAACGCCTCGTTGGTATCGGTGGTGCCGCCATCTTGTCCGAGCACCATCTTGCGGAAGGTGCGGGTGTCGACAAACCACTTGTGCAAGGATCCTCCGCCGATGCCGAGCGGATTTTGCAGATCCTGATCAGGACCGGCGCCATAGCCGTCGAGCGAGAGGGTAAACGCGTTGACACGAAGTTTTGACATGAAGACCTCCTCGATAACCAGTTGTAATTTGCAAGTGGTTTTCTTTTAGCAAACTGATTGCGAATGGCAAGCGGTATTTTCGGATCGAAAGTATGTATCCGGACCTTTGCCGCCAGGCGATGTCGGGACTGTTTTTAGCGATCGGCCCGGACGGCCAGTGACGGCCGCCCAGGCCGCCGCGATATCAGCTCATTCGCCCGTCAGTTCCATGAAGCGGATGTGGTTGCTGAACGGGTCGATGACCTCCACCGTCAGCCGGCCGTCTTCATGCTCCAGGCCGGGATTCATGTAGCGGTACTCCTTGCCGGCAAGCTCTTTGTGGAAGTCGCGGATGCCTGCCATATAAACGACCATGTTGCCGCCAGGCGTCGCGTCGCCCGCATGTTCGGACAGGTGCAGTGCAAGGTTGCCACGCGAGACTTGGGTATAGAGAGGGGAACTTTCCCCATAGCGGTGCTCCCAGTCCACGGTGAAGCCGAGGAAGCCTAGGTAGAATTCGTGCGCCTTGGCGACGTCGAAGATGCGAACGATCGGCGCAGTTCGCTCAAAGACGATCTTGTCTTGGCCGGCAGGCGGCGCTTCGATCTTCGCCGACAGAATATTCCAGCTCGCCAGTCCAAACTGGCGCGCGACGATCTCCAGGGCGTCACTGTGGCTGATCGTCAGGTCGCGGGCGGCAAGCGCCTCCCGCATGGCTTTCGCCATGGTCTTGGCATCGCGATAGGCAAGCATGTCCGTTTCCTCGGGTCACGGCGAAGCCTTCGTCAGTGCCCGCATTGCCGACGCCTTCGCCCGACGGTGAAACGGGTCAGGGAGCATCCTCTGGAGGCGTTCGCCATACCTCTTTGTCCGAGGTGCGGGCTGCCGGCCGCCTCCGGCCGTGCGACTATCATAGCCGCGGCTGCCGGTTTTTGTCAGCGGGAATTCGAAGGAACCGCCGACCGATCGAAAGAGTGGTGACACCTACTGAAAGGCATTGCCCGGGAAGTCGGGGCTAGCCCTTCAGCATCACAGCCACTTCGGGCGCGAAATAGGTCAGGATGCCATCGCAGCCGGCACGCTTGAAGGCGAGCAGCGATTCCAGCATCGCCTTCTCGCCATCGATCCAGCCATTTGCACCCGCCGCCTTGATCATCGAATATTCGCCCGACACCTGGTAGGCGAAGGTCGGCATCTGGAATTCGTCCTTCAGCCGGCGGATGATGTCGAGATAGGGCAGGCCGGGCTTGACCATCAGCATGTCGGCGCCCTCGGCGATGTCCTGTTCGGCCTCGCGCACCGCCTCGTCCGAATTCGCGTGGTCGATATAGTAGGTCTTCTTGTCGCCCTTGAGCAGGCCGGCGGTGCCGACCGCCTCGCGATAGGGGCCGTAGAAGGCCGAGGCGAATTTGGTGGCGTAGGACATGATCGCCACGTCCTGAAAACCGTTGGCGTCGAGCGCGTCGCGGATGGCGCCGATACGGCCGTCCATCATGTCCGAAGGCGCGATGATGTCGGCACCGGCCGCCGCCTGGATGACGGCAGCCGCCGCGACCTGTTCCACGGTTTCGTCATTGACGATGATGCCGTCGCGCAGGATGCCGTCATGGCCATGGCTGGTGAACGGGTCGAGCGCGGCATCGGTGATGATGCCGATCTCGGGCACCGCGTCCTTTATCGCGCGGGTGGCGCGGTTGATGATGTTTTCCGGGTCGAGGATGTGCGAGCCTGTCTGGTCGCGCAGGCCGAGATCGACATTGGGGAAAGTGGCTAGTGCCGGAATGCCGAGCTTGGCAGCGCGTTCGGCTTCCTTGACGGCAAGGTCGACCGAAAGGCGGAAAACGCCGGGCATGGCGGCGATCGGTTCGCGGACATTTCTGCCCTCGACGACGAAGATCGGCCAGATCAGGTCGTCGACCGAAAGCCGGTTCTCCTGCACGAGCCTGCGCGACCAGTCGGCCTTGCGCATGCGGCGCAGGCGGCGGCTGCCGGTGACGTCGTCGACGCTGCGCGCGCCGGCAGGTTTTGCTGGGGTGAATTTGTTCATGGCCAAAACTCCGGATCGACGGCTTTTACCACGAGCCCCTGGTGCTGACCAATGCGACACGTTTGTGCCAGGGGTCAAAGCTGCCACAGCGCTGTCCCACCACGCCTATTGGGTCAGGGCTGCCCATTACCCGAAAGGATCTGCGCCGCGCCTCCGATGGCGACACGGAACGCCTCGTCGAAGCTGACCCCACGCACCTGCCAACGATAGGTCTTGCCGTGATCGGCCAGCCGCCAATCGGCGATCCAGCCGAATTCCTTGTCGCTCCATACGATGCTGCCGGCGAGCGCTCTGGCGCCACCGGCCTGTTTGGCCAGCCGATCGAGCCTTGCCATGCCGGCCGCGCGCAACGCTTCTTCGCTCAGGTCCCCAAGCTGCGCGGCCTTCGGAAAGACGACATGCATCAGTGTTGGACCGGTGGCATTGACGAAGGATTCGCGCATCGTCTCGCCACGCTTTTCCTCGGCCGTCAGTGCGAAATGCTGAGCGCCCTGTTCGGTCGTGAGAAAGACGGTGAGCGTCGCCCGCTCGCCAAGCCAGGGTTTGCTGCCGAGCGACGCCAGCACCTTGTCGATCACATCAGGCTTGTAGAGGCAGGTGAGGTCATGCGGCCGGTCATGCGTGCCTTGCTCGTCATGGATCGGAATGCCTTCCAGCCGGTCGCGGTACCGGAACGAGTCGACAAAGCTGCCGGCCTTGTCGCGCAGCGCGTCCATTTCGCGTCTGGCAAGCAGCCGCTGATCGCCCGAAACACGGACGAGGACCTTGTCGAGGCAAGTCCTGAAGCCGAGCTGACGGTTTTCTTCACCCTGGCCGGTGACGATGGTCTGCGATTGGTAAAGATCGCCGAGGTCGGTTGCCTTGGCGGGGACATTGCTTGCCCACGACGCAGACAGGCAACTCAGTACAAGGACAAGGCGCAAAAACTGCGGCATATGGCTCACTATCCGGCTCTCAGCCTGTCGTAATGGCTGCCAACGTCTAGCATCGGCCACCGCGTGCCGCCAAGACCGCGGCCGACAGGCTGCTGCCATTGACGCACCCATGCGCCGCCTTTAGCACTTCAGTCCCGCAGGCGCGGGGACAAGGATTCTCTGGCGATGGATTTTGGTGGAGGCGACGAAATTCGCTTCGAAAGGATGGGCAGGGCCGGCGTCGTCACGCTGACGCGGCCGCAGGCACTCAATGCCGTCACCCATCGCATGGTCAAGGCGCTGGACAAGGCCTTGCGTTCCTGGGAGCGCGACGACGGCGTGGACGTCGTCGCCGTCAAGGCCGAGGGCAGGGCGTTTTCGGCTGGAGGCGACATCCTGCACATCTACGAAGCCGGCCGGGCCGGAAAGCCGCCGGTCGAGTTCTTCGCCGACGAGTATCGGCTCAACGCCTATATCGCGCGTTTCAAGAAACCCTATGTCGCCCTCATCGATGGCATCGTCATGGGCGGCGGAGTCGGCATTTCCTTTCACGGCTCGCATCGGGTGATGACCGAAAATGCGCAGTTCGCGATGCCTGAGGTCGGCATCGGCTTTTTCCCCGATGTCGGCGCCAGTCATCTGCTGCCCGATCTCGGTGGTTCCTTCGGCATGTACCTGGCGCTGACAGGCAACCGCATCCGCTATGGCGATGCCCTGTGGTCGGGGCTGGCCACCCACACCATCAAGACCGAAGACCAGGCAAGCTTCCTCGACCGGCTGGCGCTGACGGGCGATCCGGAATCGGTGCTGCGCGGTTTCTTTGTCCCAGCCAAGCGGGAGACGGACAGGCCGATCCTGGAGGCGATCGCCCGTCATTTCGCCCAGCCGTCGCTGCCGGATCTCATCGACAGCCTGGATCGCGCCGGCAAGGACGAGTTCGCAGCCAAAACTCTGGCGACGATCCGCATGCGCTCGCCGACCAGCCTTCGCGTCGCCTGGCGGCAGATCAGCGCCGGGCAGACATTGTCGATGGACGACTGCATGAGGATGGAGTTCCGCATCCTGAACCGCATGCTGGCCGGCCACGATTTCTACGAAGGCATCCGTGCCGCCATCATCGACAAGGGCTCGAAGCCGCAATGGCGGCCGGCAAAGATCGATGCGGTCGCCGAGGCGGACGTCGAGGCCTATTTCGCTCCGCTCGGCGATCGGGAGCTTGGGCTGTGAGCGAGGCGACATCGAGACGCGTCGTCCTGCAGCCCTCGGCGGTCGAGGTGATCTTCGCCTGGTTCCAGCGCGTCATTGCAGGCTACTGCCTGATGTTCGGCGTCCTGTACTGGATCAAGCTGATCGGATTCTATCCGGGCTCGCTGTGGCGCTTCGACCTTATGCCGGTGCATTGGCAGGTGGCGGCGGTGATGCTCGCCGTGTTCTTTCCCTTCGCCGCGGCCGGCTTGTGGATGCTGGCGTCCTGGGGGCCGGTGATCTGGTTCATATGCGCGGTCACCGAGACGGTCATGTATGCCGGCTTTCCCGAGCTTTTCGGCCATCGTCTCCTGATCCTCGTCTCGCATGCCTGCGTGGCGCTGCTCTACATCGTCTTTCGCGTCGTCATCTACCTGCAGAAACGGCCGGCACGGCACTAAGCCATTGTGCGCGTTGGCGACTTGGCGATCGCCTCTATCCGGCCCCGCGGTCATTGCCTAAATCTTTAGGTTAATCATCCTTGCTCGGGTGACCGTTCGTTAAGCCTCTTCCGAAACCTCTTACCGGTAAGCTCTTGTTAGCCCTAGCGTTTAAGTCGAATTTTATGAGTATTCGATAGTGTCGCGATCAAGGTGAAAAACAAAAAATCACCAGGGCGACAAACGAGAGGCAAAGACAATGATCAATTCGCGTCCGGCGGCGAAGACCGCCAACGTTTCCGACGATCGCCGCGAGGCTATCCGTTCCCTGTACATGGAATCGCTGCAGCTGGTCGAGCGCCTGCACCGCCGTCTGCTTGATGTCATCAAGGACGAATTCGACCGCAACGGCCGTTCCGACATCAACGCCATCCAGGCGCTGCTGCTCTTCAACATCGGCAATTCCGAGCTGACCGCCGGCGAGCTGCGTTCGCGTGGCTACTATCTCGGCTCGAACGTCTCCTACAATCTGAAGAAGCTGGTCGATCTCGGCTTCATCAACCACCAGCGCTCGCGCATCGACCGCCGTTCGGTCCGCGTTTCGCTGACGCCGAAGGGCAATGAAGTGGCTGATGTGGTCGCCGGTCTCTATGAGCGTCATGTCGGCTCGATCGAACAGGTCGGCGGTATCAACACCGACGAGTTCAAGCAGATGAACCGCGCCCTGCAGCGCCTCGACCGCTTTTGGAACGACACGATTGCCTATCGGATGTAAGACCACCCAGGAAACCGAGCCGCGCCGCAGAAGCGCGGCCGAAACAGCGACCTCCAGTCAGGGCCGGTGCCGAAAAGCACCGGTCTTTTCTTTCTTGCGTCCGGCCAAAGCAAATTACGGGCCAAGGCCACGTTGCCGCCATATTCCAATGGAACCGAGAGTGGCAGTGATGCTGTGGTGAAGACCATGCGTCCACCCGCAACCGTGTCGCGCCTATGCCTTTGTCGCCGATGTGATACGGACCATGGTTGGCTAATTGTTAAGATTGCCGATTTTAGAGTGCGGGCGAGATCGCGCGATGATCGACGCAGCAAGTGATCGAACGCTACAAGAATGTCTGGAACGTCCATGAGAACCAGCCGCCGTTTTTTCCTTTCCGGAGCCTCCGCGCTCGCAGCCGCCATGGTGGCCGGCCGTGCGAATGCGCAGGATGTGATCGGGGATATCCTGAAATCCTCGGCCCGCGGCAACTGGGATGATCAGTTCGATGCGCGCGCCAGCGAAGGCGGCAAGGTGGCCTCGACGCTGCCAATCTTCAGCCCGCAGACCGTCGCCTTCACCGAGCAGGCGGTCGCGCAGTATCAGAACATCGTCTCGCAGGGCGGCTGGACGGACGTACCCGCGACCAAGAAGCTTCAGCTCGGCGTCGACGATCCGGACGTGGTGCCGCTTCGCAAGCGCCTGATGGTTGCTGGCGACCTGTCGCAGAGTGCCGGCATTTCGACGGCCTTCGATTCCTATGTCGATTCGGCGGTCAAGCGCTTCCAGTTGCGCCATGGCCTGCCGGCTGACGGCTCGATGGGCAAATACACCTACGCCGCGATGAACGTGTCGGCGCAGATCCGGCTTGGCCAGCTGCAGACCAATCTGCAGCGCCTGAAGGAGAAGGCCGGTACGCTGGGCAGCCGCTACGTGCTGGTCGACATTCCGGCCGCGCAGATCGAAGCGGTCGAGAACGACCGCGTCGTGCTTCGCCACACCGCGATCGTCGGCAAGATCGATCGCCAGACGCCGATCGTCAATTCCAAGATCAACGAGATCATCGTCAATCCGTACTGGAACGCACCGGTCTCGATCGTGCGCAAGGACATCATTCCGCTGATGCGGAAGAATCCCGATTATCTCAAGAACAGCCACATCCGCCTGTTCGCGCCCGATGGCAGTGAAGTCGATCCGATGAATGTCGACTGGTCGACGGACGATGCCGAAAAGTACCGTTTCCGCCAGGATCCCGGTTCGGAAAACGCCATGGCCTCGGTCAAGATCAATTTCCCGAGCCCGGACGGAGTCTACATGCATGACACGCCGCAGCAGAGCCTGTTCGGCAAGATGATGCGCTTCGATTCCTCGGGCTGCGTGCGCGTCCAGAACGTGCGCGATCTCGTCACCTGGATCCTGCGCGACACGCCCGGCTGGGATCGCCAGCATTTCGAGGCGGCTATCAAGACTGGTCAGAACACACCGATCCAGGTCACCAACCCGGTGCCGGTGCATTTCCTCTATCTCTCGGCATGGTCGACGGGACCTGGCGTCGTCCAGTTCCGCGACGACGTCTATGCGCTCGATGGCGCCAGCGAGCTGCAGATCACGTCTTCTCTCTAACTGGCTGATACTTTTGAAAAAAAGCCGCTCTCAGAGCGGCTTTTTTGTTGCGGACGCCGTCAGATCGAGCCTTCGACCGGCTGGACGAAGTTCCAGCCATTGGCCATGGTCGGCAAACAGCCGGAATCGTGCCATGGACGTCGCTCTCTTCATTCTCGTCGTGCTCGTCTTCGTGGCACTGTCCGGCGCGCTCGTCCGGCTGGTTCGGGTGCCGCTGCCGGTGCTGCAGATCGCCATCGGCGCGGCCCTTGCCTGGCCGGCCAGAGGCCTGCATGTCGAGATCGATCCCGAACTTTTCCTGCTGGTGTTCATCCCGCCGCTTCTGTTCGGTGACGCCTTCGCGGCGCCCAAACGTGAGCTCATCGGTTTGCGCGGACCGATCCTCGACCTCGCCATCGGGCTCGTCTTCTTCACCATTGTCGGCTTCGGCTATGCTTTGCACTGGCTGGTGCCGAGCATTCCGCTCGTCGTCGCTTTCGCGCTCGCCGCCGTGCTGTCGCCGACCGACGCCGTGGCGGTGTCCTCGATCGTTGACAGGAATGTGGTTCCGTCCCGACTGATGCATATATTGGAGGGCGAGTCGCTGCTCAACGACGCGTCGGGCCTGGTCATGTTCCGCTTTGCGGTGGCTGCGGCATTGACCGGCAGCTTCTCCCTCGCGGGAGCCTCGCTCAGCTTCCTCTATGCCGTCGCCGCCGGCATCCTGGCCGGCCTCGCGGCCCTGTTCATCGCCGCCAAGACGCTGCAACTGCTCAACCGCATCGGCGGCGTGCCGGCCGAGGCGCAGGTTCTCGTCATGATCCTGCTGCCTTTCGTTGCCTATCTCGGCGCCGAGCATGTCGGAGCTTCGGGCATCCTGGCGGCGGTGACCGCCGGCCTGCTGACCGGGGTCTCCGGCATGTACCGCCACCTCGGCGTGTCGGCGCGCATGCAGACCCTGTCGCTCTGGGCGACGCTCACTTTCGTCTTCAATGGCGCTCTGTTCATTCTGCTCGGCCTGCAGCTTCCCGACATCATCCGCAAGGTTCCGCCGGAATTGTCCAGCCGGCATTGGCTGATCGAGCCGGTGGCGACGGTGCTGATCCTGACGCTCTGCCTGATCGGGCTGCGCTTCCTGTGGATCTGGGTCGGCGACATCGCCCAGGCGATCGCGGCGCGCCTCGGCAAGCGCGAGGCCTCGCCGTTCGGATTTCGCGTCCGGCTCGCCGGCTCGGTAGCCGGCGTGCGCGGCGCCATCACATTGGCGGGCATCCTGTCATTGCCGCTGGCTTTGCAGGATGGCTCGCCCTTTCCGGCACGCGATGTGGTGATCTTCCTTGCCGCCGGCGTCATCATCTGCTCGCTCGTCATTGCCAGCTTTGCCTTGCCCAGGATCGCGCGGGGGCTGGTCGAGCCGGGCGAGGATCCGGCCGCCGCGGAGGAGCGCCGCGCGCGCGTCGGCGCCGCCAATGCGGCGATCGCCAGGATCGAGAGCATCGCCAACGAGCAAGGCGAGGGCGAGGCGGTCGAGGCCCGGCTCGCCGTCGCCGACAGCATCGTGGCAGGTTACCGTAGACGCATCGCGGCTTCCGACGAGGCCGCCGAGGCCCGCGCCGAGGCCCGCGAGGCCGGCAGGCTGGAGCTGGAACTCAGGGCGGCGGGCATCGAAGCCGAACGCTCCGCGCTGCGCGACATGTTCCGGAGCCAAGAGATCAATGATCACACGATGCGCGCGCTATTTTCCGAAATCACCTTGACCGAGGCCTTGCTGAAGCAGCGGCGGGACAGGAAATAGCGGTCCGCCCGATCGTTTGCCGCAAACCGGCCAGCAAATTTCGCGCCGCAAACGTGGCGAGGCTAAAACAACTGTGTTAATGGCCCGGCGAACGCAATGCATGTCGCCCGGAACCGTCCAGTGGTTTGGGACGACGGCATGCACGAATTTACCCTTCCAACCCCAGGGGAACTCAGGCCATGGCAACAGCAGCGGCGGCGTCGAACAGATTCGAATCCTTCTTCGAAACCACTTTGGAAGATGCCGATCCGGAGATCTTCGGCGCCATCCGCAACGAACTCGGTCGCCAGCGCCACGAGATCGAACTGATCGCCTCGGAAAACATCGTCTCGCGCGCCGTGCTCGAGGCGCAGGGCTCGATCATGACCAACAAATATGCCGAGGGCTATCCTGGCAAGCGCTACTATGGCGGCTGCCAGTTCGTCGACGTGGCTGAGGAACTGGCCATTGAGCGCGCCAAAAAGCTGTTTGGCTGCAATTTCGCCAACGTCCAGCCGAATTCCGGCAGCCAGATGAACCAGGCGGTGTTCCTGGCGCTGCTGCAGCCCGGCGACACCTTCATGGGCCTCGACCTCAATTCCGGTGGCCATCTCACTCACGGCTCGCCGGTCAACATGAGCGGCAAGTGGTTCAAGGTCGTCTCCTATGGCGTGCGCAAGGACGACCACCTGCTCGACATGGACGCGATCGAAAAGACCGCGCACGAGACCAAGCCGAAGCTGATCCTGGCCGGCGGCACCGCCTATTCGCGTGTCTGGGATTGGAAGCGTTTTCGCGAGATCGCGGACGCCGTCGGCGCCTATCTCATGGTCGACATGGCGCACATAGCGGGCCTCGTCGCTGGCGGCGTCCATCCCTCGCCCTTGCCGCACGCCCATGTGGTGACGACCACCACGCATAAATCGTTGCGTGGTCCGCGCGGCGGCATGATCCTGTGCAATGACGAGGATATCGCCAAGAAGATGAACTCGGCGGTGTTCCCCGGCCTGCAGGGCGGCCCGCTGATGCATGTCATCGCCGCCAAGGCAGTGGCCTTCGGCGAGGCGCTGAAGCCGAGCTTCAAGGTCTATGCCGAAAGCGTCGCCGCCAATGCCAAGGCGCTGGCTTCCAGCCTCAAGGAAACGGGTCTCGACATCGTCTCCGGCGGCACCGACAACCACCTGATGCTGGTTGACCTCAGGCCCAAGAACGCCACCGGCAAGCGCGCCGAGGCGGCCCTTGGCCGCGCTAACATCACCTGCAACAAGAACGGCATCCCCTTCGACCCGGAAAAGCCCTTCGTCACTTCGGGCGTGCGGCTGGGTACGCCGGCCGGCACCACGCGCGGCTTCGGCCAGGCCGAATTCCGTGAGATCGGCAAGCTGATCGCCGAGGTGCTGGATGGGCTCAAGGTCGCCAATTCCGACGAAGGCAATGCGGCGGTCGAAGCGGCGGTCAAGGCCAAGGTCGTTGCATTGACCGATCGGTTCCCGCTCTATCCCTATCTCGGTTGACCATCCTTATCTCGGTTGACCGGGCGCGAAGCGTCATCTTTTATCCACCGGCGGTGCGTCACCCCTGATCGGGTGACGCATGGAACTGGAGATTGATGATGCGCGATTTTTGTCTTGCCTCACTCAGCGCCTTCGGCTGGCTGGCTGCTTGCGGGCCTGCCTTGGCGCAGACGCAGCCCGCTCCGGACATGCCCGCCACCAGCACTTTCGGCCGTTGGACGACTATGGTCGATACGCTCGACACCGGCCAGGACGCGCACAAGACCTGCGCGGCCTCCACGGCATTCTTCGATGCGAGCGGCAATTCGGCCACGCTGACACTGTCGATCTCGACCGGCGATGCGCTGCCGCCCGATGCTTATCCGGCGATCTTGATCACCATCGACAACAAGACCCTGCCAACCGGCAAGAAGATCGCGGCGACTTTCGGCGATCCCGGTGTCAAGGTTTCGGCCACGGTCTACTCCAACGATGGCGTCATCGGCCGCCCCAGCTGGACGGTCGACAATCAGGCTAAGACCAGTCTCGCGCTGCTGCGTGCCATGCGCCAGGCCACCTCGCTCGACGTGACCTTCGGCAAGCAGGCTGTCGCCAGCATTCCGATGGACGGCTTCACCAAGGCCTACCGCAATCTCGGAACGTCCTGCGGCTTCCCAACCAAGGATGTGGCGCCGTGAGGCGGACGACCGGATCGGCATAGGCGCTGCTCATGGATATCGTCTGGAAAGGCGTGGTCGGCGGACTGGTGACGGCCCTGATCGTCTGGGCGTCCAAGCGGGGCAATGTCCTGCCCGGCATCCTGCCGCTGGCGCCGACCTTTGCCGTCATCGCGTTGCTCGCCGTCGGCGCCAAGGGTGATCCGGGCGGGTTCCGCGATGCCTGCCTTGCCGGAATGAAGACGATTCCGGCCTATCTCGCCTTCCTCGGCGCCTGCTGGCTGTTCATCGACAAGGTCGACTATCGCCTGGCTGTTGCCGGCGGCATTGCCGTCTGGCTGCTTGCCGCGCTGGCAATCTTCCTCGCGCCTCGCTATCTCTGAGGCGCGGCAGGCGATCGAAGAAACAGAACTGCTTCAATCCGCACCGGAAAGGCTCTAAGCCTTTCACCTCACCAGATTCGCGAACCCAAGGCTCTCCATGCGCTGTCCCTATTGCCAGTCCGAAGATACGCAGGTGAAGGATTCGCGTCCCGCCGAGGACGGCGCGGCGATCCGCCGGCGGCGTGTCTGCCCCGATTGCGGCGGCCGTTTCACCACGTTCGAGCGCGTGCAGTTGCGCGATCTCGTGGTGGTCAAGAAATCGGGGCGAAAAGTGCCGTTCGACCGCGACAAGCTGTTGCGCTCCGTCGAGATCGCGGTGCGCAAGCGCAACGTCGACCCCGAACGCATCGATCGCGCCGTGACCGGCATCGTGCGCCAGCTCGAAAGCTCGGGCGAGACGGAAGTGGCCTCGGGTGAGGTCGGCCGGCTGGTCATGGATGCACTGAAGTCGCTCGACGATGTCGCCTATGTGCGCTTCGCCTCGGTCTACCGCAATTTCCGTGAGGCCAAGGATTTCCACGAACTGCTCGGCGAGTTGAAGGGGGACGAGGACAAGAGCGAAGAGGACGCCGGCTGAGCATGGCAGCACCGCAACGCAGCGAGGCCGAACAAGCGGCCCTTGACCGCCGTTTCATGGCCGCGGCCTTGCGGCTGTCGCGCAAGCACGCCGGCCGCACCTCGACCAATCCATCCGTCGGCACGATCATCGTGCGTGACGACGGCTCAGGCCCGATGATCGTCGGTACCGGCGTGACCGCGATTGGTGGCCGGCCGCACGCCGAGACCGAGGCGCTGGCGGAGGCCGGCGAACTCGCGCGCGGCGCCACCGCCTATGTCACGCTGGAGCCTTGCGCCCATCACGGCCGCACGCCGCCTTGCGCCAATGCGCTGGTCAACGCCGGCGTTGCGCGCGTCGTGGGAGCTGCGAGCGATCCCGATCCGCGGGTCTCCGGCCAGGGCTATGCCATTCTGCGCGCCGCCGGCGTCGAAGTGGTTGAAAAGGTCCTGGCCGGCGAAGCGGCCGAACAAATGGCGGGCTATTTGATTCGCTCTCTGAAAAAACGCCCGGAAGTGATTCTGAAGATTGCGCTTTCCAGCGACGGCAAGATCGGCAGGGAAGGCGCCGGCCAAGTCGCGATAACAGGCGACATGGCGCGCCGCGAAGTCTACCTGATGCGCGCCGAGGCGGACGCCATTCTGGTCGGCATCGGCACGGCGCTGGAAGATGATCCGGCGCTGACAGTGCGTTTGCCCGGGCTGGAGAACCGTTCACCGGCGCGCATCGTCCTCGACCGCCAGATCAGGCTGCCGGAGGGCTCGAAGCTGGTGTCGGGCGTCGATCGCGTACCGCTTTACGTTGCGGCTTGCCTGGAGGCCGATCCGCAGCGCCGGGCGGCGCTCGAGCGCGCCGGCGTGCGCTTCATCGGCACGGAGACGCACGACGGCGGCGTGGCATTGCCGGAACTGCTCGAGGATCTGGCGGCGCTCGGCATGGCAAGCGTGCTGGTCGAGGGCGGCGCCAAGGTGGCGAGCGCTTTCCTGGCCGACGGGCTGGTCGACCGCATCGTGCTGTTCCAGGGACCGGAAGCGATCGGCGGTGACGGCATTGCGTCGCCCATCGACGCCGACCATATCCCGGCAGGTTTTCGCAAGCTGCGCGAGATGCGGTTCGGCGAAGACGGCTACGCCGAATGGATCAGGGATTTTCAGGGATAGAGATCGATGTTTACCGGGATTGTCACCGATATCGGCACCGTGGCCGCCGTCAAGCCGCTGCGGGAAGGGGTGGGACTGCGCATCGACTCCGCCTATGATCCCAAGACCATCGCCATTGGCGCCTCGATTTCCTGCGGTGGCGTCTGCCTGACGGTCACTGCCTTGCCCGACAGCGGGTCGAACGCGCGCTGGTTCGAGGTCGAGGCCTGGGAGGAGGCGCTCAGGCTGACGACGGCGGCGGGTTGGAAATCGGGCACCAGGATCAATCTGGAGCGGGCGCTGAAGATCGGCGACGAGCTCGGCGGCCACATCGTTTCCGGCCATGTCGACGGTACCGCCGAGATCGTCGAGCGCAAGGATGAGGGCGACGCGGTGCGCTTCACGCTGGAAGCGCCACGCGATCTGGCGAAATTCATCGCGCCGAAAGGCTCCGTTGCGCTCGACGGCACCTCGCTCACCGTCAACAGGGTCGAGGGAACCCGTTTCGACGTGCTGTTGATCCACCACTCCCTGACCGTCACCACCTGGGGCGAGCGCAAGGCAGGCGACCGCGTCAATCTCGAGATCGACACCATGGCACGGTACGCCGCCCGGCTGGCGGAGGCGGCGAAAGAGGGGCTGTAGGTACAGCCCCAATCTCACCTCGATTTAATCAACTTTAATCGCTATGATTAAACTTGATTGCGAGGGTCGAATGGACACAAAAGTTATCACCGCCCATGTCCCGCTGCCGCTTGCGGAGAAAGTGGACCAACTGGCTGCTCGACTTGAGCGTCCGCGCGGTTGGACCGTCAAACAGGCCCTTTCTGCCTGGGTCGATTTGGAGGAGGAGCGTCGACGGCTTACGCTTGAGGCGCTGGCCGATGTCGACGCTGGTCGGATTATAGACCATCAGGCCGTTCAGGCCTGGGCCGATAGTCTTGGTACTGAAAAGCCGTTGCCTGTGCCACGTTGATGGAGCTGAAGTGGACCAGTAGGGCTTTGTCCGATCTGGTCAGGCTTCATGACTTTCTTGCGCCCGTAAACAACCAGGCGGCCGCCAGCGCAGTGCGGTCGCTAGTTGCCGTGCCAGCGCGGCTAATCGTATCGGGGAGAAGCTGGAAGAGTTTGAGCCGCGCGAAGTTCGCCGCATTTTGGTCGGCAACTACGAGATTCGCTATGAGATAGCGAACACCACGATTCTGTTGCTGCGCCTATGGCACACGCGAGAGGATCGATAGGACGACTACCCACAGGCAATCTTCCGCTTGCGATCAATCCGGCTTCGGCCTAAGTCACCGGCAACCCCCGGAGACATTTATGGCTGGCACATCCCAACACGGCAAGGCGTTCATCCGTCCCAAGACGAAGGCGCACCTGCTCATCATCGAAGCGCGGTTCCATGACGATCTGGCCGACGCCTTGCTCGACGGCGCCACCAACGCGCTGGACGAAGCCGGCGCCAGCTATGACGTCGTCACGGTTCCCGGTTCGCTCGAGATTCCGGCCGTCATCACCTTCGCGCTGGACGGCGCCGGCGAAGGCGGCACGCATTATGACGGCTTCGTCGCGCTCGGCACCGTCGTCCGCGGCGATACCTATCATTTCGATATCGTCGCCAATGAATCCAGCCGTGCGCTCATGGACCTGTCCGTGCAGGAGTCGGTCTGCATCGGCAACGGCATCCTGACCACCGAGAACGATGCGCAGGCGTGGACGCGGGCCAAGCGCTCGGAAGGCGACAAGGGTGGCTTTGCCGCGCGTGCGGCGCTGACCATGATCGCGCTGAAGGAACAATTGGGAGCGCGATCGTGAGCGAACCCGCTTCGCCAGGACAGCCCGCGGTGCGCCACGCCAACAAGCGCGGTGCTGCCCGTCTGGCCGCCGTGCAGGCGCTCTACCAGATGGATGTCGCCGGCAGTGGCGTGTTCGAGATCACCGCCGAGTACGAGGCGTTCCGCCTCGGCAAGGAAGTCGACGGTGCGCTCTACCGCGAGGCCGACGCGCAGTGGTTTCGCGCCATCCTGACCGGCGTCGTCGAGAACCAGAAGACCATTGATCCGATCATCCGCCAGGCGCTGACCGACGACTGGCCGCTGTCGCGTCTCGATTCCACGCTGCGTGCCATTCTGCGCGCGGGCGTCTATGAGTTGATGAAGCGCGATGACGTGCCGGTCGCGGTCATCGTCACCGAATATGTCGATATCGCCAAGGCCTTCTACGAGGAAGACGAGCCGAAGCTGGTCAATGCCGTGCTCGACCGTGTGTCACGCCGCGTGCGTGGCGAGGGTCGCGGCAAGGACGCTTCGTGACCGCCATCGCCGTCGAGGCGGGCAGGGAGGCGCGGCGGACCGCGCTGATCCTGGCCGCCTCGCAAGCGATCATCGGCTCGGCGGCCCCCATCGCCATCTCCATGGGCGCATTGGCCGGGCAATATCTGCTGGGAGCCGACAAATCCCTGGCGACGGCGCCCATCACCGGCTTCAACCTCGGCGTGGCGCTCGGTGCCTTGCCGGCTGCGGCCATCATCCGTTGGCTGGGGCAGCGCGGCGGCTTCATGACCGGAACCGTCGTCACAGCGCTCGGCGGGCTGGTCGCCACCCTGGCATTGTTCCATGGCAGCTTCTGGCTGTTCGCGTTCGCGCTGCTCGTCATCGGCGTCGGCGGCGCCTTCGTGCAGCAGTTCCGTTTTGCCGCGGCCGACAACGCGCCGCCGGCGTTCAAGGCGCGCGCCATCTCCTTCGTGCTCGCCGGTGGCATCATCACCGCCATTCTCGGGCCGCAGATCGTCATCTTCACCCGCGAATTGTTCGCGCCTGTCATGTTTGCCGGCTCTTTCGCCTCGATCCTGCCGCTGGCGGCGGTCGGCGCCATCATCCTGTCGTTCCTGCGCTTGCCGGCAAAGACCGCGAGCAAGGTGGACGTTGCCGACGGCGATGCCAGACCCCTTTCCGAAATCGTCACAAAGCCGCGTTTCGTCGCGGCGCTCTTCTGCGCGGTCGGCAGCTACGCGCTGATGAGCTTCGTCATGACCGGCGCACCGCTTGCCATGGTCGGCTGCGGCCTGTCCGAGGACGATGCGACGCTGGGCATCTCCTGGCACGTCATGGCGATGTTCGGGCCCAGCTTCTTCACCGGCTCGCTGATCCATCGCTTCGGCGCCGAGCGCGTTGTCGCCACCGGCCTGCTGTTGCTAATCGGCTGTGCCGTCGTTGCCTTGTCGGGCCTGGCGCTGTGGCAATTCTGGACAGCGTTGATCCTGCTCGGTCTCGGCTGGAATTTCGCCTTCATCGGCGCCACCGCCATGGTGGCGGCCAGCTACCACCCTTCCGAAAAGGGCAAGGTGCAGGGCTTCCACGACTTTGTCCTGTTCGGCTCAGTCGCCTGCGCGTCACTGATGTCGGGCATGGTCTACAACGCCTGGGGCTGGACGATGCTCAACTGGATGATCTTTCCGGTCGCCGCGCTTTGCTTCGTGGCACTCGGCGCGCTGAAGATGAAGAGCTTACGGCCGGCTGACAGCTATGCGTCCGGCGGCAAAACCTGAAGCACCCGCGCAATGAACATGTGGAACTCAGCCATATAGTTGCGCAGGAAGTCCTCGGTGGATTCAACCGTCACCTCGCCCTCATCCGTGATCAGCCCAGGCGTGAACTGGATATAGGCTTCGGGCGCATTCATCTGCGGCGAGTTGCAGAAACTCAAAACGCTGCGCAGGCTTTGTTGCGCGACAGCGGTCGCGATGGCACCCGGCGATGTTCCGATGACGGCGGACGGTTTGCGCGCGAATGAATTCTTGCCGTAGGGGCGACTGGCCCAGTCGATTGCGTTCTTCAGTCCGCCAGGGATCGAGCGGTTGTACTCCGGGGTGACGAACAGCACGGCCTGGACCGAGGCGATCGCCTTTTTGAAAGCCTGGGCGGCCGGTGGGAAATTGGCGTCATAGTCGTAACTGTAGAGCGGCAGATCCTTGAAGCCGATTTCCGTCATTTCGAGCTCGGGAGGGGCAAGTTGAACGAGTGCCTTCGCGAGCTTGCGGTTGATGGACTCCCGGGCGAGGCTGCCGATGAGATAACCGACCTTGTGTATGGCCATGACACGCTCTCCGTGTTTGCCCCCGCACCCCCGCGGCATTATCCACCCGATGGCGGCCGACCGCCAGCCCGCTGTTGCCGCCGGGCCGACATCGGCGCGTACGGAACAAAAATATTGCGTCGATCCCCTTTCTTATGAAACCGTGTGCCCCGACTGGCCGTTGAAGCCATGCTCATATGCGGCCACCGCATTCCGGTTCACAGCAAGGGATTCTCATAATGTTTTCAGTCAAGGTTCTGGCCAGCGCGGCAATCGCGCTCGCCATCACGGCGGCTTCCGCGAGCGCTCAGGTCGTCGTCTCCTCGAAGATCGACACCGAGGGTGGCGTGCTCGGCAACATTATCCAGCTCGTTCTCAACGCCAACAACATCAAGACCACGGATCGCATCCAGCTCGGCGGCACGCCGGTGGTTCGCAAGGCGATCACCGCCGGCGAGATCGACATCTATCCCGAATACACCGGCAATGCCGCTTTCTTCTTCGAGAAGGCCGATGATCCCGTGTGGAAGGATGCCGCCAAGGCCTATGAGACGGCCAAGAAGCTCGACTACGACGCCAACAAGATCGTCTGGCTGTCGCCGGCGCCGGCCAACAACACCTGGGCGATCGCCCTGCGCAAGGAAGTGACCGACGAGAACAAACTCGGCACGCTCTCGGACTTCGGCAAGTATGTCGCCGGCGGCGGCAAGGTGGTGCTGGCCGCCTCCGCCGAGTTCGTCAATTCGGCGGCAGCCCTTCCGGCCTTCCAGACCACCTATGGCTTCACGCTGAAGCCTGACCAGCTGATCACCCTCTCGGGTGGCGACACGGCCGCGACCATCGCGGCGGCCGCCAACCAGACCAGCGGCGCCAATGCCGCCATGGTCTACGGCACCGATGGCGGCATCGGACCATCGGGCCTCGTCGTGTTGACCGACGACAAGGGCGTGCAGCCGGTCTACCAGCCGGCGCCGATCATCCGCGAATCCGTGCTGAAGGAGCATCCGGAGATCGAGACGCTGCTGAAGCCGGTCTTCGCCAAGCTCGATCTCGTCACCCTGCAGGAGCTCAATGGACGCGTGCAGGTGGGCGGCGAGCCGGTCAAGGGCGTCGCCGAGGACTTTTTGAAGAAGAACGGGTTCTTGAAGTAGCTACGCGTCGATAAGTGACGTCAGTGCGAGGCGCCTTATGAGCCCCCGTTTCGACAAGCTCGGCGTCGTCATCGCCGCGCTCGCTGCCTACGCCGCGTTTCTCGCACCGTTCGCCACCTTCCGCGCCAACCGCATCGTTCCCGGTCAGGCACGTTCGATCCTTGACGCACTGCCGGCAACGACCGGTCCGCTGCTTTTGGCGATCCTCGTCCTGGCCGGTTTTGTCGCCCTGCTCAGGACGCCGCTGATCTTGCGCCTTGCAGCCAGCGTCGTGGCGCTTGTCGCGCTGGCGCTGCTCATCGGCGTCGCCGGAACATACCTCACTCCGGCCGGCAACACCTTTGCCAGGGTCTCGCCGGCCTCCGGCTTCTGGATTCTCATCTTCGCCTTCACGCTTTTGCTCGCCGACGTGCTGACCCGGCTCAACCTGCCGCCCTCGGCGCGCGTTGGCGTGCTTGTCGTTGCGGCGCTAGCCATCGGCTTGCTGCTGATGTCGGGACGCTGGGACAGCCTCTCGATCCTCAAGGAATATTCCAACCGCGCCGACAGCTTTTGGGCCGAAGGCTCCAAACATTTGACCCTGGCGCTCGGCTCGCTGCTTGCCGCGGTGATCGTCGGCCTGCCGCTCGGCATCCTGTGCCACCGCGTCGAAAGCCTGCGGGCTGGCGTCCTCAATGTTCTCAACATCATCCAGACCATCCCCTCGATCGCGCTGTTCGGCCTGCTGATCGCGCCGCTCGGCTGGGTCGCAACCCATGTGCCGGGCGCGGCCGCGCTCGGTATCAGGGGCATCGGCACCGCCCCCGCCTTCGTCGCGCTGTTTCTCTATTCGCTGCTGCCGGTGGTGGCCAACACCGTGGTCGGTCTCGCCGGCGTGCCGCGTGCCGCCAATGACGCGGCGCGGGGCATGGGCATGACCGATCGCCAGCGCCTGTTCGGTGTCGAGTTTCCGCTGGCCTTTCCGGTGATCCTGACCGGCATCCGCATTGTCCTGGTGCAGAACATCGGTCTTGCCACCATCGCCGCGCTGATCGGCGGCGGCGGTTTTGGCGTGTTCGTGTTCCAGGGCGTCGGTCAGACGGCGATGGACCTGGTGCTGCTCGGCGCGGTGCCGACCGTGGCGCTCGCCTTTGCCGCCGCCATCATCCTCGACGCGGTGATCGAAATGACCGCCACCAAGCGCAGGGTAGAAACGGCATGATCGAGATCGAAGGCATCACCAAGCGCTATGACGCGACGACGGTCGTCGACAACGTTTCAATGGTCATCGAGCCGCGCACCATCGCCGTCATTGTCGGCACCTCGGGTTCCGGCAAGACGACGCTGCTGCGTATGATCAACCGGCTGGTCGAACCGACGTCAGGCGTCATCAAGCTCGACGGCGCCGATAATCGATCGGTGCCCGGTTACGAACTGCGCCGCAGCATCGGCTACGCCATCCAGGGCCACGGCCTGTTTCCGCATCGCACCGTGGCGCAGAATATCGCCACCGTGCCGGTGCTGCTTGGCTGGGACAAGGCGCGCATCAAGGCCCGCGTGAATGAACTGATGACGCTCTACCAGCTCGACCCCCAGGAGTTCGGGCCGCGCTATCCGCACGAACTGTCCGGCGGTCAGCAGCAGCGCGTTGGCGTTGCCCGCGCGCTCGCCGCCGAGCCCAACGTGCTTTTGATGGACGAGCCGTTCGGCGCGCTCGACCCGATCATCCGCACCAAGGCGCAAGAGGATCTGCTGGCGATCCAGAAGCGCTTCGGCACCACCATCATCCTCGTCACCCATGACATGGAGGAGGCCGTGCATATGGGCGACAGGATCGCGGTGATGGATGCCGGCAAGCTCGTGCAATATGCAAGGCCGGCGGAGATCCTGGCGAGGCCGGCCAACGCCTTTGTCGAGACGCTGGTTGGCGCCAGCGAAAGGCCATTCAGGCTGCTGTCGCTCGGGCGAGTGCGCGACGCCGTGGAGCAGGGCGGGGCCGAAGGCGAGGCGATCCCCGGCGACGCCAGCCAGCGTGACGCGCTCGCGGAACTTCTCTGGTCCGGCAGACCGGCGCTGCCGGTGAAGGGCGCCGACGGCAAGCCGCTCGGTCGCGTCACCGTGGATGGCCTGATCAAGCGGGCGGCGAGGCCGGCATGAAAGCCTGGCTGCCTCTGCTGCTCAGGCTTGCACTGGTGGTGTTGCTCGTTGCCTTCATCACCAGCCCGGGTTGGTTCGAGCCGTTGCTGAAGCCGCTGACCGAAAACAACGCTCCCGCGATCTACAATCAAGGCAGCCTGCTGACGCTTACGCTGCTGCATCTGCGCACCGTGCTGATCGCGACCGTCGCGGCCACCATCGTCGCTGTGGCGCTTGCCATCCTGGTGACCCGGCCTGCCGGCGCTGAATTCCTGCCGCTGTCGCGCAGCCTGGTCAATATCGGCCAGACCTTTCCGCCGGTGGCGGTGCTGGCGCTCGCCGTGCCGGCCGTCGGCTTCGGCGAGAAGCCGACGTTGATCGCGCTGTTTCTCTATGGCCTGCTGCCGATCTTCGAGAACGCGCTGACCGGGCTGACGACGCTGCCGGCCAATGTCGTCGAGGCGGCGCGTGGCGCCGGCATGACCGGCTGGCAAAGGCTCACCAAGGTCGAACTGCCGCTCAGCGCGCCGATCATCCTTGGCGGCATCAGGCTGTCGGTGGTGATCAGCCTCGCCACCGCCACCATCGGCTCTACGGTGGCCGCCAGGACGCTCGGCGAAGTGATCATCGCCGGCTTGCTGTCGAACAATCTGGCCTTCATCCTGCAGGGCGGTCTGATCGTCGCGGCGCTTGCCGTGCTGATCTATGATGGACTGTCCGCGGTCGAGCGCTACGCGGCGCGGCGCATGGGCAGGGAAGCGGACTGACCATGCCCGATGGTCGGGATCGATTTCAATCGATCTAACCGCCGGGCGATCGCGACCCACACTCGCCCGCCTGGACCTTTTGGGCGAAAGCCGGGCAAAAATCGAACAATATCTTGACGTTCGCAGCCCTGTTTCGCATACACCGATGCGAAGAGGGGGATTCCATGCACGGGATTCCGTCTTTGTCTCAACGGCCCAGGGAGGGGTTCTTTTGGGCCAACAATCGAGGAAAACCCGGCAATGACCATAATTTCCGCCGTCATCGCCTGCGGCTTGCTGTCTGTCCTTTACGCCATATGGGCGACACGTTCGGTCCTTGCGGCCGATCAGGGCAACGCGCGCATGCAGGAAATCTCCGCCGCCATTCGCGAAGGCGCGCAGGCCTATCTGGCACGCCAGTACACCACCATCGCCATCGTCGGCGTGGTCGTGCTCGTGCTCGCCTGGTGGCTGCTGTCGATCACCGCCGCAATAGGCTTCCTGATCGGTGCCGTTCTGTCGGGCGCCGCCGGCTTCATCGGCATGCATGTTTCGGTGCGTGCCAATGTGCGCACCGCGCAAGCGGCTTCCAACAGCCTTGCCGCCGGCCTCGACATCGCCTTCAAGTCGGGCGCCATCACCGGCATGCTAGTGGCTGGCCTGGCCCTGCTTGGCGTTTCGATCTACTATCTCATCCTCACCCAGTTCCTCGGCCTCCAGCCAAACGACCGCATCGTCATCGACTCGCTGGTCTCGCTCGGCTTCGGCGCCTCGCTGATCTCGATCTTCGCCCGCCTCGGCGGCGGCATTTTCACCAAGGGTGCCGATGTCGGCGGCGATCTGGTCGGCAAGGTCGAAGCCGGTATTCCCGAGGATGATCCGCGCAACCCCGCCACCATCGCCGACAATGTCGGCGACAATGTCGGCGACTGCGCCGGCATGGCCGCCGACCTGTTCGAGACCTATGCGGTGACGGTTGTCGCCACCATGGTGCTGGGCGCCATCTTCTTTGGCGGCACCGCCATCCTTGGTGCGGCGATGCTCTATCCGCTCGCCATCTGCGGCGCCTGCATCCTGACCTCGATCGTCGGCACCTTCTTCGTCAAGCTCGGTTCCAACGGCTCGATCATGGGCGCGCTCTACAAGGGGCTGATCGTGACCGGCCTGCTGTCGGTCGTTGGCCTCGGCGTCGCCACTTCGGCCACGCTCGGCTGGGGCGAGGTCGGCACCGTCGCCGGCATCGTCATCACAGGCAAGAACCTGTTCATCTGCGGCCTCATCGGCCTCGTGGTGACCGGCCTTATCGTGGTGATCACCGAATACTACACCGGCACCAACAAGCGTCCGGTCAACTCGATTGCCCAGGCATCGGTGACCGGCCATGGCACCAACGTCATCCAGGGCCTCGCGGTCTCGCTGGAATCGACGGCGCTGCCGGCGATCGTCATCGTCGGTGGCATCATCGCCACCTACCAGCTCGGCGGCCTCTACGGCACGGCGATCGCCGTCACCACCATGCTCGGCCTCGCCGGCATGATCGTGGCGCTCGACGCCTTCGGCCCGGTCACCGACAATGCCGGCGGCATTGCCGAAATGGCCGGCCTGCCCAAGGAAGTGCGCCACTCCACCGACGCGCTCGACGCGGTCGGCAACACCACCAAGGCGGTGACCAAGGGCTACGCCATCGGTTCGGCCGGCCTCGGCGCATTGGTGCTGTTCGCCGCCTATTCGAACGACCTGAAGTTCTTTGCCGCCAATGGCGACAAGTATCCTTACTTCCAGGGCATGGGCGAAATCTCCTTCGATCTCTCCAACCCTTACGTCGTCGCCGGCCTGATCTTCGGCGGCCTCATTCCCTACCTGTTCGGCGGCATCGCCATGACGGCCGTCGGCCGCGCGGCCGGTGCCATCGTCGAGGAAGTGCGCAAGCAGTTCCGCGAGGATCCGGGCATCATGGCCGGCACCTCGAAGCCCAACTATGCGCGCGCCGTCGATCTCCTGACCAAGGCGGCGATCCGCGAGATGATCATCCCGTCGCTGCTGCCCGTGCTGGCGCCGCTCGTCGTCTATTTCGGCGTGCTGCTGATCTCGGGCTCGAAGGCGTCCGCCTTCGCCGCCCTTGGCGCTTCCTTGCTCGGCGTCATCGTCAATGGCCTGTTCGTCGCCATCTCGATGACCTCGGGCGGTGGCGCCTGGGACAACGCCAAGAAATCTTTCGAGGACGGGTTCACCGACAAGGACGGCGTCAAGCACCTCAAGGGTTCCGAGGCGCACAAGGCGTCGGTGACCGGCGACACCGTCGGCGATCCCTACAAGGACACCGCCGGCCCGGCGGTCAACCCGGCGATCAAGATCACCAACATCGTGGCCTTGCTGCTGCTGGCGGTGCTCGCGCACGGCTGAGCGGAAGCCCGGAAACTTGAAATAGCTCAACGCTTGAAATCAAGAACCCGCGAGGAGCGATCCTCGCGGGTTGGACGTTGCGACCGGCCTGATTTCCTTGATCCTGACGCCGTCGATCGGCGGCGGATCGATGGCAAGCCAGTCCGATGTCACTGTCTGCCGGTCGGGTGTCCCCGTCGTCATCCAGCCATCCGGCACCGCACGGTCGTCACCGCTCATGTCCAAGCCCCAAGCCTGGCCGGTTGATATGGGTTTGCCACATCCCTGACAAGCCGGCTCCTCATTGGCCAAACAAAAACCCGTGAGATCGCTCCCACGGGTTTTCGGTCGCCTGAGACATTTCCGTTCCCCAAGGTCAGGGAAGCAGGATTCTAGGGAAGCAGGAATCTAGAAATCAGGGGGTGCCGCCGGGCATGCTGGGGGCCAGCTTGCTGGCGCCGTTGATGATCTGGCTGAGGAAGTTCTGGTCCTTGCCGCCGGTCGGCGTGGTGCGCGAGATGAAGTCGAAGATCTTGCCGTCCTTCAAGCCGTAATTGGCGATCTGGGTGACGCGGCCGTCCGCACCGAAATAGACCGCGAGCACTTTCTGGTCGACGAGCCTGGGCTTGTCGAAGGCGACATAGCGTTTGCGGGTTTGCGAAATGTAATAAAACGCCTCGTTGTCGAACGTCGCCGTCGTCGATGGTGTGCCAAGCGCCAGAAGCACCTGTTCGCGGCTGGAACCGACGGGCACCGAATCGACGGCCTGCTGGTCATAGACATACCCTTGCGTGAACGTTTCGCTCGGACTGAGGTCACCGATCATCTTGTTGGTGTGGCATGCCGAGAGCGCCGATATGACAACCAGCAGCGAGATCGCGCCGGCGGGCCTGGACGAGAAGGTCGACTTGAAATTCAGCGCGCGCAACAACAATTCTCCATTATATCGCCGCAACTTGCGCTGGGCCGCAAAACCGGTAAACCAGCTTGCTTGCCGATGCAACAAGGCCAATTCAACAAACGGTCCCCGGAGACCATCCCCATGTTCCAGCGCCTTTTTGGCCGCGAACGCCACGCCAACCGCGCCATCACCGACGCGCTTTACGCACAAATCGTGGCGGCGGCGCGGCAGACTGTTTTTTATTCCCATTGGAATGTGCCGGACACGCCGCTCGGCCGTTTCGAGATGCTTTCGCTGCACATGTTCCTGGTCCAGCACCGCTTGCGCGGCGAGGACGGTGTGGCCCAGGAGATCGCGCAGGTGCTGATCGACGAGTTCTTCCTCGATGTCGATCATTCGCTGCGGGAACTGGGCATTGGCGACGTCGGTGTGCCAAAACGCATGAAGAAACTGGCGAAGATGTTCTATGGCCGCACCGCCGCCTATGATGATGCGCTGGAACGAGGCGATCATGATGGTCTGACCGCGGCACTTGCCCGTAATGTCCGTCCCGACGCCGACGCCTGGTCGGAAGCATCGCGTTTGGCAGGGTATGTCGCCGACGCCAGCCGGCAACTGAACGCGCAGCCGACCGAATCGATCGTTGCCGGCACTGTGGCATTTCCAGAGCCAACGGAGGCTGATCGATGAAACACGCCGATATGCAAAGTCCGGTATCCTTTTTCGCCAATGTCGCCCGGCTGCCACAGAAGGGGCTGCCCGTGGTGATCGAGGCCGACCCCGCGCAACGCGCCGCACTCGCCGAGGCGCACGGGCTGCTGTCGGTCGAAGCCTATCGCGCCGAACTGCTCGTTGCGTCGTGGAAGCGCAATGGCGTCAAGCTCAGCGGCCGTGTCGAGGCAGACATCACCCAGGCCTGCATCGTCACGCTCGACCCCGTCCAGGCACATATCGATGAGCCGGTCGAGGCGCTGCTCTTGCCCGAGGACTCCAAGCTCGGACGGCAGGGATTCGATGGCGGCGGCGAAATTCTGCTCGACGCGGATGGGCCCGATAGCCCCGAGACATTTTCAGGCGACACCATCGATGTCGGGGCGCTTGCCGAACAGTTCTTCGGATTGGCGATCGACCCCTATCCGCGCAAGCCCGGCGCGTCGCTTGATGCCGGTGACGACACCGGATCGGCGGAGAATGAATTTCAGCAAAAACTGCGATCCTTGCTGGGAAAATCCTGAAAACCTCGCCCGCGACGGAAAAGTCGGTTGTGCGACAGCCTAAAACCGCTATTTTCGCCGAGCCTTTGCGATCACTAAAACGACTTGCCGCCTAACCGTGAGATGAATACCGCGTGATCAGGATTTCCATCGATGCCATGGGCGGCGATCACGGACCAACCGTGGTCATTCCAGCGCTCATGACGGTCGCGACCCGCCGTCCCGACATCCGCTTCGTCATCTACGGACGTGAGGAACTGGTGCGCCCCGAACTCGCCAAGTTCCCCAAATTGGCCGAGGTCAGCGAGTTCTTCCACTGCGAGATCGCGGTCAGGATGGACGACAAACCGAGCCAGGCGCTGCGCCACGGCCGCTGGAAATCGTCGATGTGGAAGGCGGTCGAGGCGGTCAAATCGGGCGCCGCGGATGCATGCATTTCCGCCGGCAACACCGGCGCGCTGATGGCGATGTCGAAATTCTGCCTGCGCACCATGGCCACCATCGAACGCCCGGCGATTGCGGCATTGTGGCCGACATTGCGTGGCGAAAGCGTGGTTCTGGATGTGGGCGCCACCATTGGCGCCGATGCGCACCAACTCATCGATTTTGCCATTCTCGGCACCGGCATGGCGCGTTCCGTATTCGGCATCGCCCGGCCCACGGTCGGCCTGCTCAATGTCGGCGTGGAAGAGATCAAGGGCCAGGAAGAGGTCAAGGAAGCGGGACGCATGTTGCGCGAAGCCAACATGGCCTCGATGAACTACCATGGCTTCGTCGAAGGCGACGACATCGGCAAGGGGACGGTCGACGTCGTGGTGACGGAAGGCTTCGCCGGCAACATCGCGCTGAAGACGGCTGAAGGCACCGCCCGCCAGATAGGCGGCTATCTGCGGGCCGCGATGAGCCGCACGCTGATGGCCAAGATCGGCTATGTCTTCGCCAAGGGCGCCTTCGACCGCCTGCGCGAAAAGATGGATGTCGGCCGCTCCAATGGCGGCGTGTTCCTGGGGCTGAACGGCATCGTCGTCAAAAGCCATGGCGGCGCCGATTCGGATGGTTTCGCCGCGGCGATCGAACTCGGCTACGACATGGTGCGCAACAATCTGCTCGACCGCATCGAGGCCGACCTCGATCTGTTCCATGCGCGCAACCCGCATGCCCTGACATCTAGGAAATCCGACGTCGTTACCGACGCAAAGGAATAGGAAAGAATTTTGATCAGATCAGTTGTGCGCGGCATGGGCTCCGCGCTGCCCCGCCGCATCATGAAGAATGCCGATTTTGAAGGCATGGTCGAGACCTCCGACGAGTGGATCGCCCAGCGCACCGGCATCCGCCAGCGCCATATCGCGGCTGACGACGAGACGACGGCTTCCCTGGGCGAGGCCGCGGCGCGCGCCGCCCTTGCCGATGCCGGATTGACCCCGGACGACGTCGATCTGATCGTGCTGGCGACTTCGACGCCAAACAACACCTTCCCCGCCACTGCCGTCGAAATCCAGAACCGGCTCGGTATGCATCACGGTTTTGCCTTCGACATGCAGGCGGTGTGCTCCGGCTTCGTCTATGCGGTGGCGACAGCCGACCTCTATATCCGCGGTGGCCTGGCAAAGCGCGTGCTGGTGATCGGTTCGGAAACCTTTTCGCGCATTCTCGACTGGAGCGATCGCTCGACCTGCGTGCTGTTTGGCGACGGCGCCGGTGCGCTGGTTCTGGAAGCGGGCGAGGGGGCCGGGACGATCGCCGACCGGGGCGTGCTGGCGGCCAGCCTGCGTTCCGACGGCGCGCACAAGGAGAAGCTCTTCGTCGACGGCGGACCGTCGACGACGGGAACGGTCGGTCATTTGCGCATGGAAGGCCGCGAGGTCTTCAAGCACGCGGTCGGCATGATCACCGATGTCATCGAGGCGACCTTCTCGGCCGCTGGGATTACCGCCGAAGACCTTGATTGGTTCGTGCCTCACCAGGCCAATAAACGGATTATTGACGCTTCAGCCAAAAAGCTCGGGATAGCAGAGCAAAAGGTGGTGGTGACCGTCGATTTGCACGGTAACACCTCGGCTGCTTCCGTACCGCTGGCGCTGTCGGTGGCCGTCGCCGACGGCCGCATCAAGAAGGGTGACCTGGTGCTCCTGGAGGCGATGGGCGGCGGCTTCACCTGGGGCGCCGTTCTGGTTCGCTGGTAAGTGGAGAACGGCCCGGTTTCGGTCCTTGACCTTGCCGGATCAATTACTTAGGCTCTGCCGCTGTTGTGCCGATTTTACGTTTGAACTGATGGGACGGTCGCATGGGGGGAAAAACACTTACTCGCGCCGACCTGGCCGAGGCCGTCTACAGAAAGGTCGGCCTGTCGCGCACTGAGTCCGCCGAACTCGTCGAGGCCGTGCTGGACGAAATCTGTGAAGCGATCGTGCGCGGCGAGACAGTGAAGCTGTCGTCCTTCGCGACATTTCATGTCCGCTCCAAGAATGAGCGCATCGGACGCAATCCCAAGACCGGCGAGGAAGTTCCGATCCTGCCGCGTCGGGTGATGACCTTCAAATCGTCCAACGTGTTGAAGAACCGCATCTTGCGTTCTCACCAGAACAGCAAGGCCAAGGGCGGCAAATAGCCTTCATTGCCCGGTTGAAAACCGGCGCGGCGATGACGGCGGGCTTGAATATTGCTTCACAAACCGCTGAAATAAGGCCCGATTCGGCGGTATGGCCGGATTGGTGTTCTGGCGTATGATCTGTTCCGCGCTGGCGGAACAAGCTCTTCTCCTCGTTGGGCGCGATCTCGTCTGAAGACCGTTCCGGGCCACGCTCCAGCGTGAGGATTTCGCCCATGGACAAGAGCCCCGACGCCTTCCGCACCATCAGCGAGGTCGCGGAAGATCTCGACCTGCCGCAGCATGTGCTGCGTTTCTGGGAGACGCGCTTCAACCAGATCAAGCCGATGAAGCGCGGCGGCGGCCGCCGCTACTACCGGCCGCAGGATGTCGAACTGATCAAGGGCATCCGCCACATGCTCTATGACCAGGGCTACACCATCAAGGGCGTGCAGAAGCTGCTGCGCGAAAACGGCAATCATTTCCTGGTCGCCATCGGCAATGGCGACATGGCCGCGGTCGAGGCGATCTCGCAACGCAAGCAGGCCGACCAGGTGCCGCTGACGCCGGCTGCACAGCCGCGCGGCGGAGATGACGAACTGGTTGGCCAGCCAAGGGTCAAGCCCAGCCGCCGCTTCTTCGGCCTGGGCAAGAGCGACGAGGAAGGTCCGGTCGCGCCGGACGCGTCGAAACTCTCGCGTGACAATCGCGCGCTGCTGCAGGAGGCGCTGTTCGACCTCCTGGAATGCAAGCGTCTGCTTGACCAGGTGCGCTGACCGCGAGTACCGGGTGCTTTGACGCCTTGAAACCGGAACCGGCGGTCGGGTGAGGCGTTACGTTTCCTTCTGCAAGACAAGGAAACGCATGATGGCTTCATTTTCGACCCTTTCGGACATCGACCTCGAAAAGCAGGTCGCGGCTCTCTCGAGGGAACTCGCGGCGTTGCGCAAGGCAGTGTCAAAGCGGGGTGGCGCTTATTATGAAGACAGCCGTGATGCTGCTCTTGATACATATTCGGATCTTGCGGAGCGCCTGCGAGATGCCATGCCGGCAATCCGCAGACAGGGCAGGGTGATCGAGAAATCGGCACGCGACCATCCGGCGGCCGCCGCTGCGGTCGGCCTTGTCGTGCTCGGTCTCGTCGCCAGCCTGCTGTTTAGCCGGCGCTGACTGCCACCCCAGGACAAGGAATCCGGAGAAATGGCGGCTCGCCTTTCCAGGCCGGCCGCCATTCTCATTCATATCAGCGATTTGTAGTGCCGCTCCGGCATCTGGCACGAAGCGCGTCGGCATAGAGGCGTACGGCCCGTTTGTGCTTCCGACGCAAGAATGCGGATTGATCGAGCCGCCACAGCCGTTCGATTTCCCCGGCGATCGCCGGGTTTGTCCATGTGCCATATCCGGCGGCCGAGTAGACGGTGACCTCGCCGGCATAGAGACGATCGTCGGTGACCAGAAAATCGATACGGATATAATCGAGGTCGCCGGCTATGCCGGGCGCGATCGAGATCGCCTGGCGGACATAGGCGACGAGCCGCGCATTGACAGGCAAGGCCTGGTCCTCCCCGGGATAGTCTGGATCGCGGCCGGGCAACGGATTGGCGTCGCGGTCGAACAGCAGCGAGCGCTTGGCGTGCTTATCCTCCACCCAGACATGGGATATCACCCCGCTGCAGAGATGGACCTTGATGTCGGTGGCGATTGTCCCGCCGCTGAGTGCCAGCGGCTCCTCCACGAAAACGGCCGGTACGACAGGCCAATAGGCCCATTCGCCATTGCGCCGGCCGTAGCGTTTTTTGAGCCAGCGGCTGGCCTTGCGCACGATGGCGGCGCGATCGGGTTCGCCGTTGGAGACAAAAATGTTCATGGCGCAGCCATGGTTTGCCTTGACCACGACGTCTCCGGTCAGCAGGTCAGGTGGAAGGTCGGCAGGGTCGCGCCCGGACCAGAGCGTCTTTGGCACGGCGACATCGCGGCAGGTTTCCCGGATATGAGCCTTGGCCGCGAGCTTGTCGGTCAGCGTCACGAATAGCGGGTTGCGATCGAGGATCTTTCGCCAGAGCAAAAGCTCGTTATAGCGCACGGGCGCGGCCGGATTGGGCAGATAGCCCAGTTTCATGACAAATCGTACGACAAGGACAGGATGGCGCAGCGTCAGCCACAATCGCGCGACCGACAGGACAATGCGGTCTGTCCGGGAAAGATCGGCCTTGGCCGTCATCGGGGATACCCTGGCCTTGTTGGCGAAGCCTTATCCGGCGCAGCGTGCCGGTTGGAAGTACCCCTTGCCGTATCGCGGTTTGGCGTCGCGTCAAAGGCACTTGCTTGTTGTCGCTACAGCTGGACCGTCGCCGCCATCCGGCAGTCGGATTAGCCCGGGTCGTCCGGGCCAGGCATTGCATGACCGGAGAAGACCGGCCTCGAACAGGAAGCCAAGACCGGTCTTGTCTGGCAGTCTGGTATGCTTAGTAGGTCTTCTTTGTCATCTTCTTCATGTGGTGATGATGGTGGTGGTGATGGTGGTGATAGCGATGGTGGTGGCGATGATGGTGATGGTGATGGTGATGGTGATGGTGATGATGATGATGATGCTTTGCCATCGGGGCCGCGTCCGCTCTCGTCGCGCCGACCACCGGCACCGCGAAAGCGATTGCAGCTGCAAGCCCGAGGGCCGAGAGGAGGGACTTCTTCATTGGATCGTTTCCTTCTTTCGCAGGCAGGTATCAATCGGGCCGATATCCCGATCGCCGCGAATGGAATTACGCTCCTGAATTTTTTCGTCAGTATTTCCCGACTGTAGAATTTTGTTTCTGGACTGTTGCCGGGCAAGCCGGAGGGCCTGCACCGTTGCGAGGGCGCAGGCCGAAAGCCGTGTCGTCCGTTTTGGCCTACATAGGCCGGACCACACCTTTGTTTCCCACAACGACGCGGCTGGCACTCAGCGTGCCGTCAGCCTCGCGCTGAGCGGTACGAAAACCGTCGCGCTTGGCTTGAGATCGGCCGCCGCGGCCGGCGCGAACGTGACGACGGGCGTACCGTCGGGTATCGAGATCTTCTTCGTCTGACCATTGTCATAGGTCAACGTCACCGCCCGCCCGTTTATGTCGGTGACGTCGGCGACGGTGCCGTTGGTCATGCGGCTGTTCGGCTCAAGGTCCCAGGGGCGGTCCCCCTCGCCAGTGCCTTTCAAGGCAGCCGGAAAGACCACCACTTCCAGCGCGCCGCTGCCGCCGTCGGCCTTGGAGACAGAGGCGATGCCGAGGAAATCGCCCTGCTTGATGTCGTTTACAGACGCTTTGGCAACGCCTGACAGCTTCCAGCCGTCTTTCAGCTTGATCGCGGAAGTATCGCCTTGACGGGTTTTCACGGTCAGCAGCGACGGCTCGAAACTGACCACCGTGCCGCGCACGCGCAATGCGTCCGCCGCCTGCGCGCTGGCCACACCGACGCCGGAAAGCATGGAAATCGTGCCGAGCACGAAGAGGGATGTCTTGAGGTTCATTAGGGGTATCCTTTTGGGAAAGGCTGGCTGGAACGGGATGGTTTCACGCCGGCGACATCGAGATAACGACCGGATGGAGCGAAACTGCCGGGCAAAAGCCGCTCACGCGTTCAAAACAACTTGATCGGGACAGGACGAGGCAGCCGCATGGACATCCGCTTCACGATCCCGTGACGGTCGGTTTGGCGCTTGGCAAATCGCCGGCGAGAGGGCATCTTCCTGCTCGTCTCAGGCAACATCCCATTTTGATCAAACGCTTTCAGCCAACGGAGTTGCCAATGCCCAACAATGCAAAAAGCCACGCCCTCTCCGAACCATTAGCCAACGAGATCGGGCCCGATTACAATACCCTCAGGGCAATGCGGGAAACGCGCGGATACAGCCTCGAAGCGCTTTCCCTGACCTGCGGCCTCTCAGTCGACGAGATCGAGGACATCGAGAGCGGCCGAACGGCCGACCCGGCGAAGCTGCGTCGTATTGCGTCCGCGCTTCGTCTGCCCCAGGACGCTCCCATTGCTTCCGCACCGACACTGGCCGCACAAGGCCGGCCCCAGGCATAGGTCGGCGGCAGGCATGCCCAAGAAACCCGCCAAGCCCACTTGGCGGGTTTCTTGTCGATGCCGGCATTCTCCGGCAGGCCGGGCTTGCCGATCTGCAAATCGCACGTGTTTATAGGTGCGACATCCAAATCCGCGCCGATCGCATCTGCCATGCAGCGGGAACCGTGAGTTTTTCGATATGAGCCTGGATTCCGTTGGTGCCTTCTTTGCTGCTCACGCGCCTGACATCGAGGTCATTGTCACGCAAGCAAGTTCGGCGACGGTGACGCTGGCGGCGGAGGCGCATGGCGTGTTGCCGGCGCAGATCGCCAAGACGATCTGCCTTCGCGTCGGCGAGCGCACCATGCTGGTCGTGACCAGCGGCATCGCCAGGCTGGACAACCGCAAGTTCAAGGACCAGTTCGGCGGCAAACCGCGCATGCTGGACGCGCAAGAGGTTGTCGCTGCCACGAGCCATCCGGTGGGCGGTGTCTGCCCGTTCGGCCTGCCGGCGCCACTGCCGGTCTATTGCGACGTCTCGCTGCGCGAATTCGCCGAGGTGGTACCCGCCGCCGGCGCCACCAACGCTGCGGTGCGCGTTGCACCGCAGCGCATGGTTGAGCTTACTGGCGCGCAATGGGTGGATGTGTGCCAAGGTTAGCGCCGGATCCTATCTGGGCAAAACGGGCAATTCGAGAATTAGGTGATGCGGCAGGGCGGACTTTTGGGGGCAAGTCCTGCTTCGTAATGGTCGGAGTGGCCGGATTCGAACCGACGACCCCTTGACCCCCAGTCAAGTGCGCTACCGGGCTGCGCTACACTCCGGACCGGTCGCGATGTATCGTGATAACCCGGCTCGGGTCAACCGATTTCCGCGATAATTATCTTGCCGCGATCGCTGGTTTGAATGAGGCCGGCAAGACCGGCCTCAACAGCCGCTGGTGGCGGTATTCCAGGGCGATGGCGCCCCAGATCAAGCCGAGCAGCAGGTACATGTGGCGCCAGTGGTCGATGTCGATGAAGGTGCCGAGCCCGATATTGCCGATAAAGGCGACGTAGGCGCACAGCAGGTAGGGCTGCCACGGCCGGTCGCGCAGTAGGATGCGGAATCCGGCCGATATCGTCCAGACGACCAGCGTCAGGAACGAGACGAAGCCGAGCCAGCCATAATCCATCAGCATTTTCAGCCAGATGTCGTGTGTGTCCTCGCCGTAGATCGTGCCGAAGACCAGCGGCCCGATGCCGAACGGGTGCTCCATGGCCATCTGGAAACCGATCGAGTAGCGCGCGAAGCGGCCGAGGCGGGCGGTGTCGTACCTCTGTTCGAGGTGGGCGCGGCTGGAAAACATCTCCGCCACCCCAGGCAATTGCAATATGACGATGATGGCGACGGCAAGCAGCGACAGGGCGGCGATGGTCATGATCACCACGCGCAGCCGGAACATGCCGCTGGCGCTCTGCAGGAACAGGCAGCCGGTGAGCAGGATGGCCGAGACCGCGAACATGCCCCAGGCGCCGCGCGAGAACGAGAAGAAAATACCGGCGCTGATGATCAGCAGCGGCACGGCCAGCAGCGGCATGCGCGTGACCGGTCCGGTCAACAGCAGATAGAGCAGGTAGATGCCGGGCAGCACCAGGAACGGCCCGAACACGTTCGGGTCCTGGAAGGCACCGGCGGCGCGGTCGTATTTGGTGAACATTTCCGCGCCGGGGAAGGCGTGGAAATAGCCTGCTATGCCAAGCAGCGACGTGGCCACGGCCGAGACGACATAGGCATTGAAGATCAGCCGGTAGAGGTTCGGCTGCGTTGCGGTGACCGATGCGAAGAACACCGCGCTGAAGGCGAGAAACAGCGACACGGCGAGATAGAGCGGCGTATAGGCGAGGTCCGCCATCTGCGTCATGGAGATCATGCCGCCGATGTTCATGGTCACCAGCGGCACCAGCAGCGGCATGGCCGCGCGCGAAATCCGCAGGCCGAACAGGGCCCAGATGGCGATAAGCGCGGCCATGTAAATTTCGTAAGGCGCCGGCTCGCTGATGACGAAGCCCGACAGAAGAATGCCGAGCACGACCGCGCTCGATGAAATCAGCGTGATCAGCTTGGCGTTGATCGCCGCGCGCGGCAGATCATGGCTGATCGCGCTCAATAGGCGTTTTCCGTATTGAGCAGCCGGATCGGCGTCAGGAACAGGATCCGCAGATCGAACAGCAGCGACCAGTTCTCGATGTAATAGAGGTCATACTCCGTCCGCATGCGGATCTTTTCATTGGTGTCCATCTCGCCGCGCCAGCCATTGATCTGGGCCCAGCCGGTGACCCCTGGCTTGACCTTGTGGCGCGCGAAATAGCCATCGACCACTTCGTTGTAGAGCAAATTGTGTGACTGCGCGGCAATGGCGTGCGGGCGCGGACCGATGAGCGAGAGCGAGCCGAGCAGCGAGTTGAAGAATTGCGGCAGCTCGTCGATCGACGTCTTGCGGATGAAGCGGCCGACACGGGTGACGCGCGGATCGTTCTTGGTCACCGTCTGCTTGGCGGTCGGGTCCGACCTGTCGGTGTACATAGAGCGGAATTTGTAGACTTCGATCACCTCGTTGTTGAAGCCGTGCCGCTTCTGCTTGAACAGCACCGGCCCCTTGCTGTCGAGCTTGATGGCGATTGCGGTGGCAAGCATCACAGGTGAGAACGCGACGATGCCGATGAGGCTGAAGATGATGTCGAAGGCGCGCTTGGCGACCGAATCCCAGTCGTTGATCGGCTTGTCGAAGATATCGAGCATCGGCACCGAGCCGATGTAGGAATAGGCGCGCGGACGAAATTGCAACGCATTGGAATGCGCCGACAGTCGGATGTCGACCGGCAGCACCCACAGTTTCTTCAGCAATTGCAGCACGCGCGATTCGGCGGTCAGCGGCAACGACACGATCAGCATGTCGATGCGGGCGATGCGGGCGAATTCGATCAGTTCCGAAATGGTGCCGAGCTTGGGATAGCCGGCGACGAGGGCTGGCGAACGCTTGTCGTTGCGGTCATCGAAGATGCCGCAGATGCGGATGTCATTGTAAGGCTGCTTTTCCACCGAGCGGATGAGCACTTCCGCCGCCTTGCCGCCACCGACGATGACGGCGCGCCGTTCCATGCTGCCATCGCGCGCCCAGCGCCGGATCAGCTTCGACATCACCAGCCTGAGGCCGAAGAGGCAGACAAAGGCAACGACGAACCAGGTGCCGAACAGCAGGCGCGAATAGTCTTGCGACATCTTCATGACGAATGCCGTCAACGCCATCAGGGCGAAGGTCCCGGCCCAGACCAGCAGGATGCGCCCGAAATTGGCGATCGGCCGCATCAGGGATACGACCTGGTAGCAATCCGTGACATCGAGCAGCACCACGGCGAGGAACGACGCGGCGGCGATCGTCAGCGGATATTGCCAGGCCAGGTAATTGAAGAATCCGACATAGTAGAAATAGACGCAAAGCCCCGAGACCAGCAGCACCGCGAATTCGACCATGCGCAGCACGCCGCTGACCATGATCGGCGACATTGTATCGCGCCGGTATTGCGACGCGACCTGTCGGGCAACGTCGTTCATGCCGCCGGGCTTGTCGCCTTCGGCAGGGCCGTCGAATTTACGGACCGCTTCTGATGAAAAGCGGTGCGCGGGGTCGATCTCGTTCATGGAACAGTCCGCAAGCTTCCCCAGGGTGATTAGCAAAAGAGAGCTAAGAAACCCTTGAAACAACCCATGGCTTTGGAAGAGCTTGGGACTAGTTTGCCAGCGCGGCGAAATACGCCTTCTCGATTTCGGCGGCCATGACGTCGGCGCCGAAGCGCGCCCTGAGCGTGGATTCATCGGGCATCAATTTGCGATAGGCGGCGAGGTCGCCCAGTGCCTGGCTCATCTTATCGGCGAGTTCGGCCGGATCCGGCCGGATCAGGGCGGGGGAGCCTGAACCGAAAATCTCCGGTATGCCGCCGACCGAGGTCGCAATCATTGGTCTTGCCGCGGCAAGTGCCTCCAGCACGGTATAGGGCATGGCCTCGGCACGCGAGGGAACGACGACGAGCGCCGCCAGGACAAAGGCCTCCCGGGCTGGCATAGGCGGCAGGAAGCGGACATTGCCTTCAAGCCCCAGGCGCTTCACCTGCTCGTGGTAGCGGGGCAGGTCGTCGCCATCGCCGACCATCACGGCACTCGGTGCTCGGCCAAGCCGGGAAGCGACGGCGGCCAGCGCATCGATGAAGATATCTGGGCCCTTGAGGTCCCGCATCATGCCGATATAGAGCAAATCAGCCGCATCGGACCCGGCGGTCACCGTCTCGAATTCGGTGGCGCGAAGTCCATTGTAGACCAGCGTGTTCGGGATCGGCGGCTCGCCTACCTTCCTGCGATAGGTCCGCCGCTCGTAGTCGGAGACGAACAGCAGGCTGTCGGTGAAGCGCGCCATGAGATACTCGAGCGCGAAGAACAGCTTTCCGGTGGCTGTGTTCTCGTCATAGTGGAGAGAGCCGCCATGCGGCGAATAGAGGCGGGCTACGCGAGACCTTGATACCCGCAACAATGAGCCGAACAGACGGGCATAGACGCCACCCTTGGCGCCGTGCCCGTGCAGCACGTCCGGCCGCAATTCCTTGATGATCCTGTAGGTGCGCCGCGCCGAGGTCACGTCGCCCGGGCCGACATGGCGCTGCATTGGCGTGCGATGGATGCCGAGCGCCAGCGTGCCCTTCATCTGCTCGAACAGGCGTTCCTCGAGTTCGCCGCCGGTGGTGGAGTCGCAAACGATGCCGACCATGTGGCCGGCGGCGACCTGCGCTTCCGTCAGGTCGCGCACGTGCCGGAAAATTCCTCCGACGGGTGAGCGAAAGCAGTGGACGATCCTGAGCTTGCCCGCCACGAGGTGTCTGTTCAGAACAGGCGTTCGCGGACGTAGACGGTATCTCCCGGCAGCAGCGGATCGGAAGTGACCACGCGGCCGGTTATCACCTTGCCGTTGATGTCGCGGGTGATGTCGACGCTCTCCTGGTTGGCGCGTGGCGTGAAGCCGCCGGCGATGGCGATGGCCTTCTGCACAGTCAGGCCGGGCACATAGGAATACTGGCCGGCGGCGCCCACTTCGCCCATGACGAAGATCGGACGGTAACGATCGATCTCGACCGAGACATCGGGGTCGCGCAGATAGCCCTGCCGCAGTTTGTCGGCGATCTCCTTTTCCATCTGCTGCGCGGTGTGGCCACGTGCCGGAATGGCGCCGACGAGTGGGAAGGAGATGTAGCCGGACTGGTCGACGCTATAGCTATTGGTCAGGCCCTCCTGCTCGAACACGGTGACGCGAACACGGTCGCCGGCGCCGAGACGATACGGCTGGTCGAGGACCTCGTGAAAGGCGGCCGGCGTCGGCCGATAGCTGGAGCAGCCCGCGAGCATCGACACGGCAAGCAGTGCGCGAAAGAGGGAAGCAGTGCTTTTCATGACCGGACAGGTACCTTCGACTGGCCGCTGCGGCGTCGCAGCAAACATCTGGGATCGGGTCCGTTATCATCCTGTTAGGGTTAATGGCCGGTAAAGGAGTGCGCCGATAGCCGTTCTTACGGGCAGGTTTTGCGATTTTATCGATTTTTTCGATCGCCCGCCAGTAAACCCTAATGGAAGCTTACCGTGATCTTAACGGCTGAGTTACCATAGTTGTTTACGGTGCGTCCCGACCCAGTTTCGGAGTAGGGATGCATGTCCGTTCAGTCCGCGGCCGCAGACGTCGACGTTGATCTCAGGCAGCTCTTCGCCAGCCTGGGGCGGAACTGGCTGCGGATTCTGGTCTTCGTTCTCGTGGTGACGGGACTTGCCTTCGCGGCCGCGTCGTTCGCGACCCGGCACTACAAGGCCCAGACCCAGGTGGAGATCGCCCCGCGAGAATCCGTCTACACGCGGCCCGCCAGCAGCAACCCGGACAGCGACAAGCCGATCCTCGATGAGCAAGGCGTTGCCACCCAGGTCCAGATAATTTCGTCCAACGAAATCCTCAAGCAGGTCGCCCAGAAACTCGGCCTGTCGCGATTGTCTGAGTTCGACGAGACGATCAACATGTCGTCCCTGAGCCGTGTGCTGATCCTGCTTGGCCTGAAGAACGACCCGATGGATGTTCCGGCCGACGAACGCGTGCTGAAGAAAATGCGCGAGAAGCTCAACGTCTACGGCGTTGAAAAGACTCGCATCATTGCCATCGAGTTCTCTTCGGAGGATCCGAAGCTTGCCGCCGCCATCCCGGATGCCATTGCCGCGGCTTATATTGCGGGGCAGGGCGCGGCCAAGAGCGAATCGAACACCGCCGCCGCGGACTTCCTGGCACCCGAGATCGCCGACCTGTCCAAGCAGGTCAGGGATGCCGAAGCCAAGGTCGCGGCTTACCGCGCCCAGTCGGACCTCCTGATGGGCGGTAACAATTCCACCTTGGCCACCCAGCAATTGGCCGAGTTGTCGACCGAGTTGTCGCGGGTGCGAGCCAACCGCGCCGCGGCCGAAGGCACGGCCGAGAGCGTGCGCAAGGCACTGCAAAATGGCGGATCGCTGGATTCACTGCCGGAAGTGCTGTCTTCCGATCTGATCCAGCGTTTGCGGGAACGGCAGGTCGAACTGCGCGCCAACATCGCCGATCTGTCGACGACGCTGCTCGACAATCATCCACGTATTCGCGCGGCCAAATCACAGCTGGCCGATCTCGATGCGCAGATCCGCAGCGAAGCCCAGAAGATCATGAAGGGCCTGGCGATGCAGGCCGATGCCGCCAAGTCGCGCGAAAACCAACTCGTCGCCGACGTCAACACGCTCAAGGCTGCTTCGGCACAGGCCGGCGAACAGCAGGTCGGTCTCGACGCGCTGCAGCGCGATGCCGCCGCCAAGCGCCAGCAACTCGAACTTTACCTGACCAATTATCGCGAGGCGGCGTCGCGTCAGGATCGCAACTATGTTCCGGTCGACGCTCGCATCGCCTCGCCGGCCTCGGTCCCCTCCGAACCGTACTTCCCCAAGGTCGGGCCGATCGTCGGCGCTGCCGCGGCGGCTTCCCTTCTGCTGGCGGCGGTGTTCACGCTGCTGCGGGAACTTTTCTCGGGCCGCGCCATGCGCCCGGCAAGCGGCGCGCGGCTTGAACCGATCGACGAGGTGGCAATGTCGCCAGCCGCTTATCAGGAGCCATCCAACCGCCTGGAGCCGGCGATCGCCGACGAATTCGCCAATCGCGCCTCCGAGGCATCACGGCCCGAAACGGTCGCGCAAACACCGGCGCAGCCGCAACCTGCCGCCGAGGTCGAGCCTGTCGCCAAAGCGGAGCCTGCCGCCGAGCCTGAATCCTTGGCGAAACCTGAACCCGTGGCCAAACCTGAACCTATGGCCGAGCCTGAACCCGTCGTGGAGGTTCGGCGACCGCGCTCCGTGCTCGGCGAGATCGACGTCGAGAAGGCCGCCGAGAAGCTGATCGCCAGCGGGGCGGCGCGCGCCATATTCGTTTCCCCCGAGGGCGACGAAGCGGCGGCGTCGGCGATCCTGGTGGCGCGCGAGGTTTCCGATGCCGGCCTGCGCGTCCTGCTGCTCGACCTCACGGCCTCGGGGGCTGCCTCGCGGCCGATGCTGGACAGCGGGCTTTTCCCCGGCATCACCAATCTGCTGGCGTCGCAGGCGCAGTTCAGCGACGTGATCCATGCCGACCTCTATTCCGACTGCCATGTCATCCCGGTGGGCACCGCCGATCCGGTGCGTGCCATGCGTGCCGCCGACCGGCTGCCGATCATCATGCAGTCGCTGACGACAGCCTATGATCTGGTGGTGGTCGAGTGCGGGCCGGCCGATGCGCAAGGCATCAGCCGTCTGGGCGGGGAGGCCACCGAGGTGTTCCTGTCGATGCTGGAGGCCGACGACGAGGTGACGCAGGCCGCGGTCAAGCTGATCGAGAGCGGCTATCCCGACCTGACGCTGGTGACGCCGCTCGGCCACGAGCCGCCAGGCAATCCGGTGCCAGGGCGGCGTTCAGCAGCCTGAAAGAGCCGCCGCTCAAAGGCACGCCTGGCCTATCCCAGTTCCAGCGTCGTCACGCCGAATATCCTGTTGGCGTCAAGCCTCGGCGGCGGGCCTTTGTACATGCGCGTGGTGGTGAAGGTCGGTGAGAAGCCTGCCGCCACCAGCGCCGCGATGAAGTCCACCTTGCTGGCCGGAACGTCGATGTGAAGGTCGCCTCCTTCGCAGGCGCCTGCCAGGTCTTCGAGCAATCCCAGTGCGGTCTGCATGTCGTCGGCGAAGAGCGGGCCGATCTTGAAGCCGCTGCGGCAGGATCGCGCTACCGCGTAGCCGGCCGTTCCCCGTGGCCCGATCGCTGCCACCGCGCGGTGCGGCGGCAGCAGCCATCGCTGCAGGAAAGAATGGCGGGAGGCGGGAAAGCAGAGCGCGTCATATCTCATGATGTCGGGCACCAATTGCGCGGTCACCATGCGAGGCCGTTTGGCGCCGATGGTCAGGGCCGCAGGGCGCCCGCTGTAACGGATGGTCTCGTAGAGCGGCCTGAACCCTTTGCTCTCGTAGTTGGCTCGTTGCTCTTCGACGCCATCGAGCCCGATGGTGCGCCCGGCCAGCCTGTTCATGCCCGCGGTCCATGCCGCCTTGCCGTAACCCTTGCCGCGCATATCCGGCCGGCAGATGTAGAGACCGACGAAACCAAAATCGTGCCCATAGGCCACGGCCGAGATCCCGGCGACCATTTCGCCGCCGGCAAAGGCGCCGATGAAACCCATGGGATCCGCTGCCTGAAACATCGCCGCATCGTCAACGCCAGGGTTCCAGCCCTCCGCGGCCGCCCAGTCGATGAGGTCAGCCAATTCTCCCAGCGACAGCGGGCGGGTGATCGGTTTCATGGTGCTTACTCGGCAGCGACTGCTCCTGGAGAGAACGATTTCAGCATACCACGATAGGGTTTGGCGAGCGGGGTCGCATAAGCACCGCGCTTCGATGTCGCGAGGCCAAGAGCCACCAGGGCCTCGGCTTGCTTCAAAGCGGCTCCGACGCCGTCAACGACAGGCAGACCGAACTCGCTCTGCAACCTGTGGGCAAGATCCGCCATGCCGGCGCAGCCAAGCACGATGGCCTCGGCGCGATCCTCCTCCACGGCCCGGGCGATCTCATCGCGCAGCTTGCCAACCGCTCCCGATGCCGGGTCATCGAGTGCCAGCACCGGAATATCGGCGGCTCGCACGCGCGCCCGACCCGACATGCCATAGCGTTGCACCAACCCCTCGACAGGCACACGCGAGCGTTCGGTGGTGGTTACGACAGTGAAACGCTGGGCAATGAAGCAGGCCATGCTGAGGGCTGCCTCGCAAATGCCGATGACGGGAATGGCGGCCATGGCCCTGGCGGCATCAAGCCCGGTGTCGTCGAAGCAGGCAATGATCGCGGCCTGCGCCCCGGCACGTTCGCCGGCGGCGATTTCCATTAGCAGGCCGGGCACCGCCAGTGCCTCGTCATAATAACCTTCGATCGAGGCCGGCCCCATGGACGACGTGACGGCGACGATTTCGGTCCAGGCTCCGGCGACACTGCGCGCGGCCGCCGCGATCGTCTCGGTCATGCTCGCCGTCGTGTTGGGATTTACCACCAGTATCCGCACGATCACGCCCTGGTCCGGCGGCGGCCGACATAGAGGATGGCGCCTAGCGTCGCCATGATCACCAGGAAGGAAAACACGGTGGTCACCGTGCCCAGCGCGTAGAGAACCGGCGTGGTGACATTGGTGGTCATGCCGTAGATCTCGAGCGGCAGTGTGTTGAAGGTTCCCGAGGTCATCAGTGTGCGGGCGAACTCATCGTAGGACAGCGTGAAGCCGAACAGGCCTACGCCGATCAGGCTTGGCGCGATCATCGGCAGCACGACATGGGCGAAGGTCTGCCAGGACGAGGCGCCAAGGTCGCGTGCGGCTTCCTCATAGGCAGGCGAGAAGCGGTTGAAGACGGCGAACATGATGAGCACGCCGAACGGCAAGGTCCAGGTCAAATGCGCGCCGAAGGCTGACGTATACCAGGCTGGTCGGAAGCCGACCTGCTGAAAGACAACGCCGATGCCCAGCGAAATGATGATGGAGGGTACCACAAGGCTGGCGACCGCCAGGTAGAACAAAGCGGTGGCGCCGCGAAATTTCTGGCGGAAGGCCAGCCCGGCCAGCAGCGAGACGACGACAGTGACGACCATCACCATAAGGCCGAGAACCAGCGAGCGCTTGAAGCTGCCGCCGAAATCGCCGACCGCCTGGCGTTCGAACAGATTGGCGAACCAATGCAGCGACACGCCGTTGAGCGGGAAGGTGAGGCCGCCGGTCTCGCCCTGGAAGGAGAGGATCAGGATCGCCGACAGCGGGCCATAGAGGAACAGCACGAACAGCGCGAAGAACACCGCCAGCGCGTAGAATTCAAGAGTGCGTTTTTCGTGGTTCACGTCACAGTTTCCTGCGGATGTCGACGATGCGCAGGATGCCGGCGACCATCAGCAGCACCAGCACTAGCAGCACCACGGCGTTGGCGGCGGCGGCCGGATATTGCAGCAGCGACATCTGGTTCTTCATCATCAGCGCGACGGATGCGCTCTGGCCGCCCGACATCACCTGCACGGTCGAGAAATCGGCCATTACCAGGGTGACGACGAAGATGGTGCCGATCGCCATGCCGGGTTTGGCCAGCGGGATGATGACGTTCCACAGCACCTGCCCGCCCGAAGCCCCGGCATCGCGCGCGGCCTCGACCAGCGAACGGTCGATGCGCATCAGCGTGTTGAAGATCGGCGTCACCATGAACAGCGTGTAGAGGTGGACCATGGCCAGCACGACCGCGAATTCCGAATAGAGCAGCCATTCGATGGGCTTCGGCACCAGCCCGAGATGCACGAGCGTCGAGTTGATCAGCCCGTTGCGGCCGAGCACTGGTATCCACGAGATCATGCGAATGATGTTCGAGGTCAGGAACGGCACCGTGCAGACCAGGAACAGCACCATCTGCATGGCGGTCGTTCGAATGTGGAAGGCGAGGAAATAAGCGACCCAGAAGCCGATGAACAGGGTCAGCCCCCAGACGATGAATGCGAATTTGACGGTGTTGAGGTAGGTTTTCCAGGTGACCCAGGAGCCGAGAACGTCGGAATAGTTGGTGGTGAGAAAGTCCGGGTACATAGCGGCGAAGTCATAGTCCCAGAAGGACACGACGACGATCATGATGATGGGCAGCAGCAAGAACGCGCCGAGGATCAGTGCCAGAGGTGCCGACTGCAGATAGGGCGCGACGGCGCCGATGGAGAACCGGCGTCGTCGGGCTGGTTTCGCGGCGGCGATTGCGGGGCGTTCGAGCGCGACTGTCATCAATGCTCTCGGGTTTGGCGATACGGCTGGGCCGTGTACCCCTTCTCCCGCCAGGGAGAAGGGGTAGAGGAGGGCGCTTGTTCCCTTTACGCCGCGATGAACTCGTTCCAGCGCTTCACCATGTAGCGATCCTCGTCCATGACCGAGTTCCAGCAGGCGACCTTGCCCATGCGCTCTTCGAAGGAGCCGCCGTCACGCACGGCGCCGGCCTTTTCCATGACGGTGCCGTCGGGCGCCTTGATCTCGCCCTTGGCCGGCTTGCCTTCGATCCAGTAGCCCCACTCGTCCTCCGACATGAACTTCTTGGCCGAGACCATGTTGGCCGAGTAGTAGCCCTGGCGGTTGAGATAGCCGCCGACCCAGCCGGAAGTGTACCAGTTGATGTATTCATAGGCGGCGTCGAGCTCGGCGCCCTTGAGATGGGCGGCGAGGCCAAGGCCGCCGCCCCATGAGCGGTAGCCTTCCTTGAGCGGCTGGAAGCGGCAGGGAATGCCCTTGGAGCGCACGGCGGCCACCGCCGGCGACCACATCGATTGGATCACCACCTCGCCCGACGCCATCAGATTGACGCTCTCGTCGAAGGATTTCCAGAAGGCGCGGAACTGGCCGGCTTGCTTGGCCTTGATTAGGAAGTCGATCGTCTTGTCGATCTCGTCCTTGGTCATGTTACCCTTGTCGGCATATTTGATGTTGCCGGTAGCTTCCATGATCATCGCAGCGTCCATGATGCCGATGGACGGGATGTTGAGGATCGCGGTCTTGCCCTTGAAGGCCGGGTCCATGATGTCGGCCCAGGTGGTGATGTCGCGGCCAACGAGGTCGGGGCGGATGCCCAGCGTGTCGGCGTTGTAGATGGTCGGCACCATGGTGAACCAGTTGGTCGGTGCCTTGGCGAAGGTCTTGCTGTCTTGCGCCTCGACGAAGCCGACCGTGTGCGGCGCCGTGCCTTGGGCAATGACGCTGTCGGGCGTCAGCTTGCCGGTTTTGAACAGCGGCACCAGTTCGTCGTAATATTTCAGCTTGCTGACATCCATCGGCTGCAGCACGCCGCTCGGGAACACCTTCTTGCAGATCCAGTATTCGATGTCGGCGATGTCGTAGCTGTCGGGTTGGGTCACGGCGCGCTGGGCGGCGGCATCGGAATCGGTCGCCGTCATCTCCAGCGTGATGCCGAGATCGGCCTTGCACTTGTCGGCGATGGCATTGAGGTTCGACACGCCGGTACCGAACTGGCGTAGCGTGATGTTGGACTGCGCCCAGATGGTCGGAAAGCCTGTGATGACGCCGGAACCGGCGGCGAAGCCGACGGCGGCAGCCCCCGTCTTCAGCAGCGAGCGGCGCGAAATTCCCGTTTTTGTTTCAGTCGTCTTTGTCATGTTCATTCCCCTGTCTTGTTTTGGTTTGGTCATTGAGTGTTGAATGAAGGCGGTCATCAATTGAGACGGCCAAGAACGACCGCGTCCTGCCGGTCCCAGGCGAGCGGCACGGCGTCGCCGACGGCGACAGGCTTTGCGAAGAAATCCGAATCGTCGACGATCACCGTGAAGTCATCGATGCCGGCGCCGTTGACCGACAACTTTACCGAATGGCCGCGATATTCGACGTTGGAAACGATGCCGGTGAAGCCGAGGCCGGGCGCAGGCGCGTCGCCGATGCGCACATGATCGGTGCGGATGGCGATATCGATCGGCGCGCCCGGCTCTCGGCCGTGACCGCAGGCGGCGAGCGAGCCGCCGCCATTGACGTCGAAGACGACCATGCCGTCATGCTCGCCGGTGACCCGGCCGGAGATGACATTGTGGTCGCCCATGAAGCGCGCGACGAAGGCCGTGGCCGGCCGTTCGAAGACGTCGCGCGGAGGCGCCGCCTGTTCGATACGGCCCTCATTCATCACCACGATCAGGTCCGCCAAGGCCATGGCCTCCACCTGGCTGTGGGTGACGTGGACGAAGGTGATGCCGAGCGAGGTCTGCAGTTTCTTTAGCTCGGCGCGCATGCGGATCTTCAGGAACGGGTCGAGCGCCGACAGCGGCTCGTCGAGCAGCAGCGCTTCCGGATCGGTGATCAAAGCCCGGGCGAGCGCCACGCGCTGCTGCTGGCCGCCGGAAAGCTGCGCGGGCCGGCGCGTCGCATAGGCCTCCATCTGCATCAGCTTCAGCATGTCGAGCGCCTTGGCACGGCGCTGTTCCTTGTCGACGCCCTTCATCTTCAGGCTGAAAGCGACATTGTCGACGAGATCCAGATGCGGGAACAGTGCATAGGATTGGAACATCATTGCCGTGCCGCGTTTTGCCGGCGGCAGGTCGGTGACAACAATGTTGCCGAGCCGTACGTCGCCTGACGAGATGCTTTCGTGACCGGCGATCATCCGCAGCGTCGAGGTCTTGCCGCAGCCGGAAGGGCCGAGCAGGCAGCAATAGGTGCCCGCCGGTATCTTCAGGCTGATGTCCTCGACGGCGGTCGTCGTTCCATAGACTTTCGAAACGGACACGATGTCGATCTCGGCGGCTTTGGACATTCAGGCTTCCCCGTTTGGTGCATTAACCAAAGCATCATGCGTGCCAATCTGGGGATGTGGGGCCAAGCGTTTGAATCGTTTAAAGAAATCAGGCTTCTTGCCGGTTGCCTACCTTAGAGGCTACTTTGTGCATTGCACAAATTATGAGCTATCGCGCGCGATCTGCACAAAAATCGTATGCAATCTTTTTCGACTTCGTGTTCACTTTCCCTCTCGTGCACGAGCGAGGACTCGCGTTAGAAGAGGGCGGGAACCATCATCGCCATGAACATCACCGATCAGGTCTATTCCGCCGCAGACAGCGCCAACCAGGATCGCGCCCAGGCGATTCGCGACAGTCTGCGCGACGCCATAGTCGACCGGAGGCTGGCGCCGGGCACCAAGCTGTCGGAAGGCGAGGTCGGCACGCTGTTCGACGTGTCGCGCACCGTCGCTCGCGCGGCGCTGCAGATGCTGTCTTTCGAAGGGCTGGTGCGAACCGAGCGCAATCGAGGCGCCTTCGTTGCCAATCCATCGCCCGAGGAAGCGCGCCAGGTGTTCGCCTCGCGCCGGCTGATCGAGCCGGGCATTGCCACTGCCGCCTGCGAGCGGGTCACATCAGCCGATATTGTCGCCTTCAGGGCGCAACTCGACGAGGAGGGCCGCTTCATCGCCGAGCGCGGTCCGACGGCGCGGCGTTCCGAAATCAAGGCGTCCGGCGATTTCCATCTGTTGCTCGCCTCGGTCGCCGGCAATGCCATCCTGCAGCGCTTCATGGAGGAACTGGTTGCGCGCTCGTCGCTTGTCATTGCGCTTTACGGACGGTCTGGCGTATCGGCCTGCGGCCACACGGAGCACACGGGTATTGTCGGTGCGCTGGAAAGCCGCGACTCCGGGCTGGTGAGCCGCTTGATGCTGCACCACATCGACCACATCGAGGCTGATCTCGATCTCCGCGTCAGGGCAGGCCCAGCGCTCCGCGAGGCTCTCAATTTCTGAGGTCTAGTGTTCGTCTTCGGTGGGAAGGGGGGGCGTCTGTCCGGCTGCCTTGCGGCGCAGCATCTTGGCTAGCTTCCAGATCGTCGGGCTGTTCTTGACAAAGGCCTTCAGCCGCGCGCCCTGGCGAAGTGCCTGTCCCAGCGCACGGCCCTTGAGCGTCAGCGGAACCAGGACCTCGAAATGCTGCGTTTCGATATCGCACCACAGCCGCTTGTAGGGCTCGTCTCCGACGGAGAAATCATAGACCGCGAACCCGGTCTGGCAGGCGTTCTGGATGTTGTCGAAGAACAGGAAGTCGCCCGGGCTGGTGTTGGCGAGTTCATCCTCGGCGATCGCCCCGAACTCGCAGATCAGGCGCCGGCCCGAGCGGCTCGATCCGGTGACGGCGCGCAACTTGCCGGCGACCTCCAGCCCATGCAGCACGAAGCAAGGCTTGTCCTCGGCAAGCGCTTGCGTAAACAGCCCCCGGAAGAAGGCGCGTGTCCGGTCGTCACCGAAGACGTTGGCAATGCCCATCTTGCGGAAGCGCTGTTCCTTCATCTCGAAGAACGCGTCGAGCAGCCTCTCCACCTCGTCGGCGCTGCGCGCCTCGATGCGCCGGTGGCTGCCGACGGCCTCGAACTTGCGCGTCTGCGAACGATGCTTCTTGCGTTTGCGCTTGCCGCTGGCACGCAGCAGCAGCGCATCGAATCCACCGCTGAGGTCGACGGCCAACGAAAGATTGGGGCTGGCGAAATGATCGAGCGATGCCAGCGGATTGGCAATGCCGTCGAGATCGGGCAGCAATCTTTCCAGCGCGATGAGATCAATATCGGGCCGGGACCCGGCGATCGCCGCGAGCATTGAGCGGATGGCTGTGATGTCGCCGCTCGCCAGCCATTGCGGTTCGGCGGCGGCGAAATTGCCATTGGCGTGGCGGCCGCCCATGAACTGGGCGACCCGCAACGGGCCGCGCTTGACCACCTCCAGCGCCACTGCGAAAGCCGGCCTGCCCTCCAGTTCGAGCGTGGCGATGAGCAGATCGGGCTTGACCTCGGCGGCCCAGGTCAAGACCCATGCCGCACTTTGCGCCGGCGCATGGAGTGCCGAACGACAGAACGCCGCATACGCCGCGAGTCCTTCGGCGGCGGCAACTGAAACCGACAGCCCCGCGGTATGCCCGGGCAGTGCGCGTGACGAAGCCTGGATCGTCGCGAGCCGCTTGCCATCAAATGACGCGGTTGCGTCAACCATACCTCAATCCTTAAGGCGTACTGATCCCGATTTGGGGGGCGCTCGGGCGTATTCCGTGCTTGGATAGCCTAGGCGCAAAAGGTGAATGAATGATCGACGGTGGGGAGGCAATCCGGAAACTGGCGCTCAACGTCGCCCGCTATACCGGCCTCGCACCGCTGGCCAGGCCGTTTGTCGGCGGCATCGGCGCCATCCTGATGCTGCACCGCGTGACGGCGACACCCGAAAAGCCCGACAGCGTCAACCGGCACCTCAACATCGCGCCCAGTTTCCTCGATGCCGTGATCGCCGACATGAGAGCGGACGGCTATGCCTTCGTCTCGATGGACGAAGCCGTGGAGCGCATCAAGGCAGGCGGCAAGGGCGGCCGGTTCGCCACCATCACCGCCGACGATGCCTATCGCGACAACATGACCGAGGCCTTGCCGGTGCTGGAGAAGCATGGCGCGCCGCTCACCATCTATGTCGCTCCAGGGCTGATCGATGGCACCGCCCACCTTTGGTGGGATGTGGTCGAGGACATCGTCAATGCCTGCGATCGCCTGACCCTGACCACACCGAACGGCCCGACCGTGATCGATTGCGCGACCCCCGTCAGGAAACATCAGGCCATCGCCCGCCTGCATGCCTATTTTACCACCGAGGTCGGCGAGGAGGACCTGCGGAGCGTGCTGCGCGATCTGGCCGCTTCCAATGGGGTCGACGCGGACGCCCCACGCCTGCGCACGCTGATGAACTGGGATGAGATCCGTACCGTCGCCGCACATCCGCTGGTGACGATGGGCGCCCATACGGTCAACCACAGCAATCTGAAGCGGCTTTCCGAGGCCGATGCGCGGCGCGAGATCGGCGCCGTCAACGACATGCTGCGAACTGAGCTTGGCGAGGAACCCCGCCATTTCGCCTATCCCTACGGCTACGCCAGCGCCGTCGGTTGCCGCGAAGTGGGCTTCGCGCGCGACGCCGGCTATGCTTCCGCCGTGACCACCCGCCACGGCGTGCTGCGCGCCGAACATGCCGGTTTCCTGCATGCCTTGCCGCGCATTTCGGTCAATGGCCGCTACCAGAGCCTGCACCATATCCGCACGATGCTGTCGGGCGTGACGACGCCGCTCGCCAACGCCGGCAAGATGCTCGTCACGATCTGACGGACTGCCCGGTCCGGGCTGGGCTCAGCGCTTGGCCCTCGGCTCCAGCATCAGCCATTTGATGATGCCCATCGCCGGCAGCACCCAGAGCAGACCGCTAAGCAGGAAGAACAGGAATTGCACCAGCGCGCCCGACTCCGACAGGCGGGCGACCGCGAAGATCGACGCGACCAGCGCGTAGATGATGACCAGCGCCAAAAGCAGGAACATTCCGATAAGCTTTTTCAGTCGAATGGGCATGGCTTGGCCTCGTTGATGGCTACCGCTTAGGCCGAACGCGGGACGCGCGCAACCTACCACATCAGGCGCGACGGCGTGCCGCGCTGCGCAGTCTTGCCAGCAGGAGTGCGATGGTTCACCAATCCGCGACATTCAACCTGCCGGGATATAGCCATGGCCGCCATCACCGCCGCCGCGCCCTATCAGGCCCGCGACCGCGACCTGCACAACCGGGTACTCGTGCGCGGCTGGCTGTACGTCGTGCTCCTGGTGCTGTTCGCGCTGGTGCTGGTTGGCGGCGCCACGCGGTTGACCGAATCCGGCCTGTCGATCACCGAATGGCAGCCGATCCATGGCGTCATCCCGCCGCTCAACGACGCCGAGTGGCAGGAGGAATTCCAACGCTACCAGCAGATCCCGCAATACACAGAGCTCAACAAGGGCATGGGCATCGAGGCGTTCAAGTCGATCTTTTGGTGGGAATGGGCGCATCGCCTGCTCGCGCGCAGTGTCGGCCTGGTCTTTGCCTTGCCGCTTCTGGTCTTCTGGGCGACGCGCCGCATCGAGCGCGGCCTTGGACCGAAGCTGGTCGGCATTCTGCTTCTCGGCGGGCTGCAGGGGGCCATCGGCTGGTGGATGGTGGCCTCCGGCCTGGTCGACCGCGTGTCGGTGAGCCAGTACAGGCTCGCCACGCACTTGACGCTGGCGGCCCTGATCTTCACCGCGACCATGGTTGTCGCGCGGGGTCTCGCTCCTCACTCCGAGCCTGCGGCCGATCGCTCGACGCAGAGATTGGCCGGTTTCATCGTGCTTCTGGCGCTGATCCAGATTTATCTCGGCGGTCTGGTGGCCGGTCTCGACGCCGGCATGAGCTACAACACCTGGCCGCTGATGGACGGCAGGATCGTTCCCGGCGATCTGCTCATCCTCGATCCGGCGTGGCGCAACGTCTTCGAGAACCCGAAGACGGTGCAGTTCATCCACCGGCTCGGCGCCTATACGGTCTTCGCCGTCGCGCTCTGGCACATGATCGCCACGCGTCGGCGGCTGCCAGGCTCGACGCATGCGCGACGCGCGACGCTGTTGTTCGTTCTGGTATTGGTGCAAGCTTCGATCGGTATCGGCACGCTGCTGATGCAGGTGCCCCTGCATATGGCGCTGACCCATCAGGCGTTTGCGCTTGTTGTGCTGGGCTTTGCCGCCGCCCATTGGCGGGGCACCAAGGGCGCTTATCCCTTGCCCAACGAGATTGCCGTCGGACGCTGAGCGCGGCCGATCACATCCAGAATTCGTTGGACTGCGTCGTCTTATCGCCGCCTTCGCCGCGCCGCCAGGCAAGGAAATGCTCGCCGCGCAACTCGTCGGCAACGTCGTCGAACGGCTTCAGCGCCTTCACGATCGCCGGTGAGCCGTCCTCGCGCCGCACCTTCCAGATGCGGCTCGAGAATGTTTCGGCAATGAGTTCGGGTTCGCTGACTTGCCAGCGCGCTGGAAAGGCCGGTGCGTCCATCACAGACCGAGCATCAGGTCCATGTTCTGGACGGCCGCGCCCGAGGCGCCCTTGCCGAGATTGTCGTAGACCGCCAGCAGCAGCGCCTGGGCTCTGCTGTCGTTGGCAAAGACATAGACCCTCATGCGGTTGGTGCCGTTATAGATCTCCGGATCGATGTCCGGCACGCGCTCCAGATGCGCATAGGGCGCCACCTCGACCACACCGCCCTTGATCGCGGCGAAATGGTCCGAAATGGCGGCGTGAAGTTCGGCACCCGTCGGCACGCGGTCGAGGCCGCCGAGCTGCAACGGCACCACCGTGATCATGCCTTGGGCGAAATTGCCCACCGCCGGCTGCATGATCGGATCATGCGACAGCTTCGCATAGGCCTTCAATTCCGGCACGTGCTTGTGCTGCAGGGTCAGGCCATAGGGCAGGAACTCCGAGGCGTCCTCGCCCTTGGTGACATAGTCTTCGATCATCGGACGCCCGCCGCCCGAATAGCCCGTAATGCCGTTGACCGCGATCGGGAAATTGGCCGGCAGCAGGCCTGCGGTGACCAGTGGCCTGAGCGTCGCTATCGGTCCCTGCGGCCAGCAGCCGGGATTGGCGACGCGCTTGGCCGTGGCGATCTTCCTCGCCTGCTCCTTGTCCAGTTCGGCGAAGCCATATTCCCAGCCTTCGGCCACGCGATGCGCGGTCGACGCATCGATCACCTTGGTGGTGTCGTTGGTGATCAGCGAGACGCTTTCCTTGGCGGCATCGTCGGGCAGGCACAGGATTGCGATATCGGCGGCGTTGAGGAATTCGGCGCGCGCGGCCGTTTCCTTGCGGCGCTCGACAGGAATGGAAATGATCTCCAGATCGCCGCGCTCGGCAAGCAGCGCCCGGATCTGGAGGCCGGTGGTGCCATGCTCGCCGTCGATGAAGATTTTCGGTTTCATTGCCTGATCAAATTCCCTGATATACCAAGACTATATGCCGTTACCGTGGTTGACCGCGGCGCCATTGTGGTTGCCGGTGTTCAGCTCCTCGAGCCGGGCCTTTCGCTCGGCCAGCAGGCCGAGATACTGCATGGCCACCATCGAACCGGCGATCGCCGTTATATCGGCGTGATCATAGGCCGGCGCAACCTCCACGACATCGGCGCCGACGATATCGACCTGGTTGAGCTGACGCAGCGTCGACAGGATCTTCGCCGAGGACGGGCCGCCCGAAACTGGCGTGCCGGTTCCAGGCGCATAGGCCGGATCGAGGCAGTCGATGTCGAAGGTCAGATAGGTCTTCTTGCCGCCGGTGCGATCGACGATGGCGTAGGCGATGTCGGAGGCGCGCATCTCCTCGATCTCATGGCCATAGAGAATCTTGATGCCGAACGTGTCGGGCGCATGGGTGCGGATGCCGATCTGGATCGAGCGGTCGGGATCGATAATGCCTTCCTTGACCGCTCGGCCGACGAAGGACCCGTGGTCGATGCGCTTGCCGTCATCGGGCCATGTGTCCTGGTGGGCGTCGAACTGCACCAAGGCCAGCGGTCCGTGGATAGCGGCATGCGCCTTGAGCAGAGGCCAGGTGACGAAATGGTCGCCGCCCAGCGTCAGCAGGAAGGCGCCCGATTTCAGGATCTTGGCCGCTTCGCGCTCGATCGTGGCGGGCGTCTTCTGATGGTTGCCCGAGTCGAGGAGGCAGTCGCCATAATCGACCACGGCGAGGTGCTCGAACAGATCGCGCGAAAACGGGTATTGCGGGTCGTTGTCGAGGATCGCCGAGGCGCGGCGGATCGCCTGCGGCCCGAACCGGGCGCCCGGCCGGTTGGTGACGGCGGCGTCGAAGGGAATGCCCCACACCACCGCATCCGCGCCCTTCACGTCCTTGGTGTATTTGCGCCGCATGAAAGACAGCGCGCCCGAATAGGTCGGCTCAAGGGCGCCACCCGTTTTGGAGCGGGCGGTGAAGGCATGGTCGATGTTCTTGGTCGCCATTACGGGTCCTCGTTTTCATCGGGGTGCAACAACTACAGAACCGGCATGGAAGATGCCAGTCACAGCTTGGGGAGACGAAACCGCGCCGCCCGGGCGCCACGGCAAGACAGGATTTGTATCATCATGACGCAGACCGCGTTTCTTAATCCGTCGGATGCCGTGGTGTCGACCCACGCCGGCACGATCGCCGGCGATCGCTTCCAGGTTCTCGATTCGTGGCGCGGCATCTGCGCGTTGCTGGTGGCGCTGTTTCATTTCCCGACCGCATCAGTGATCTCGCAGAGCAGCTTTATCGGTTCGTCCTATCTTTTCGTCGACTTCTTCTTCGTCCTTTCCGGCTTCGTCATCGCCTCCAGCTATGCCAATCGGCTGGGCCGGCCGGAAGAGGTCGCCCGCTTTGCCCTGGTCCGTTTCGGCCGCATCTATCCGCTGCATCTGGTCATGCTTGCCGCCTTTGCCGCCTTCGAATTGTTGCGGCTGATGCTGCCGCAATTGCATGGCACGGGGGCCGCTCCCTTCACCGGCGGCTTCGACCTCAAGAGCCTGGCTGCCAATCTCCTTCTGCTGCAAGGTGTCGGCTTCGAGGATCGGTTGACGTGGAATGCGCCAAGCTGGAGCATCTCGGCCGAGTTTTTCGCCTATCTCCTGTTTGCCGGCGTGGTCTTCATCGCCGGCGCACGCGCCTGGATATGGTTTGTCGCCGCCGCCGTCACCGCGTCGCTGTTCCTGCTCGGCTTCTCCACGCATCATATGGATGTGTCCTACGATTTCGGCTTCATCCGCTGCCTCTACGGCTTCTCGCTCGGCGCCCTGCTGGCCTGGTTTCAGCATGATTCCATTGCAGGGGCGCGACAGGTCCTGGTCACAAACGGCCCGCGGGTGAGCTGGACTCTTGCCGAAATCGTCATGGTGGCCGTCATCGTTCTTTTTGTCTCGCTGGCGGGCGACAATGATTTCGGCATCGCCGCGCCCCTGGTGTTCGCCCTGGCGTTGTTTCTGTTCGCCCATGAAGGCGGCTGGATCAGCGCCTTGCTCAGGACGCCCTTCATGCTGACGCTCGGCGCGCTGTCCTATTCGATCTACATGGTCCACATCTTCGTCCAGGCGCGCCTGATCAACGTCGCCGGGCTCGTCGAGCGCAAGCTCGGCCTCGGCTTGATTGGCGACATCGTGCTGCGTGGCGGGCCCGCGACAGGCTTTGGGCCCGGCTGGACAGGGACTGTAGCGATCGTCGTCATGCTCGCCGCCACCATCGCCGTGTCGTGGATCACATGGCGCCTGGTCGAAATGCCTGCAATGGCCTGGTTCCGCCGGCTCTCGAAACGCATCTGACCCGCATCGCCGGCCAACCGCTAGCCGGCTTCGTTCACCTGGATGTCACCGAGGTCGCCTATCCCCGGCTCGATCCGGCAAGGAGCGATTCTCGATGCGGACGATCTGGCTGAACCTTCTGCTTTCCACCGCGCTGGCGGCCTCCGCCGGCCAGGCCTTGGCCGGCGAAACACGCGCCAGGCAGATCCTCGACCGCTTCGAACATGCCAACCAGTGGCGCGACCATGTCATGGTGGCCGCGCACAGAGCCGGCAGCATGCAGGCCGGCAAGACGCTCTATGCGGAAAACTCGCTCGCGGCGGTTGAAGGTTCGATCGCGATCGGCGCCGAAATCGTCGAGGTCGACATCAGGCGCTCGAAGGACGGCGAGCTCATCGTCATGCATGACAGCTGGCTCGACCGTACGACGACCTGCAAGGGCGAAGTCATCAACTACACGCTGGCCGAATTGAAGAGATGCCGGCTGGTGATCGAGGGCACCCATGCCGTCACCAACGAGACCGTCTCGACATTGCGCGAAATGCTGATGACGACTAGGGACAGAATCCTCATCAATCTCGACAACAAGCTCGAAGTCGGCGACCTCCCGGGCATGATCGCGGTGGCTCGCGATCTCGGCATGGCCGAGCAGGTCATCGTCAAGGAAAACCTTTGGAACCAGAACAGGATCATCACGGTGAAAGCCGCCATGGCCGCGGCAGGCGGTGGCTTTCAGTTCATGCCGATCATTGCCGATGACGCCGTGCATGATGCCGGCTTCGCCTCGACGGTCGACCACGCTTTCGCGCCGGGCGCGATCGAGCTGATCAACTGGCGGGCGGGCGCGGAGACGTTGACCGAAACCGGCGGGCCGCTGTTTAGCACGCGTATGCGCGCCGAGGCGGTGAGGGGCGATTGGCATATTTGGGCCGACACCTATGCCATCGTCAACAAGCCGGGCGGCTTCCTCGCCGGCGGCCGCGGCGACGAACTGGCGGTCCAGGCCAGCTCGCCGCGCGAAGCCTGGGGCTTCTGGGCCGATCGCGGCGCCACCATCATCCAGACCGACGAGCCGAAGGCGGCGATCGCCTGGCTGGCGGCGAACGGCTATCGTGTGCCTTATGCCGACGAGAAGCGGCCGGCCGAACCGGCGCATACGGCCAGCATCAATTAGGGCTGAAGCTGCCGATCTCCCTCTCGTGACTGTTGCCCGGCAGGTCGGAGGGGCGCCGTCCCACAACCTGTCGATCACTGAAATCTGCGGCCCGAAAAACAAAGGCCGCCCGGAGGCGGCCTTTGATATCGGAAATTCGAAACGCTTAGCGCTTCGAGAACTGGAAGGAGCGACGGGCCTTGGCCTTGCCGTACTTCTTGCGCTCGACGACGCGGCTGTCGCGGGTCAGGAAGCCACCCTTCTTGAGCACGGCACGCAGCGCCGGCTCGTAATAGGTCAGCGCCTTGGAGATGCCGTGACGAACGGCACCGGCCTGGCCGGAGAGGCCGCCACCGACGACGGTGGCGACAATGTCGTACTGGCCCGAACGGTTGGACGCGATGATCGGCTGGTTGAGGATCATCTGCAGGACCGGACGCGCGAAATAGGTCGCGAATTCCTTGTCGTTGACGACGATCTTGCCGGAACCCGGCTTCACCCAGACGCGCGCGATGGCGTTCTTGCGCTTGCCGGTGGCATAGGCGCGGCCCGACTTGTCGAGCTTCTGGACATGGACGGGGGCCGCGGCCTGGGTGTTCGTGTTCCCGGTGGCGGCGCCCAGTTCTGCGAGCGAGGAAAGCTCAGCCATCTTATGCGACCTTCTTGTTCTTGGAATTCAGCTTGGCCACGTCGAGGACTTCTGGCTGCTGGGCGACATGCGGATGCTCCGCGCCTGCATAGACGCGCAGGTTCTTCATCTGGCGACGGCCGAGCGGGCCACGCGGAACCATGCGCTCAACGGCCTTCTCGACGACACGCTCGGGGAAACGGCCCTCGAGCAGCTGGCGCGCGGTGCGCTCCTTGATGCCGCCGGGGTGGCCGGTGTGCCAGTAATAGACCTTGTCGGTGAACTTCTTGCCGGTGAACACCACCTTGTCGGCATTGATGACGATGACATTGTCGCCGTCGTCGACATGCGGGGTGAAGGTCGGCTTGTGCTTGCCGCGAAGATGATTGGCGATGACAGTGGCAAGACGGCCGACGACGAGACCCTCGGCGTCGATCAGGATCCACTTCTTCACCACATCCGCAGGCTTCTGCGAAAAGGTTGTCATGTTTTCTGCTCTCGGTTTTGACCTTCACGGGGAAGGCGTTTCTTGTTGCTTGGATTGGCGAACGACGCTTGTCATCAGCCAATAACAAAACGGCGGCCTTTTGCGGGCCGCTGCTTCGTGAGGGCTTATAGGCGAGGGGGAACTGCACGTCAAGCAGATCAAAAAGCTCTACGGCGAAGAAACAATAGCAAAAACAACGACCTAGGTAAAAGGTATTATTTTACCACATCGCTGGTGCGCTTCGGCGGGATCGAGTAGGTACCCGTGGCATGCGCGATCGTGTGTCCATCCGGGCCGGCGACGATGTCGATGTCGAACACCATCAGGCTCTTTCCGAGCTTCAGGATGCGGCAATGGCCATCGATCGGCCCGGCCTCGGCCTTGCGGACGAAGTTGATGTTGAGGTTGGTGGTGACCGAGAGCGCATCCGGCCCGGCATGGCTGAGCACGCAGACATAGCCGCCAATGTCGGCCAGCGTAAACAGGGCAGGGCCGGACACCGTGCCGCCGGGGCGCAAATGCCGCTCGCCGGCATTGAGCCGCACGATACAGCCGCCGGGAAACACGTCGATGGCCTCATAGGCGGCGGAACTCTCATTGAGTTGCGGAAAGACGCTCTCCATCAACACGTTGATCTGCACTGCGGTCAGCACCGGCTTGAGATTGGTCTGGGCGGGCATGTCGGTCTCTCGTTCTGCGCATGCTTGTATGGGCGCAGGCGGACGTTTCTGGCAACATATACATCGCCCTGGCGCAAGCGATGGGTGTTGGACGAAACCCGATGCGATATTAGATACCCTGCCGGCACGACCGGAATCGCGGAGACCTTAGCCATGGCCGAAATCCTTGCCATCAAGCCTGCTGCCGCCGAAGAGGGCCCGGTCACGACGAGGCTGGACAAGGGCGTGCTGCGCCTGACGCTTGCCAATCCGCCCGCCAACGCCTTGTCGCTGGCGGTCATGGCGGCGCTGACGGCGGAACTCGACCGCGCCAGGGCCGACAAGGCCGTTCGTGTCATCGTACTCTCGGCGGCCGGCAAGGTGTTCTGCGCCGGCCATGACCTCAAGGAAATGACCGCGCGGCGCGCCGACGCCGATCGCGGCAAGGCCTTCTTCGAAGAGACCTTTGCCGCTTGCGCCACGCTGATGCAGACGATCGTGCGCCACCCCCTGCCTGTCATCGCCGAGGTGGATGGCCTGGCGACAGCCGCCGGCCTGCAACTGGTCGCGAGCTGCGACCTGGCCATCGCCTCGCATGAGGCGACCTTCTGCACGCCGGGCGTCAACATCGGCCTGTTCTGTTCGACGCCGATGGTGGCGCTGTCGCGCAACGTCTCGCGCAAGCAGGCGATGGAGATGCTGTTGACCGGTGAGACGATCGATGCGGCAACGGCCAAGGAATTCGGCCTCGTCAACCGCGTCGTGCCGCGTGAGTACCTGAATCAGATTGTCACCAAATACGCGCAAACCATTGCGTCCAAATCGTCCTTGGTCGTGAAGACCGGCAAGGAAGCCTTTTACGCGCAGGCCGAAATGGGGCTGGCGGATGCCTATGCCTATACCGGCCGCGTCATGGTCGAGAACATGCTGGCGCGGGACGCGGAAGAGGGCATCGGCGCCTTCATCGGCAAGCGCAAGCCGGAATGGACGGACGAATAGGACGGGAGCATGGAACCGCGCATCTCCATCATCACCATCGCCACCGACGATCTCGATCGCGCGGTGCGTTTCTACGAGGCGATGGGCCTGAAACGTCATGCCGGGATCACCGATGGTGTCGCCTTCTTCCAGATGGGCGGCGCCATCCTCGGCCTGTTCCCGCGCGCCAGCGCCGAGGAGGATTCCGGCGTCGCCTTCACCGGGGCGCCGTCCGCCGTCTATCTCGCCTACAACACCCGCTCTGATGCCGAGGTCGACGAAGTGCTCGCCATGGCAGAAAAAGCCGGCGGCCGCATCATCAAGCCGGCTGGCCGCGCTTTCTGGGGCGGCTGGTACGGCTATTTTGCCGACGCCGACGGCCATGTCTGGGAAGTGGCGCACAATCCGGCCTTTCCAATCGCGGAAGACGGCACGATTTCGCTGCCCGAATGATGCAGCCCCGGCGATGCTGACCAAGTGATGGCCCACCGCAAGCAGCTGACGCGGCTGAAGGCACCCTATCTCAAACGCATCCTGCTCGACCCCGAGCGCGTGAACGATTGGGAAAAATACCCGTGGAACCTGCCGCTGTTTCGCGGCCGCGAGTTCGAGCTCGAATTCACCACGCCCATCACCGTGATCGTCGGCGAGAACGGCACCGGCAAATCCACCCTGCTCGAGGCGATTGGCGCGCTGGCCGGCTATGACGAGGCAGGTGGCGGCAAGGGCTACCGCCCGGTCGACCATTCCAGCGCCATCGACAAGAGCGGCGCCGCCCTGGCGGACACATTCCGGGGCCACTGGCTGCCAAAAGTCACCGCTGGCTGGTTCTTTCGCGCCGAATCCTTCTATTCCATCGCCCGCTACCTCGACCAGGCCGCGCTGGATTCTGGCGGTGCGCCACCCGATTTCCTGTCCTGGTCACACGGCGAAGGCTTCATCCGCTTCTTCGAGGAGCGCTGCCGCAGGCAAGGCATCTACATCCTCGACGAGCCCGAAAGCGCGCTCTCGCCGTCGCGCCAGATCGAGCTTCTGAAGATGCTGCGGCGCATGGACCAGTCGGGCACGGCGCAAGTGATCATGGCGACGCACTCGCCGCTGCTGATGGCCTGTCCCGGCGCGCGGCTGTTCCGCATCAGCAGGTTCGGGCTTGAGCCCGCCGACTTTCGCGATACGGACCATTTCCGCATGCTGCGCGATTTCAGCAATGACCCGGATGGTTTTCTCACCGAGGCGTTGTATGAGGACGAGGCATGAATCACGATAGCTACGACAACACCTACATCGGCGGCATCCTCAATTCGGTGAAGACCATCGCCATGGTCGGCGCGTCGGCCAATGACGTCAGGCCAAGCTATTTCGTGCTCAAATACCTGCTGGCCAAGGGGTTTTCGGTGTTTCCGATCAATCCTGGCCAGGCCGGCAAGGAAATCCTTGGCCGGATGACCTATGCCAGGCTGGCCGACATTCCGGAGCCGATCGACATGGTCGACATCTTTCGCGCGCCGGCGGCGGTGCCAGGCATCGTCGACGAGGCGTTGCGGCTCGTTCCCTTGCCGAAAGTCATCTGGATGCAGCTTGGCGTGCGCCATGACGAGGCAGCCGCGCGCGCCGAGGCCGCCGGCATCAAGGTGGTGATGAACCGCTGCCCCAAGATCGAATACGGCAAGCTCTCCGGCGAGATCGGCTGGACCGGGGTCAATTCCGGGGTGCTGTCGTCGAAGAAGCCGCTGATGCGCCAGGGCTTCCAGAGTTTTGGCGTCCGCCAGAAGTGACGTGATCCGGGATTGCTTTTTGGCAAGAGATTCCAGTCCACTGCCGGCGCGCAAAAATTTTTCCGGGAAGCGATTGAGTTTCCCGCGCGTTCATCGCGGATCGCACGCCGAAAGGTATTTTCTTCTTTGCATTCCAGGCCGCGCTTCGCCAAGAATGCCCGGCGAATTTTGAGAAAGTTCTTGAGGGAGGTTTCCGTGACCCGTACGCCCGGTTTCAATACGCTCGCCGTCCATGCCGGCGCCAAGCCCGATCCGGCCACCGGCGCGCGCGCCACGCCGATCTACCAGACCACGTCCTTCGTCTTCGACGATGCCGACCATGCCGCCTCTCTCTTCGGCCTGAAGGCCTTCGGCAACATCTACACCCGCATCATGAACCCGACGCAGGCGGTGCTTGAAGAGCGCGTCGCCGCACTCGAAGGCGGCACGGCTGCCCTTGCTGTGGCATCCGGCCACGCCGCGCAGGTGATCGTGTTCCACAATCTGATGCAGCCGGGCGACAATTTCGTTGCCGCCAACAAGCTTTACGGCGGTTCGATCAACCAGTTCGGTCATGCCTTCAAGAATTATGGCTGGGAGGTGCGCTGGGCCGACACCAATGATCTCTCGACCTTCGAGAACCAGATCGACGACAGGACCAAGGCGATCTTCATCGAGAGCCTGGCCAATCCGGGCGGCACCTTCGTGGATATCGAGAAGATCGGCGACATCGCCCGCAAGCACGGCCTGCCATTGATCGTCGACAATACGCTGGCTTCGCCCTATCTCATCCGCCCGATCGAGCACGGCGCGGATATCGTCGTCCATTCGCTGACCAAGTTTATCGGCGGGCACGGCAATTCGATCGGCGGCGTGATCGTCGATGGTGGCACTTTCGACTGGTCGAAATCGGGCAAGTACCCGATGCTGTCGGAACCGCGCCCCGAATATGGCGGCCTCGTACTGCACGAGACTTTCGGCAATTTCGCTTTCGCCATCGCCGCCCGCGTGCTCGGCCTGCGCGATCTCGGCCCGGCAATCTCGCCTTTCAACGCCTTCCTCATCCTGACCGGCCTCGAAACCTTGCCGCTGCGCATGCAGCGCCACTGCGACAACGCGATCACGGTCGCCGGCTGGCTGTCCAACCACCCCAAGGTCGCCTGGGTGAATTATCCCGGCTTGCCCGGCGACAAGAACAATGCGCTGCAGAAGAAATATTCGCCGCTGGGCTCGGGCGCCGTGTTCACCTTCGGCCTCAAGGGCGGCTACGAGGCGGGCATCAAATTCGTCGAGGCACTCGAACTCTTTTCGCATCTGGCCAATGTCGGCGACACCAAGTCGCTGGTCATTCACCCGGCATCGACCACGCACCGCCAGCTTTCCGACGAGCAGAAGGTCAAGGCCGGCGCTGGCCCGGACACGGTGCGGCTGTCCATCGGCATCGAGGATGTCTCCGACATCGTCGCCGACCTCGAACAGGCACTCGCCAAGGTCTGACCTGATATGACCGCGTTTCTTTCCGTCGACACCAAAAGCGTCGAGCCCGAATCCGGCGCGCCCGCGCCGGATCGTCTGATCTCCGGCGATCCGAAATTCCGCACCTGGAATGTCGAGGAGCGCGACGGCGGCCTCTATGCCGGCATCTGGGAATCGACTCCCGGCAAATGGCGCATCGTCTATGACGAATGGGAGTTCTGCCACATTCTCTCAGGCGTCTCGGTGATCGCGGAAGAGGGCGGAGAGGCGCGCACGGTCAAAGCCGGTGACAGCTTCGTGCTGCGGCCGGGCTTCAGGGGAAGCTGGGAAGTGCTTGAAACGACTCGCAAGGAGTATGTGATCAAGCTTTGATCATTTCGCCGGGAACTGGGCGAGGCACGCGTCCGAGGCCTTGTCGTGAGCGGCCAGCAATTCGCTGTCCTGCGCATCGATGTCCGCGTCCGATATCTCGTCGCGATAATATTGCGTCAGGAGATCCATCCCTGTTTGCGTGACGCCTTGCGTCGGCAGCTCGCGGGCAAGGCAGCCGCACAGGCCAAGCGCGCGGTCCGGCGAACCGGTCTTGCGGTTGGTCAGGATGAAATCCTGCGCTGGACAGGCGTCGAGGAAGGCATCGAAGTCAAGTCGCTGCTGCTGCTGGTCGCCATGGTTGAAATAGGCCGGCTGCCACTGGGTTTTGCCGCTGGCGACGTCGCAGCCGGTGCCGGCATCCTCCGCGTCCTTGACCAGAGCCTGCCACGGCTTTTCCCTATCACCGGTCGGATAGGCAAAATTTTCACTGAAAGAGGCCGCATAGGTGTCGAGATCGGCCTGTGCAAAGCCGATCGTCTGGAACCGGTTGAACTGGCACTGGCATTCGCTGGTCACCCGTTCAGCCTCACCCTCTTCGGGCTGTTCGCTCGATTTGTTTTTTCGGCAGGCCGCGATAAAGGCAGTGCCGTCGAGCGAAGAAGCCGGAAAAGTCGAGCTGTCGGCATAGCGCTCACCGTTCCAACTGGCCAGCGTCTGGTTGAGCTGCAGGTCAATAAAGCCTTTGCGCTTGAAGGCGCCGAGCCCGACCTTGGCCGGGTCCGTCAGCCTGGCGCCCGGAATGTCGCCCAGCACCTCGCGATAGCCGTCGCCCTCCAGCACGAACAGGAACAACCCGCACTTGACCCCGTCGCAGGCGGGATCCTGCACATAGACATAGATCTCGGAAAATCCGTCGAGGTTGAAATCGACCTCATAGGCGCCGAACCTCTCCGCCGGCACTTTCGCGCCAATCTGGCGTTCGAGCAGCACGCCGGCCAGTTTCCTGGCGATGGCGTCACTGTTTTGCTGCGGGATATTCTCCGTCTGCTGGGCCACGGCGCCAGCCATGCAGCCGAGCAGAATCGTCACGGCGAGCGCGATCGCGCCTCTCGAAAACAATCTCATAGCAAGCCCCAGCCCACTATGGTCAGAAGCGCACGGAGAGCGCCTCCAGCCCATGGAAGTGGTAAGTGTCGCGGAAGCGGGGCTGTTCGGCAAGATGCAGTTGCGGGTACCGCTCGAACAAAGTCTTGAGCGAAACCTGCAGTTCGAGCCGGGCGAGCGGCGCGCCGATGCAGAAATGGATGCCGGCACCGAACGACACGTTCTTTTGGTCCGGTCGGCCGGACTGGAAGGCAAGGGGTTCGGCGAAGGCGTGCGGGTCATGATTGGCCATGCCGAGCAAAAGCCCGATCGTCTGGCCCGGCCGGACGACGATGCCGGGCGCGATTTCGATTTCCTCATAGGCATAGCGCATGAACATGTGTAGCGGCGCGTCGAAACGCAGGCATTCCTCGACCGTGGCCGCTGTCGCTTCAGGGGAGGTGAAGAAGCGGCGCGGGTCACCGCCTTGCGCCAGGATGGAATGGACGGCATTGCCGGTCTGGTGCACGGTTGCTTCATGGCCGGCATTGAGCAGCAGGATGGCCGAGGAGACCAGCTCGTCTTCAGACAGCCTCTCACCGTCTTCCTGGGCCGAGATCAGCAGCGACAGCAGGTCGTCGCCCGGGCTCTTGCGGCGCTCGGTCACGTAGGCGCGCAGGAAGTTGGAGAACTCGCCCGCCGCCCGGTTGGCCGTCTCCTCGGTCTCGCGCGTGCGGCCGTGGATGTACATGGCGACCATCTGATGCGACCAGTCGAGCAGTTGCGGCCCCATCTCGACCGGCACGCCGAGCATTTCGGCGATGATGGTGATCGGCAAGGGGGAGGCGAAGGCCGGCAGGAGGTCGACGGCCTTGCCTGGTTCGAAACGGTCGATCAATTCCTTGGCGAGCGCTTCGACACGCGGCCGCAACCGTTCGACCTGACGCGAGACGAAGGCACGGTTGACCAATGTCCTCAGGCGCGTGTGTACCGGCGGCTCCAGCTCCAGCATCGAATTGGCTTCGATACCGTCGAATGCCTTGAGATGGGTCCTATCCTGGCCGGCACCGCGGCTGTCGGGAATGCCGGCCGGGTTCTGGCGGCCGAAACGGCGGTCGCGCAGCAGTCTGTTGACGTCGCCGAAGCCGCCAAAGCACCAGAAGCCGAATTCTTCCCAGAAAAACGCATTCGATGCGTTGTGCAGGAAGGCGTAGGCCTCGTACGGATTGAGGAAGAAGGCTGGTTCGCGCGGGTCGAGCCTAAGCCGGCGAGTGGCCGGATCAAAGGCCAGATAGGAGAGCGTCGATTTGGTCATGCCAGACCCATAGCGCGGCTTGCCAGCCCGGTTCCAGACCGTATCTTGCGTGCGGCAGCCCGATTGATTGAGCCAGCCATTAGGGCGGCGGAAGGTCTGAACGGATGAATGTGATCGTTGTCGGCGCGGGTATCGCCGGTCTCTCCACGGCTTGGTCGCTGGTCAAGGCCGGCCACGGCGTGTCGATCGTCGAGCAGGGGCCGATCCCCAATCCGCTGGCGGCATCCGGCGACCACCACCGCATCATCCGCCGGGCCTATCGCGCTGGAACCGGCTATGGGCGGCTGATCACCGAAGCCTATGAGGCCTGGGACGAAATGTGGGCCGATCTCGGCGAGAACCACCTCGATGCGCGTGGCTTCGTCTGCGTTTCGCGCGAGCCCGGCGATGAGGCCGAGGAATACCGCGAGGGTCTGGAAGAGGGAAATTTCCCTTTCGAACTGCTGGAACCGGACGCAGCCGTCGAGCGCTGGCCGTTCTTCGAGGCTGGCTCGTTCCGCTATGCCTATTTCTCGACGGAAGGCGGCGCACTGCATTGCCGCAAGATAGCAGCCGGGCTGGCCACATGGTTGCGTGCCAACGGAGCCAATGTCTACGAGCACAGCAAGGTGACGGAGATCGATGCCGAGGCCGGCCATATCGTGCTGGAAAGCGGCGAGACGATGCAGGCCGACCGCATCGTCGTAGCCGCTGGCGCCTGGGTGCTGAAGCTATTCCCTGAGCTCGGCGGCGAATTGAGGACCTTTCGCACCGCGCTCGCCTATGTCGAACCGCCTGCCGATCTCAAGGCGGCATGGGAGGCTGCGCCCGTCATTCTCGATGTCGGCGGCAAGACCGACGGCTACATGATCCCGCTCACCCGGGGCGCCGGCATGAAGTTCGGTTCGGGCCTGCACAAGGTGCCGACCAGCAACGCCGATTGGAACCGCGAGCCGGTGCCGGGCGAGGGCGAGGCGATCCGCAACCTGTTTTCGCCGCCGATCGCCCGCATCGAGGAGTACAAGGTGACCGAAGTGGTCACCTGCGCCTACACCTTCACCGATGACGAGAAATTCCTGGCGCATGAGACCGGCAAGTGCCTGATCGTCTCTGCCTGTTCCGGTCACGGCTACAAATTCGGCGCGGCAGTGGGGCGCCGTGTTGCCAAAGCCATTGGCGATGGCGATATCGCCGGTCTCAAGGCCTGGCTGCGGGCCGAGGTGGCCTAACCCTAGTCCTGGCAGTGCCTGGGAATATGCACGCGCCGCCAGCCGGACGAACCTTGGCGCACCAGCACGCGGCGCGCGACGGTCTGGTAGGAAGCGGGAACATCGATGACGCGCCTTTGCTCGGGCCGCACCAGCACCTCCTCGGCGATGCTGTCATATTGCGCCGGAATGACGACGCGGCGCGTGCGTTCGGGCTGGATCACCACCGTCTCGGCGACGCGTTCGTAGCGTGCCTTGTGCCAGACCTTGCACAGCACGCGGCGGCCATGGATGACGCGCCATTCCCAGGAATAGCCGCCGCCATCGGCCCTGACGGTGTGGTAGACGGTCCGGTTGATTGCCGGCACCACTTCATACCGAACCTGGGCCGGCACGGTCATCACCACGCGCTCCCGCGTGCCATAGATCGGCGGGTCATAGTCGACGACCTGCTGGCCGGGAGGGCTGATCATGACGTCCTCGTAGACCGTGTCATAGACGTCAGGTGTGCGGACGGGCTCGTAGCATTCGACGGCGCGGCCGCCGGCCGCCGTTTGCGAAATCGAGCCGAGCAGGGTCAGCCCGGCAATGGCGAAGCGTGCGGTTTTCCCAGACATGGCACTCCCCCGTTTGACTGCAGGCAAAAGTTCAACGCAGAATTGTAGGGGAAGCCGTTGCGGAGAAAAGCGGTTTCGGCGCATTTCGTTAAGCGACGAGGTTAAGAAACTGCTACCTGTCGGGGCTGGCTCGGTATTTCGGGCCGGCGCGGCATCAGCTGCTGCTAATCCTTGCCCGGAAGCTTGATTCGACTTACCCAGATGGCTAGGACGGGTCGGCCTTGCAGAAGGATGAGCCGGCATCCTATTTACATCTTGACGATCCAGAACCGATTCTGCCCGAGCTGCCAGCCTGTCCGGCGCCGGAATCCCACCGCGAGACAAGAGATATCGAATGAAGAACCCCGTCGAAACCTACATGAACCTCGTTCCGATGGTGGTCGAACAGACCAATCGCGGCGAGCGGGCCTACGACATTTTCTCGCGCCTCCTCAAGGAGCGCATCATTTTCATCACCGGTCCGGTCGAGGACGGCATGGCGACGCTGGTCTGCGCGCAGCTCCTGTTCCTCGAAGCCGAGAACCCGAAAAAGGAAATCAACCTCTACATCAACTCGCCGGGTGGCGTCGTCACCTCGGGCATGGCGATCTACGACACCATGCAGTTCATCAAGCCGGCCGTGTCGACGCTGTGCATCGGCCAGGCGGCCTCGATGGGCTCGCTGCTCCTGACCGCGGGCCACAAGGACATGCGTTTTGCCACGCCGAACGCACGCATCATGGTTCACCAGCCGTCCGGCGGCTTCCAGGGCCAGGCGTCGGATATCGAGCGTCATGCCCAGGACATCATCAAACTGAAGCGTCGCCTCAACGAGGTCTATGTCAAGCACACCGGCAAGAGCTATGACGAGATCGAGAAGACCCTCGACCGCGACCATTTCATGACCGCCGACGAGGCCAAGGATTTCGGCCTGATCGACAAGGTCATTTCGTCGCGCGAGGCGGCCGAGGGGGCGTTGGCATAAAGGCTGGGTGGCAGTTGGATGGCACCATCACGCGCTTTTGGCGTGTCTTGCGTCATTTCGGCCACAATTGGCTGTTCCCTCGGAGGTCGGGATTGCCTACGTTAAGGCTATGTTGATTTTCGACGGCTTAGCTTTGCGTGGGGAAGCTGCGAATCATTGCCACGTTTTCTGATTTGTGTTTCGTACGGAATACGTTGCGGGGACCCGGAAGACTGGCGGCGGCGGATTCCCGCGATAAATAGAGTATGCGCCCTTTCAGCCAGACCATCGGCGGGCGGCCATGAAAGGACATGAAAATGAGCAAGGTCGGCAACAACAGCGGTGATTCCAAGAACACGCTTTATTGCTCGTTTTGCGGCAAAAGCCAGCACGAGGTGCGCAAGCTGATCGCCGGCCCAACGGTGTTCATCTGCGACGAGTGCGTCGAGCTGTGCATGGACATCATCCGCGAGGAGAACAAGACCTCGATGGTGAAGTCGCGCGAGGGCGTGCCGACCCCGCAGGAGATCCTGAAGGTTCTCGACGACTACGTCATCGGCCAGCCTTACGCCAAGCGCGTGCTGTCTGTGGCCGTGCACAACCACTACAAGCGCCTCGCGCATGCCGGCAAGAACAACGATGTCGAGCTGGCCAAGTCCAACATCCTGCTGATCGGCCCGACCGGCTGCGGCAAGACGCTGCTGGCGCAGACGCTGGCCCGCATCATCGACGTGCCCTTCACCATGGCCGACGCCACGACGCTGACCGAGGCCGGTTACGTCGGCGAGGACGTCGAGAACATCATCCTCAAGCTGTTGCAGTCGGCCGATTACAATGTCGAGCGCGCCCAGCGCGGCATCGTCTACATCGACGAAATCGACAAGATTTCGCGCAAGTCCGACAATCCCTCTATCACCCGCGACGTGTCGGGCGAGGGCGTTCAGCAGGCGCTGTTGAAGATCATGGAGGGCACCGTCGCTTCCGTGCCGCCGCAGGGCGGCCGCAAGCATCCTCAGCAGGAGTTCCTGCAGGTCGACACCGCCAACATCCTGTTCATCTGCGGCGGCGCCTTTGCCGGCCTGGACAAGATCATCTCGGATCGCGGCAGGAAGACCTCGATCGGTTTTGGCGCCATCGTCGCATCGCCGGAGGATCGCCGCACGGGTGACGTTTTCCGTCTGGTCGAGCCCGAGGATCTGTTGAAATTCGGCCTCATTCCGGAGTTCGTCGGTCGTCTGCCGGTCCTGGCGACGCTGGAGGATCTTGACGAGCCGGCATTGATCCAGATCCTGACCGAGCCGAAGAACGCGCTGGTCAAGCAGTATCAGCGCCTGTTCGAAATGGAAAATGTCGACCTAACCTTCCACGAGAACGCGCTTTCGGCGATCGCCAAGCGCGCCATCGAGCGCAAGACCGGCGCGCGCGGCCTGCGTTCGATCATGGAAGCGATCCTGCTCGACACGATGTTCGAACTGCCCGCGCTCGAAGGCGTGCGCGAGGTGGTGATCTCGGAAGAAGTGGTGACCGGCAGCGCCAGGCCGCTCTACATCTATTCCGAACAGAAGGAAAAGAAGGGCAATGTCAGCGCATGATATGGCACTTGGCCCTATATTTTTGTGGAACGGCGCCCTTGCGGCGCCGTTTTGCTGTGACGGGTATACGGCCTGAGCGATGGAGTGGATTTGCGGACGATGTTAACTCTTGATCTTTGCCCCGCTTGCATCCACCTAACACGAGAAGGCCGAGGTGCCCGATTTCTGTGCTGTAAAACTCCCGTCACAAACGGTGGTAGGCGGAACGATCCCCGGTCGTTAATATAAGATTCGCGGTTGGCCTGATGGTGGCCGCGACATGAAAGGTTGGACAATGGCCAAAATATCCAAGGCTCCCAGCGACGGCGTCTTCGCAGTCCTCCCACTGCGCGACATCGTGGTGTTCCCGCACATGATCGTTCCGCTCTTTGTCGGGCGTGAAAAGTCGATCAAGGCGCTGGAAGAGGTGATGGGTCAGGAAAAGCAGATCCTGCTCGCCACCCAGATGAATGCCGCCGATGACGATCCCGAGCCCGATGCGATCTTCGACATCGGCACGCTCGCCAACGTGCTGCAATTGCTGAAGCTGCCCGACGGCACCGTCAAGGTTCTGGTCGAGGGCGCCTCGCGTGCGAAAATCGTCTCCTTCACCGACCGTCCCGACTTCCACGAGGCCAAAGCCACGGCGCTGGTCGAGCCGGAAGAGGAAGAGGTCGAGGTCGAGGCTCTGGCCCGCTCGGTCGTCACCGACTTCGAGAACTACGTCAAGCTGAACAAGAAGATCTCGCCCGAAGTGGTGGGCGCCGCCAGCCAGATCGACGACTATTCCAAGCTCGCCGACACGGTTGCCTCGCATCTCGCCATCAAGATTCCTGAAAAGCAGGAAATGCTGGCCACGCTTTCCGTCAAGGAGCGGCTGGAAAAGGCGATGGGCTTCATGGAAGCCGAAATCTCCGTCCTGCAGGTGGAGAAGCGCATCCGCTCGCGCGTCAAGCGCCAGATGGAGAAGACGCAGCGCGAATACTACCTCAACGAGCAGATGAAGGCGATCCAGAAGGAGCTCGGCGAGGGCGAGGACGGCCGCGACGAAGCCGCCGAGATCGAGGCGCGCATCAAGAAGACCAAGCTCTCCAAGGAGGCCCGCGAAAAGGCGGAAGCCGAGTTGAAGAAGCTGAGGACGATGTCGCCGATGTCGGCTGAATCGACCGTCGTGCGCAACTATCTCGATTGGCTGCTGTCGATACCGTGGGGCAAGAACTCCAAGGTCAAGCAGGACCTGGCCTACGCGCAGAACGTCCTCGACACCGATCACTTCGGCCTCGACAAGGTCAAGGACCGCATCGTCGAGTACCTTGCCGTGCAAAGCCGCCAGAAGAAGCTGAAGGGGCCGATCCTGTGCCTCGTCGGCCCTCCCGGCGTCGGCAAGACCTCGCTCGGCAAGTCGATAGCCAAGGCAACCGGCCGCGAATTCATCCGCATGGCGCTCGGCGGCGTGCGTGACGAGGCCGAGATCCGTGGCCACCGGCGCACCTATATCGGCTCGATGCCCGGCAAGGTCATCCAGTCGATGAAGAAGGCAAAGAAGTCCAACCCGCTCTTCCTGCTCGACGAGATCGACAAGATGGGCCAGGACTTCCGTGGCGACCCGTCATCGGCGCTGCTCGAGGTGCTCGACCCCGAACAGAACTCGACGTTCATGGACCATTACCTCGAGGTCGAATACGACTTGTCGAGCGTGATGTTCGTGACGACGGCGAACACGCTGAACATCCCTGCGCCCTTGATGGACCGCATGGAGATCATCCGTATCGCCGGCTACACCGAGGACGAGAAGATCGAGATCGCCAAGCGGCACCTGATGCCGAAGGTGATCCGCGATCATGCGCTGCAGCCGAAGGAGTTCTCCGTCGGTGAGGACGCGATCCGCGCCATCATCCAGACCTACACCCGCGAAGCGGGCGTCAGAAGCCTGGAGCGCGAGCTGATGAAGCTCGGGCGCAAGGCGGTGACCGAGATCCTGAAGACGAAGAAGAAGACGGTGAGCATCACGGCGGCGAATCTCGCCGACTATCTCGGTGTTCAGCGCTACCGCTTCGGCCAGGTCGAGGCTGACGATCAGGTCGGTGTCGTCACCGGGCTTGCCTGGACGGAAGTCGGCGGCGAGCTGCTGACGGTCGAAGGTGTCATGATGCCCGGCAAGGGCCGCATGACGGTGACCGGCAATCTGCGCGACGTGATGAAGGAATCGATTTCGGCGGCGGCCTCCTATGTCCGTTCGCGCGCCATCGATTTCGGTATCGAGCCGCCGCTGTTCGACAAGCGCGACATCCACGTGCACTTGCCGGAAGGCGCCACGCCGAAAGACGGTCCGTCCGCGGGCGCGGCCATGGCCACGGCCATTGTGTCGGTGCTGACGGGTATTCCGGTGCGGGCCGATGTGGCGATGACTGGCGAGATAACGCTTCGCGGCCGCATCTTGCCGATCGGCGGCCTGAAGGAGAAGTTGCTCGCCGCACTGCGCGGCGGCATCAAGAAGGTGCTGATCCCGGAAGACAACGCCAAGGACCTGGCGGAGATTCCGGACAACGTGAAGAACGGCATGGAAATCATTCCGGTTTCACGCGTCGGTGAGGTGTTGCGCCACGCGCTGGTGCGGATGCCGGAGCCGATCGAATGGGTCGAACCGGTCAATCCGCCGGCCGCGACCGATAGTGCCGACGATGCCGGAAAGTCGCTTGCGCATTAGTTTTTTCTAAGGTTGCAGCGCACAAACAGAAAGCCGGGCCTCGCGCCCGGCTTTTTCATGTGAAAAACCCCGGAATTCCGGGCTTTTTCCGCTTTTTTCCTGCCTTTTCGACTTGGTTGCGGGAACGCTTCTTTCTAAAGTCCGTTTCCTGCCGGATGAGTCGTAAGTTCCGGTGTTCTCATGGAAGGGAATTTTTATGAACAAGAACGAACTGGTGTCCGCTGTCGCCGACGCCGCGAGCATTTCGAAGGGTGACGCGCAGTCGGCGGTCGATGCAGTGTTTTCTGTCATCTCCGGCGAACTGAAGAAGGGCGGCGATGTACGGCTTGTCGGCTTTGGCAATTTCACCGTGTCAAAGCGCGCTGCATCCACCGGCCGCAACCCCCAGACCGGCGCCGAAGTGAAGATCCCGGCGCGCACCGTGCCGAAGTTCTCGGCCGGCAAAGGCCTCAAGGACGCCGTCAACTAAGCGCGTTTTATTTCAAAAAACCAGAAAAGCCGGGCTTGCCCGGCTTTTCATTTTTGGACACGTATCTCCCGGTCGGAAGCTCCTCAAACTGTCGGGGCGTCGGCGCGCATCAGGCCCTCTTGCTTGAGATCGGCCCAGAGCGCTGCGGGGACTTTCGCATCCAGCAGCGACCGATTGCTCTCGACTTCGCCCGGGCGCTGACCGCCAGGGATGACTGAAACCACCGAAGGGTGCAACAGCGGGAACTGCAGGGCGGCTTCGATCAGCCTGATACCGTGGCGTTTGCAGACGGCCTCGATGCGCGTCACCTGGTCGATGACATCCTGCGGCGCTTCGGAATAGTTGTAATAGGCGCCGGGCTTCGGTCCGGTCGCCAGGATGCCGGAATTGTAGGGGCCGCCGAGAACGATGCGGATGCCGCGTTTTTGGCAAAGCGGCAGGAAAGACGTCAGCGCCTCCTGTTCCAGCAGCGTATAGCGCCCGGCAAGCAGGAACAGGTCGAAATCGCCGCGCTCGGCCAGGGCCTGCGCAACCTGCCACTCGTTGATGCCGCCGCCGAATGCCTTGATGACGCCCTGGTCGCGCAAGGCGAGCAGGCCATAATAGCCCGAGCGCATGAACTCATCGATGCGCTGGTCGGATGCCTCCTTGCTGCCATGGGTGAAGATGTCGACATCGTGCACGAACAGGATGTCGATGCGGTCGACGCCCAGCCGCTCCAGCGAGGCCTCGAACGAGCGCATGACGCCGTCATAGCTGTAATCGTAGACCTCCTTGCGCGACGGCGTGTCGAAGAACTTGCCGATGCCGGTGCGTTCCTCTGGCGGGCAGGCGCGCATGATGCGGCCGACCTTGCTCGACAGCACATAGTCGTCGCGCTTCCTGGAGCGCAGGAACGGATTGAGGCGCGTTTCCGACAGGCCGAGCCCATAGAGGGGCGCGGTGTCATAGTAGCGGCAGCCGGTCGCCCAGGCGGCCTCCAGCGTCGCGTTGGCGTCCTCGTCGGAGACCGCGCGGTAAAGATTGCCGAGCGGCGCCGTGCCGAAGCCCAGCTCCGTGAAGGTGATGCCGCCATTGCCGATGCGGTCGAAATGCCGTGTCTTCATGTCCTGCCCGTTTGCCTTGCTGATTTGTCTGACATGACACTATCATGCTCGTGGCTCGGCAAAAGCACCGCTGAGCGTTGGACACGCATTTTCGCGGTTGCTAGCATGAACGAAATCAAGCTGTTCCGGGGAAAAGCGTGATCGGGAATTGCCAATCTACTTCGATTGCCGGCACGGCGGGGGCGCCGCCGTGAACAACTCCGGCTCGCAGATGTTCAAGACCGCGCTCGACGAGCTTGGCGCGGTGTTGGCGCGCGTCGATGGCGACCGGATCGACGCCGCCTGCGGGATGCTGGTTGGTGCCAGGCAGATCGTCGTCTATGGCTGCGGCCGCGAGGCCTTGCAGGTGAAGGGCTTCGCCATGCGGCTCTATCATCTGGGCCTGCCGGTTTCGGCCGTCGGCGACATGACCACGCCGCCGGTAGGGCAGGGCGACGTCTTCCTTGTCAGTTCCGGGCCCGGCGAAACCTCGACTGTACTCACCCTGATGCGCATCGCGCGTGAGGCAGGCGCGACCGTCGTGCTCCTGACCGCCCAGGCGGGCGGCAGCGCCGCAAGCCTGGCCGATCTGACGTTGCTGGTGCCGGCGCAGACCATGGCCAACGACCAGGGGTCGCAAAAGACGTCGGTGCTGCCGATGGGCTCGGTTTTCGAGGGAGCGTTGTTCCTGCTGTTCGAGATCATGGTGCTGAAACTCAGGGAATTGACCGCGGCCTCGCCTGAAGCCATGCGCGCCCGCCACACCAACATGGAATAGATCATGCGCTATGAACTGATGCTGCCGCACCAGATCCGCAAGGCGATCGCGCAGAATTGGCCGGTCGCGCTGCCGCTCGGCGTGCTGGAATATCATGGCGAGCACATGGCTGTCGGCATGGACACACTGGCCGTCATCAAGACGCTGGAACTGTTCGAAAAGGAGAGCGACATCGTCATCCTGCCGCCCTTCTACTATGGCGCGGCGAGCTATGCCGTGGTGCCGCCGGAAGGCAGCGGCTCGGTGCAGGTCGGCGGCAATCAACTGGCGCCGTTCGGCGAGGAGCTGTTCTACAGCCTGCTGCGTATCGGCTTTCGCAACATCCACGCCATCATTCATCACCAGACCGAGAATTTCGCTGCCGGCATGCCGACCGATCTCGCTTTCAAGACCGCCGGCAGACAGGCGATCTTCCGCTTCCTCGAGAAGCAGCGCGGCGAGGGCTGGTGGGGCTCCGAGACGATGGCCGACTACTATGCGGGGCACGCCGCGGGCGAGAATTTCTTCAACTGGGTGCAGGTGCATCCGCTGATGCCGGCCGCGATGAACGGCAAATATCCTTTCGACCATGCCGGCATCGGCGAGACATCGCTGATGCTGGCGCTATGTCCGGAGGCGGTGGATGCCGCGCGTTTCGAGGACAATACGGGCTGGTATACGGCGAGTGCCAAGGAGGCGTCAGTGGAGTTGGGGCAAAAGGGTGTCGCCATGATCATGGATCACCTCAGGGCGATCCTGAGGCGCTAACGCGGGTTCTTGCTTGTCCCCCTGTGGGAGAAGGAAAAAACGCTACTTCACCGCACCAGCCGTCATGCCCATGATCAGGTAGCGCTCCAGCGCGATGCCGATGACGGCAAGCGGCGCGATGGCGGCGGTGGCAAGGGCCGCCATCGACCACCAGTTGATGCCTTGCGAGCCCGTCTGGCTGGCAACCATGACCGGGATTGTCTTGGCGTCCGTCGAGGTCAAAAGGGCGGCGAAGAAATACTCGTTCCAGCACAGCACCATCGCCAGGATGAAGGCTGCCACCATGCCTGGCAGCGCGATCGGCATGACGATGCGGAAAAAGGCGCCCCAGATCGACAGGCCGTCGACGAGGGCTGCTTCCTCCAGCTCGACGGGGATGGAATTGAACTGGTCACGCATGATCCAGATGACGATCGGCAGCACCATCAGCGTGTAGAGCAGAATCAGCCCGATACGCGTATCGAGCAGCCCGACTTCGCGGTAGAGCACCAGGAACGGCAAGGCCAGCACCACCGGCGGCAGGATCAACTGCGACAGGAAGAAGAAGGAGATGTCCTCGTTCTTGAACCAGGCGAAATGGTAGCGATAGCGGGTCAGGCCATAGGCGGCGAGGCTGCCGATAATGATCGCCAGGCTCGACGCCCCAACCGAGGTGATGACCGAATTCATGAAGCGCTTGAGGAACTCGTCACGCACGGTCGATGTCTGGAAGATCGAGTCCGGCGACAGGCCAAGCGATCGCCAGCCTTTCCAATCCGGCTGGAAGTCGACAAACGGGATCAGGTGGCCCTGGGTGACATCCACCGCCGTCTTGAACGATGTGGTGATGGTCCAATAAATCGGAAACAGGCAGATGAAGCCCCAGCAGGCGAGCGCGCCGTAAATGAAGACGCGGCTGGCGACGAAGCTCGCCGGCGAGCGGATTTCGGATGCGACGTAGTCGGTGGTCTGAACGCTCATCTTGCCCTAATTCACATTGCGCACGAAACGGCTGGCGAATTTCAACAGCCAGGTCACGAACACTACGATGATGACGAGATAGGCCATCGCCAGCATGGTGCCGTAGCCGACATTCGAGCGGTCGCGGTACTCGCGGTAGATGAAGCTCGACACCGAATCGGTGGCGCCGCCCGGACCGCCCGAGGTGACCGTGATGATGATGTCGGCAAGCTTCAGCTTGAAGATGATGCGCAGGATCACCGCCGTTACCGACACCGGCAGCATCAGCGGGAAAGTGACCTGCCAGAAGGTCTGCCAGGCCGTGGCGCCATCGACACGTGCCGCCTCCAGCACCTCGCGCGACATCGCCTGCAGCCCCGCCAGCAGCATGATCATCATGAACGGAATGAAGGTCCAGGCGTCCAGCAGCATGATCGAGATGCGGGCGGTGATCGGGTTCGAGAAGAAGGCCGGGTCTTCCCAGCCGAGATGGCGCGCCAGCGTCGCTGCCGGTCCAAAGCGATATTCCATCAGCGACTTGCCGATCATCCACGACACCGCGACGGGCGACAGCATCAGCGGCATCAGGAACACCACCCGGAAGAATTTTCGGGCACGGATCTGCGCGTTGAGCAGCAGCGCCAGGCCAAAGGCCACGACATATTCGACCAGCACCGCCAGCACATAGAGCACCATGTTGAACAGGGCGTTGCGGTAGTAGGGGTCGGCGAGCATCTGCCAGAAATTGTCGAGCCCGTTGAACCTGCGACCGCTGAAGGAGCTGAGGTTCCAGTCGGTGAGCGCGATGTAGAAGCCGAACAGCGTCGGGAAGATCACCATGGCGATGGTGAACAAAAGGGCGGGCAGCAGGAAGAGTGCGCGCTGGCCGTCCTCGCCGCGTGTCAGAACCTGGCCGATGCCGATCGCCACGCCCCACAGCACATAGGCGTAGACCACGGGCCGCCATGTCTCAAAGCCGATCGTATCGACCTCGGTCTTGTAGAGGATCTGCAGCACGATCGTTGCCAGCAGGCCGAGCGTGGCAATCGCCATCAGCGCCCAGCCCAAACGCCGGCGGCCAGGCGGGATCAGATCATGGGGGGCGGCGTCTGCCGGCCACTGGGTCGCGGTCGAAGTCTGGTCAGCCACAAATTTCGCCCGTTTGGAAGGGAAGGCTGTGGTCCGGCGTTGCCGCCGGACCACGGTTCAAAGGGCAGCTTACATGCCGAGCGAGGCCTTGTAGAGCTTGACCTGCTTGTCACGGCCGATCTGGTCGGTGAGCTTCTCCCAGGCGGCTGCGATGGCGTCGGCGCCTTCCTGCGCCTTCATCTTGCCGGCGAAGGTGTTGGCCAGGATATCCTCGGCGGCACTGTAATACTGGAAGATGCCGGGGATGCGCGGCTCGATTGCCGCGTTGGGATGGTTGTAGCTGTCGCCTTCCGACTTCAGGTACGAGGTGATGAAAGCCTCGTCGTAGCCGGCCGCCACCCATTCGGGAATGTCGAAATGGGAGTTGCGATAGGGCTGGAAGCCCGACGGATACATCGCCGTCCAGATCGACAGGTCCTTGCCGCCGAGATGGGCGGCCGCCGACCATGCCGCCTTCTTCTTCTTCTCGTCGCTATCGACGCGGGCCATGACATAGACGCCCCAGCCGAGATAGGCGCAGTTGGGCGAATAGTTCGGGCCGCTGGCGAGCTTCTCCCACTTGCCGGTCTTGGAGTTGTAGACGTCGTCGGAGCCCGGCAGGATCGAGAAGCCGGTGACGTCGCCGATAACCGAGCTATCGTTGGTCTTGACGTTCGAGCCGACGTCGCCCCACCAGGGGATCATCGAGCCGGTGCCGGCCAGGAACTGCTGGAAGGCGGTGGTGTTCGGATCGGCATTGATCTGGTCGGCGGGTTCCGACGGCAGGGCATCGATGACGTCCTGGATGGCGCGTACCCAGGCCGGATTGTTGACGCGCGGCTTCATCGTGTCGGCGTCGAACAGCCAGGCCTTGTCGTCGGGATGCTTGGCGTAGGCGGTGGCGCGGCTGCCGAGGAAGTAGAAGCCGAAACCGCCCCAGGGCTTGGGCGCGTCGAGATAGCCATAGACATCCTGGCCCTTGAACTTCTTGCCCTTGAGGAACTTGGTCACGGCCTGAACCTCTTGCCAGGTCTTCGGCACGCCCCATTCGCTCGTCGCTCCGCTATCCTTCCACTGCTTGGCGAGGTCGGCGTCTGCAAACACGTCGGTGCGGTAGTTGAAGTTGTGCGCGTCACCATCGATGGTGACCCGATACTGCTTGCCATCCCAGGTGCCGACGGGCGGCTTGAGGTAGTTGACGAGATCGTCGAAGTCGATCTGTTTCTTGACCCAGTCGGGCATCTCCGAAGTCAGGCCCTTGCCGCAGACGTCGCCCTCGAACGGCGCGCCCATCTCGATGATGTCGAAATCGACGGTGCCGGTGGCGATCGACTGCTGCAGCCGGGCGTTGTAGTCGGCCTGCGCCAGATCGATCCAGCTGATCTTGGCGCCGGTATAGGTCTCCCATGGCTTCAGGAAACCACGGAACAGCACATTGTGCAGGTTCTGGTTGTTGAGGCCCATGAAGGTGAGCTCGACGCCGGCGAACTCGCCTTCCTTGACATTGGCCTTGGTCGCCTCGAGGCAAAGCTCGCCGACCTTCTGGAAGTCGGCGTCGGTCGGCTGGCCTTTGCCAACCCCGGGGATCTGCAGGATTTTCGAGCGCAGTTCGCTTGCGGCGGAAGCCGGGCGCGTCAGGGCGCCAAGCCCGGCGCCGGATGCGGCCGCGATCGCGGCCATCGAGGCCGCGCCCTTCAATATGTCGCGCCTTGTAGCGCCGGCACGGACCAGTTTGTCGTAAAGACCTACTCGCATGGACTATTCCTCCCAGAACGTTAGTCGTGAATCGAAGTGCCAATCGTGCCGGGCGCTGGCCGTGTTCAGAAGCGAAACCAGGACCCCAACCTGCGTCGCCTCGCGTTCCGTTTTGTCGGATAGAGTACCGGCGTTCGGATTGGCGCTCGTCACTATTCTCACAACCAAACGCCGTGTCAACGAGGACGGGTTTTTATCTATAAGGGACCGACTTGCCCTGACCGGTCGCGTTGGTTAGCTTCTGCGCCTACGGCCAGTTGGAGCCGATGGGGGAACGATGGCTCAAGTCGCGATCAGCAATGTGGCCAAGGCGTTTGGAACCGTCAAGGTTCTGCACGAAGTCAGCGTCGACATTGCCGATGGCCAGTTCGTCGTGCTTGTCGGGCCGTCCGGTTGCGGCAAGTCCACGCTGCTCAGGATGGTGGCGGGGCTCGAGACCGTCTCCGGCGGCACGATCGCCATCGGCGATCGCGTCGTCAATCACCTGCCGCCCGCAAAGCGCGACATCGCCATGGTGTTCCAGAACTATGCGCTCTATCCGCATAAGACGGTCGAGCAGAACATGGCCTTCGCTCTCAAGCTGCGGAAAACCGACCCGGCCGTGGTGGCCGAGCGGGTCAAGCGCGCCGCCGACATCCTCGACCTGAGCCCCTATCTGAAGCGCTATCCGCGCCAGCTTTCCGGCGGCCAGCGTCAGCGCGTCGCCATGGGGCGCGCCATCGTGCGCAATCCGCAGGTATTCCTGTTCGACGAGCCGCTTTCGAACCTCGACGCAAAGCTGCGCGTGCAGATGCGCACCGAGATCAAGGAACTGCACCAGCGGCTGAAGACCACCACCATCTATGTCACGCACGACCAGATCGAAGCCATGACGATGGCCGACAAGATCGTCGTCATGCGCGACGGCCGCATCGAACAGGTCGGCGCGCCGCTGGAACTTTTTGACCGGCCGGCGAACCTTTTCGTTGCCGGTTTCATCGGCTCGCCGTCGATGAATCTGCTCAAGGGTACCGGGCGCAAGGGCGGCGTCGACATCGCCGGGACGCTGTTCCCGGTCGCTCCGAACAACCCCGTCGAGGAGGGGCGCGCCGTCGTCTATGGCGTGCGCCCCGAGCATCTCGAGATCCATCCCGATGGCGTGCCGGCGAAGATTTCCGTGGTCGAGCCGACCGGCTCGGAAACCCTGGTCTTCCTGCGTTTTGGTGACGGCGAGATGGTGGCGCTGTTTCGCGAACGCCATGACTTCAAGCCCGGCGATACGCTGAAACTTCGGCCAAGGCTCGACCATATCCATCTGTTCGACGCCGAGACCGGCAAGCGTCTCTGATCGCAACGCACTTCACGAGGACCATCATGCTCAAAGGGATCGATCCGTTGCTCAATGCCGACGTGCTCCAGGCATTGCGGGCGATGGGACATGGCGACGACCTGATCATCGCCGACACCAACTTCCCGTCCGATTCGGTCGCGCGCCGGACGGCGCTCGGTCGGGTGCTGCGCATCGATGCCTCGGCGGCACAGGTGGTGAAGGCGGTGCTGTCGCTTTACCCGTTGGACACGTTTGTCGACGACTCGGCCGCCCGCATGGAGATCGTCGGCAAGCCGGACGAGATCCCAGCGGTGCAAAAGGAAGTGCAGAAGGAGATCGATGCCGCCGAGGGCAAGTCCTGGCCGATGGTGCCGGTCGAGCGTTACGCCTTCTACGAGCGCGCCAAGCAGGCTTATTGCGTCATCCAGACCGGCGAACGCCGATTCTATGGCTGCTTTGCCTTCCGCAAGGGCGTCGTGCCGCCGGATGCGGAGTAGCGGCATGGCCTCGGGCAAACCGATCGTCATCCTCGGTGTCTTCGTCGCCGATACGGCCTACAGGGCGCAGCGCCAGCCGCGCATGGGCGAAACGATCCTCGGCAACTCCTTCAAGCTGGGACCAGGCGGCAAGGGGTCGAACCAGGCGGTGGCGGCCGGCAGGTTGGGGGCCGACGTCACGTTCCTGACCCGGCTCGGGGTCGACGCCTTCGCCGAAATGGCCAAGCGGACCTGGAAGGATGCCGGCGTGAAGAGCGCCGCCATCGATACGCCGGACAGCTATACCGGTGCCGCCTACATCTTCGTCGAGGAGGGGAGCGGCAACAACGCCATCATCGTCAGTCCCGGCGCCGCCATGCTGATCACGCCGGACGATATCGGAGCCAATGCCGAGCTGATCCGTGGTGCCGGTGTTTTCGTCACGCAGCTCGAACAGCCGATCGACGCCGCGCTGCGGGCGCTGGAGATCGCGCGCGGGGCAGGGGTGACGACCATTCTCAATCCGGCACCGGCGGCAAAGCTTCCCGACCGCGTCTACACGCTCTGCGACTATCTAACACCGAACGAGACCGAAACCGAGGAATTGACCGGGCTGAAAGTCTCCTCGGTCGATGAAGCGCGCGCCGCCGCCGGCAAGCTGCTGGAAAAGGGCGTTGGGACAGTCATCGTCACGCTCGGCGACAAGGGGGCGCTCCTGCACACGAAGGATCGCTCCGAGCATGTTTCCGCCATCAGCGCGGGGCCTGTGGTTGAGACGACGGGAGCTGGCGATGCGTTCAATGGCGGCCTTGCCGCGGCACTTTCGCGCGGCGTGGAGCCTCTGGAGGCGGTACGCTTCGCCTGCGCCGTTGCCGGCATTTCCGTGACCCGTCCAGGCACCGCACCGTCTATGCCGACAGTGCAGGAGGTCGAGGCGCTGCTGGCCAAGAGCTGAGGCAATTGCACGGGGCTCGCAGGCCACCCCGGAGGCCGGACTGTTCGGCCTCCGATGTCTCGCGTTCGATGGGCGTTGAGAAGCTACTGCTTGATATAGCAACGCTTCCCGGCATCGGGAGCGGGATCGCCGAAGGATTCATTGTCGCATTCGACGCCATCCCGGAACACGTCCTGCGTGAACCGGCCGCGCGCGCCATACCTGACCACCTTGCGGCCATAGAAATCGCAGAATTCGCCTTCGTCGGCACAGGCCACCCATCTCTCGCGGCGAGGCTCATCGTAACCGCCATCGGCTTCGCCACGACCGCGTAACACGATATAGCACGTCTTTTCGTGGCCGGGCGCAGGGTCGCCAAAAACGCGAGTTGAGCAGGGGACCGCGTCACGGTCGATAAAGCGCGATGTAGTGCGGCCCCCGTCACCAAAAACCACTTCAGCCGGAAATGGCAGTCGGCAAATGCCGCCCTCCCTTGCGCATCGCTGAAGCCGAGCAGCCGAAGCAGTGGCGGGAAAGATGGTGGAAGCAACCATTGTAAGGCCAGCAAGGCTTATGGCCGTGAACACCGTGCTCATCGAGGTGGTTGAGGCGATAGACACTGTAAGTCCTCCCGGGTCGTTCAGGCTGTATGGTTATGGTAGCCGGATTATCTCAGGCCAGGATATTTCAGAGGTGAATCAAGCGTTTTTTTAGGCGGAAGCGCAAGCCCCAAGCGGTTTGCCTGGCGCAAACGTCAGGCCAAGGGAGATATCTGTCAACGCAGGAGCCGAAACAGGCCGGCAGCCGACGTTCCGAGCTGACAGGAGGCAAATCTCATCCGGCACCACGATCATGGCCGCAAGCCCATGCATGGCAGATCGAACCCAGATTTGAAAGGTTCTGGATCACATCCGCATACATGCATCTTTGACAGACAACGTCGACATTTCTACTAAGCCAAGGGTTTGTGTCCCTTGAGAGAAATGGCGCGAGTGACGGGGCTCGAACCCGCGACCTCCGGCGTGACAGGCCGGCACTCTAACCAACTGAGCTACACCCGCGCATTGACGAGCACGTGTCAGCCGTGTTCGTCGTTGGGGCGCTGGATAAGGGGTTCGCTACCGGGTGTCAAGCGCACCAAACCATCATAACGCCAAACAGGAGAAGGTTTTTTGACAGCCGGCATTTTGTTCGCAAATCCGGCCTGCGAACAGGGCGCCTCGCGCTCATTTGGCCTTGCGAAGCAAGTCCCGACCGCTTAAAGGTCCGGCCCGGAGCGGGCGATTAGCTCAGTTGGTAGAGCGCTTCGTTTACACCGAAGATGTCGGCGGTTCGAGCCCGTCATCGCCCACCATATCTTTCCCCCAGTTGATGTTTTCCGGTTGCGGGCGCCACGAAATCGCCACGTCGACAACGGGCAATAGCTCACCTGTTGTCCTTCGTGCGGGCGGTGCATTGCTTTTTCACGGGTGAGCGGCATTTTCGCAGGAAGTTTTTGGGCCTCGGGCGTTTATCTCAATAGAGATAGCCATTGCCGTGGAGCTACAGCTCCCGCCGGGGGCAACTGGGCCTCTCGGCTCGCGACCGCGGGTTTGTGGCTGCAGGTCAAGGGAAAATGCCCGTTCAAGCTTTCATTAACCGAATTGCCACGGCCGTTCTGATCACGGCGTTCACGAATTCTTCCTTCAATTTGCGGGCTCCCAGCTGGCAGATCCCCGCCGCCGTGCAATTTTCAATCGCATGGCCGACAAGGGCGGCATCGAACATCGCTATTCCTGCTTCGCACCCGCTGGTGATCCTGAGGGGCTGAGCGTCGACCTGGCGGGTGTTTTCAAGCGCGGAGCGTTTCCGGGTACGGCCAAACGCATGGAAATGTATTCCACTGCCGCGCCCGCGCTGGCCGAGCGAGCATTGGAGCGACTCCTGGTGGGCGAAGACAGGAAAGGTGTCACCCATCTGATTGTCACCACCTGTACGGGCTTCTCCGCCCCCGGCATCGATCTGGAAATAATCGCCCGATGCAATCTGCCCACCACCGTGGAGCGCACGATCATCGGCTTCATGGGATGTTATGCGGCAATCAATGCGCTCAAACTGGCGCGGCACATCGTTCTGTCGGAACCTGCGGCCCATGTTGTGATCGTCTGCATCGAACTCTGTACGCTCCATCTCAAGGAGACGGCCGACCTCGAAAAACTGCTATCTTTCTCCCTCTGGGGCGATGGCTGCGCGGCCGCGTCGGTGACCTCCCGCCCGTTCGGCATCGGCCTAGACAGTTTTCACGCGATCGTGGACGCCGACGCCCGCGACTTGATGAGCTGGAGCTTGCACGACGACGGTTTCGACATGGTTCTGTCGGGGCAAGTTCCTGCTGCAGTCCAGAATGCGCTTGGCAAAGGGATCGGCGCCATCTTGGGAAACAGGATCGCCGCCAACATCGACCTTTGGGCTGTTCACCCGGGTGGGCGTTCCATTCTCGACGCCGTGGAGCGCGCGCTGGATCTTCCTCCCGATGCGCTGTTGCCGTCGCGCGATGTGCTTCGCGAAAACGGAAACATGTCTTCCGCCACAGTCATGTTCGTGCTGGAGCGGATGCTTCGCGGGTTCACGGATGATGACGTGGGCTGTGCAATGGCATTTGGCCCCGGCCTCACGGCCGAGACGATGATGTTCCACACGGCCGGCCGTGCCTGACATGGCCACCGGTCTCGACAGCCGTCTTATCCAGCCGGAACTGCTCGATCATTTGCCTCCCGACGATCCCAGGGCGATTGGCTCCCGACGTGATCTGATTTGGATAAATTCGCTGATGTTTCAACATGCGATCATGTCCAACCTCCTGAAGGCCAGCGTGCGCGAGGGTTCGATCAGAATCTTGGAAGTCGGGTCCGGCGACGGTGCATTCATGCTCTCGGTTGCAAGGCGCCTCGCCACGAAGTGGATCGACGTGGAGCTGGTCATGCTCGACCAGGTTGACCTCGTCACCGACCGGCGGCGCGCCGATTTCGCGGCTCTGGGCTGGCGGGTTGAAACCGTTACCGACAATATCTTCGACTGGATCGCAAAACCCGGGGGTGCCGCCTACGACGTTGTCTCGGCCAATCTGTTCCTGCACCATTTTTCCGACACCGCCTTAAAGATCCTGTTCGAAGCCCTATGCCGTCTGGCGCCGGTATTCCTCGCCGCCGAGCCGAGCCGAAACATTGTCGCTTTAAAAGCATGCCCGCTCCTGCGCCTTGTCGGTGCAAACCAGGTCACCATGCACGATGCGGCGGCAAGCGTCCGCGCAGGTTTCGCTGGCAAGGAACTTTCCGGTTTGTGGCCTCTCGGTTCCGCGCAGCAGTGTGAAGAGCGCAGAATAGGCCCGTTTACCCACGCCTTCCGCGTTTTCCCCAAGGAAGGACTTGCGCGATGTACGATGCCATCGTCATAGGTGCCGGCCCAAGCGGCTCGTCGGCAGCATTGGCCTTGCGCGGCCAAGGTCGTTCTGTGGCCATCATCGAAGCAAGCGAGTTTCCACGCCGCAAGGTCTGCGGCGAATTCATGTCGGCGGTCAATCTGGAGCTGTTGGACCGTCTGGAGGCGGGCGTGGCGGTTCGTGCCAAGGCAGGGCCGGAAGTCAAGCGGGTTGGCTTGTTCGCGTCGGGCCCTGGCATCTTAGCGGGCATGCCGCGCGCCGCGGGAAATGCTTTCGGGCGGGCGCTTGGACGGGACGTTCTGGATGGCATCCTCTTGGACACGGCGCGCAATGCCGGAGCCGACGTTTTTCAGCCGTGGCGCGCGGTGGAGATCGCCAGCAATGGCGATCGTGCCATCGTCCGGATTGCCAACAGGGAGGGTCAGACAAGTCTTAGCGGGCAGGTGGTGATTGCGGCGCATGGCTCCTGGGGGCAGGGCAGGTTGCCAACCAATCTCCCGAAGAGCAGCGCGGCATCCGATCTGTTTGGCTTCAAGGCCCATTTCAGGGGAGCGTCGCTCGCTCGAGACCTCATGCCGCTCCTGGTGTTTCCGGGCGGCTATGGTGGCATGGTGTGGGCGGATCAGGACAGGATATCGCTGTCGTGCTGCATACGCCGCGACGTGTTGACCAGGCTGCGCAAAGAGGGCGGTGCGATGTCCGCGGCCCAAGCCGTTCACGCGCACATACTGGCATCGTGTCCGGCCGCGGTTTCCACGATCGGCGACGCCAGCCTCGAAGGTGAATGGCTTGCCGCCGGTCCCATACGTCCGGGGATGCGCCCACGATTTGCCGACGACATATTTCGGGTCGGCAACATCGCCGGCGAGTCTCATCCAATCATCGCTGAAGGCATCTCCATGGCCCTGCAGTCCAGCTGGCTTCTCGCTGGCGAATTGGCAAGGTTCGAACAATGGGACCGGACGGCGCGCATCGCCGTCGGCAAACGCTATTCAAGAGCGTGGAGCCGGCAATTCGCCACTCGCATTCATGCCGCCGCACTGTTGGCGCGCATTGCCGTCCTCCCCAACTCTAATACGGCGATGAAGACTTTCGTGGGTTGGTTCCCGAATAGCCTGACCTTAGGAGCCAGATTGTCCGGCAAGACGAAAGCCTTGCCTGCTCTCAGCCATCCGTAAGGGCATGAAGCCGGCCGGACGCTTGGAATTCGCTGAAGCGCTGGAGCCCGAATCGCAACTCAACAGGCACACGCTTCTTGGCGTATGGCTGCCCGCTCACGGCGGCACCATCCGGAAATCCTTGCCCTCGGGCAGCAATTGCCCGCCGTCGACGACAATGGTGGTGCCGGTGATGTAGCTGGCGTCGTCCGAGGCCAGGAACAGGAAGGCGTTGGCCACATCGCGCGGGCTGCCGAGCCGGCCGAGCGGGATCGAATCCTCCATGTTCTTGATATAGGCGGCGCCGCGATGCTGTTGGATGGCTTCGGTGAGGATATTGCCGGGTTCGACGCCGTTGACGGTGATGCCGTAGCCGGAGAATTCAAGCGCCGCCGCGCGAATGAAGCCGTTAATGCCTGCTTTCGTCGCCGAATAATGGCCGTGGCCAGGGCTGGTGACGTGGGGGCCGGTGATCGATGAGGTGTAGAGCATGCGGCCAGAGCGCTGCGCCTTCATCGGCACGAGGGCGGCGCGGCTGGCATTGAAAGTGCCGCGCAGGTTGACGGCCATGACGCGGTCCCAGTCGTCGGCGCTGGTGTTTTCGATCAACTGCCAGGGATAGATGCCGGCATTCTGCACGATGATGTCGAGGCGGCCGTGCTGTTTCAGCGAAAGTGCCACCGCGGCCTCGGCGTCGCTCATTTGCGAGATGTCGGTGCGGATGAAGGGGACGCCCAGTTCATCCGCACTTGCTTGCCCCGCCTCCGCCTCGCTGTCGGCCAGCACGAGCCGTGCGCCTTCTTCCGCAAAGCGCAGCGCGATGCCCTTGCCGATGCCGCGCGCGGCGCCGATGATCAGCGCTACCTTGTCTTTCAGTCGTCCTGTCATGCCAATCCTCGCCTCACGCCCTCTCACGCCAGTCTTTGGCGAATGGTTTGCTTGAATGCGTCGAGCAGCACCGCGGCCAGAACCAGCAGGCCGTGGATGACCTGGGTGAAATTGGCGGGCAGGCCCATCAGGTTGATCGCCGTGTTGATGGCCGAGAGCAGGAGCACGCCGGCATAGACGCCCGGCAAGGTGCCGACGCCGCCCTTCAGGCTGACGCCGCCGATAACCACGGCTGCAAAGGCATTGAACAGCAGGCCGACGCCAAGATTGGCGGTGGCGCCGGAGGTGCGGATCGCCAGCAGCCAGCCGGCGAGCCCTGCGATGGCGCCGGCGAGCACGAAGGCGATGATCAGGTTGCGGTTCACCCGGATGCCGGCGCGGAAGGTCGCGGTTTCATTGCCGCCGATCATCACCAGGTGCCTGCCGAACGGCGTCTTGGCCATGATCAGCGAGAAGACCACGAAACAGGCCACCGCGATCCAGGCGGTAAGCGGCAGGCCGATCAGGCGCTGGATGCCGAACCACCGGATGGCGGGTGCCAGATCCTGTGCCGAGCGGCCGCCCGAAATGACCAGCACGAGGCCGCGTACCCAGATGTAGGAGGCGAGCGTGATGATGAAGGCGCTCATCTTGACCTTGACCACAAGATAGCCGTTGAAGGCGCCGATGAGGCCGCCGACGACCAGCGCCAGCAGCAGCGAGACCGGAACCATCAGCCATTCCGGGTGCAATTGAACACCGAGGCCGATGCCCGAGGAGCAAAACAGGATGCCCACCGCCATGGCGCTGAGTGCGGCGACGGATTCGACCGACAGGTCCATGTGGCCGGCAATGATGACCAGCGCCAGGCCGATCGACATGACGCCGAGCACGCTCGACGCCTCGATGATGTTGGCGAAGATGCCGAGTTGGAAATAGTTCGGGATGAACAGCGAGAAGACGACCAGGACAAGGAGCAGCATGAACCAGACGAGGTTGTCGAGGACGAACTCCAGGGCGTGACGCGTGCGAGGGTTCATGTGTCGATCCGGTTGGCGTGCGCAATCAAGGCCGCAGCGAATTGTCTGCGTCTCGTTTCATGCGGGCAGGGATGGGCTCCGGGCCAGGTATGGCCCGGAGCGTTCAGGCGACATGCCTATTCGACCGACTTGACCGTATCGGTCGGCGGCTTCTGGTTGCCCCAGAAGGCCGGGTTGTCGACGTTCTCCTTGGTGATGGCGGCACCCGGAATCTTGATGTTCGGGCCCCACGCTTCCTTGGTGACGGTCGATTTCAGGCCAAGCACGTCGTATTCGCCGGGCTTGATCTCTTGCTTCTTCGCGACCTTGTCCATGAACATGGCGACGGCCGCGGCCTGTGCGTAAAGCGGCTGCTCTACTTCGACATTGAGCCAGCCCTTGCGGATCAGGTCGAGGCCGACCGGCGCGCCGTTCGAGCTCATCAGCATCACGTCGCCCGGCTTCTTGCCGGCGGCCTCTAGCGAAGCGACGGCGGCGACCGACAGGTGCGCGGCATGGCTGAAGATCAGGTCGATGTCGGGATTGGCCAGCATCTGGTCGGCAACGATGGTGCCGGCATTGCTGGCCTCCCATTGCATGGCCGGCAGCGAGATGATCTTGACGTCCGGGAACGCCTTCATCTTCTCTTCAAAACCCTTCTGGATGTCGAGCGTGTAAGGATCGCCGGGGTCGCCAAGCACCTGAAGGACCTTGCCCTTCACCGAGCCGTTCTTGGCTTTCAGAAGCTTTTCGGCCTGATCGGCGGCGACATAGCCGATCTCGACGGTACCCGCGACCGACGTGAAATCGGACGGTGTCGACGTGATCTGGCGATCGAATTCGACCACCGGAATGCCGGCGGCGCGGGCGGCCTCGATCGATGGTTTCAGCGCATTGAAATCGACGGCGGCCAGGATGATCGCCGCCGGCTTCAGCGCGATCACGTCGTTCATCTGCGATTGCTGCGCGTCGGTCTTGTTGTCGGCGTTCAGCGTCTTCATCTCGTAGCCGGTCTGTTTCAGGAACAGCTCCAGCGCGCTCACCGATCCGGTTTGGAACTCGTCGAGCAATGTCGGCACCAAGTAGTAGACAATACCCTTGGACTGGGCGAATGCCGGCGTGAGCGTGGCAAAGGCCAGTGCCAGGATACCGAAGACAGCAAGAAGTATTCGCTTCATGTCGTTGGCTCCCTGTTAAGCCGGACCCCTCTTTGTCCCTCAGCCCGCCGGTCCGGCACCGGCAAGCGTCTCCCCGGTGATCATGTTGATCACCGCATCGGGACTTGTCTTGTTGCGTGCGACATCGCCCGCCACGACGCCTTGCCGGATCACCACGATCCGGTCGGCGACCTGAAAAGCCTGCTGCATGATGTGGGTTATGATGACGACGCCGATACCCTGGCTCGCCACTTGGCGGATCATGTCGAGACCGCGCCGCGTCTGTTCGACGCCAAGTGCGGCGAACGGTTCGTCGAGCAGCACGAGTTTGCCGCCCCAGTGGACGAAGCGGTTGAGCTCGATGGCCTGGCGCTGGCCGCCCGAGAGGTGCTCGACATTGGTGCGCAGTGAAGGAATGCGGGTACCGGCGCTGGCCAGCGCCTTGCCGACGACAGCCTCCATGGCGCGTTCGTCGAGCACGGGAATGCCGAGCACCTTCCTCGTGATCTCGCGGCCCATGAAGAAATTGGCCACCACGTCGACATTGGTGCAGAGCGACAGGTCCTGGTAGACGGTCTCGATGCCGGCCGCCTTGGCTTCCGCCGGCGAACGGGCCAGGAACTCCTTGCCCTCGAACAGCATGCGGCCGGATGTCGGTTCGAGACCGCCCGCAATGATCTTGACCAACGTCGACTTGCCGGCGCCGTTGTCGCCGAGCAGCGCCACCACCTCGCCCTTGCCGATGGAAAAGCTGATCCCCTTCAGCGCTTCGATCGCGCCATAGTTCTTGGTCACGTTGTCGAGCACCAGCAGGGGTTCGCTCATGCAGCAATCTCCCTGGCCGAAAGGATGTCGCGGCCGCGCCCGCGTTCGGCGGCGAACATCTGGCCGAAGCGTGGCGACAACACCCCTGAGACGGCGAGTGCCGCCGCGCCGCGCAGCACGGCATGCTGGCCGCCGCTGGCGACGATGACACGCGGCGTCTTGCGATCAGCGCGAGCCGAAACCGAATTGTGCAGCGGTTCGGCCGCGTCCGCCAGGCGTTCGAGCAACTCCGACGCCGCCAGGCCGCCGAGCACGACCGTCTCTGGGTCGAAAAGGTTCTCGATGATGGCGATGGCATTGCGGAAGATCGGGCCGACCTGCGCCACCCAATCGGCGTCGCCGCCGGCCCGGCGGCCCCGCGCTTCGAGCGAGAGGTATCGCTCGAGGCAGCCGCGGTTGCCGCAGGGGCAAAGCTCGCCATCAGGGACCACGGGAATGTGGCCGATCTCGCCCGCATTGCCCCAAGCGCCGCGCAGAACGCTGCCGTCATGCATCATGGCGCCGCCGAGCCCAACGCCGAAATAGAGATAGTAATAATCGGAATGGCGGGCTCCGATGCCATAAAGCCTCTCGCCCATCGCGGCGGCGGCCATGTCGCTCTCGAAGAACGCCGGCAATCCCGTCGCGGCCGTCAGCCGTTCACGCAGCGCCACGTGCTTCCACCCGGTCATCGTGGTCGGGCCGACAAAGCTCATGGAGTCCACGTCGAACGGACCGGGAAGCGCCATGCCGATGCCGATGACGCGGCCGCCGGGCCGCTTGCCCGTCAGGTCGCGAACCATGGCGCCAATCTGGTCGAACGCATGATCAGGCGCCGCGTTGGGGGCTTCGCGGCGTGAACTCTCGATAACGTCGCCGCTGAGATTGATCAGTGCGGCGTCTATTCCAAGCGGCGTCAGGTGGATGCCGACGGCATAGCCGCCTTCCGGGTTGATGCGCAGCGTCGCGGGTGGCAGGCCACGGCCCTTCGGCTCTTCGCGTACGGAAAGGATGTAGCCCTGTTCCTCCAGTTCGCGAACGATGGTCGACACGGTCTGGACGGTGAGCCCGACATGCCTGGCGATGTCGCTACGTGCGATCGGGCCATGACGGCGGATGGACTCCAGCACGATGCGCCGGTTGTACGGCCGCCCGAACTCCTGATTGGTCCCCCGCAATGCCATGCCTTGCGCCCTCACGTGACGTAAGGTTCGCATCAAATATTTATTCAGTCAAATGGAATTCAAAAATAATCCGGAATGCGGATGGCGGAGCCGATCCTGTGGCGTCTCGCCTTCAGTGGATCAGTATTTGATGATCCTGCGCTCGACCAACACCACGGCGCAGAACAGTGCGATCGACAGTGACGAGGACAAGACGATGGCGGCGTAAAGCCGGTCCGACTGATAATTGAAGGACGCCTGGATGATCAGCGCGCCGAGCCCCTTGTCCGAACCGATCCATTCGCCGACGATGGCGCCGATGACCGCGGTGGCCGAGGCTATCCTGAGCGAGGAGAAAAGCATCGGCAGCGCGCGCGGCAGGCGCAGGCTCCAGAAAACTTCCCACCGCGTCGCCGACAGCACCCGGAACAGTTCGTGCTCGTTGTCGCTGGCGCCATCCAGTCCGCGGATCATGTTTACCAGCGTCGGGAAGAAGCAGATCACCGCCGCTATGACGATCTTCGGCGTCATGCCGAGCCCGAAAATCAGCACGATGATCGGCGCCAGTGCCAGGATGGGAATGGTGTTGAAGAACAGCACGACCGGGAAATAGGCCGCCTGCAGGATGCGGTTGTGCACGAACAGGATGGCGAGCAGCACGCCGGCAAGGTTGCCGATGACGAAGCCGGCCAGGGCCTCGATGAGAGTGGGGCGCAGATTGTCGAGCAACAGCGCGAGGTTCTTCTGGAAGACGCCTGCTATGGCCGTCGGTGTCGGCACGATGTAGGCCGGCACACCGAGCAAGGGCAGCAGGAACTGCCAGGTGAGCAGGATCGAAGCGGCACCCAGAACGGGCAAAGCGACGGACAATCGCGGAGAGAGCGGCGCCGGCCTCACGATGCACGCTCCAGCGCGGTGCGCAGTTCGGCCATGGCGGCGACGATGCCCGGATCTTCGCGCGTGCAGCGGTTGCCGTCCTGTTTGAGCGGCCGCATGTCGAGGTCCTTGACCAGCCGCCCGGGATTGGCGGCGAGAACGATCACACGCTCGCCGAGATAGGCGGCTTCGGCGATCGAATGGGTGACGAACAGGATCGTCGTGCCGGTGCGCCGCCAGAGGTTGAGAAGCTCGTCATTGAGCCGGTCGCGGGTGATCTCGTCGAGCGCCCCGAACGGCTCGTCCATCAGCAGCAGTTTCGGCTGCCCGAGCAGCGCCCTGGCGATCGCCACCCGCTGGCGCTGGCCGCCGGAAAGCTGGTGCGGCAGCCGCCCGCCGAATCCGCCAAGCCCCATCAACTCCAGCAATTCATCGCCGCGATCCTCGATCTTGCGCGTCAGGCTGCCTTGCCCGATGCCGAGCGGCAGCCGCACATTGTCGCGCACGGTGCGCCAGGGCAGCAGCGTCGAATCCTGGAAGACGAAGCCGACGTCGCGGCGCGAACGCACCGCGTGCGGCGTATCGCCCAGAACATTGATCGTGCCGCCAAGCGGATCGAGCAGGTCGGCGACCACGCGCAGCAAGGTCGACTTGCCGCATCCGGACGGTCCAAGGATAGACAGGAAGGAGCCGGTCTCGACCGTGAGGTCGAGGCCGGAAAGCACCTTGACGGCCACTTGCCGGCCGCCATAGCCGACATCGAGCCTGGTGGCTTCGATCGCGTTCGCCATCAGGCGGCGGGCGCGTCGAGCTTCGGCCGGTCGGCGGCCGAAAGTTCGAGAATCTTGGTGGTGTAGACGTCGGCCGCCTTCGGGCGCCCGTTCGGATACTGGCCGACCTTGTCGAGCAGCGCCAGCTGCTCCTCGATCGAGGCGGGATCGAAGGTGCCCCAGCCGTCCTTGGCGGTTGCGCCGTCGAAGGACAGCTTCAGCACCAGATTGACGGTCTTTTCTTCCCAGCCGAGGTCCATTTCGGGGTAGGCGGCGACCATCTTCTTCACTGCTTCCTGCGGGTTGGCGTGCACCCAGCCCCAGCCCTTGGCGACGGCGCCGATGAACTTCGCCAGCGTCTCGGGATCCTTTTCGATCGCCGCGTCGGTGGCGAAATAGACATCGGCGTAGGAGGCGAGGCCGAGGTCGCGCACCAGAAGGTCGGTGCGGTCGTCGCCGACGACGCTCAGCGCCTGGGTGTTGGTGATCCAGCCGCCGATGGCATCGACATCGCCGCGCACCAGCGGTCCCTTGTCGAAGCCGACATTGACGATCGTCACCTCGGACGGATCGATGCCGTTCTTCGACAGGATTTCGTCCATGACGAAGCGCGCTGTCGGCTGGATGCCGATCTTCTTGCCCTTGAGGTCGGCCACGCCCTTGATCGGATTGGTGGCCTTGGAGGTCAGCGCATAGGGCCCGGTGCGGAAGCCGCAGGCGATGATCTTGACCGGCACGCCGCTGGCGCGCGCCGCGTAGAGTTGCGGCGTCTCCGAAAACTGTCCGAGTTGTGCCGCGCCCGAGATCACCGGCGGCACGGTCGACGCGTTGGGACCGCCCGGGCTGAATTCCACCTCCAGTCCGGCGTCCTTGAAATAGCCATTGGCGACGGCGGCGATGTCGCCGATCTGGCCGTTGGATATCAGCCAGTCATACTGGATGACGACCTTGCCGGCGGCTTTCGCGCCCGGGGTCAGCACGAGCTGTACCCCCGCCGATGCCGCGGCGACGGCGGCGAGGCCGCCTTTGACGAAGGTGCGGCGGTTAAGACTGAAATCCTGGTTCCCACTCATTTTTCGCTCCTGTTGCAGACTTCTTGTTTCTTTTCGCGCGCCGCTCCCACGGCGCGGCGGCGGCGTCTACGGCTGTTCGTCGTGGTAGTCGCCAGGGCCGCCGTCGAGCCAGGCGTAGAGTTCCCAGAGCGTGTCGTCCGGGTCGGTGAAATAGGCGCAGCGCGCGTTCCAGACGTAGTTTTCGGGCGGTCCATAGAAGGGCACGCCTCTGGCGCTGAGTTCCGCGTGCAGCTGGTCGATCTCGCCGGGGCTGTCGAGCAGCACGGCGACGCAGACCTTGTGCGCATGGCGCGGCGATTTCAGATTCGACACGCCCGTATGCCGGTTGATGTGGTCGAGTTCCCAGACGGCCAGGGTGACGCCCTGGCCATGGAAATCGGCAAAGCCCTCGGCGCGGCGGCGCAGGCGGAAGCCAAGCTTCTCGACATAGAATTCGACGGTCCGCTCGATGTCGGCGACCAGCAGGCAGACGTCGGAAATGCGGCTCAGGCTGGCGATCGGCATGGTCATCGTCCTCCGTCGGTGCGTTCGCCGCGCGCCAGCCTGACGCCGACCCGGTTGGCGGCGCCGATGATGTGGGCGCGCATCGCCGCTTCCGCCGCTGCCGCGTCGCCGGCGACCAGCGCTTCGTATATGCGCACATGCTCGCCGACATTGACCTCGACCAGGTCATGCAGCGGGTTGGTCAGGCGGGCATAGTGGATCGACTGGCGGATCTGCTCGCAGACGAAGGAAATGAAGGTGTGGATGTAGCTGTTGCCGGTCGCCCGCGCGATCTCGCGATGGAAGAGCAGGTCGGCGTCGATGCTGCCGTCTTCCCAGCGCTCTTCGCCGCCCATGCGGTCGAGTGCCGCCTTGATCGCGTCGAGATGCTCCTGGCCGCGCCGTGCGGCGGCAAGTGCGGCCGATTCGGCTTCCAAAATGCAGCGCAGCTCGAACAGCCGCTCCATATTGTTCGTGTCTTTCAGCGCCTCGCGGTCGATGCGGATCGAGGCCCGCTGCTCGGGCGCCAGCACGAAAGCGCCGATGCCTTGCCGCGCCTCGATCATGCCATCGGCCCGGAGCTGGGCGATCGCTTCGCGCACCACGTTGCGGCTGACGCCGAATTTTGCCGACAGCTCCTGTTCCGTCGGCAGCCGCGCGCCGGGATTGAGCTCGCCGGATTCGATCTCCCGGCTCATGAACGCGGCAACCCGGTGCGGCAGCGTCTCCACGGTGCCGATAGCGGCCAGTCTTTGCTTCATGAGTGCATCTCCGTCGAACGCAGCAGGCAGCCGGGATTCATCAGCCCCGTCGGATCGAAGGCATCCTTCAGGGTCGCCACCAGCCGCCGATGGACGGGCGACAGGCCGCTCCAGAATTCCCGGCCGCGGCTGCGGCCGATGCCGTGTTCGGCGCTGATCGAGCCGCCGAGGCGGACGGCGATGTCGTAGAGGCCTGCCGTGATGCCGGCGCCCCGGGCGCGGGCCCTTGCATCGGGGAGATCGAGTGGCGGCAGCACGTTGAAATGGATATTGCCGTCGCCGGCATGGCCATAGGCGAGCGGGGTCCAGCCGGGATGCTCCGCCGCGACAAAGCGCCGGGCGCGTTCGATCAGCGCGGGAATGTCCGAGATGCGCACCGAAAGGTCGGTACGTACGTGGTAGCCACGTTTCGCCTGGCCTTCGACCAGCCCCTCGCGGATCGCCCAGAAGCCCTTCGCCTGCGCGCCGCTGGTGGCGAGAACCGCATCGCTGACGAGACCTTTTTCCATCGCGCCGGCGAGGAAGCCAACCAGGACGGCGTTGAGATCGACCAGCGCGCTGGAAGAGAGTTCGATCAGTACCTGGACCGGCGCCGCCACCGGCGCAACCGTCTCGGGGTCGATCAGGCGCGCCAGCTCGATGCATTCGTCGCCGATGATCTCGAAGGCCGAGACCAGGTCCGAACAGTCGCGCCGCGCCTGGCCAAACAGCGCGACCGCGGCTTCGAACGAGGCAAGGCCGAGATAGGCGGTTTCGACGCGCGCCGGTTTCGGGAACAGCTTGACCTCGACGCCGGTGATGATGCCGAGCGTTCCTTCGGCGCCGATGAACAACTGCTTCAGATCATAGCCGGTATTGTTCTTGCGCAGGCCGCAGAAGCCGTCCCACAATTCGCCGTCGGCAAGCACGACTTCCAGCCCGAGGATCAGGTCGCGCGCCATGCCGTAGCGCAGCACGTTGACGCCGCCGGCATTGGTCGCGGCATTGCCGCCGATCCGGCAGCTTCCTTGCGCGCCGAGCGCCAGCGGAAACAGGCAATCTGCCTGCTCGCTGGCGTCCTTGATCGTCTGCAGCACGCAGCCGGCATCGGCCTGCAGGATGAAATTCTCGGCGTCGACCAGGCGGATGGCATTCAGCCGCTCGAGGCTGACGATCACAGCGCTGCCCGCGTTGATGTCGATCGCGCCGGCGACCAGGCCGGTGTTGCCGCCTTGCGGAATGATGCCGAGCCCGAGCGAGCCGCAAAGCCGCACCAGCGCCTGGACTTCGGTGACCGTGCCTGGCCTCAGCACCGCGAGCGCGGTGCCGCGATAATCGCCCGACCAGTCACGCAGATATCCCGCCATGCCGGACGTATCGGCGATCACGCCCCTCGCGCCGACTATGTTTTGCAGCGCGTCGAGAACTGGTGAGGCGATACCGGGAACCGTCATTCCAATGCCTGGCGAGATTGAAGAGTAGGGATATACATATCATCCTACAACTTGATTGGAGTCAACGGACCCGCGTTGACGCGGTCAAATCGTCAACAGGCAAAGTGTGACGGCCAAGCCGCTACGATGACGGATGGCGATTGCCGGTTTGATGGACGAGGTGCGGAACGGCGTCTGGCGAGGGGAGGCGTGGCTTCGCCGGACCCGGCGCCGATTCACCGGGCAGGCGAGCGGTTGCCCCTACTACAGATATTGCGCGACTTTCTTGCCGACGGTCAGGAAACGCAGCGGATCGATCGCCTCGCCATTGTGGCGCACCTCGTAGTGCAGATGCGGGCCAGTCGAGCGTCCGCTGCTGCCGGTCTTGCCGATGATGGCGCCGGCGTCGACTTTTTCGCCTACCGTCACGTCGATCTCGCTGAGATGTCCGTAGCGCGTGGCAAAACCATTGCCATGGTCGATCTCGACCATACGGCCATAGCCGCCATTCCAGCCGGCCTTGGTGACGACGCCGGGCGCTGTCACCCGCGCCGCCATGCCGATGGGCGCCCTGAAATCCATGCCCGAATGCAGCGCGGCCGTGCCGAGAAGGGGATCGGTGCGCACACCGAACGGGCTGGTGACGGAGTGGCCGGGGGCGGGATTGGCAAGCGGCAGCCGGCGCGCTTCCTTTTTCAGCTGGTCGAGCGTGTCCAGCGCCTCGTCCAGCTCCTTGACCTTGCTGTCGAAGATCATCGACGAGTCGAGCGGGATCAACGGTCCGCCGACATCGCTTTCGTTCTTGCCGAAATCACTGTCGACCGGCAGTCCGCCTGCCTGCAGCGCCTGCTGGATGGCATCCGCGCTTTTGTAGGCATTGTCCGCGAGCGTGCTGATGCGGCTGAGCTGCTCATTCTCGATGGATTTCAGCGACTGGTTGATCGAGACGAACAGCTTGTCGGCACGATCTGCCGCTGAATCGCTGGGCAGCGGATCGGTGCGGGTCGACCACAAGGAGAAGGGCCTGGTGTCGGCGGTGCCGAGGTCGGCGCCCAGGCTGGCAACCGCGTAGGTCTGCGCGGGCTGGTTGATGCTGCCGGTCACCTCGGCGCGCTTGTCCGTCTTGGCGGCCGCGGCTGGATCGTCGGCGGGTACCGTTCCGGCGTCGTTTTCGGCGCGTTGGAGCAGCGGGCCGAGACGGCCATGCCGCTGACTGAGCTGCGTCTGGCGCTGAAGCAGTTCGCTGACCTTGGTTTCCATCAATTGCTGGTCGAGCAGCTGCCTGCTGGTGATGCGGTCGACCTGGGCTCGAAGCGCCGAAATGCGGTCCTCGTACGCCTGCTGCATCCGCGCCTGGCGTGCGGTGGTGGCGCCGATCAGGTCGTCGCGCAGCACGAGATAGGATGTGGCCAGGAGGTAGCCGATGGCAATGGCGGCGAGTGCTGAACCGATGAATGCCGCCAGCCAGGGGCGGACCGTGAAGTGCCTGATCTCGTTGCCTCGGGCGATGATGACCGTATGTGGTTCCTTGCGCCTGCCGAAGACTGCGGACTGACCGGTTGCGTTCACGGGACCAAGCTTTCGTTTACGACACCACGAGAGCTTGATTACACATTATTAGGGTTAACAAAGGATTGCCCTATCGGCCGCGCGGCGCCGAATGCACGCAGCGCGGGCACGAGGTTGCGCGAAAATCTCCAGGACACGGACCCTATGCCGCGGAATCGTTGGCGATGAACACTCATGTTCTGTCGGGAGCATCCAGTAGCTCGCAGAGCAAGGCTCGGGTTTTTTAACTGTCTTCGATCGCATTTAGTTGACGCTTTTCGAGTAAAGGCGTGTTGGTATTTGGGATTCACCGTGGCGGTAGGAATGCTGGACGATCTGGTTGGCAAGATCCTCGACAAGATTTCGGGCACCAGTCTGCTGGCGACCGGGCTTTTGCTGCTGACGGCCTTTGTCAGCGCCCTCGTGGCCTATTGGCGCACGGTCGAGGAGAAGAGCTGGAAGGAGTTTTTCGAGTTCGTCATCCCGCATGAGGTCATCACCCATCCGTCCGCGAAGGCCGACCTGCTGTTCTGGGTCACGAAGAAGGCCCTGATGCCCTTCCTGATGCTGCCCGCCGGAATCGTCTTCGTCACGGCGGTGGGCTACGGGACCAACTGGCTGTTTTCCACACTGTTCCAGTTCCAGCCGCCTCTGATCGAGGGGCCGGCAGGGCCGGTGACGGTGCTGATCTTCACCGTCAGCATGCTGCTTGCCTACGACATTTCCTATTATCTCTATCACGTCGCCCAGCATCGCTATCCGCTGCTTTGGGAACTGCACAAGGTGCATCACTCGGCCGAGGTGATGGTCGGGATCACCAAGGACCGGGTCCATCCGCTCGACGAGTTGATGAACCGGGCCTGGGACGGCCTCATCGTGGGGCTCTGCTTCGGCATCTGGTCGCTGATTTCGCTGAACCTTGTCGAACTGACCGTTTTTGGCGTCAACGTCTATGTCATGCGCAACATCCTGATGATGGATTTCGTCAGGCACACGCATTTCAAGATCTCGTTCGGCCCGCTCAACAATTTGATCCTGTGTCCTCATTGGCACCAGTTGCATCACAGCACCGATCCGCGCCACTACGACAAGAACTTCGGGCTGCTCTTCTCGTTCTGGGATCGGCTCTTTGGGACATTGTGTGTGCCGAGGCCCGACGAGGACTTCAAGTTCGGGCTGGTTGACCGCGATGTACGTGACTACCAGTCGCTCGCCGGCCTTTACGTCATGCCGTTGAAGCGGATGTGGGGGCATATCGCCAGGCGCATCCGGCCCGGAAAGTCACGCTCACGCACCTCGCGATCCTCGGAAGGGACACGGCCATGAACGCTCCCGTTGTGCTCGCCATCCCGCGGACACGCACCTTCGAAATCGTGACATCGGCGGTGCGCCTGGCCGAGATCGCACCGGCCTGGAGCGCGCTCTGGCAGCGGGCCGGCGGGCTTGTCTTCCAGCACCCGGACTGGATCGCGGCCTGGTGGCGAACCACCCCGCATCAGGAACGGCGCGCGCTCAGGATTGGCCTTGCCTGGAACGGCGACCGGCTCGACGGCGTGATAGCGCTCGCGACCTTCAGGCGCTCCGGCATCCGCATACTCGAATGGGCAGCGAAGGATCACAGTGACTATGGCGACGCGCTGGTTGCACCTGACAGCGACCCGCGGGCGATCTCCCGCCTCTGGCAGCATGTTTTTGACCAGGGCGGCTTCGACCTGATCTATCTCAACCGTCTGCTGCCGGATGCCGGTGTTCATGCCCTGCTGGAACCGGCCCATGGCAAGGCGCTTCGGCCCAACCACCGCACTGAAATCAGCTATCGTGTCGGCGGCTCCTGGCAGCGTGGGGCGGAATGGTTCGAGACGTTGTCCAAGAAGGGCCGGCAGAACTATCGTCGTGGCCGCAAGTTCATGGAAGAAAGCGGCGCATTGCGTTTCCGGCTGCTGGATCCGGATGAGCCGCGCGAACCGGTGCTCGAGCGGGTCGCGACGTTGAAGCGCCTCTGGCTCGCCCGCCATGGTCGCGCCTCGGATCTGTTCGACAAGGGCTCGCCCGTTCTCGCCGCGCTTATTTCGGTGCTGGCCGACCTCGGGCTGTTGCGCATCTTCGTGCTGGAGCTTGACGACAAGATCGCCGCCGTCTCGATCAATTTCGAGCAGCGCGGCACGATGATGGCTTTCGTCACCACCTATGATCCCGAATACGAGCGCGCCTCGCCGGGTATGGTGCTGATGATGGACTATATTCAGTGGTCGTTCGACCGTGGCCTTGCCACGATTGATTTTCTCTGCGGCGGCGAGGATTTCAAGCGGCGCTTCGCCACGCAATCAGTCACGCTGTCGTCGATGATGGGCGCGCGCGGCTTGCGTGGCCATCTTGCCGCGCTGGCCGATCAAGTGAGCCATGCTTCGAAATCCTGGAGGACGCGGCGGCAGCCGAAGGCTGAGGCCCCTGACGAGTAGCGTCATAATTGTCGATTGCTTTGGTGGGCTTTGGCGACGTTCAGAGCGCGCGAACGGCTTCCAGCACGGCCTCGGCATGGCCCTTGACGCGGACCTTGCGCCAAATCCTGGCGATCCGTCCGTCGCGTCCGATCAGGAACGTCGCGCGCTCGACACCCATGTATTTGCGGCCATACATCGATTTCTCGACCCACAGATGGTAGGCCTCGATCACCTTGCGCTCCTCGTCGGCGGCAAGATCGATGGTGAGATCGTATTTCGACTTGAACTTGTCGTGTTTCTTGGCGCTGTCGGGCGACAGGCCAATGACGACGGCGCCGGCCTTCTCGAATTCCGGCTTCAGCCGTGAGAAGCTGATCGCCTCTTGCGTGCAGCTTGTCGTGTCGTCCTGTGGATAGAAATAGAGTACCACCGGCTTGCTGGCGGATGCCGCCAGGCTGAGCGATCCGCCACCGTCCCGCGGCAGGTCGAATTGCGGCGCGGGATCGCCTACGTCGAGGTCGGCCATATCGATGCCCTTGTTTGAGGTTACGCGCGAAGCCACACCGATATAGTGTCGAGCGGGGATTCGTCCACGAGCGAATTCGTACAACGGAAGATTGCGTGGATCAGGAGCAACCGCAGCACGAGAAGATCAGGTTCAGGCGGGACGAGATCACCGACCTGGGGGCTTTGCCGTCCGCGTGCCGCGTCCCGCCTCTCGGTCAGGCTGCCATCGGCCGCGGCGTTCGCATCCTTTCACGCCTGTTTGCCGGCCTGGTCGCGTTCATGCTGCTGGTCGCGGTGACCGTCTATCTCATCGGCCTTTCCGGCATCGGCTCGGACCGGCTGCGCGTCGAGGCGGAGAGCGCCATAGAGAGGCTGGCGGGCGTCGACGTCAATGTCGCGGTCGGGCCCGCGCGCATTACGCTCGACAGTTCGAGCTTCGTCGCCCTCCAGGTCAGCGATGTCAGCCTGAAGACATCAGACGGCAAGCCGATGGCGGATGCCGGTCGTGTGCGCTTTGGCGTGCGTCTGGTGCCGCTGCTATGGGGTGAGGTGCGGCTGACCAGTGCCAGGATCTCGGATGCCCGTGTCGTCATGGCGGCGATGCCGTCCGGCGGCGACTGGACCGCGGCGCTGCGCAACCAGGACGGCCTCGTCGATCCGGAGAAACTGTCGGACGCGGTGTTCGGCAATATCCATCGCGCGCTCGATGCCGTGCGGGAAGATTCGATGCGCCGGATCGATCTCAGCAATGTCGAGTTCGTGCTGCCCGACGCCGGATCGATCAAGCTGGTCAAGATCGCCGACGCCACCGTGGTTCAGTCGGGGCCGGGGGGCATGAAGTTCACCGCCGAGGCGGATGTCGACGGCAGGACAGTCACGGTTGCCGCCGCCGCCATCCGCGATGTCGCGGCGCACCGGGTAACAAGCCTGGATGCCAGCATCAATCTGGCGGATGCCGGCGCCACCGCTGCCGGCTCCGGGAAGCTTGGTGCCGTCGCGTTGAAGCTGACGGGATCGGAAGGCTCAGGCACCACCGCATCACGCCTGGCCGCCGCCCTTTCATCCACCGGCTCGGTGCTCGATCTTGGCGCGCGCGGGCTGCTGCCGGCGGATGCCGATGTCAATGCGACGCTTGTCTACGGCTCCAACAAGATCCAGGTGGACAGGTTGCTGCTGAAAACCGGCCGGTCTTCATTCGATTTCGGCGGCTCGATCGGGCCAAAACCGGCAACCGGGGTAGCGGGTGAGGAACCGTCCTACCGTTACGATCTGACCAGCGACGGTTCGACCTTGGCACCGTCGGAATCGCCTGAACCCGCATTGATCTTCCTGGCGCGGATTGCCGGCGTCTACCAGCCGCAAAGCCGTAAACTGGTGGCCGAGCAGATCGCGGTTCGGTCCTCTGGTTCCGGCGAGGTGCTTGGTACCTCAACAGTGGAATTCGTTGACGGCAAGGCTCCCGGGATCAATCTGGCGCTCAGCGTCCATGACATGCCGGTCTCGCACGTCAAACAGCTTTGGCCATGGTTTTCGGCGCGCAATGCGCGGCTCTGGGTGCTGAACAATTTGTTCGGCGGCCGCGTGGTCGACGCCAATCTCCAGTTCCAGGTGGTGCCGGACCGCCTCGGCAATGGGGTACCGCTTTCCGCCGACGAGGTCTTCGGCCGCTTCCAGATCGAGGGGGCGCGCTTCGACACGGCCGGCCGCATTCCGCCGATCCGCGACGCGGTGGGCGTCGTCGGATTCCACGGCAACGACGTCGACATTTCATTGTCCTCGGGCACCGTCTTCATGCCCAGTGGCCGCGTGGTTGCGGCCAGCAACGGGACATTGACCGTCAAGGCGGCCAACCGCCCGCCGGTCATCGGCGCTCTCGATATCGACGTTGCCGGCGATGCGTCCGCTGTCGCCGAACTTGCATCCTATGAACCGATCAATGCCATGCGCCATGTCGGCCTTCTGCCGGAGGATCTTTCCGGCAGCGTTACCGGCCACGTCAAGGCGGACATTCCGCTGCAGTCGGGCGTCGATACCGCGAGGCTCGATTGGCTGGTGTCGCTCGACTATACAGGCCTGTCCTTGGCCAAGCCGTTCGAGGGACAGGCCGTAACCAATGCCGATGGCTCGATCACCGTCGACCCGCAAAAGGCTGTCATTTCGGCTAAGGCATCGCTGAATGGCATTCCGGCCGAACTCGATCTGGTCGAGCCGCTGGCCGATGACGGGCCGGCGCGCAGCCGCAAGGTAGCCCTGGTGCTCGACGACAAGATCCGCGCCGTTGCCATGCCCGGCCTGACGCCGCTGCTTGGCGGAACGGTGAAGGTCGCGATCGACAAGAGCGGCAACGGCAACCAGAACGTCTCGGCCGACCTGACCAACGCCAGGCTGGACATTCCCTGGGCCGGCTGGAGCAAGGGGGCGGGGGTTCCCGCCAGCGCCACATTCGTCATGACCAAGTCCGGCGACACCACGACGCTGTCCGACTTCGAGCTCGACGGCAAGACGTTCTCCGTCGACGGCAGTATCGTGCTGGTCAACGGCGCCTTGTCTTCGGCCAAGTTCAACAAGGTCACCTTGAACAGGGGCGACGACGTGGCTGTTTCGGTCAAGCGATCGGGCAAGGGCTACGCGGTCGACATCAATGGCAATGCGCTCGACGCTCGTTCGCTCATCAAGCAATTTACGTCCGATGTGGACACCGCAACGAAGACGACGGGAACAGACAACATTTCCGTCAGCGCCGATGTCAATCAGCTGACCGGTTTCCACGATGAGCAACTGTCCAACCTGAAGCTCGACTACAGTGCGGCCGGTTCAAGGGTGAACGGACTGAAGGTGAGCGCGACGGCGAGTTCCGGCGCCGCCATCGTCATCAGCAACACCACCGGCGACGACAGACGCTCGCTCAACGTGCAGTCGGCGGACGCCGGCGCCATCCTGCGGTTCCTCAACATTTATGAGCACATGGAAGGTGGCGCGATCACATTGGCCCTGTCGGGAGCCAGCGATGGACCGATGAAGGGCAAGGTCGACACCAGCAACTTCTTCGTCGTCAACGAACCCAAACTCGCCTCCATCGTCTCGACCACGCCGGCCGGCGATAGCCGCAGCCTCAACCAGGCGGTGAAGGGCAAGCTCGACACGTCGCGAGTGAAGTTCGAACGGGGTTACGCCGAGATCGACAAGGGTAGCGGCTACCTGAAGCTGACCAATGGCGTGCTGCGTGGCCCGCGCATCGGCACGACGTTCCAGGGCATCCTCTACGACCAGAACAACAATATGGACATGACCGGCACCTTCATGCCGGTCTACGGCCTCAACCGTATTTTCGGCGAACTGCCCATCGTCGGCGCGCTTCTGGGCAATGGCCGCGACCGCGGCCTGATCGGCGTCACCTACCGGCTCAGGGGCAATGCCAACAAGCCGGTGCTCGACGTCAATCCGCTGTCGGTGATCGCGCCGGGCATATTCAGGTCGATCTTCGAGTACCGGTGAGGGTCCTCAGGCCGGCCGCACCAGGATGTGCTTTTTCCTGCCCAATGAAAGCTTCACGACATTTTCCGGACTCAAATCCTGAAGCGTGACCAGTCGACGGTCGTCGCTTACCGGCTGGTCGTTCAGGCGCACGGCGCCACCCTGGACGTGCCGCCTTGCCTCGCCATTGGACGATGCCAGCCCCGCGCTGACCAATAGCGACAGGATGCCGACGCCGGATTCGAGCGCGGCCCTGTCCGTCTCGACCGTGGGCAACGTGTCGGCGAGAGCGCCTTCCTCGAAGGTCTTGCGCGCCGTCTCGCTGGCCTGTTCGGCGGCCGCGCGGCCGTGCAGATGGGCGGTGATCTCCGTTGCGAGGATCTTCTTCGCCTCGTTGATCTCGGAACCACCCAGCCGCTCGAGCCGTGCGATCTCGTCCAGCGGCAGCGTGGTGTAGAGCTTCAGGAAACGGCCAACGTCGGCATCCTCGGTGTTGCGCCAGTACTGCCAGAATTCGTAGGGGCTCAACATCTCTGGATCGAGCCAGACCGCGCCCGAGGCGGACTTGCCCATCTTGGCGCCGGACGAGGTGGTGAGCAGCGGCGTGGTCAGTGCGTAGAGTTGCGCATCCTCCATGCGGCGGCCGAGATCGATGCCGTTGATGATGTTGCCCCATTGGTCGGAGCCGCCCATCTGCAGACGGCACCCAAGGCGCTTGTAGAGTTCGACGAAATCATAGGCCTGCAGGATCATGTAGTTGAATTCAAGGAACGACAGCGATTGCTCGCGGTCGAGCCGCAACTTGACGGAATCGAAAGCGAGCATCCGGTTGACCGAAAAATGCCGACCGACATCACGCAGGAAATTGACGTAGTTGATCTCCATCAGCCAGTCGGCATTGTTGACCATCACCGCATCGCTGGAACCGCTGCCGAACTTCAGGTATGGCATGAAGTTGCGGCGGATACCGGCCAGGTTGTCGTCGATGTCCTGGGGCGTCAAAAGTTTGCGCGCCTCGTCCTTGAAGGACGGGTCGCCGATCATCGAGGTGCCGCCACCCATCAGCGCGATCGGCCGGTGTCCGGTCTGCTGCAGCCAGTGCAGCATCATGATCTGGATCAGCGAGCCGGCATGCAGGCTCTTGGCCGTGGCGTCGAAGCCGATATAGGCCGTCACGGTTTCCTTGGCGAAGATAGCGTCGAGGCCGGCATCATCCGAGGTCTGGTGGATGAAGCCGCGCTCGCTCATCGTGCGCAGGAAATCGGATTTGAAGGCAGGCATGTTTTCTTTCCCGAAAGCGTACGCCCGGTCCGTCGCGGGCATATGTGAACGCGCGCGTTTAGCACTCAAGTGGCATCAGCAAAAGTGGAATCCGGTTTTGCGCCGGATCGCGCGCCAACCAAGAGTTCGCGATCAGCAAAGGCGGAACCTGGTCTTGCTGCCCGCGGATGGCAATTGCGAATCCTTGCCTCATTCATGCCGCTGGCGTAATGAGGCGCCGCGCAAGGGCAGCGCCCGCACGCCGCGACGGGGTCGTCCCGCAGATCAGATCCGGAAAGCTCCCGCGATGAACAGAAACTACCTCTTCCTCTTTCTGTTCAGCTTGCTAATGAGTTTCAGCGGCTTGGCGAGCCTTCCGCCGATCGACCGCGACGAATCCCGTTTTGTCCAGGCGACCAAGCAGATGGTCGAAACTGGCGATTATATCGACATTCGCTTCCAGGATGTCTCACGCTACAAGAAGCCGATCGGCATCTACTGGCTACAATCGGCAGCTGTCGCATTGAGCGGCGAGGGCGCGGCCGCGCCGATCTGGGTGTACCGCCTTGTCTCGATGCTCGGAATCGCGCTCGCTGTTCTGGGCATCGCCTGGACGGGCACAAAAATGTTCGGCGCCAATGCCGGACTTGCCGCCGGCCTGATGATGGCGGCGATTTTCGCGACCGCCTTCGAGGGACGCGACGCCAAAACCGACGCCATGCTTCTGGCCTGCTGCGTGGCCGCGCAGGGCGCGCTGGCGCAGGTCTATCTGGCGGCGCGCCGCAACGAGCCGGTGGCGGGCCATCTGCCGTGGATATTCTGGTTCGCGCAAGGCGTGGGGATCCTCATCAAGGGGCCCGTGGCTCCGCTCCTGTCGCTGCTGACGGCGGCGGCCCTGTTTGCTTTCGAACGCGACTGGCGCTGGCTTTTGAAGCTGAAATTCGTGCGCGGCGTGGCGCTGGTATTGCTCATCGTGCTGCCCTGGGTCGCTTTTATCGGCTGGAAGAGCGGTGGCGCCTTTTTCCAGGAAGCCGTTGGCAAGGATATGCTGAACAAGGTCGCTTCGGGCGAGGAATCGCACGGCCTGCCACCGGGTTTCTACATGTTGACCTATTCGCTGTTCATGTGGCCGTTCGGCCTGATCGCGGTCGGCGCCGGGCTGCAGGCCCTCAATCGGGTGCGCGACGATTTCAGGCTGCGCTTTTGCCTGGCATGGTACATTCCGTTCTGGCTCGTGTTCGAACTCATCCCGACCAAGCTGCCGCACTACGTCCTGCCGGCCTATCCCGGCATGGCGCTGCTGATCGGCTGGCTGTTGACCCTGCAGCCGCAGGACGCCAATGCGCCGCTCAAGCGCTGGCAGCAGTGGCTGTGGTGGTCGACCGCATTCGGTCTGGTGGTGGTCAGCCTCGGCTTGGCGGCGGTCTGCATCGGGGCACCGATCTACCTTACGCACAGCTTCTCGTGGTGGAGCATCCCGGCGGCAGCGTCAGCGCTTTGCGCCGGCTACCTCGCCTTCTCACGACAGTTGCAGGTGCCGCTGCCCCGCATCGGCGCAACCGCCGCCTGTGCGGGCATCACCTATGCCTTGCTGTTCGGTGTCATCGCCCCGTCCCTGAAGCCGATCTGGCTGAGCCCGGCGATCAAGGAAGCCGTGCGCGCCAACAAACCTTGCGACACGACCGTGCTGGCCTCGGCGCGCTATCAGGAGCCTAGCCTGGTATTCCTGGTCGGCACGAAGACGGTGCTGACCGATGTCGGTGGCGTGGCGGAGCATCTGCTCGCCGATCCTGCTTGCTCCTTGGGCCTGGTGCCGATCGGTGACGAACAGAAATTGAATGGCATGCTGTCCGTGCAAGGCAAGTCGGCCAACCGCGTCGCCGAAGTCGACGGCCTCAACTACTCATCGGGAGACAAACTGTCGCTCGGTCTTTATCGTGTGAGCCAATGACTTCGATGATGGCGTCGTGTTCCCAATGCTCGTGAAATCGCGCCCACCCGTTTCCAGCTCGCTCCTCGGGATAGGACGCCGATCCCTCGGCAATTTTCGCGACACCCTGCAACTCGCAAGACGGCGCCTTGCCGTTCGCCCCGCTCGCTATCCCAACATCTCATGGTGGGCGTGGGGCCTGGTCTGGGTCTTTCTGACGGCAGCAGCCTTTGTTCGTCTCGATACGCCGGCGGGGGTGGCGCATGGTCAATGGTCGCCCGATGTGGCCAGGCTTGCCGAGTTCTTCACGCAGTTCGGGCTGGGCGGCTGGTATCTTATTCCGTCCGCGCTTCTGCTTGTCGCGGCCAACCTGACGGATTGGCGAAGCCTTTCGCGGCGCGCGCTGATGCTGGTCTACAGTTGGACCTGTCTGGCTTTCCTGGTGCTGAGCGCGGTTGGCCTGTCCGGCCTCACCGTCAATGTCCTGAAATATGCCATTGGCAGGGCCCGCCCGCTCTACTTCCAGGATTTTGGCGTCCTTGCGCTGCACCCTTTTGCCTTCGATGCGCGCTTTGCCGGCTTTCCCTCCGGCCATGCCACGACGATGGGCGCCGTGTTCGGTATCCTGCTGCTTCTGTTTCCGCGGCGTTGGTACATCGCTTTGGTGGTCACGGCCTGCATCGCCTCGACCAGGGTCTTCGTCGGCGCGCACTATCCGAGCGACACCGTTGCCGGCTTCGGCCTCGGCTGCGCCTTCGCGCTGGCGTGCGGACTGGTCTTTGCCAGGCTCGGCTTCATCTTCCGGCCGGCACCTTCAGGATTGCCGGTCCGCAAGGCATCGTTCCGGCTGGTCGCCCCGGAAAAATAGGTCGGTGCCGGATAAACCACGCCGCGGCAGCCTTACGCAGAGGAGGCGGGCATTGCCCGCCCGCCCTTAGCCCGGCGAATACGGATCGCCCGATGTCTTACCTCAGCCGCTTCGGTCGCGGATCGGACAATTCACCGGCTAGCCGGCGATCGAGATAGTCGGCGCATTCCTCGATCAGCACATCGGCGTCGTTGGCGAAGAAATGGTTGGCGCCGGGCAGGGTCTTCTGCGTGATGGTGATGCCCTTTTGCGTGTGCAGCTTGTCGACCAGGCCTTGCACGTCCTTCGGCGGCGCCACCTTGTCGGCATCGCCATGGATGATCAGGCCCGAGGACGGGCAGGGCGCCAGGAACGAGAAATCATAGGTGTTGGGCTGCGGCGCGATCGAGATGAAGCCTTCGATCTCGGGCCGGCGCATCAGGAGCTGCATGCCGATCCAGGATCCGAAGGAGTAGCCGGCCACCCAGCAGCTCTTGGAATCCGGATGCAGCGACTGCACCCAGTCCAACGCCGCCGCTGCGTCCGACAACTCGCCGGTGCCATGGTCGAATTCGCCCTGGCTGCGGCCGATGCCGCGGAAATTGAAGCGCAGCGTGGTGAAGTCACGCTTCTGGAACATGTAGAAGAGGTCATAGACGATCTTGTTGTTCATCGTGCCGCCGAACTGCGGATGCGGATGCAACACGATGGCAATCGGCGCGCTCTTTTCCTTCGAGGGCTGGTAGCGTCCCTCCAGACGGCCGGCAGGACCGGTGAAAATGACCTCAGGCATGAAATACTCCACGTGACATATACAAGTGCGCGGCGCCCGGAACACTCTTCCTCTGGCTCCGCTTCCACAGACCTTGACGCAGGGCGAGCGTCTTCCTAGAAGCTAGTTTAGAATTGTTCAAAACTGGGTGGCCGAAACGCAATCGCCCGATCGCCTCGCCGCAAGCCGCGTAAATAGGACGGCTTGCCTTGGAATTTCAAGGAAATAACGCCATACGTCGGCGGAATGGCTTCTGACGGGAAGAACTGGACGAAAATGGCCGCGATACGCGCTTATCTCGACTATAATGCCAGTGCGCCGCTGCTTTCTGCGGCGCGCGAGGCCATGGTCGCGGCGTTTGATGCGGCCAATCCCTCGTCGGTCCATGCCGAAGGGCGCGCCGCGCGCAGGCTGATCGACAATGCCAGGCGCGACGTGGCGGCGCTGGTCAACGGCAAGGCCGAACATGTCGTCTTCACTTCGGGCGCGACCGAGGCCGCATCGACGCTTCTGAGGCCGGACTGGCAGATGGGGCGCGGCGCCATTCGCATGAGCCGGCTCTACGTGTGCGAGGCCGACCATCCGTGCCTGCTGAATGGTGGACGCTTCCCGGCAGACCTGGTGACGCGGATCGGTGTCGGCGCCGATGGCATCGTCAATCTCGACGCCTTGATGGCGGCGTTGGCCGGTCACGACAAGGCCGATGGCTTGCCCTTGGTCGCGATCCACGCCGCCAACAACGAAACTGGCGTCATCCAGCCGACCGATCGCATCGCGGAGATCGTCAGGGCGGCGGGCGGCATTCTTGTCGTCGACGCGGTCCAGGCCGCGGGCCGCGTTTCCATCGATATGTCGGCTGGATATGCCGACTATGTGATTCTGTCCTCGCACAAGCTCGGCGGCCCCAAGGGCGCTGGCGCCTTCGTTGCCGCTGCCGACCTGATGATGCCGAGGCCGCTGATCAATGGTGGCGGCCAGGAAAAGAGCCACCGTGGCGGCACCGAAAACCTGCCTGGCATCGTCGGTTTTGGCGCCGCTGCGCGGGAAACCCTGGCCCGGCTGAACACCATCGGTGCCGTGCGTCAGCGTCGCGACGAGGTTGAAACCATCATCAAGACCCTGGTGCCGGACGTCGAAATCTTCGGAGCCGGTGCACCAAGGCTTGCCAACACGACATTCTTCGCTATTCCCGGGGTCAAAGCCGAAACCGCCCAGATCGCCTTCGATCTGGCGGGCGTGGCGCTTTCCGCCGGCTCCGCCTGCTCGTCGGGCAAGGTCGGACCGAGCCATGTGCTCAAGGCCATGGGGCACGGTGACAGCCTTGGCGCCCTGCGCGTATCGGTCGGTGCAGAGACCGGCGCCGAGGACATCGAACTGTTCCGCGCCGCGCTGGCAGGCATCGCCGCGCGGAGGGCGGGCAGAGAGAAGGCCGCGTAGCGGTTGGAGCATCGGAATCCGATGCTTGAGAAAAACGGATTTGGGCTTCGGCCTGGTAGAGCCGTGCGTTTCATATTGGCCGGGTGAATTTCCGGTCGAGGCGCACTATATGGAACTTACGCTGCCGCGGACGCTGCTCGGGCGTTCATTTGGTGGTGCCATAGTTTGAAAACTGTCGGGCCTTGACCCCGGCGTGGATGGAGAACGCATATGCCTGCTGTGCAGGACACGATCGATCGGGTCCGAAAGATCGACGTCGACCAATACAAATACGGATTCCAGACCGAGATCGCCGTCGACAAGGCTCCCAAGGGCCTGAGCGAAGACATCATCCGTTTCATTTCGGCCAAGAAGGACGAGCCGTCCTGGATGCTGGAATGGCGCCTCGAAGCCTATCGCCGCTGGCTGACGCTGGAAGAGCCGACCTGGGCGCGCGTCGACTATCCCAAGATCGATTTCCAGGACATCTACTATTACGCGGCGCCCAAGAGCACGCCAGGACCGACTTCGCTCAGCGACGTCGATCCCGAGATATTGAAGGTTTACGAGAAACTCGGCATTCCGTTGAAGGAGCAGGAAATCCTCGCCGGCGTGCAGAAGACCGACGCCTCGGACCTCGAGGAAGTCAGCGACAACGTCTACAAATCAGGCCGCGTCGCCGTCGACGCCGTGTTCGATTCCGTCTCCGTCGTCACCACCTTCAAGAAGGAACTGGCGCAGGCCGGCGTCATCTTCTGCTCGATCTCGGAAGCGATCCGCGAACATCCGGAGCTGGTGCAGAAATATCTCGGTTCGGTCGTGCCGACCTCCGACAATTTCTACGCCACGCTGAATTCGGCCGTCTTCACCGACGGTTCGTTCGTCTTCGTGCCCAAGGGCGTGCGCTGCCCGATGGAGCTGTCGACCTATTTCCGCATGAACGAGAAGAACACCGGCCAGTTCGAGCGCACGCTGATCATCGCCGAGGAGGGGGCTTACGTTTCCTATCTCGAGGGCTGCACGGCGCCGCAGCGCGACGAGAACCAGCTTCACGCCGCAGTGGTCGAACTGGTCGCGCTCGACGATGCCGAGATCAAATATTCGACGGTGCAGAACTGGTACCCCGGCGATGCCGAAGGCAAGGGCGGCATCTACAACTTCGTCACCAAGCGCGGCGACTGCCGTGGCGACCGTTCGAAGATTTCGTGGACGCAGGTCGAGACCGGCTCGGCGATCACCTGGAAATACCCGAGCTGCATCCTGCGCGGTGACGATTCCTCGGGCGAGTTCTATTCGATCGCCGTCTCGAACGGCTACCAGCAGGTCGATAGCGGTACCAAGATGATCCATCTCGGCAAGAACACGTCGAGCCGCATCATCTCCAAGGGCATCGCCGCCGGCTTCTCGCAGAACACCTATCGCGGCCAGGTCTCGGCGCACCGCAAGGCGACCAACGCCCGCAACTTCACCAACTGCGACTCGCTGCTGATCGGCGACCAGTGCGGCGCGCACACCGTGCCCTACATGGAAGCCAAGAACTCGACCGCGCAATTCGAGCACGAAGCGACGACCTCGAAGATCTCCGAGGACCAGAAGTTCTACGTCATGCAACGCGGCATCCCAGAGGAAGAGGCGATCGCACTGATCGTCAACGGCTTCGTCAAGGACGTCATCCAGCAGCTGCCGATGGAATTCGCGGTCGAAGCGCAGAAGCTGATCGGCATCTCGCTGGAAGGCTCGGTGGGCTGACCGGCCCAGACAAATATTCAGGAAACGAAAATGCTTGAGATCAAGAACCTGCATGCCCGCATCGTCGATGACGGCACCGAAATCATCCGTGGCTTGAACCTGACGGTGAAAGCCGGCGAGGTTGCCGCCATCATGGGGCCGAACGGCTCGGGCAAATCGACCCTGTCCTATATCCTCGCCGGCCGCGAGGACTATGAGGTGACCGAGGGCGACATCCTCTACAACGGCCAGTCGATCCTCGAAATGGATCCGGCCGAGCGCGCCACGTCAGGCATCTTCCTCGCCTTCCAGTATCCGATGGAGATACCGGGCGTCGCCACCATGGAATTCCTGAAAGTAGCGATGAACGAGCAGCGCAAGGCGCGTGGCGAGGAACCGCTGAAAATCCCGGAATTCCTGAAGCGCGTGAAGGAAGCCGCCGCATCGCTCAGCATGGACATGGCGATGCTGAAGCGGCCGCTCAACGTCGGTTTCTCCGGCGGCGAGAAGAAGCGCGCCGAAATCCTGCAGATGAAGCTCCTGGAGCCGAAACTCTGCGTGCTCGACGAGACCGATTCCGGCCTCGACATCGACGCGCTGAAGATTGTCTCGGATGGCGTCAACGCGCTGCGTTCGCCGGACCGGGCTTTCCTGGTCATCACCCATTACCAGCGCCTGCTCGAACACATCGTGCCGGACAGCGTGCACGTGCTCTACAGGGGCCAGGTCATCAAGTCGGGCGACAAGTCGCTGGCGCTCGACCTCGAGGCCAATGGCTATGCCGGTGTGATCGGCGAAGCCGCTTGAGATGCCAAGTCATTTTGTTCCAAAAGACAGGCGAGACTGATGAATATGCACACACAACCGCAGCGGACACCGGCCGAGACAGCGTTGATCGACGCCTTCGGCGACCGGCTGTCGCTGCTGCCGGGCGACGGCGCGGTGATGCTGAAGCGCGACGACGCCATCGAAGCGATCAAGCACGGCCTGCCGACGCGTCGCATCGAGTCCTGGCACTACACCGATCTGCGCCGGCTTTTGAATGCGGTGCCGGACTTCGATCCGGCCGCCGCAGCGAAAGCCATCGCGCCAATCGTCGACGGTTCGACGGTTCTCGCTCTGTTGAACGGCGTGTCGAGCGCCAAGGCGCCGGACGTCGAGGGTGTCAGCGTCCAGCGTCTGTCCGAAAAGCTGACCGACGGCAGCATCGCGCCGGGGCTCGACCCCTATGGCAGTGACGATGCCATTGGTGCGCTGAACACCGCTTTCGTCGCCGACGGCTTTTTCGTCGACATCGCCGATGGCGCCGAACTGGAAAGGCCGGTCGAGCTGCAGAACCTGCAGGCGGGTGGCCAGACCCATGTGCGCTTGCCGGTGCGTGTCGGCGCCGGCGCCAAGGCGGTCATCGTCGAGCGTCAGGCCGGCGAGGGCGCTGCGCTGACGAGCTCGGTCAGCCAGCTCGTGCTCGGCGAGGGCGCCGAGGTGACCTGGTTGATCGTCCAGGAGCAGCCGGAGACGGCGACACACCTGGCGCAGTTCAAGGCCCATATCGGCAAGAATGCGAAACTGACGCTGTTCGTCATGAACGCCGGCGGCAGGCTGGTGCGCCAGGAGATCATGATCAAGACGACGGGCGAAGGCGCCGACTTCAAGCTGCGCGGCATCAATCTTCTGGCCGGCGACACCCATACCGATGTCACCATGGTGCTCGACCATGCCGTGCCGCATACGACATCGACGGAGGTCATCCGCAATGTGGTGACGGGCAAGGCGCGGGGCGTGTTCCAGGGTCGCATCAACGTTCACCAATATGCGCAGAAGACCAACGCCAAGATGGCCTGCAACACGCTGCTTTTGTCGGACGATGGCGAGTTCTCGACCAAGCCGGAGCTTGAAATCTTCGCCGACGACGTCATCTGCGGCCATGGCGCGACTGTCACGGAGATCGACCACGACCATTTGTTCTACCTGATGGCGCGCGGCGTCGACGAAAAGAGCGCGCGGGGGTTGCTCGTCAAAGCCTTCGTGGCGGAAGTGATCGAGGAGCTGGACGACGAAGCGATCGTCGAGGCGCTGGAAGCGCGGCTTGATGAGTGGTTTGTGACGCACGGGTGATCCTGATGAACGCTCCAGGCAAGATCGGAGATTTCTACGACGTCGAGGCGATCCGCCATGATTTCCCGATCCTGTCGCGTGAAGTCTATGGCAAGCCGCTGGTCTATCTCGACAACGGCGCCTCGGCACAGAAGCCGCAGGTCGTGCTCGATGCGATCCAGCACGCCTATTCCCAGGAATACGCCAACGTTCATCGCGGCCTGCATTTCCTCTCCAATGCCGCCACCGACGCTTATGAGAAGGCGCGGGAAACGGTGCGCCGTTTCCTCAACGCGCCAAGCACCGACAACATCGTCTTTACCTCGAACACGACCTCGGCGATCAACACCGTTGCTTATGGTTATGGCATGCCCAATATCGGCGAGGGCGACGAGATCGTGCTGTCGATCATGGAGCATCATTCCAACATCGTTCCCTGGCATTTCATCCGCGAACGGCAGGGCGCCAAGCTGGTCTGGGTGCCGGTCGACGACCTCGGCGTCTTCCACATCGAGGAATTCGAAAAGCGCCTGACCGACAGGACGAAGCTGGTCGCCATCACGCAGATGTCGAATGCGCTTGGCACGGTGACGCCGATCAAGGAGATTGTCCGGATCGCGCATGCGCGCGGCATTCCCGTACTCGTCGACGGCAGCCAGAGCGCCGTGCACATGGCCGTGGACGTTCAGGATCTCGATTGCGATTTCTTCGTCTTCACCGGCCACAAGGTCTACGGCCCCTCGGGCATCGGCGTGCTCTATGGCAAGAAGGATAGTCTCGCCGGCATGCGGCCCTTCATGGGCGGCGGCGAGATGATCGAGGAGGTCACGGAAGACATCGTCACCTACAACGATCCGCCGCACCGCTTCGAGGCGGGCACGCCGCCGATCGTGCAGGCGATCGGGCTGGGTGCGGCGCTCGACTACATGGACTCTGTCGGCCGCGAGCGCATCGCGGCGCACGAAGAAGACCTCAAGATCTATGCCCACGAACGGCTGCGCGCCATCAATTCGCTGCGCATCTTCGGTGATGCGCCTGGCAAGGGCGCCATCATCTCCTTCGAGCTGCAAGGTATTCATGCCCATGACGTCTCGATGGTGATAGACAGGCAAGGCGTGGCTGTCCGCGCAGGCACCCATTGCGCGCAACCGCTGTTGAAACGCTTTGGCGTAACCTCCACATGCAGGGCATCGTTCGGCATGTATAATACCAGGGCCGAAGTCGACGCTTTGGCCGAGGCGCTTGAAAAAGCGCGCAAGTTTTTCGGGTGACGACGATGGATGATGTGAGCACCACCGCAGAGACCGTATCGGCCGGCAACAGCGTCGTTTCCGCCTCGGCCATCCCCGCGGACGAACTGGCGCGACTGACCGACGACATCGTCTCTGCCCTGAAGACGGTCTACGACCCGGAAATCCCGGCCGACATCTACGAGCTCGGCCTCGTCTACAAGATCGACATCGAGGACGACCGCTCGGTCAAGATCGACATGACGCTGACCGCGCCGGGCTGCCCGGTGGCCGGCGAAATGCCCGGCTGGGTGGAGAACGCGGTGGGCGCCATCGAAGGCGTGTCCGGGGTCGAGGTCAACATGACTTTCGATCCGCCCTGGACGCCCGACCGCATGTCGGAAGAGGCGCAGGTCGCGGTGGGCTGGTACTAGCGCTGAGCCTGGTACACTTGCGCCAGTGGTAAAACTTCACCATTTTAGGTGAGGAATCATTCGGCAGGCCTTGAACCTGCATGGAATGGAGAAGGAAAAACATGGGACGCTTTGCCGTCATTACGATGACCGAAAAGGCCGCCGACCGGGTGCGCGAGATCGTCGCGACTCGCGAGAACGCGCATGGCATTCGCCTTGGCATCAAGAAGGGCGGCTGCGCCGGCATGGAATACACGGTCGATCTGGTGACCGAGCCCAACACCAAGGACGACCACATCGAGCGCGACGGCGCCAATGTCTATGTCGCGCCCGAGGCCGCCCTGTTCCTGTTTGGCACCGAAATGGATTTCGAGCAGACGACGCTGCGCACCGGCTTCACCTTCCACAATCCGAACCAGAGCTCGGCCTGCGGCTGCGGTGAATCCGTCGAACTGAAGCCGGCCGATCTGAAGGCGCTGGCCGAAGCACGCGCTTCGGCCTGATCTTCCCTTCGCCCCTTAAACTGGGTGAAGGAAGCTAATCCACCCCACATGCCTGTCCGCTTGTGCCAGTCGGCGATCGATTCTTCGGGATAGACGTCGAAGACTTTGTCCTTCGGCCCAACATCAGGCTCGACCCAGTTCGCCTTGTACTTCAGCATCAGATGCACCTTCTCGGGCGGAACGGGCAGGTCGCTGTCGATCGCCGAGGCGAAGGGATGCACCAGTTCCGGCCAGGTCGGATCGTAGAGCCAGAGCGCCGACCCGCATTTGCGGCAAAAATTGCGTTCGCCGGTCGAGACCTCGCAACGGGGATGCTCATCGTCCTCGATCTCGGCCCGGTAGACGCCAAGATTTCTCTTGCCCCGGATGTTCAACGTTGCGTAATCGGCGCCGAGATTGATGGCGAAACCGCCGCCACCCTGCTGCTTGCGGCAGATCGAGCAGTAGCAGAGCATGAACGGAACGGGCGTGTGGCTTTCCACCTCGAAACGCACGGCGTTGCAGCGACAGGATCCTTTGAGCAGAAGCGGCATGACGAAACGACTCCGACGGAATGTTCACAACCTGTCAGCATGATTTCGGCTGCGCGATGACAATGTCAAATGCCGGTGACATGATCGCGGCATGGACAATGAACGCATCGCCGAACTTTTCGAAGGCCTGGGCCCGGTCAGCATCCGCAAACTCTTCGGCGGCAAGGGCATCTATTTCGACGATGTCATCATCGCCGTTGTCATTCGCGGTGAATTAATGCTGAAAGCCGACGAGCAGAGCGTGCCCGATTTCGAGGCCGCCGGCTGCCGGCAATGGACCTATACCGGAACGCGCCACGGCAAGCTCGTCGCCATGCCCTACTGGAGCATTCCCGACAGTGCCTTCGACGATCCCGACGAGATGACGGTGTGGGCGCGGCGGGCTTACGAGGCCGGACGACGGGCGGGAAAGTAGATATAGGCAGGGCACCAGGCCGCCCCCTCATCCGGCCGCTTCGCGGCCACCTTCTCCCCAAGGGGAGAAGAGGTCGACGTCGGCGGCGCCAACTCCTCTCCCCTCGGGGAGAGGTAGGATTGCCCCGAATTTCTCTTGGCAATTCGGTCTTGGCAATCCGGCTGAGGGGGATCTTCGCGGCGCTGACCTACAGCGCCTTCGCAATCTCCGCCGCCAGCCGTGCATTGTTCTCGACCAGCGCGATGTTGGTCTTCAGGCTGCGGCCGCCCGTGAGTTCGAGGATTTTTCCCAGCAGGAACGGCGTCACCGACTTGCCGGTGACGTTAAGGGCTTCGGCGGCCTTTTGTGCGGCTTCGATGTAGCCGGCCATTTCTTCAGCGGGGATTTCGTGGTTTTCCGGCACCGGATTGGCGACCAGCAAGCCGCCGCTAAGTCCCAGAGCCAGGCGCGTCTGGTAGAAATGCGCGATGTCTTCCGGCCTGTGCAAGGTCAATGGCGCGCGGAACGGCGACTGCCGCGACCAGAAGGCCGGCATCGTCTCGCAGCCATGGCCGACGACGGGCACGCCGCGCGTCTCCAGCACTTCCAGCGTCTTTTCGATGTCCAGAATGGCCTTGGCGCCGGCCGAGACGACGATGACCGGCGTGCGCGCCAGTTCGTCGAGGTCGGCCGAGATGTCGAAACTCTTTTCCGCGCCCTTGTGCACGCCGCCAATGCCGCCGGTGGCGAACACCTTTATCCCGACCATGTCAGCCGCGATCATGGTCGCGGCGACCGTGGTGCCCCCGGTGCGGCCTTGCGCGACGGCGAAGCCGAGATCGGCGCGCGACAGCTTCATGGCGTCACCCGTCATCGCCAGCGATTCGCGTTCGCCGTCCGAAAGCCCGACCTTGATGCGGCCGTTGACCACGGCGATCGTCGCTGGCACGGCGCCGCCGTCAGCGATGATTTTTTCGACATTGGCCGCCATGGCGCCATTGTCGGGATAGGGCATGCCATGGGTGATGATGGTGCTTTCGAGCGCCACCACAGGACGCCCGGCGGCCAGGGCCTGCGCCACCGGTGCATGGATATCGATGAAAGGGCGGGCGGTCTCTGGCGTCATTTCTGATCTCCAATCCGGAATGCGGCGCATCCATCAGGACAGCGCAAGCTTTGCTGCGTCATGAATTTGCCGGTCTCATGCCACTTCCCTGGCATCCGGCACAAGGGCCAGCGCTTCCGCGAAGCTCGCCGCGGAGAATTCGGGCACCGCGTTGGCGCTCTCGATGGTCAGCGTCGCCGCCGCGACGCCTTCGCGCAGGGCCTGGCGCAGCGGCAGGCCGCGCAGCAGCGCCGCGACCGTCGCACCCGCGAGCGCGTCGCCGGCGCCGGTGACATCGGCGACTTTTCTGGGAGCTGGAGGCATGATCGAAAAAGCGCCTGTGCTGTCGAAACCCAGCACAGGGCCACCGCCTGCCGTGACCACGCCGCTGGCAAGACCGCTGCATCGCAACCCGTCGATCATCTCCCGCTCGGCGGCATCTGCATGGACGCCAGCCAGCACCACGGCCTCCCGCCGGTTCATGAAGAGCTGGGCCAGCCCGTCGAGCACCGGTATCAGCCGCGTCACCTTGGCCGGCGAAATCGCGATGGCGAAAACCGGTTTGCCGGCGGCGAGCAAAAGCAGCCGCTCCAGCGCTGCCGACGGCAGATTGGCGTCGCACAGGATGGCATCGGCGGCAGCCACCTCCTGGCGGATCTTGGAACGCTTGATCTGTTTGGGAAAGGCCAGGTCGTACAGCGCCATATCGGCAAAGCCGACGATCAATTCGCCCTCGCGGTCGATCAGAGCCGTGTAGCTCGGCGTGGTACGGTCGAGAAACACCGCCGACAGATCGGCGACGCCCGCCTCGGCGATGGCCCGTGAAACCGTATCTCCCGCCGCATCGCCGCCGCGCACCGAAAGCAGGGACGCGGAGAGGCCGCGCCGCACCATGCCGCGCAGGGCGTTGAAGACGCCACCGCCGACATCCTCGCGCATCGTGCCGGGATTGGAGGCGGCCGGCACGTAAGGACCGGATACCTGGCCACGCCGGTCGATATGGGCGCCGCCCACGGCCAGTATCTTCGCTGATTTCACCATGGCGGCGATATGACCTTTGTTGTTGTAGCCGCACAAGCGCTGGAGTGCGCGACAGAGCTTCGCACGCAAGACGGCGATTCGGCCGGGCGGAATGCCGGGGCCGGCTGGCCCAATGCGGAGCCAGTTCCTGACCGGCTTGGCAAGACAAAAAAAGAACAAATCCGGATATCGATTGTTTTTCAATTGGTTGTCACCCCTTGCCAAATGAGAACAAAAAAGGTACAAAATGCCAGGGATTACGGATTGTCCGGCCTTCATTGACGACCAAGGGGTGATGTATCATGGCTCAGAATTCTTTGCGGCTGGTAGAGGATAAGGCAGTGGACAAATCAAAGGCTCTGGATGCGGCGCTGTCGCAAATCGAGCGGGCTTTCGGCAAGGGCTCGATCATGCGGCTCGGCGCCAACGAGCAGGTCGTCGAGATCGAAACGGTGCCTACCGGTTCGCTCGGCCTCGACATCGCGCTCGGCGTCGGTGGCCTGCCGCGCGGCCGCATCATCGAGATCTACGGGCCGGAAAGCTCGGGCAAGACGACGCTGGCCCTGCATACCGTGGCCGAAGCCCAGAAGAAGGGCGGCATCTGCGCCTTCGTCGATGCCGAACACGCGCTCGATCCGGTCTATGCCCGCAAGCTCGGCGTCGATCTTGAAAACCTGCTGATCTCGCAGCCCGACACCGGCGAGCAGGCGCTGGAGATCTGCGACACGCTGGTGCGTTCCGGCGCCATTGATGTGCTGGTGGTCGATTCGGTGGCGGCGCTGACGCCGCGCGCCGAAATCGAGGGCGAGATGGGCGATTCGCTGCCTGGCCTGCAGGCCCGCCTGATGAGCCAGGCGCTGCGCAAGCTCACCGCATCGATCTCGCGCTCCAACACCATGGTCATCTTCATCAACCAGATCCGCATGAAGATCGGCGTCATGTTCGGCTCGCCCGAAACGACGACCGGCGGCAACGCGCTGAAATTCTACGCTTCCGTACGCCTCGACATCCGCCGTATCGGCTCGGTCAAGGATCGCGACGAAGTCGTCGGCAACCAGACCCGCGTCAAGGTGGTCAAGAACAAGCTGGCGCCGCCCTTCAAGGTGGTCGAATTCGACATCATGTATGGCGAGGGCGTCTCCAAGACCGGCGAACTGGTCGATCTCGGCGTCAAGGCCGGCGTGGTCGAGAAGTCGGGCGCCTGGTTCTCCTACAATTCGCAACGTCTCGGCCAGGGCCGCGAGAATGCGAAACTGTTCCTGCGCGACAATCCGGACACTGCGCGCGAGATAGAACTGGCGCTCAGGCAGAATGCCGGACTGATCGCCGAAAAATTCCTCGAGAATGGTGGTTCAGAGGGCAATGGCGATGACGGTTTTGAGGACGAAGCCGGCGCGATGTAGGGCAGCGCCAGAGTTTGGCCATAAATCCAGCCTATTATCCGATGCTTAAGTAACAGAGTTCTTTAGTACCGCGTTCAAAACCGCCGGCCTTCGCGCCGGCGGTTTTCGTTTGCGTGCCCGCGCAAATGCCGGTGCGAAGCGTGAATTGGCCCAATTCCGTGTTTCTGGACAGGGTCAAGAGCTACGGCTAAAAGGCCAACTCCATCTTCTAGAAAACACTGAGCCATCTCCCGCCGGTCTGGCCGGCGGCTCTCTTGAAAAGGCAGTATCCATGAGTGGCGTGAACGAGATCCGGTCGACCTTTCTCGACTATTTCCGCAAGGAAGGCCACGAGGTCGTGGCCTCGAGCCCGCTCGTGCCGCGCAACGATCCGACCTTGATGTTCACCAATGCCGGCATGGTGCAGTTCAAGAACGTCTTCACCGGTTTGGAGAAGCGGCCCTATTCGCGTGCCACCACGGCCCAGAAAAGCGTTCGCGCCGGCGGCAAGCACAATGATCTCGACAATGTCGGCTATACCGCGCGCCACCTGACCTTCTTCGAGATGCTCGGCAATTTTTCCTTCGGCGACTATTTCAAGGAGCGCGCCATCGAGCTTGCCTGGAACCTCATCACCAGGGAGTTCGGACTGAAGAAGGACAAGCTGCTGGTCACCGTCTATCACACGGACGATGAGGCGGCCGGCTTCTGGAAGAAGATCGCCGGTTTTTCCGACGATCGCATCATCCGCATCGCGACCTCGGACAATTTCTGGGCGATGGGCGACACGGGACCCTGCGGCCCCTGCTCGGAAATCTTCATCGACCGTGGCGAGCACATCTGGGGCGGCCCGCCCGGCAGTCCGGAGGAGGACGGCGACCGGTTCCTCGAATTCTGGAACCTGGTGTTCATGCAGTATGAGCAGGTGACGAAAGAGGAGCGCGTCGACCTGCCGCGTCCGTCGATCGACACCGGCATGGGCCTGGAGCGCATGGCATCCATCCTGCAAGGGGTGGAAAGCGTCTTCGAGACCGACCTGTTCCGTCATTTGATCGATGCGGCGTCCTCCGCGCTTGGGCGCGCGCCCGACGCGGAAACGGTTGCGTCCTATCGCGTCATTGCCGATCACCTGCGCTCATCCTCCTTCCTGGTTGCCGACGGTGTGCTGCCGTCGAATGAAGGCCGCGGCTATGTGCTGCGCCGCATCATGCGCCGCGCCATGCGCCATGCGCAGCTGCTCGGCGCCCGCGATCCGTTGATGTGGAAACTGGTGCCGGCCTTGGTGCGCGAGATGGGCCAGGCCTATCCGGAACTGGTCCGCGGCGAAACGATGATTACCGAGACCCTGAAACTCGAGGAGACCCGCTTCCGCAAGACGCTGGTGCGCGGCCTCGGACTGCTGTCCGAGGCGACGGAGAAGCTCGGCGCCGGCGACATGCTGGATGGCGAGACCGCATTCAAGCTCTACGACACCTATGGCTTCCCGCTCGACCTGACGCAGGACGCGCTGCGGCAGCGCAGCATTTCGGTCGATCTTGCCGGGTTCACGAATGCGATGGAGCAGCAAAAGGCGGAGGCGCGCAAGCACTGGGCCGGGTCCGGCGAGGCCGCCACCGAGACGGTTTGGTTCTCCGTGCGTGAAAAGACGGGCGCCACCGAATTCCTCGGCTACGAAACCGAGCAGGCCGAAGGCCTCATTCAGGCGCTGGTCAAGGACGGCAAGACCGTCGACAGCGCCGCCAAGGGCGATGCGGTCGTCGTGGTCGTCAACCAGACCCCGTTCTATGGCGAATCCGGCGGCCAGATGGGCGACACCGGCGTCATCTCGGGTGAGGGGTTCTCGGTCGAGATCTCCGATACGCAGAAAAAGGCCGATGGTCTGTTCGTGCATCTGGGCAAGGTGGCGAGAGGCACGGTCAAGTTGGGGGCCGCGGTCGAACTGAAGGTCGATCATGCCAGGCGCTCCAGGCTGCGCGCCAATCACTCCGCGACACATCTGATCCATGAGGCGCTGCGCGAGGTGCTGGGCACCCATGTCGCGCAAAAAGGCTCGCTGGTCGCGCCCGAGCGCCTGCGCTTCGACATCTCGCACAACAAGCCGATTTCAGCCGAGGAGCTCGAAGAGGTCGAGCGCATGGCCAACGAGATCGTCGTCCAGAACAGCCCGGTGACCACGCGCCTGATGTCGGTCGACGACGCCATCGCCGAAGGCGCCATGGCGCTGTTCGGCGAGAAGTATGGCGATGAGGTGCGGGTCGTGTCGATGGGCACGGGCGTCCATGGCGCCAAGGCCAACCGGCCCTACTCGGTCGAGCTCTGCGGCGGCACGCATGTCAGGGCGACCGGTGATATCGGCCTGGTGCGCATCGTCTCGGACGGTGCGGTCGCCGCTGGCGTGCGCCGCATCGAGGCGTTGACCGGCGAAGCCGCGCGCAAACATCTCGACGAGCAGGACCGGCGGCTGAAAGCGGCCGCCGCCACGCTGAAGATCTCGCCGGCGGATGTGCCAGCGCGTGTCGAAGCGCTGCTCGAAGAGCGCAAGAAGCTCGAGAAGGACCTGACCGAAGCGCGCAAGAAGCTGGCGCTGGGCGGCGGGTCGCCTGCCGATGCCCCGGCCGCCAACGAGATCGTGGCTGGCGTCGGCTTCCTCGGCAAGGCGGTTTCAGGGGTCTCGCCGAAGGACCTGAAGCCGCTGGCCGACGCAGGCAAGACTTCGTTGGGCTCTGGCGTCGTCGTGTTCGTTGGCGCCGGCGAGGACAACAAGGCGAGCGTCGTGGTCGCCGTGACCGATGATCTCGTCAGCCGCTTCAGCGCCGTCGACCTGGTGCGCGTTGCCTCCGCCGCATTGGGCGGGCAGGGCGGCGGCGGCCGCCCCGACATGGCCCAGGCCGGTGGTCCGGATGCCTCGAAGGCCAATGATGCGATAGCGGCGGTGAAGGCGGCGCTGGAAGCAGCCTAGCGAATTTAGGTAGGCGCTAGGCGTGCCAACGAGCTAGTCCGAGGCTGGCAGGACAGCGCCTGCCTCTGTCCTGCCGGACCGAGGGGTGCTGTCCAGCGGTTATCCCGATACTTGTCAACCAACCTTTTCGGTGTGGGCAAAGCTTGGGCGGGCAGCCACGCGCGCATACCACTCCTGGACCAGTGCAAACCGCGCCAGCAAGTCCCGCCCCTCGATGACCTTGACGAAATAGCCAATCATCGGCGCCGCATGCAGGTCGGCCAGCGTCAGCTGGTCGCCAAGCAGCCAAGGCCCTTGTGCCTTCAGCGACGTCAGCACCCCGAGCACCGTTTCGGCCTGGCGCAGCCCGTCGGCGATCAGCGCCTCGTCGGGCGCCTCCTTCTCCAGCCGCTCGACGGCAACATCCCAGACCATCGACCTGTAGCCATAGGCATCGAGCATACCTGTCATCTGGCCCATCCTCGCTCGGCCCCGCGCATCGGCCGGCTGCAGCGCCGGCCCCTCGAAAGCCTCATCGACATAGCGCGCGATCGCATTCGTCTCGAAGAGCCGGAACCCGTCATGTTCGAAGGCCGGGATGCGGCCGAACGGGTGATGTTCCAGATACCAGGCGGGAATGCCGTCGGTGGCGAAGACATCGAGCGGCACCAGCTCGTAGTCGATGCCTTTCTCCTCCAGCGCCATCCGCGCGATGCGCACATACACACTGTAGTCCGCGCCGTAGAGGATTGGCTTGGTCATGCTGTCAGCCCTTCGCATGCGCCGGCCCCAAAAAGCAAAGGCTCCTTTCGGAGCCTTCGGCATTTGGAACCGCGGTACTTACGCCATCGCCTTCTGCAAATTCTCGTCGATCTTGTCGAGGAAGCCGGTGGTGGAGAGCCAGGGCTGGTCGGGGCCGATCAGGAGCGACAGGTCCTTGGTCATGAAGCCGGACTCGACGGTCTGGATGCAGACCTTTTCCAGCGTCTCGGCAAAACGCTTCAGCTCGGAATTGTCATCGAGTTTGGCGCGGTGCGCGAGACCCCGCGTCCAGGCGAAGATCGAGGCGATCGAATTGGTCGAGGTTTCCTCGCCCTTCTGGTGCTGGCGGTAGTGGCGGGTGACGGTGCCGTGCGCGGCTTCGGCTTCGACGGTCTTGCCATCCGGCGTCATCAGCACCGAGGTCATCAGGCCGAGCGAGCCAAAGCCTTGCGCCACCGTGTCGGACTGCACGTCCCCGTCATAGTTCTTGCAGGCCCAGACATAGCCGCCCGACCATTTCAGGCTCGACGCCACCATGTCGTCGATCAGGCGGTGTTCGTACCACAGCTTCTTCGACTTGAACTCGGCCTCGAATTCTTGCTCGTAGACCTCCTGGAAGATATCCTTGAAGCGGCCGTCATAGGCCTTGAGGATGGTGTTCTTGGTCGACAGGTAGACCGGGTAGTTGCGCAGCAGGCCGTAGTTCAGCGACGCCCGGGCGAACTCGCGGATCGACTCGTCGAGATTGTACATGGCCATGGCGACACCGGCGCCGGGCGCGTCGAACACGTCGTGCTCGATCACCTGGCCGTCCTCGCCGACGAACTTGATCGTCAGCTTGCCCTTGCCGGGGAAACGGAAATCGGTGGCGCGGTACTGGTCGCCGAAGGCGTGACGGCCGACGATGATCGGCTTGGTCCAGCCGGGCACCAGTCGCGGCACGTTCTTCATGATGATCGGCTCGCGGAAGATGGTGCCGCCCAAAATGTTGCGGATGGTGCCGTTCGGCGACTTCCACATCTTCTTCAGCTTGAATTCCTCGACGCGCTGCTCGTCGGGGGTGATGGTCGCGCATTTGACGCCGACGCCGTATTTCTTGATGGCATTGGCCGAATCGATGGTCACTTGGTCGTTGGTTGCGTCGCGGTGCTCGATGCCGAGGTCGTAATATTCGAGCTTGAGGTCGAGATAAGGGTGGATCAGCTTGTCCTTGATGAACTGCCAGATGATGCGGGTCATCTCGTCGCCGTCGAGTTCGACGACCGGGTTCGCCACCTTGATCTTCGCCATGGAAAGAATGCCTCGTTGCTGGGATTGGGACGGCCTTGCCCGCGTGGCGTTGGCCGGGGGATGCCGCCCGTATATCAAAGCGCTTTTGGCCACGCAAACGGCGATCGGTCACGAATGTAAGGGCATGGCCGCCGTCATTTGCGAATGCTTCATTTTCGCGGCCGAATATGGCAGGGGACGCTGAAATGCCGCAAACAGCAGTTCATTGACAATCATGCCCATCTCCAAAGATTCCGCTAACCCCGCAGCCGTCGGCCCGGCGATCATCCTGGTCGAGCCGCAGCTCGGCGAGAACATCGGCATGGTCGCCCGCGCCATGGCCAATTTCGGCTTGGTCGAGCTGCGCCTGGTCAATCCGCGTGACGGCTGGCCGAGTGAGAAGGCGCGCGCCGCCGCCAGCCGTGCCGACCATGTCATCGACGCCGTCACCGTTTACGAGGATCTGGCCTCGGCGCTCGCCGACCTGAACTTCGTCTTCGCCACCACCGCCAGGCAGCGCGACGGCTTCAAATCCGTGCGCGGCCCGGTGGAAGCGGGCAAGGTGCTCCGTGCCCGTCACGGAATGGGGCAGCGCACCGGCATCCTGTTCGGACGCGAGCGCTTCGGTCTCTACAATGACGAGGTTGGCCTCGCCGACGAAATCGTCACTTTCCCGGTCGATCCGGATTTCTCCTCGCTCAACATCGCCCAGGCGGCCTTGCTGATGTCCTATGAGTGGATGAAGTCGGGTCTGGAGGACGAAACCAGGACCAATTTTTCGGGGCCGGAGATGAAGCCGGCAAGCAAGGAAGAATTGCACGGCCTGTTCGCCTATCTGGAAGGCGCATTGGAAGCGCGCGGTTATTTCCGCCCTGCGCCGAAGAAGCCGAAGATGGTCGACAATCTGCGCGCCGTGCTGACGCGGGCGGGCTTTGCCGAACCGGAGCTCAAGGTGCTGCGCGGCATCATCTCGTCGCTGGACAGGTTCTCGCCGGCCATGCCGCGCGGCGACGGCTCTCCGGGCGACGATCCCCGGCGATTGCCGGCGGCGGCCGCGCGTGCTCGCAAGGTGGATGCGGCTGATCAACTCCCCGACGCCAATGGCGACGATACCGACACGCCGCCGCTGGGCGGCAAGGGAACAGACAATGACTGACCAGCCGATCCTGATGTTCGATTCCGGCGTCGGCGGGCTCACCGTGCTGCGCGAGGCGCGCGTCCTGATGCCCGACCGGCGCTTCATCTATGTCGCCGACGATGCCGCTTTTCCCTTTGGCGCCTGGGAAGAGCCGGCACTGCGGACCCATATACTGGAGCTGTTCGCCAAATTGCTCGACCGCTTCGCGCCGGCGATTTCGGTCATCGCCTGCAACACCGCCTCGACGCTGGTGATCGACGCGCTGCGTGAAAGATTTCCCGGTCATCCGTTCGTCGGCACCGTGCCTGCGGTCAAGCCGGCGGCCGAGCGCACGCGATCCGGCCTGGTCTCGGTGCTGGCGACGCCGGGCACGGTGAAGCGGCAATACACGCGCGACCTGATCAGCAAATGGGCGCAGAAATGCCATGTCCGCCTGGTCGGCAGCGACAGGTTGGCGGGCCTGTCCGAAGCCTATATGCGCGAGGGCTTCGTCGACGAGGAGGCCGTACGCGCCGAGATCGCGCCATGCTTCATCGAGCGCGACGGTATGCGCACCGATATCGTCGTGCTGGCCTGCACGCACTATCCCTTTCTGGTCAATCGCATGCGCAAGACCGCGCCCTGGCCGGTCGACTGGATCGATCCGGCCGAAGCGATCGCACGGCGAGCCCTCTCGCTGCTGCCGCCCATCGATGGGGCGCTGCCGCAAGGCGAACCCGATATAGCGGTGTTCACCTCGGGCAAGGCGGATTTCGCCGTCAGCCGCCTGATGCAGGGCTTTGGACTGACCGTGCGCTAGACAGTGGGCAACGTCTGCCTGTCAAACAGGTTCGAAGACGATGCTGCGTTGATCCGGATCAGCCAGGACCAGCCTTAGCTTCAGATTTTCGCCCTGTCTGAGCCCCGAGGCTTTTACGTTTGCAACGACAGGCATGTCGGCAAGCTGAACGCGCACGCCATGGTCGACGACGTCGGTGACGACGGCTTTGAACGTCTCACCCTCGCGCCCCTCCAGCATGACCGCCTCGGCAAGGTCGATGGCCGCGTGGTTGATCTGCGAAGCGCGGCTATCGGCACGTCCCATCGCCTTCGGCAACCTGGCGAACGCGTCCGTGACAGCCTGGGGCACGGGCTGGCCGTTGGCGATCGCCAGCGCGCAGCGCACGACATAGCGATCGGCAAGTCGCCTGAGTGGCGCTGTCGCATGGGCATAGGTGGCGGCCATGGCCTCATGCCAGGGGACAACGCCGTCCTGATAGGGCTGGTAGGACGCGCCGGGGCTTGCATGGCGGATTTCCAGCATCAACGCTGCTTGTCGCGGATCGGTGGGATCGAGGGTTCGCTGATAGTCTCGCAAACCGGTGGAGGCCGGCCAGGACAGTCCGAGAGCCTGTGCCGCGTTGCGCAGTCTTTGAACCTTGAACGCATCCGGCCCCGACATCACCCGGAACAAACCGGTGTGATGCGCAAGCATGGCATCGGCAATCGCCATGTTGGCGGCCAGCGAAAGCGCGGCATTGTCCTGCTCGGATTGCAGCAGCGGTCTGAACGAAAGCCGGTATGTGCCATCGGCAAGCCTTTCCACCTCCTGCTCGGGTGGATCGACGCGGGAAGCCCCGCGACGCTTTTCGTTCATTGCCATGCGCCGCGCCATTTCGGCAAAGCCGGCCGGAACGTCGGAAGCCTTCACGCTGTCATAGGCGAGCTTGGCGCGGCTTTGAATGATTGCCCGCTCCGCGCCGTCCAGCTTCGTCGCACCATCCTGCGCAACCCGAACCGTGAAGATGACAGCTGGACGCGGTCCATCAGGCAACAGGCTTGCCGCACCCTCGGCAATCACCGGCGGGTAGAGCCCGGCCTTGCCGTCCGGCAAGTAAAGTGTCTCGCCCCGCGTCCAGGCTTCGAGATCCACCGTGTCGCCGTCCTCGACGAACCAGGCCACGTCGGCAATGGCATAATGCAGCAGAAGATCACTGCCGCTCGCCTCGATCGAGAATGCTTGATCAAGATCGGTGGAGGCAGCCGGGTCGAGCGTGACAAAGGGCATCGCCCTTCGATCGGCATGCTGGTCGGGCACACGTTTGGCCGCCGCATCCGCTGCGGCAACGACATCAGCCGGAAATCCAGCCGGCACGTGCAATTCGGTGCGGATTTTCGCCAGGCCAGTGGAGAGAGCCTGTGAGGGATCGGTCAGAGATTTCATTCAGCCGTCCTACACTGGGGTTCCGGACACGGGAAGCTGCCAACGAAAATCGCCAAGGGCGTCCATCGGCTGGCGCCGAGCGGATCGGGAATGAGCCATTGGCGCTGGAACCGCCGCCGAAGCGCGGCGTTTCTCCTGACAGCAAAAGGAGACCTCGCCATGCCAGCCACCTCGAAAGCCCAGCAGAAGGCCGCCGGCGCCGCACTCTCCGCCAAGCGCGGCGAGACCAAGAAAAGCGAGCTCAAAGGCGCTTCCAAGGGCATGTATGAATCGATGAATGAAAAGCAGCTCGAGGAATTCGCCGAGACGAAGCGCAAGGGACTACCGGAGAAAAAATCCTAGGCTTGAGCGCTTCGAGCTCGACTACCTTGGAATGAAAAAGGGCCAGCGACATGCGCTGCCCGTGGGATTGTTGTTTGGAGCAGCTGCCAGCGGTGGCAGCCGGGTATTCTCTCGACGATCACCCTGCGATGACCATGCCGCCACACCACTCGCTTGTTGACGATGACCCGGCGGACCTGTTTGTGGCCGTGCCAGTGGCGCGCCATGCCCGTTCCGGGCCGACCGCCACCGACCCTGCAAGCACCGCGGCACCTGCCAGGGTAAGGAAGAACTTCTTCATGCAATCAGGCTCTCTAGCTCCAGTCCTTTCCTGGTGCCGCTGGCGCAAAACCTCCCGCCACATCCGGCATCGCATCAACGCCTTGAACGCTATACTGTTTGCGCCGCGCCGCGCCACTCACGAACTTGACATCGGTTAAATCTCGGTTTAATCAGCCGCCAACGCCGGGCAGCGATGTCCGGTGTTTGTTTTGTATACGCAAGATCTGTCACGATAGCTGTTTCCGATCTTGTTTGAACTGACGTGTCCCGTGGGTTTTCCGCCGCGTTGCGTGGGAAAATCCTGTCAGGTCTCGAAAACGGAGGCCAGAGGAGGGCGCGTTTCCTTCACCCGGACCATGAGGTGCCGGGTGTGTCGTTTTGAAAAGGGAATGCGATGAGCAAGCGCGAATCCGCGAAATACAAGATCGACCGCCGTCTCGGCGAAAATATCTGGGGCCGCCCGAAGTCCCCGGTCAACAAACGTGAATACGGCCCCGGCCAGCATGGCCAGCGCCGCAAGGGCAAGCTTTCCGACTTCGGCCTGCAGCTGCGCGCCAAGCAAAAGCTGAAGGGTCACTATGGCGACGTTTCGGAAAAGCAGTTCCGCAAGGTCTATGAAGAGGCCGATCGCCGCAAGGGCGACACCTCCGAGAACCTGATCGGCCTGCTCGAGTCGCGTCTGGACGCGGTCGTCTACCGCGCCAAGTTCGTGCCGACCATCTTCGCCGCCCGCCAGTTCGTCAACCACGGCCACGTCAACGTCAACGGCAAGCGCGTCAACATCGGCTCGTACCGCTGCAAGCCGGGCGATGTCGTCGAAGTGCGCGAAAAGTCGAAGCAGCTGGTCATCGTCCTCGAATCGGTGGGCCTCGCCGAGCGCGACGTGCCGGACTACATCGAAGCCGATCACAACAAGATGGTCGCGACCTTCTCGCGCATCCCCGGCCTCGCGGACGTTCCGTTCGCCGTGCAGATGGAACCGAACCTGGTCGTCGAATTCTATTCGCGCTAAGCGAACGTCTTTCTGCGATATCGGAAAGGCCGCCTTCGAGGCGGCCTTTTTGTTTCGGGCATCCGCTTTGCCGTTTCGATTTTGCGGCCGATGCGCTAATCCGGGCGGAAGTCACATTCAGGGGCCGCCGTGCCATGAACTTGCAGCCAGACATCGAAACGCTTGAACCAGCCGCCGAAGGCGGCTCCCATCCGCTGTTCGCCGAGGTGCCGTCGTCGGTCGAGTTCAACAAATTGCGCAAGCGGCTGCTGCGGCAGACCCGCCAGGCGATCGAGGACTTTTCGATGGTGAAGCCCGGCGAGCGCTGGCTGGTCGCGCTGTCCGGCGGCAAGGATTCTTACGGCCTGCTCGCCTTGCTGCTCGACATGCAATGGCGTGGGCTGCTGCCGGTCGAATTGCTGGCCTGCAATCTCGACCAGGGCCAACCGAATTTTCCCAAGCACATCCTGCCCGACTATCTCGACGCTAACGGCATTGCGCACCGCATTGAATATCAAGACACCTATTCGGTCGTCACCGACAAGCTCCCCGAAGGCAGCACCTATTGCTCGCTCTGCTCGCGGCTGCGGCGCGGCCATCTCTACCGCATCGCGCGCGAGGAGGGCTGCTCGGCGCTGGTGCTCGGCCACCATCGCGAGGACATCCTCGAAACCTTCTTCATGAACCTGTTCCACGGCGGCCGGCTTGCCGCCATGCCGCCAAAACTGCTCAACGATGACGGCGACGTCATGGTGTTGCGGCCGCTGAGCTACTGCGCCGAGGTCGATCTGGGGAAATTCGCCGCCGCGATGCGATTCCCGATCATCCCTTGCGATCTCTGCGGCAGCCAGGAAGGGCTGCAGCGCAACGCTATGAAGGCGATGCTCGATGACCTCGAAAAGCGCATGCCCGGCCGCAAGGACACGATGCTGCGCGCGCTGTCCAACACCAGGCCGTCGCATCTGCTCGACCGAAAGCTGTTCGATTTCGCCGCCCTCAATGAAACCCTCGCGATCAGGCAAGACATTTCCGATGACATTTGACGATACCGCGATCGACTGGCTGGCCGGCATTCTGGCAGAGGCAGCCCACGCCGAAATCATGCCGCGCTTTCGCCGATTGGGCGATGGCGATATCAGGCAGAAGACATCCGCCGCCGATCTGGTGACGGAAGCCGATGTCAACGCCGAGCGGCTGATCACCGCCAGGCTGCGCGAGCGCTATCCCTCGGCCATGGTGGTGGGCGAGGAGGCCTGCTCCGACAATCCGGCGCTGCTCGATGGCTTGGGCGATGTCGACCTGGCCTTCGTCATCGACCCGGTCGATGGCACCTTCAATTTCGCTTCCGGTGTGCCGCTGTTCGGCGTCATGCTTGGCGTCGTGGTCAAGGGCGAGACGGTCGCGGGCATCATCCATGATCCGGTGGGCAAGGATTGGCTCATCGCCGCCAAGGGTGCCGGCAGCCATATCAGGCATGCCCATGGCAGCCTGGAGAAAGTGCATGTGGCGGCGCCCGTGCCGATCTCGCAAATGACGGGCGCGGTCTCCTGGCAATATCTCGACGAGCCGGAGCGCTCACGCCTCGCGCGCAACCAGACCAAGGCACTGTCGCAATTCGCCTATCGCTGCGCCGCCCACGAATATCGCTTGCTGGCCAGCGGACATGCGCATTTTGTCGTCTACAACAAGCTGATGCCCTGGGATCATCTGCCAGGCGTGCTGATCCACCAGGAAGCCGGCGGCCATGCCGCGCGCATCGACGGCAGCGCCTATCTGCCGTCGCATGTCGATGGCGGCCTGCTTGTCGCACCGGACCAGGACAGCTGGCAGGAACTCCGCCGCAAGCTGTGGGCCGAGTAGATAATGTGCGGGGTCGCACGTGTACTATGAGTCGTCTTAGTTCAAATTGGTATTCATTTTGTTTCTTAAAGATCGCCCTTCACGGTGAGCGCGTGCCTCGGCGTTGAAACTATTCTGGATAGTTTCGTGAAGGCGCGGCCCGCTTTCAAACGCGACGTGTCGGTGCTGCGCAAGTTGAGGCGCAATTTTCTCTATCGCTAGACCCTCGGCGCTGATAGACGCCTTACGGGGTTAGGCAATAGGGGGGGCATATGTACGAATCGATCAAGCAACAGATCGCGACCGACTATTTTCAACAGCGGTTTTCTAACGATGGCCAGCGCTTCGTCGCATGGTATTTGCGCAATATTCTTTTCCGCGACATGAATGAAACGCGCGACGACATCACCGATGGTGCGGACGACAAGCAAATTGATGCACTCATCATAGATGACGATAAATCCCTGGTTCGTATTGTCCAGGGAAAATTTACTCAAGGTGGCACGGTTGACGCGGAGCCATTGCGGGAAGTTCTTTCATCCTGGATACAGATCAAGGATCTGGCTCGACTGCAAAACGTTTCCAACCCGCGTTTGGCAAGGAAATTGTCAGAATTGGCGGCGGCTCTCGATGAGGATTATGAGATCTCCTTTGAGCTGATAACAACTGGGAAACTAACCGAAGCTGCTAAGCATGATCTTCGAGCTTTTCAGGAGGAATTAGCAAGGATCGGCGAAAATGAAGATTTCGACGCCACGATCCATGTGATCGATGCAGAAGAATTGAAGCGGCGTTATGACTATGCAATTGAGACAGATAATCCAAGCATCAATTACAAGTTCCAGCTTGCCGGTCTGCGATATATGTTTCATGAAATTGCCGGAACGCCAGTTCTGATTGTCGCATTGCCATTGAAAGAATGCATTAAATTTCCGGGAATCAAAGACGGTACGCTTTTCCAGAAGAACGTCCGTCAAAGTCTTGGCTCAAGCAATGCGGTCAATAAGGGCATCCGTAGTTCGATTTTAGGCGACAAGCGTAGCGACTTCTTTTTCTTTCACAATGGCGTGACGGCGCTTTGTAACAAGATGCAAATGGATGGCGACACGCTGTCTTTGTCGGGTCTTAGTATCGTCAACGGATGCCAATCGTTGAACACCATTCTGTCATGCAGCGAAACGGTCAAGAAGGTCGATGACGCTTTCATCCTGTTCCGGTTTTACGAAATCCCCCAAAGGGATAGGGCTGATAAAATATCGATTTATACGAACTCACAAAGCGCGGTGAAGGCAAGGGATCTTCGTAGCAATGACAAAAGGGTTCTGGCGATCAAGAAGGCGTATGAACTCAAATATCCGTCCGGTTATTTCATCACCAAGCGTGGTGAAATAGCGCCGGCCGAGAGGAACAAAAATCACGTTATCGATCTGTCATCATTCGCTAAGAACCTTGTTGCTTGGCAAACTTTGCGTCCAAACCTGTCATATGGTGAAACAAAAATTTTCGACAAATATTTTGAGACACTGTTTAAAAACAAGGATTATCCGCCCGAAAGCATCTTTGCGTTGAACGCGTGGATGCATGAGGTTCAGGCAACCTGGGTTGCCACAAACCCTTTGAGTTTGAATGAGTCACTATTGGCGATGAAAGCTTACGCGCCATATCATCACCTGTATGCCGTCGCGATGTGTTTTGCCATTTCGAACAACCAGTCCGAGCGCGTCCCTAGTCCGAGCAAGTCGTTCGAGGCAGCTAACAAATTCAACATGATCGGTGAGATTGTAAAGGTTGCCGGGACAAGTTTGAACATGGCGCTTGAAGCCGCAGCCAATGAGCCTCAAGCGGTCAACAGAGTATTTAGCCCGCAAAACTGGATTAAAACGAAAGCCTGCCTAGCTGGTATCAACGGCGCAGTGCGCAATTATTTTAGCATGCTGCCGATGATGCCAAGCGGGACCGAGATTAGGAAGAAGCTGAATGACGCAACTGCCTTGCCACCTGAAGCATTTGAGTATCGCTGGTCTGCCGACTAGACGGGCGTCTTGTGCCGCTACTACGCCGCCGACAATTCAGTGCAGGTCGGTGACGTGCCCTGAGACGGGGGCGTTGTGCGGCTGGAACATCTTGCCGCGCTCGGCGATCAGGATCATCAGCAGTGCCGCGACGGAGACGCTGCAGAAGCCGGCGGCCAGCGGCGTCACCGTGCCGTTGAAAGCCTGGCCAATCAGCGTGCCGAGAATGCCGCCCAGAAACGTCTGCATGAAACCCAGGATGGACGACGCCGTGCCGGCCAGTTGGCCGAGCGGCTCCATGGCCAACGCGTTGAAATTCGCGCCTAGGCAGCCAAACGGCAGCATGGCACCGGCAAAGAAAGTGATGAACAGCCAGAGCGGCATCTTCATTTCCAGTGAAACCACGAGCCAGGCCAGGCTGATCACCAGAAACAGCAGCAGCGCGCCTTGCGACAGGCGGCGCATGCCGATACGTCCGACGAGGCGCGAGTTGAGATAGTTGGAGAAGGCGAGCACGCCGGCGACACCGGCGAAGATGACGGGAAACATCTCGCCGACGTTGAAGATGTTGACATAGATCTGCTGCGCCGAGGCGATGAAGCCGAACATGGCGCCGAAGATGAACGTGCTGGCGAAGGCATAGCAGAGCGCGATGCGGTTGGTGAGCACGATGCGGAAGCCTCCGAGAATGGAGGAAACCGTCAGTGGCCGGCGATACTCGGGATGCAGCGTCTCGGGCAGGCGCAGCAGCGACCATGCCGACACGACCAGCGCGCCGACGGCCATGGTGACGAAGATCCAGTGCCAGGTCGCGAACAGCATGATGAACTGGCCAATGCCTGGCGCCACGACCGGAATGGCCATGAACACCATGAAGATCAGCGACATGACTTCGGCCATACGCCGGCCGTCGAATGTATCGCGCACGATCGAGACCGCGATCACGCGCGTGGCGGCCGCGCCGATGCCTTGCACGGCGCGGCATATCAAAAGTGTCTCGAAGCTCGGCGCGATTGCGGCCGCGGCGGCGGCCGCCACGTAGATGATCAGGCCGGCGACGAGCGGCGAACGGCGCCCGTAACGGTCCGAGATCGGCCCGAAGAACAACTGGCCGCCGCCGAAACCCAGTATGTAGGCGGTGACCACATATTGCCTGTGGTTTTCATTCTCGACGCCGAGCGAGGCGCCGATCTGCTGCAGCGCCGGCAGCATGATGTCGATAGCCAGCGAATTGAGCGCCATCAGCGCCGCGCAGAGCGCGATGAACTCCCAGCGCGGAATGGGCAATTGGCTTGCCCCGGGCAAGGTGCTTGCCCCTTGCGGCGCTGATTTCTGCTGGTCCACGGCAAGTCCGATCTCTCAAACGAAAACGCGCCGGCGGGCCGGCGCATTGGCTCGTGCTGATCCCGGAATCCGGGATGTAAAAACTGCCGGGGTGGGGCAGCCCTGGTGGTCGGGGGCATGTCGATATCGACATGGCCCAAACCGAAGTCAGGCGGCGCCTTTGACGCTCACGCCCTTCTCGACGAGGAAGGTCTGCAATTCGCCAGCCTGGAACATTTCGCGGATGATATCGCAGCCGCCGACGAATTCGCCCTTGACGTAGAGCTGCGGGATCGTCGGCCAGTTGGAATAGTCCTTGATGCCCTGGCGCAATTCGGCGGAATCCAGGACGTTCACGCCTTTGTAGTCGGCGCCGATATAGTCGAGGATCTGGACGACCTGGCCGGAAAACCCGCATTGCGGAAAGCCGGGCGTGCCCTTCATGAAAAGGACGACGTCGTTGCCCTTCACTTCATTGTCGATGTAGTCGTTGATACCGCTCATGGAATATCCTTTCACGCCCGTGGGAGTCAGGCTCGAAGCATGTCTTTCAAATAAACCCATAGGTTGCCCGAAACAAGACTTTAGCCATGCCATCACCCGAATGGCGCAAAGAATGGGCCGTTTTGGGCCAAGCGTGTCGGCGGGAAATGCCTCAGTCGGGAACGCTGGTCTGCAGCGCCAGCGCGTGCAGTACGCCACCCATATTGCCCTTCAGCGCGTCATAGACCATCTGGTGCTGCTGAACGCGGCTTTTTCCCCGAAAGCTCTCGGCCACCACTTCGGCCGCGTAATGGTCGCCATCGCCGGCGAGGTCGCGGATCGTCACGCGAGCGTCCGGGATGCCGTCCTTGATCAGTTTTTCGATGTCGTGCGCGTCCATTGCCATTGCAGAATTTCCTGTTTCGGGAGGGCGGCGGCGCGGCGGCCCGTGCGATGAGAGTCGGCCAAGCCTAGAGCCTTTCCAATCCGGATTGAAGCGGTTCCGTCCAGTGTCCGTTCTGTTGGCGTTCAGGAGATGGTTTCGCCCGGCCGCTGCGCCGGCTCGTCCTCGCGCATCGAAAAGGCGCGGCCGAGGCTGAAGACCAGCACGTAGAGCGGGATGTTGACCGCCAGGTTGGCAATCGGCAGATAGCTGGTCATTCGCCAGGCGGGCGAGAAGAACGGCTGGCCGTAACCATCGCAGACAAGCGAAGAACCATACTCCCACAAGGCTCCCAAAACAGCCGAGACGGCGAAAAGCTTGATGCAGGTAACGACGTGCCTTGCCCGCGCTGGTTCCGGCAGGAGCCGGTTCCAAAGCACCAGGCAAACGATCGGAACCCCATAGATGAGGTCCTGCAGGACAAGCATCGGAAGCGTATCGTTGGCCGCGGCGAGAAACTCGGCGCGTGTTTCCAGCCTGGGACAAACCTCGCTCGAGGTCGTCGACAGCAGGAAGAAGACGAACGGCCCGAGGCACCAGAAGAAGAACAGCGACGGCCAGAAGACGACTGCAAGCAGCGCCCGTACGGCCAGTTTGTTATGGTTGGGCAGGATCTTTTGCCGAAAACCGGTTTCCACTTTTCTGGATCATGCTCTCCTCAACTGGCCTGGTCCATGAAGCGGGGGAACCAGCCTTCATGGGCGGCGGTCAGATCGCTGACCGGAATTGCCCTGGCATCGCCGAGCTTCAGCGCGTTGCCCCCCGTCGAACCGATCCAAGGCGCAAAGATGCCGAGTTCGCCCTGTTGCTTGCGGATAGCATCCCATTCTTCGCCATGCGGATCGATCGACAGGGTCAGGAGATAGCGGCCCTGGTCTTCGCCGAACCAGACCGGGATCGGATCAGTGCCGACAAGCCCAGGGACGGTCGCGCCGATGCCGGACGCCATCGCCATTTCGGCCAAGGCCACCGCGATGCCGCCGTCGGAGACGTCATGTGCCGCCGTGACGATGCCGGACGCGATCAGCGAACGCACATGGTCGCCGACGCGCTTCTCGTGCTCGAGATCGACCGGAGGCGGCGGGCCATCGTTGCGGCCGTGGATATCCCTGAGATAGGCCGACTGGCCAAGATGCGTGCCCCAGGAAGCCGGTGCGCCGACCAGCAGGATCATCTGGCCTTCCGCCGCAAAGCCGATCCGCGCCATCTTCGACCAGTCCGATATCAGGCCGACGCCGCCGATGGTCGGTGTCGGCAGGATGCCCTGGCCGTTGGTTTCGTTGTACAGCGAGACGTTGCCGGAGACGATCGGGAAGCCGAGCGCCCGGCAGGCATCGCCGATGCCTTTCACCGCGCCGACCAGCTGGCCCATGATCTCCGGCCGTTCGGGATTGCCGAAATTGAGATTGTCGGTGGCGGCAAGCGGCAGCGCGCCGGTGGCGGTCAGGTTGCGCCAGCATTCGGCCACCGCCTGCTTGCCGCCCTCATAAGGGTCGGCCTCGCAATAGCGCGGCGTCACGTCGGAGGAGAAAGCCAGCGCCTTGGTCGGATGGCCCTCGACCCGCACCACGCCGGCATCCCCGCCCGGAAGCTGCAGCGAATTGCCCTGGATCAGCGTGTCGTACTGTTCCCACACCCAGCGGCGTGACGACAGGTCCGATCCGCCGAGCAACTTCAACAGTGCATCGGCGAGATCGGCCTGCGGGATATCGTTGGCGGCAAGCGGCGCCCGCTTCTTCGGCTCGACCCACGGACGATCGTATTCCGGTGCCTTGTCGCCAAGGTCCTTGATCGGCAGGTCGGCGACCTCGTCGCCCTGGTGCCGCACGCGGAAGCGCAGATCGTCGGTGGTCTTGCCGACGATGGCGAAGTCGAGGCCCCACTTGTGGAAGATCGCCTCGGCTTCCTTTTCCTTTTCGGGACGCAGCACCATCAGCATGCGTTCCTGACTTTCCGACAGCATCATCTCGTAGGCGCTCATGCGCTCTTCGCGCACCGGCACCTTGTCGAGGTCGAGCTCGATGCCGAGGTCGCCCTTGGCACCCATTTCGACGGCAGAACAGGTAAGGCCGGCCGCACCCATGTCCTGGATGGCGATGACGGCGCCCGAGGCCATCAGTTCGAGGCAGGCCTCCAACAGGCATTTTTCGGTGAAGGGGTCGCCGACCTGCACTGTCGGGCGCTTCTCGTCGATCTTGTCGTCGAACTCGGCCGACGCCATGGTGGCGCCGCCGACACCGTCGCGGCCGGTCTTGGCGCCGAGGTAGACGACAGGCAGGCCGACGCCCTTGGCTTCGGACAGGAAAATGGCATTGGTCTTGGCAAGGCCTGCGGCGAAGGCGTTGACCAGGATGTTGCCGTTGTAGCGGGCGTCGAAATTGACCTCGCCGCCAACCGTCGGCACGCCGAAGGAATTGCCGTAGCCGCCGACGCCCGAAACCACGCCGGCGACGAGATGCCTGGTCTTGGGATGGTCGGGAGCACCGAAGCGCAGCGCGTTCATCGCCGCGATCGGCCGCGCGCCCATGGTGAAGACATCGCGCAAGATGCCGCCGACGCCGGTCGCCGCACCCTGATAGGGCTCGATGAAGGAGGGGTGATTGTGGCTTTCCATCTTGAAGACGACGCAGTCGCCGTCGCCGATGTCGACCACGCCCGCATTCTCGCCCGGGCCCTGGATGACCTGCGGACCTGTGGTCGGCAAGGTGCGCAGCCATTTCTTCGAGGATTTGTAGGAGCAGTGCTCGTTCCACATCGCCGAGAAGATGCCGAGTTCGGTAAAGCTCGGTTCGCGTCCGACGAGGTCGAGGATGCGCTGATATTCGTCGGGCTTCAGCCCATGCGCGGCGATGAGCTCTGATGTGATCGGTACGGAATTGGAAATGGTCATGGGCGGCGATTTATGTCCATGGAGCAGGGATTTTGAGTCTCCTCTTATCGCAAGCTTTGCGGCCGATACACCCGTCGGCGGAGGAAAAAGGCAGAAAGCAACAGGGTGATGACCCCGATGGGTCTTTCGTACGCGACGAAAGACGCCGCCAGCTATTGCAGCCCTGCAAAGTCAAATGGGGAACGCCATGATGTCCCAGCCGTTAGGTCCCTATCACCCAGGAGACAGCACGATGGCTACCAAGCAAGGCAAGAACGACAATCGCCTCTCGGACAAGGAGGCCCTCCATATCGCGGAGACCACCGACGTTTCGCCCCGGCAGGCCAAGGAATTGGCTGAGAAGCACGGCAAGGACAAGGCCGAGAAGGAAGCCAAGAACTTCAAGGCCGAAGGCTGATCCGGGTCCGGTGCTGACAAGTCCCGGTTTCGCAGGGCGGCATATTGAGGCAAGCAGGGGCGGGTGGCCGCGAACGGTTCAGGAAAAACTGTCGTAGCCCGCGCGGCCCTCGTCCAGCAGCCGCCTGATCACCGCGACGCCGCCGGCAATATCCTCGCGCCGCCTCGGCTGCGAAACGCCGAAGCGCACCCCATGGAAAACCCACTCCGAGCGCCCCGCCTTGAACTCATCCTCGTCATCGATCAGCACGCCGTGCTCGAGACAGGCATTCTTGAACGTGCCGGAAAGCCAGGGATCGGGCAGGGTGAGCCAGACGAACGGAACTTTGTCGTGCGATTTGAATGAGAAGCCTGCCAAGCTTTCGCGCACAATGGACATGCGGGCGCCGATCTCCGCGATGCTGCGTTTGCGGATTTCGCTGGCCTGGCCGGAAAGCACCAGCCGGGCATTCACCTCCGCCAACAGGAACGGCATGCCGCCGGTCATCATCTTGTGGGCGACGCGGATGCGATGGCGATAGGCGGGCGGGCAGGACAGCCAGCCGCCACGCAGACCGGCGGCGACCGATTTCGACAGGCCGCCGGCAATGATGGTGCGTTCGGGCGCAAATTCGGCAAGCAGCGGTGTCGGGTCGTCGGTCAGATGGCCGTAGAGGTCATCCTCGATCAGGATGACGTTGTATTCACGGGCGACACGCGCGATCGCTTCGCGGCGCGCCGGTGACAAGGTCACCAGGGTCGGATTCTGCGCCGTCGGTATCAGAAAGATCATCTTGGGGTGCTTTTGCGCGCAGACGCGCTCGAAATCCGCCGGATCGAGGCCTTCATCGTCCGATGCCACCAGCGCGGTGCGCCGGCCGATCAGGCCTGCGCTGCGGGAAATCTGCGAGTAGGTGAGGTGCTCGAAGGCGACATAGTCGCCGGGCGTGGTCAGGGCCGCGATAGCGGCCATCACCGCGGCATGGGTGCCGAGGGTGGGGACGATTGTATCGGTCGTTGGCCGGAAGGAGTTTCGTGACAGCCACCGGGCGCCGGCTTCGTACCAGCGATCAGGAAAATCGCGCGTGTAGCTCGAAATCTCATGCGGATGGTCCTGTGCGGCACGCGAGAGCACGTCAGCGACAATGGCGCCCTGGCCAATGTCGGGGGCTGCCGTGCTGTCGAACCGCAGCTTGTCCGTGGGGGCGTCGACATAACGCGTGCCTTCCACGCTGGCGTCGGGCGCCTCTGGCTTTGTAATGGCAATGTTTTCGCCGAGCACATAGGTCCCCCGTCCGACCTCGCCACTGACGAGGCCGCGCTCACGCAACAATTGATAGGCCCGACCGACCGTGCCGACAGTGGCGCCGATGTCGTAGGCGAGATCGCGCTGTGGCGGCAGTTTTGCCCCCGCGCCGATCACTCCCCGGTCGATATCCGCCTCGATGGAATCCGCGAGGCGCTGATACAGCGGACCTGAACCCGTGAGATCTGGAATCCAATTTGTCATGGTGACAATTTTCTATATTGCACCGTTTCGGGAGTCAATACATATCAATGAGGCACTAAAAAGGGTGCAATCGATAATTTTGGCAGACAGAAAATGGATACAATCGCAACATTCCGCCACTCGGCAACCGAATTGCTCGGCCAGCCGACCCGCCCGTCCGGGCAGCGCGGCTTCGCCAGCCGGCTTGTGCAAGTGGTCAGGTCGCTGGCAAAATGGATCGGCCATCTGCTGGAGCGCCGGCGCGGCCGGCTGGCATTGCTGGAGATGACCGACGATCAGCTCAAGGACATCGGCATCTCGCGCTGCGACGCCCACCGCGAGGGCATCAAGCCGCTGTGGGAATAGCGACCGGTCTATCGGTGGCCTTTTCTCCTGAGGCGCCCGACACCGTGATCGACGAAAACGGCGACGACGCATATCACCAGGAACAGCGCGGTGATGGCGAGCGCCGCGACAGTGACGCTCCCGACGCCGTTCTTGGCGATATCGAGGAAGGGGTAGGGCACCTCGCCCGCCAGCGGCGCCCGCGCCAGCGAATAGACCAGATAGGCGATGGGATAGACAACCCACCAGGAGACGTCGCTCCATCGCGTTCTGCCGTCGGCGCCTGATATCAGCCACCACAGCACGAACAGCACCGGCGTCACATAGTGCAGCAGGACGTCGCAGAGCAGGAACAGGCCCTGCGGCTGCCAGAGCCGCGCCAGTACCGTGGCATAGACGATGAAGACCAGGGTGATCGAGACCGCGACGCACGCGCGCATCCGGGGGCCGGCAAAGGCAGGCAGCCAGGCATAGCCGCTGGATGACAACAGCGAGATGTGGACCAGCACGGCGCCAATGTTGGTCAGGATGGTGAAGAAGCTGAAATAGAACACGATCGAGCCGAGCAGGCCGCGGCCCGCTTCCATCGATGCCGGAATGGTGATCGAGAACTGCAGGACGAGCGCGATCAGGCCAACAACCAATCCCGCGATCTGCAGGAACCGGCCCATGGCTGGCTCAAGCGGTGGCTGCGCAGGTCGGATTGCCCGCCTGCCAGCGCGCGATATCAGAACTGATGCGGGCGCCGAGCGGGTCGTTCATCAACGGTCCGAAGACGTCGACACGGCTTGAATTCCCCTGCGCCTGCACGACCAGCAACGGTTTGCCGCCATAGTGCTTGGCCGGCACCAGAAGGAAGCGCGGCGTGCCGCTGAACGAGTTCAGCTCATTGGCCATCTGATACTGCTTGAAAGCCGGATCCTTGCTGGCGATCCAGCATTTGTGGGCTGCTATCGCGACCTGTTCCATGGCCAGCAGCGCAGCACTCTTGCCCGAGGGCACAGGCGTGCTCTTCGGGGTCGATTGGCACGATGCCAGGGCAAAGCCTGCCGCGGCGACGAAGGCGACCGTCTTGCTCTTGATCAAGCGGCACCCATCTCGAGTTCGGACAGGAAGATCTTCAGGCCGTCTGTCATCTCGCCCCATACCCTGGACAATGCGGGATGCTGCGAGGCGATCTGCTCATAGGCATCGAATTTGGGATAGGCGTCGAGCAGGTCGTGGCGACCTGTCATGGCGCGGAAATTGTTGAAGATGAACCGCGTCGGCGTCAGCCAGGCATCGGCAAAGCTGATGTCGCTGCCGAGCGCGAAGGGGCCTTGCGCCATCCGCGCCTCGATGGCCGCCAGCCCATGGTGGAGACGGGCGAATTGGGCTTCGATCTCGGCATTGTTGCGCTTCGGCATGAAATGCAGCTCGAAAAGCTTCATTGTCGGCGTCAACACGTCGAGGTCGGTGATGCGGGCGAACATGCGCACCAGCGCGCGGTCCTTGGAATCGGGCGGCAACAGCGCCGGTTCCGGAAACCGCTCCTCGAGATATTCGGCGATGACCACCGATTCGACGATGGTTTCGCCCGAGCCGGTGATCAGCACTGGAATGCGGTTCATCGGCGAGATGGCCCGAAACTCTTCGGGGATCGGAAAACCCGGCGGCGGCGCGATGATCTTGAGCGGCACGTCCTTGATATAGGCCAGTGCGCGCACGATCGAAGAGTAGGGCGACAACGGCCGCGAATAGAGTTTCATGACCGTCTCTCCCTCACCCTATGATTTTGAATTGCCGCAATTCTTAAGGTTGCGGTTGCAAACTTCAAGCGGCAATGCCCAAGGCGCCTTCGAACAACGCCCTGCCGTCACTGCCGCCATGCGCTGCTTCGATCAGGTTCTCGGGGTGCGGCATCAGGCCGAGCACATTGCCTTGTTCGTTGATGATACCGGCAATGTCGTTGATCGAGCCGTTCGGGTTGGTGCCTTCGGCATAGCGGAACACCACCTGGCCTTCGCCTTCGAGGCGGGCAAGCGTCTCGGCGTCGGCGAAGTAATTGCCGTCATGATGGGCCACCGGCGAGCGGATGATCTGGCCCGGCTGGTAACGGCGGGTGAACATGGTATTGGCGTTGGCGATCTCGAGCTTGACCTGCCGGCAGACGAATTTCAGCGAGGTGTTGCGCATCAGCGCACCCGGCAGCAATCCCGCCTCGACCAAGATCTGGAACCCGTTGCAGACACCGATCACCATCACGCCCTTGGCCGCCTTCTCAGCCACTGCCCGCATCACCGGCATGCGCGCCGCGATCGCGCCGCAACGCAGATAGTCGCCGAAGGAAAAGCCGCCGGGAATGGCGATCAGATCGACATCGGGGATTTCGGTATCGGTCTGCCAGACGGTTGCCGGCGCCTGTCCGGAAATCTTGGTCAGCGCCGCGATCATGTCGCGGTCGCGATTGAGGCCAGGCAGGAGGACGACGGCTGTTTTCATTTTGGTTCGTAAGGCCTCTGTGCTTCGGCAAGATCGCGCAGGTCGAGACGGCGTTCTATGCGTTCAAGTCGATCATCCTGGCGGGCGAGAATGCCATAGATGTTGTGGATGTCACTTTGCGTTGCCACCATGTGACCTCGCATTACATTCAATTCCCGTTTCGTTTCGGAAACATCCTGACGAAGCTCACCAATTTCGTGATGCACGCGCTTCAGCAACTCGTACATCAACTCATTCGTGACTTCCGGCATAGTGCCTCCGACACAACCTCAGGTAAGTGTCACACTATAATTCTCGATCACCGTATTCGCCAGCAGCTTGTCGCACATGGCCTTCAAATCGGCTTCAGCCTTGGCCCTGTCGCTTTCCGCCAGTTCGACGTCGAACACCTTGCCTTGCCGCACCGCGCCGACGCCATCGAATCCCAGCCCCGACAGCGCGTGTTCGATTGCCTTGCCTTGCGGGTCCAGAACGCCATTCTTGAGGGTGACGGTAATGCGGGCCTTGATCACGCTGGACATGCTCCTGTTCTGAATGTCGGGTTGCAAGCCGCAATCAGTGCGGCTTGCCTTTGAGGCCGTCGGTCGAGGCGACCAGCACCGGGCCGGTAGGACGCGGCGGCTCGTTCTCGTTCATGATGCCGAGGCGGCGGGCGACTTCCTGATAGGCCTCGACGAGGCCGCCCATGTCACGGCGGAAACGGTCCTTGTCGAGCTTGTCCTGCGTCGCCACGTCCCACAAGCGGCAGGAGTCCGGCGAAATCTCGTCGGCCACGACGATGCGCATCATGTCGCCCTCGAACAGGCGGCCGCACTCGATCTTGAAGTCGACGAGCTGGATGCCGACGCCCATGAACAGGCCGGAGAGGAAATCGTTGACCCGGATGGCAAGCGCCATGACGTCGTCGATCTCTTGCGGGCTTGCCCAGCCGAACGCCGTGATGTGCTCTTCCGAAACCATCGGATCGTCGAGCGCGTCGGCCTTGTAGTAGAATTCGATGATCGAGCGCGGCAGGACGGTGCCTTCCTCGATGCCGAGGCGCTTGGACAGCGAACCGGCGGCGACATTGCGCACCACCACTTCGAGCGGGATGATCTCGACTTCCTTGATCAGCTGCTCGCGCATGTTGAGCCGGCGGATGAAGTGGGTCGGAATGCCCATGCGGTTCAAATGATTGAAAATGTATTCGGAAATGCGGTTGTTGAGCACGCCTTTGCCGTCGATGACCTCGTGCTTCTTCTTGTTGAACGCGGTGGCGTCGTCCTTGAAGAACTGGATAAGCGTGCCCGGCTCGGGTCCCTCATAGAGGATCTTGGCCTTGCCTTCATAAATGCGGCGGCGATTTTTCATTTGAATTTTTCTCTGGATTTGCGGGCAGGCGGTAAGGGACCACTTCCTGTCCGTCCGCCTGAATTAGCGCGGCGACGGTGACGTTCAATGCCGGGTCTATCCCAATCACATCGTTTGCTCAATCGGCAAATCCTTCGAATCAACCGCTTTCGGGACTGAAATGCCGCAGCGCAGCATATGACGAAGCATATTGACCGGCCCGCGACCTTTTGGTTTGTGCTTCGGCAACACACATATTCACCTGCCAACGAATCGGATTTGACCCGGAGGGACGCCATGAGCAGCATGAAAGACCGCGAAGAGGGCTTCGAGCGCAAATTTGCATTCGACGAGGAGCTTCGGTTCAAGGCTTCGGCGCGGCGCAACAAGGCGCTTGGTCTGTGGGCCGCCGAAAAGCTCGGAAAATCCGGTTCCGACGCCGACGCCTACGCCAAGGAAGTTGTTGTTTCCGACATCGAGGAAGCCGGCGACCATGACGTATTCCGCAAGATCCGCAAGGATTTCGACGCTGCAGGCGTGGAGCAGTCCGATCATCAGATCCGCCGCACCATGGACGAACTGATGGCGCAGGCGATCGAGCAGATCAGGAATACCTGATCGGCCTCTTACTGGACCAATCGACCGCCCGGCCGATCCGGGCGGTTTTTCTTTGCCTTCGCGGCGGTTTCCGGCTGAAACTGGCGACGTCAATAAGGAAAGAGATTAGATGTCCCTGAAGTCCCGTCTTGCCGCAGATGAAACGCTGGTCACCGCCTGGTCTGGCGTGCCGGACGCCTTGACCGTGGAGATCCTCGCCAGGCAGGACTTCGATGCCGTCACACTCGACATGCAGCATGGCGGCCATCACGAGGACAGCGTCCTGCGCGGCCTGGCGCCGGTACTGGCCCTGGGCAAGCCAGCGCTGGTGCGCATCCCTGTTGGCCGTTTCGACATGGCCAGCCGTGCCCTCGATTTCGGCGCCGAAGCGGTCATTGCCCCGATGGTCAACTCGGTGGCCGATGCCAAGCTGTTCGCCGCCGCCATGAAATATCCGCCGCTCGGAGAGCGCTCGTGGGGCCCGACCTATGCCTTTCCCCGTCATGGCAAGGGCGACTATGCCGAATGGCTGCGCGACACCAATCAGCGCACCATGGCTTTTGCGATGGTCGAGACGCGCGCGGCGCTCGATGCGCTTGACGGCATACTGGATACCCCCGGCATCGACGGCATCTTCCTCGGCCCATCGGATTTCTCGATCGCCTGGTCGAACGGCGCGACAGTCAACTCGACGCTCGAAAGCATGATGGAGACAGTGGCCTCGGTTGCCGAGCGCACCCGCAAGGCCGGCAAGCATGCGGCGATCTACGTCGTCGAACCCGCTATCGCCGGCCGCGTCGTGTCGATGGGCTACCGCCTGCTCGCCACGGGCTCCGAGCATGCGCTGATTTCGCTGGGGGCAAAGACCCTGCTCAAGGGCATCAAGGATTCCATCGGCGCCTGATGCAGCGCGACCACGGACGCTAAGCCTTCAGGTCCGTCAGGAACTTGGCGAAGGTCATCGATCCCTCGGGCCACGGGCCAAAGCCTGAATCCTCGCTGAGATGACCGGTCTCGCCGGCGTCGATGAACAGCGAGCCCCAGGCGCCGGCGATGTCCTCGGCAACATCGAAGGGGCAGAAGGGATCGTTGCGGCTGGCGATCACGATGGAGGGAAATGGCAGCGGCTCGCGCGGATAGGGGCCGAAGGTCATCAGATGCCTCGGCTTGATCTTGGCATTGGCGACGTCGGGCGGTGCCACGAAGAAGGCGCCGGCGACCGGCTTCTGAAATTTCGGAATGGCCTGTACGGCCGCGGCCACTCCCAGTGAGTGAGCGACGAGAACGACAGGTCTCTCGGCCTCGTTGACCGCCTTGGCGACGCTCGCCGTCCAGTCCTCGCGCACCGGCTTCGACCATTCGGCCTGCTCCACACGGCGCGCGGTCGACAGCTTCGATTGCCAGCGGGTCTGCCAATGCTCGGGTCCGGAATTGGTGTATCCGGGAATGATCAGGATATCTGCGTCTTTGACTTTCATGGCGCTGAGATAGCGAGCGCGATTGTCTCATGCAACCGTTGATGGCTGCGCTCTTTGCACGCAATGGTGAACACCATGTTCGCTTTTCGCCGTCTTGTGTGAACGATGGCGATCGACGATCTCTGTGGGGAAAGAAACAGCCGTGGAGGGCCGGGATTTTGGTGCTGACACGACGTACAATGATTGGTGGCGCCGGGCTCCTGGCTTTGGGGGCTTCGCGAAACGTCGCCGCAACGGAGACAATGATGAGCGAACTGCCATTTGCCGCCACCACGCCGGTGAGCGTCGCCCGGGTCGGGCTGAAGGCGCGTGATGCCGAAAGCCTCGCGGCCTATTACCGCCGGGTTGTCGGCCTGCAGGAACTGAGCCGTGCCGATGGCGCGATCACGCTCGGCGCTGCCAACCGTCCGCTGCTGGTTCTTGAGCCGGACGCGTCCGCCAAGCCGGACGATCCGCGCAGCGCCGGCCTCTTCCACACGGCTTTCCTGCTGCCAAGCCGCGCCGATCTCGGCCGTTGGATCAACCACGCCATATCAGACAAGATCGCCATCGAGGGGGCTTCGGATCATCTGGTCAGCGAAGCGCTGTATCTGACCGATCCCGAGGGCAATGGCATCGAGATCTATGCCGATCGCCGCCCGCAGGACTGGAAATGGAGCGGCGACAAGATCGCCATGGCGACCGAGCGGATGAACATTCCTTCTGTCGTTGCCGAAGTGCCGGCCGGCGATGCGGGCTGGCAGGGCGCGCCGGAAAACAGCATTGTCGGCCACGTCCACCTCCGCGTCGGCAGGCCGGAAGAGGCCGAAGCCTGGTGGAACCAGGAATTCGGCTTCGACACGGTCGCCAAATATGGCGGCCAGGCGGTGTTCCTGTCGTCAGGCCATTACCACCACCACATCGGCGCCAATGCCTGGCAGAGCGCCGGCGCCGGTCGCCGCGACCCGTCTCGTTCGGGCCTCGCCTGGGTCGAAATGCGCTCGGACAATGTGGCGAGTGAAACGACCCGTGAGGACCCCTGGGGCACGGTGATCAGGACTGTTCCTGGCAAGGCGTGATTGGCGTCAACACAGCTTCTTTCTCCCCGTTTACGGGGAGAAATGCCCGGCAGGGCAATGAGGGGCGGCGCCGAGGTTGCAAGGTTATCGCTTCTGACACAATGCGATGAGTAGCTTTACCCGTCGAAGTTGGCGCTGCCCCTCATCCGCCTGCCGGCACCTTCTCCCCGTGAACGGGGAGAAGGAAAGCTCACGCCTCCCCGAACACACGCTTGAAAATCGTGTCGACGTGCTTGGTGTGATAACCTAGGTCGAATTTCTCGCGGATTTGCGCCTCTGGCAGCGCTGCGGTCACTTCCTTGTCGGCCAGAAGTTCCTCAAGGAAATCAGCGCCTTGTTCCCATACTTTCATGGCGTTGCGCTGCACCAGCCGGTAGGAGTCCTCGCGCGACAGGCCGGCCTGCGTCAACGCCAGCATCACGCGCTGGGAATGCACCAGTCCTCGGAACTTGTTCATGTTGTTCAGCATGTTCTCGGGATAGACGACGAGTTTGTCGACGACGCTGGTCAGACGTGACAGCGCGAAATCGAGCGTCACGGTGGCGTCCGGGCCGATCATGCGCTCGACCGACGAATGCGAAATGTCGCGTTCGTGCCAAAGGGCCACGTTCTCCATCGCCGGCAACGCCATGGAGCGCACCATGCGGGCAAGGCCGGTGAGGTTTTCGGTCAGCACCGGATTGCGTTTGTGCGGCATCGCCGACGAGCCCTTCTGGCCCGGCGAAAAAAACTCTTCCGCTTCCAGCACTTCGGTGCGCTGCAGATGCCGGACTTCGATCGCCAGCCGCTCGATCGAGGAGGCAATGACGCCGAGCGTGGCGAAGAACATGGCGTGGCGGTCGCGCGGGATCACTTGCGTCGATACCGGTTCCGGCTTCAGCCCCAGCTTTTGGGCCACATGTTCCTCGACATAGGGCTCGATGTTGGCGAAGGTGCCGACTGCCCCTGAAATCGCACAGGTGGCAATGTCTTCGCGCGCGTGCACCAGCCGCTCGCGGCAGCGCGAGAATTCGGCATAGGCCTGCGCCAGCTTGATACCGAAGGTGGTCGGCTCGGCATGGATGCCGTGGCTGCGGCCGATGGTGACGGTGTCCTTGTGCTCGAAGGCGCGGCGCTTGAGCGCTGCAAGCAACGCATCGATGTCGGCGAGCAGAATGTCGCTGGCACGGGTGAGTTGCACCGCAAAGCAGGTGTCGAGCACATCAGATGACGTCATGCCCTGATGGATGAAGCGCGCATCGGGTCCGACGAATTCGGCAAGATGGGTGAGGAAGGCGATGACGTCATGCTTGGTGACGCGCTCGATCGCGTCGATCTTCTCGACGTCGAATTCCGCAGCACTTCCCTTTTCCCAGATGGTTTTGGCCGCTTCCTTGGGGATGACGCCCAGTTCGGCCAGCGCGTCGCAGGCATGGGCCTCGATTTCGAACCAGATGCGAAACCGGGTTTCGGGCGACCAGATGGCGACCATTTCCGGCCGGGAGTAGCGAGGGATCATCGGTCTGTCCTGATGTGTCTAAAGCAATTCCAGGAAAAGTGCGCAGCGGTTTTCCGTCCGGAATTGCGAAAAAGAAAAAGTTAGAGCGGATCGGCGATTCTATCAAACGCTGAACCGCTCCAGGTTGGCCCGCCTCCTACCAGAGGTGGACCAAATGCTCAACGCTGATGCCGCGCAAACCAGAGGCCGGCAGCGAACAAGGCGACAAAACCAAGCGGAAAATAGAGCCGGATGCCCAGCACCACGAACTGGTAGGACGCCACCGCCACCGTGAAGACAAGCTGAAAGCCCCAGGTGAGGGTGAATGCGGGCGCATGCCATTCGGCATAATAGGACCGGTACTGCATTGCATACAGCCCGGCGGTCAGGCCAATCGTCGCCGCGGCGAGGCACACCAATGCCGCGGCGAAGGCGACCTCGGAGCCTCTTCCGAGCGAGACCAGCCGCGCCGCGAATAGGCCAACCGGAAACGCCAAGGCGCCGCCTGCGGCGAACAGCAGCGACACTGTGCGGATCTTGCCCGGCGTCACCCAATTGTCCAGAAACAGGTTGACGAGTGCGCTGGCGCCCATCGCGGCTGCCCACAGCAGGGCGCCGAGAAGCGCCGCGCGCGGTCTCGGCATCGCGTCGCGAAGGCGGCGCAGGGCGCGATTGCGCCTGACGGGTCGGACAAGCCCTGTCACAGGCGGCCGGTCACGGCGATCCAGCGAAAGTCCGGCCCCTCGAAACCATATTGGCGCACCGCGATCAGAACCGCATAGGCGCTGAGGCTGTCCATTGAGAATGTCTGCACCGCGCCGATGCGGTAGCCGTTCGGGCAGCCCCGGCTCTTGGGGATCGCCTTGTCCTCGTGCAGCAATTTGGTGGTGCCGCCATCCTGCGCCTCGATTCGCAGCAGACGGAAGCCATTGATCTCGCCCTGGCTGTCGCAGCCTTCGGTGTTGTTCATGCCGATCTCGTCCAACCGGAACTCGAGCGGCTGATCGACCGGGGAGAAGATCGGCCTCGGATTGACCGCCATGCGATGCGGATCGGCTGAAAGCTCGGTCACCGGGTTGAAACCGGCGGTGATGCCGCGATTGGCATTCAGCTCGGCCTGGCCGACAATGGCTTCGCCCTTTTGCCGGGCCTGGACGCGGGCAGCGTCGAACGTTGCATTCTCATCGTCGAGCCGGACCCTGATCGGCGTGCCCTTGAGAAAGCTGTCGCTGCTTGTGTCGATGTAATAGCGGTTGGCATAGGGAAAGCCCGACCCGTCCTGGACGCCGTATTCCTCGAAGGCGAAGACGCTGCCATCCCGGGTGAAGCCGAGAATTTCAAGTTCCGCGACATCGCCGGCCTGGGCGGCGATCGACGCCGCGAGCTGCGCTGCCAGGAAAACGGCAAACAGGAAAAGCATTCGCATCGTTTTCACCCCGGCAGCCGTGATCGTTTCAATCCCTAGCACGACGAAATCAAAACGTCGTGCGGACCAAAGCCGATGCATCCAATCCGCTCGTCATTTGTTATTGTCGGCAATCCCCAATGGAGAAGCTACCATGACCGACACCAGCAAGATTCGTGAGCACATGGAAGTCGTCGGCGCCGATGGCGTGCATATCGGCACGGTCGACAAGGTCGATGGCCAGCGCATCAAGCTGACCAAGGCCGATAGCGGCGAGGGCGCTCACAAGGGCCATCATCATTATATTTCCCTGGCCCTGGTTGCCGAGGTCGATGGCAAGAAGGTTTGGCTGTCGGCGAATTCCGATGTCGCGGTGACGTTCGAGGAAGAGAAATCCGATCCGGTTTGATCGAAGGCCTTAGCCCGGGCGCGACGACCAGACGGGGAACAAATCATTATCGGCTGGCGTCGCGGCAAACACCCCGCGGCTGATGGCGCGTGCCATGGTCGCGCCGGCCACGGCGTAGAGGTCGACCGCGGCGTCGGTGGTGAGTTCGATCCCGCTCTTGCCGGTCGCCAACGCGAACACCAGATCGCCGTCGGCCGGCGTATGGGTCGGCCAGATGGCGCGCACGAAGCCGTCATGCGCCGCAATCGCCAGGCGTTTCGCGGCGGCCTTGGTGAGGACCGCGTCCGTCGCGATGACGGCGATGGTCGTGTTGCCGCCGGTTTCCATCTGCCGCCCGTGTTCCTTGTCGCGGTATTTCAGCAAGATCCGCTTGGCGTCTTCGGGCATGGGCGAGGGATAGCCGAGCCCGCCGAATTCATCGCCGATTTCGAAGGGCGCCGCCCAGAAATGGCGGGTGCGGCCAACGGTTACAGAGCCGGTCGGGTTGACGGCGGCCAGGGCGCCGATGGTGATGCCATTGTCCAGCAGCGTCGAGGCGGAGCCAAGGCCGCCCTTCAGGCCCGAAGTCAGTGCGCCGGTGCCGGCGCCGGCCGTGCCAAGCAGGAAATCGGCAGCGGCAGCCTGCACCGACTCGTAGCCGAGGTCGCGATAGGGCGGATAACGGCCCCAGTCCTTGTCGCCGCCATTGCGCAGGTCGAATAGGATCGCCGCTGGCACGATCGGCACCCGGAAGCCGCCCACCTCGAGGCCGATGCCGCGCTCGCGCAGCGCGGCCTGCACGCCGGACGCGGCATCGAGGCCGAAAGCCGAACCGCCCGACAGCACAACGGCATGGATTGTCTCGACGGAATTGTGCGGTTCCAGCAAATCCGTCTCGCGGGTGCCGGGCGCGCCGCCCAGGATCTGGACACCCGCCACCGCCGGCTCGTCGCAAAGCACGGTCGTCACGCCGGACTTCAGCCTGGCATCGGAAGCGTTGCCGACGCGCAGGCCGGCAACGTCCGATATGAGATTGCGCGGGCCGGTGCGGAACATCAGTTGTTTTCCAAGGGCACGAAGCGGGTGCCGTCGAAGCGGAAGACACGGTAGGGGCTCCGGCTGAGGTCGCCCTTGGCGTCGAAGCGGACCGGCCCGATCGCCGTGGTGAAATCATGCCCGGTGAGTGCGTCGGTCAGCGGCTTGCCGGAGCTTTCGGACAAGGCTGCCGCCGCCTTGGCGATCTCAACTGCGGCATAGCCTGACAAGGTATAGCCGTCCGGCACGATCTTTCGCGCGGCGAAGCTCTCCAGCACTTTAGGGCTCGCGATATCCGCCCATTCCGGCTGGGCGATCATCAGCGTACCGGATGCATAGGGCACGTCACCGGGCGGCGTGCGCAGGTTTTCGCCGCCGGCAAGGACGATGCCGGCCTGGAGCTGGGCGGCATCGCGCCCCATGATGGCGATGTCGTCACCGTCGCCGCCGGCAAAGACATGCGTGGCGCCAGCCTTCTTCAGCCGTCCGATCAGGCCGATCTGGTTGTCGAGCTGCGGCCGGAACGTGTCGACGAAGACCGGTTTCAACGCTGCCTGCTCCGCCGCGGCGCGAAATGTCTCGGCGATCTCGCGGCCATAGATGGTGCCGTCGTCGATGATGGCGAACAATTCATCACGCCACAGGCGGGTCAGGTTAGAGGCGACGGCGTTGCGCTCGTCATCGCCGCGCGGCCCGAGGCGATAGACCGGCCAGCCGGTCTTGGCGCGGCGGTCGGTCAGGCTTTCGGTTCGCACGCCGACGGTGATGACCGGGATGTTGGCGTCCTTCAGGACAGGCATCGCCGCTTCGATCGCCTCCGTGCAGAGAAAGCCGATCACGACATTGACCTTGGCTGCCGCGAACTCCCTGGCCGCCGCGGCGCCGCCGTCGCCGGTGCAGGCGTCATCCACGGTCTTGAGCTGGATGCCGTCCGCCTCCGCGGCGAGTCCGGCGCCAGCCTCGATCTGCTTGCCCAGGATGGCCGACGGTCCCGACAGGGGCGCGGCGACCCCGATCGTGAGCGTCTGTGCGCCAGCGGCACCGGTCAGCAACAGCCAGGCCAGTGCGATGGATATCGTTGCCCCGGATCCCATCCTGCCGAACCGTCCCTCCAAGCCCGCGACGTCGCGTGGGCACCAATTCCCGCCAAGACCTAAAGGCTGTCCGGCCTTGGTGCAACACGCGAATTCGGGATATGAGCCAAGCACTTCGCTTGTGGCATGTCATGTCTGGCCATATATGTCAGGCGAACAATGGCCACGGAAACTTCCAGTGCTGAAGAAGAACGATATTGGACCGCAAGCCTATCGCGACGCGATGAGCCATTTTGCCGGTCACGTCCATGTGGTGACCACCGACGGACCCGCCGGCAAGCGTGGGGCGACGGTGATAGCGGCCTGTTCGGTGTCGGACACGCCGCCGACCATACTGGTCTGCCTCAATCGTGAAAATGCCAAGAATGAGCTGTTCGTGAAGAACGGCAGATTTGCCCTGAACACGCTGGCTTCGCACCAGGAGCCGCTGTCGATTGGATTCTCCGGCATGACTGGGTTGCCGGTCGAAGAGCGCTTCGCGCTCGGCGAATGGGATGTGATTTCCACCGGTGCGCCGACGTTGAAGGGCGCGCTCGCCGTGTTTGACTGCGAGTTGATCGATACCAAGGACCTGGCCACCCATCGTGTGCTTTTTGGCAAGGTGACAGGCCTGCGAATGGGCGATAATTTGCGGCCGCTGATTTACCACGCGCGCGGTTACCACGTCCTGGAAAGTGGGGCGGCCGCACCCACGGAGAAGGAATGAGCGACTTGAAACCGCGCCCCGTGCCGGGGACGATCGACGAGACGCTCGATCTCCTGACCGACGCGGACTATGTCGCGGACCGGTCGCTGGCAACGGTGCTTTTCCTGTCGCTGCGCATGAAACGGCCGCTTTTCCTCGAGGGTGAGGCCGGCGTCGGCAAGACCGAGATCGCCAAGGTGTTGGCCGAGGCGCTCGGCCGCCGGCTGATCCGCCTGCAGTGCTATGAGGGGCTCGATGTCTCCTCGGCCGTCTATGAATGGAATTACGCCGCGCAGATGATCGAGATTCGCATGGAGGAGGCGGCCGGCAAGGTCGAGCGCTCCGCCATGGAGCGTAACGTTTTCTCCGAAAAATACCTGATCCGCCGGCCGGTGCTCGATGCGCTGACCGGCAAGACGGATGCGGCCCCGGTCTTCCTGATCGACGAGCTCGACCGTACCGACGAAGCCTTCGAGGCCTTCCTGCTCGAAATCCTCTCCGACTTCCAGGTGACGGTGCCTGAACTCGGCACCATCAAGGCGGAAGAGCCGCCGATCGTCATCATCACCACCAACCGCACACGCGAGATTCACGACGCGCTGAAGCGGCGCTGCCTCTACCACTGGGTCGACTATCCCAATGCGGAACGAGAGCTGGAGATCGTGCGCCGCAAGGTGCCGCGGGCCAACCAGCGGCTTTCCGCAGAAGTGGTCTCCTTCATCCAGAAACTGCGCCAGATCGAACTGTTCAAGGTACCGGGCGTCGCCGAGACCATCGACTGGGCCGGGGCGCTGACCGAACTCGACAAGGTGGCGCTCGATCCGGAGACCGTGTCCGACACGATCGGCGTGTTGCTGAAATACCAGGACGACATTGCTCGCATCGGTGCGGGCGAGGGCCGGCGCATCCTCGACGAGGTCAAGGCCGAGCTCGCGGCGGCGGAGTAGCAAGAGTGAACGCGCCGCGTCTCGACCCCAGAGAGGCGACGGCCGACGGCCGGATCGCCGACAACATCGTCTATTTCGCCCGCACCTTGCGCAAGGCCGGCATGCGGGTCGGGCCAGCCTCGGTCAAGGACGCCATCGAGGCGGTACTCGTCTCCGGCATCGGCTCGCGCGACGATTTCTACTGGACGCTGCACGCCGTGCTGGTGTCCCGGCACGAGGATCATGCCATCTTCGACGAAGCCTTCAGGCTGTTCTGGAAATCGCGCGAACTGATCGAGAAGCTGCTGGCGATGTTTTCGCCGGTGGCGCCTGACGTCAGGCAGAAGCAGAAGCCGCGGGCGGCCGAAAGCCGTGTCAGCCAGGCCATGTTCGAGGGTCACCAGAAGAACCAGCCGCCTCGGGAAATTCCGGAGATCGAGGTCGACGCCCGCTTCACTTTCTCCGGCAACGAGCTGTTGCGGGGCAAGGATTTCGCGCAGATGAACGCAGCCGAGATGGCCGACGCCAGGAAGGCGATCGCGGCGTTGCGGCTGCCCGTGGACATGGTGCGGACCAGGCGCTTCAAGGCCGATGCGCACGGCCATCGCATTGACCCGCGCGCCATGATGCGCGCGGCCGCGCGCACCGGCGGTGAATTGATCCTGCCGAAATTCCGCTCGGTCCGCGAAGTCCACCCGCCTCTGGTGGTGCTGGCCGACATTTCCGGTTCGATGAGCCAGTACACGCGCATCTTCCTGCATTTCCTGCATGCGCTGACGGAAAAGCGCCGGCGCGTGCACACGTTTGTCTTCGGCACGCGGCTGACCAATCTCACCCGGCAGATGCGCCACCGCGATCCCGATGCCGCGCTTGCCGACTGTTCGGCGGCGGTCAAGGACTGGTCCGGCGGCACGCGCATCGGCGATACGCTGGCCGAGTTCAACCTTGTATGGTCGCGGCGCGTGCTGGGGCAGGGCGCCGTGGTGCTTCTGATCACCGACGGGCTGGAGCGTGACGATGTCGTGGGCTTGTCGGAAGAGATGGAGCGGCTGCACAAATCCTGCCGGCGGCTGATCTGGCTGAACCCTTTGCTGCGCTTCGACGGTTTTCAGGCGCGGCCCCGCGGTGTGAAGGCGATGCTGCCGCATGTCGACGAATTCCGCTCGGTGCACAATCTCGACGCGCTCGCCGATCTCTGCGCCTCGCTGGACAAGAAATCGGCGCTTTCGGTCGATCCGCGGCGGTGGATGGATGCTGGCGCCAGGCACGCCGCATAGCCATATGTTTCCCGGCTCCTTGAAAAAACAGACCCTGAGAGAAGCAACGATGAGCGACAGCATCTATCTCGATGAGGCCCGCGACCCGCTGATCATCGCGGAAGCCTGGATGAAGGACGGCAAGGATGTCGCCATCGCGACCGTGGTCGAGACCTGGGGTTCGGCGCCGCGTCCGGTCGGCAGCCACCTTGTCATCGATGCCGATGGCAATTTCCACGGTTCGGTTTCGGGCGGCTGCGTCGAGGGCGCCGTCGTGACCGAGGCGGTCGACGTCATCGGCTCCGGCAAGGCCAGGATGCTTGAGTTCGGCGTCGCCGATGAGACGGCCTGGCAGGTGGGCCTGTCCTGTGGCGGCCGCATCAAGGTTTATGTTGAGCGATTGGGCTGACCTCGGATGGATCCCTATGCGCTGAAAACGCTCAATGCCGAGCGGCGCGCCCGCCGCGCGGCGATCCTCGTCACCGATCTCGGTGATGGTCGCGACCGTATCGTGCGCGAGGGGGACAACGTCGCCGGCGATCTCGGAGTGGCGATCGCCAAGGCGTTTCGATCCGGCAATTCCGGCTCCGTCGAGGCGGAAGGTCGGACCTTCTTTCTCAATGCGCATCTGCCGCGGCCGCGCCTTGTGGTGATCGGCGCCGTCCATATCAGCCAGGCGCTTGCGCCGATGGCCCGGATCGCCGGCTATCCGCTGGAGATCATCGATCCGCGCACCGCCTTTGCCTCATCAGACCGTTTTCCAGATGTCGCCTTGCATGCGGACTGGCCGCAGGATGTGCTGGAGCGCCAGCCGCTCGACGCTTACACCGCGCTCGCCGCCGTCACCCATGACCCGAAGATCGATGATTTCGCGCTGAAGGCGGCACTCGACGCCAACTGTTTCTATGTCGGGGCGCTCGGCAGCCGCAAGACGCACGCCAAGCGCGTCGAGCGCCTGCTGGCGCTGGGCGCGAGTGCCGACCAGATCGCGCGTATCCACGCGCCGATCGGGCTGGACATTGGGGCGGCAAGCCCCGCCGAGATCGCCGTCGCCATTCTCGCGCAGACCATCCATGCCTTCCGCTCGCGCGGCCTCGAAGCAAAGGGCGCCGCGGCGTGAAATTCGGGCCGGTTCCGATCGATCAGGCCGAGGGGGCTGTGCTGGCCCATGCCACCACCGCCGGCGAAAGGCGGTTTCGCAAGGCGCACAGGTTGAGCGCCGAAGATGTCTCCACGCTCAAAGGGGCGGGTATCCTGCAGGTTGTCGCCGCCGTGCTGGCCTCCGACGATCTCGGCGAGGACGCCGCCGCGCAAACGATTGCGCAGAGCATGACCTTTGGCGGCATCGAGGCAAGGCCCGCCGCCACGGGTCGGGTCAATCTTCACGCCAAGGCGGCCGGTATCTTCACGGTCAAGGCCGCTGTCATCGACGCCATCAATGCCGTCGATCCGGCCATCACCATCGCCACGCTGGCTCAGCATGCGGCGGTCGAGAAGGGTCAGATGGTTGCGACGGTGAAGATCATCCCCTTCGCGGTCGCCTCATCGCTGGTCGACGCCGTGATGAAGATCTGCGCAGGCGGCGAAATCTTCGCAGTCAACGCCTATCGGCCGGTGCGTGTCGGCGTCATCCAGACGGTGCTGCCGGGCACCAAGCCCGGTGTGCTCGACAAGACCTTGCGCGTCACCGAAGCCCGGCTCGCGCGCTCGGGCGGCAGGCTGACGGCGGAGCGCCGCACGCCGCATGAGATCGGCCCTGTCGCCGAGGCCGCCATCGCGCTCGCGCGCGACAACGACATGGTGGTGATCTTCGGCGCTTCCGCCATGAGCGATTTCGCCGATGTCGTTCCGGCGGCGATCGAGAGGGCCGGGGGGATTGTTGTCCGTGCCGGCATGCCGGTCGATCCAGGCAATCTTCTGGTGCTCGGCACACTCGGCGGCAAGCGCGTCATCGGCGCGCCTGGCTGCGCCCGCAGCCCCAAGGAGAACGGCTTCGACTGGGTGCTCGACCGGTTGATTGCCGGCCTTGACGTTACGGCCGGCGACATCGCCGGCATGGGCGTCGGCGGCCTGCTGATGGAGATACCGACGCGGCCGCAGCCGCGCGAGCCGTTGCCGGCGAAAAACCGGCTCAAGGTTGCAATCGTGCTTCTGGCGGCGGGCCGGTCGAGCCGCATGGGCGGACCGAACAAGCTGATGGCGCTGTTCGACGGCCAGCCGCTGGTGCGCCGCACCGCCGAACGCGCGCTCGCCTCGAAGGCTTCGGGCACGATCGTCGTCACCGGCCATCAGCGCGAGCGGGTGCGCGCGGCACTGTCGGGCCTCGACGTCACCTTCGCCGACAATCCCGACTTTGCCGATGGCCTGTCGACCTCCCTGAAGGCCGGAATTGCCTATCTGCCTCAAGACGTCGCGGGTGCGATGATCGTTCTTGGGGACATGCCGGGCGTCGCATCCGATGACCTCGACCGGCTGATCGATGCGTTCCGCAAGGCCGGCGGCAACTCAGTGGTCCGCGCCTCGCATGAAGGCAAACGCGGCAATCCGGTGCTTCTGCCGCGTTCGCTGTTAGCGGCCGTCGCCCACCTCGAAGGCGATACCGGCGCACGCCATCTGGTCGAGGCCGAGGGGCTCGATGTCATCGATGTCGAGATCGGCGAAGGCGCGTCCGTCGACGTCGACACCCAGGAGGCTCTCGAAGACGCTGGCGGCGTGCTGCAGGATTGACAAACCCGAGCCGAATTACGCATGCCTGAGTGATGTTTTTCAGTTCACCAGCGTTTGCGCTTCTACCTCCCTCTGGCCTGCGGGCCATCTCCCCCTCAAGGGGGGAGATCAGCAGTTTCGATGACGGTGTCCACCGTGCAACTTTGGAGCATGGCGAAAGCCGAACGCGTGTCCAATCTCCCCCCTTGAGGGGGAGATGGCCGGCAGGCCAGAGGGGGGCGTGCCGCGCTGCCTTCATGGCCTTGCTTTTCCTGTTTTCCGCCGCCCACGCCAATGCGCTCGAACTGAAATCCTTCAAGGACGATCTCTTCGCCTATCCGGCGACGCTCTCATCCGACACAAATGGTGCCTACACGGTCCTCGACTACCGTGAAATGCGCGACATCAACCAGCGTGACGAGGTGCCGGAAAAGCGCGTGCACGCCCAGTATGCCGACACCGGCGTGCGCAAGATGCAGCAGGATCTCATGCTGAAGACGGACGCCGGCGATGTCAGGCATGTCGCCGTCGGCAAGACGCAAGGGGCTGCCGTCATCGTGCTCTATCTGCACGGGCAGGGCGGCAGCCGCAAGCAAGGCATCGACGACTTCACCTTCGGTGGGAATTTCAACCGCCTCAAGAACCTGATGGCCGGCAATGGCGGGCTCTATATCTCTCCGGATTTTCCTGATTTCGGGGACAAGGGCGCAGCACTGGTCGCGGCCCTGATCGACCATTATGCCGAACAGTCCCCGGGCGCGAAAATCTTCGTCGCCTGCGGCTCGATGGGTGGTGCGCTGTGTTGGAAGCTTGCCGCCCGCAAGGATACGGGCGGGCGCATCAATGGATTGCTGCTGCTCGGATCGCTGTGGGACGAGAGCTTTCTCGCTAGCCCCGCCTTCAAGCGTCGCGTGCCAGTATTCTTCGGCCAGGGCAGCCATGACGTGGTCTTTCCCGTGGCCAACCAGGAAGCGTTCTTCCGCTCCATCCTAGCCAGGTCGAAGACCTATCCGACCCGCTTCGTCCGCTTCGAGACCGGCACGCATGGCACGCCGATCCGCATGGTCGACTGGCGCGGCACGCTCAACTGGATGCTGTCGAAGGCACCATAGCGCCCGACGCGCCATTTGGACTAAGGCGCGGTGTTGTAGTCGACAATCGTCTGCGGATTTTCCTCGCCGTCATACGACGCGTCGACGTCATACTGGACCAGCGAGAAATCGCCGTTGCGGAACAGGTAGGTCCCGGAATCCGAGGCATCGCCGACGCCCCGCCATTTGTTGAAGGTGGTGATCGTGTGGGTGTCCTGGTCATAGTCGGAATTGACCGCCCATCCTGTGGTCTGGAAGCCGATCACCGTCACGCTCAACAGCTTGCCGTCGCTGTCGTTGTTCTCGTAGCGTATATCGGTCTCAGGCTCGGCGAATTGCAATTGCCGGACGCCGTCCACCTCGTCGGTCATGTAGTAGACCGAGCTTTCATTGTAGGCGGCGGCCGAGCAGGAGAAATGGAACAGCCGCGTTTCCTTGTCCGGGTCGCCCGGCTGAGCATTCTTGTCCCTGTATTTGATCGAAAAGACCTCCGGCTCATTGGCCAGGAGTTGCTTGTCGCACTGGTCGCCATAGGTCGCCAGGAAGGCCTTCTTGACTTGTTCCAGTGCGGTATCCTTCTTCGGCGGCGGCGGACCATCGCCGCAGCTTGGCGGCAACGCATCGTCGAAATCCACGGTGGAGGGCTTCAGCGCCCCCTTGTCGATGAAGATCGGCTGTAAGGGCGGCGCCTGGATCTGGGCATTGACCTGGCGCAGCGTGTAGCAACCGGCGAAGACCTTCGCTTCGCCCTTCTTGTCGGTTGCCTGGATGGCGACCGGGACATTGTAATAGATGCTGCCCGCCGCGCCCTCGTCCGAAATCGGACCGGTCTTGACCTCCACCGTATCGGTGCCGTCATAGCCTTTGACGAACGTATCGAAATCCTTTGCCGGCTTTGTATCGCCGTAGTAGCCCCAGGCGCGGGCGAATTCATGCCGGTTGATGGCGCTATAGAGCGAGTGGACGACCGCATCGGCGCTCGAGCGATCATCGACGTAAGGCGCTTCGGGCGTATCGCTGGCGGCCAATGCCGTCTGAGCTGTTGTGGCAAGGGAGAGAAGGGCTGTCGCTGCGAGAAGGGCGCGTCTCATCGGGAATCTCCGCTCGATAACGAAGATTCTACCATGGCGATTGCGGCGACGTGGTGACGCTGTGCGGCTACAGCTTGAAGAATCGCGCTTGAGGGCGCTACGTCCTCCCGCCGGCGTTCCTGCCGGACAGGAGATCTGACGTGACGATATCGATGTATGAGGCATCCGTGCCCGTGTTTTCAGCCAGGCTGAAAGCACTTTCCAATGTGCTCGCGGCAGCCGAACAAAACGCGCTTGACCGCAAGATCGACCCGCAGGTGTTTTTGACGGCGCGGCTTGCGCCCGACATGTTCGCTTTGACCCGACAGGTGCAGATCGCCACCGACCATGCCAAGGGGGCACCCTCACGGCTAGCCAGCCGCGAAGTGCCGAAATACGAAGACAATGAGGCAAGCTTCGCCGATCTCGAAGCGAGGATCGCCAAGACACTGGCCCATCTGGCGACTTTTTCGGCCGCCGATATCGACGGGTCGGATGATAGGATGATCGAGTTGAAGCTGGGGGGCCGGGAAACCACATTGAGCGGCATGCAGTATCTGCTGCATGTGGCCATGCCCAACTTCTATTTCCACCTCACCACCGCCTACGACATCCTTCGCCACAATGGCGTGCCGTTGGGCAAGGCGACGTTCCTGGGATCGCGTTGAGGCGTGAGGTTCGAGATGTCCTGGATCGATGCGGGACATCTCGCGGGATGCAGCCTAGCGGATGGACATTTCGCGGGCGATACGCGGGAAATCGGCGGGCTTGATGCCGATGTCGGCACGCTCGGCGCTGCTCATCGAATGAAGCAGCGCCAGCGCCGCACGATATCTCTGATGTTCCTGTGGGCGCGGCCGGGCAAACATTTCCGTGAAGAAACCCATGATTCAGGCTCCTGGTTGGTCCTCCACACCACACAATATACGTGAATCGTGACAATTGTGCAGTGCAGCATTTGCATGCCTGCCATGTCCGAATGATTTTCATAAATTTTTTTTTTCGGCTCCGTGAAACTTTCGCGCAGCGCGACTCGTAGGCTTCGACGCTGGCACGTGGCCAGTTTTTCCTCGCCACTCCTGGCGAATTTCCGGACTGCATGAAAGTGCAGTCCGGCTTTTGGTCGAGGAGCCATTGATCCTCGATAGCAATCCTCGCAACGGCTAAATTCGTTAAGACCGGTGGCATGTATTTTTAACGAGCCGGTTCTATGCTCTGTAGTCCAGACAGTCAGGCAAGGGGGAGGCTGACATCGCTACCAGCGCCAAGCGTGATTTCGCTTCGTTGCTCGACGACCTCTTCGTTGCCTCCGACAAGGGCGACGGCATCGAGGGCGACGAGACCGGCGCGCGCCCATCCATCCCGTTCGACTATCTTTCGGTCGCCGATGAACTCCATTCCGGCCGCATCAAGGTATCCGCCGCGGAATATCGCGAGGCTGGTGCTGATCTGGCCAGCGAATTTGCCGCCCTGCTTGAACAGGCAAGGCTGGCCCTGGCTGGCGAAGAACCGAAGCCGGAAGACGAATTGCCGCCAATCGATCCTGAATCGATTGCGGTCGAACTGGGACTGAATCAGCCCAAGGTCGTTGCCGATTTCAGTCGCATGCGCCGCAGCTTTGCTTTTGCCAACCATCCTGACCGGGTTGCCCCGCATTTGCGCCAGCGCGCGATGATCCGCATGCAAGTGGCCAACATGCTGATCGACGAGGCCAAGCGCCGCGCCGTGGCCGCCGCACGCCGCTAACCGTCTCTGCTCACGCAAAAGTCGGCCTGGCAAGGCTTGGAGAGCGCCTCCGCTTTCCTATAAGATGCGGTTTCCTCCCGCGCAGCCGCGCATGTTTTTCCCTCCGGAGCAGAATTCCATGCACAAACGCCGTCTCGGCCGGACCGATCTTCTTGTCACCCAGATTTGCCTCGGTTCGATGACCTGGGGCCAGCAAAACACCGAGGCCGAGGGCCATGCCCAGATGGACCTGGCCTTCTCGCGTGGCGTCAATTTCATCGACACCGCCGAACTCTATCCGATCCCGCCCAAGGCGGAGACGCAAGGGCGGACCGAGAAGATCATCGGCAGCTGGATGAAGGCCAAGGGTAATCGCGACAAGGTGATCCTTGCCTCAAAGGTGGTCGGCCGAACCGCCAACAGCTGGTTTCGCGGCGACCGACCCTCGCAATTGGTGCGGGCCGATATCTTTGATGCCATCGACAAGTCGCTGACCAAGCTCGGCACGGACTATCTCGACCTTTATCAAATCCACTGGCCGGAACGGGACATCCCATGGGGCGCCAACCCGACGCGCGTCGGCGCGGTGGCGCGGCGTGCCGATTCTGTCGGCGCGCCAGTCGGCGAGACGCCGATCGCCGAGACGCTTGCGGTATTCGAGGAACTGGTGAAGGCAGGAAAAATCCGCCATTTCGGCCTGTCGAACGAGAGTTCGTGGGGCGTGATGCGCTTCCTCGCCGAGGCCGACAAAGGGATCGGTCCGCGCGTCGCCTCGATCCAGAACGCCTACAACCTCGTCAACCGGACCTTCGAGGTGAACCTCGCCGAGGTCTGCGAACGCGAAGGAGTGTCGCTGCTTGCCTATTCGCCGCTGGCGCAGGGTTATCTGACCGGCAAGTACGATCACGGCGCCCGCCCGCAGGGCTCGCGCTCGCAGCTCTTCAACCGCGGTCAGCGCTATGAGACGCCAAATGCCGCTGAAGCGCAGCTCGAATACAATGAACTGGCGCGCTCTTTCGGCCTGGAGCCGGCGCTGTTTGCCAATGCCTATGTATCGAGCCGGCCTTTCGTCACATCGAACATCGTCGGCGCGACAACCGTTTCGCAGCTGGAGATGGCGCTGTCCTCGGTGGATGTCGTCTGGACCGAAGAGATGCAGAAGGCGGTGGACGCCATTCACCAGCGGGTCGGCAATCCCTGTCCGTGACCGGGCCGGGTGCGGAATTGTCGAGCAACAGCAAAGGGGTGGAGACGGTGGTGGACTTTTCGATCGAGGCCGTGCGTGGAAAATTTCCCGCTCTCTCGCTGACCGACAAAGGGCGCCGGCGCATCTATCTCGACAATCCCGCCGGGACGCAGGTGCCTCAGGCCGTCGCCAATGCGGTCTCGCGCTGCCTTTTGACGACCAACGCCAATCTAGGCGGCTATTTTGAAACGACGATCGCGGCACAGCAGGTCGTCGACGAGGCGCACCAGGCGATGGCCGATTTCCTTGGCGCGGCGAGCCCCCAGGAAATCATCATCGGCGCCAACATGACGACGCTGACCTATCACATGTCGCGGACGCTCGGCCGCACGATGAAGCCAGGCGACGAGATCATCCTGACCCGCATGGACCATGAGGGCAATGTGTCGCCCTGGCTGCAACTGGCCGAGGACCTCGGCCTCGTCGTGCGCTGGCTGCCGTTCGATCAAAAGACCTGGCAGGTCGAGGAGGCGACGCTTGCTGGTCTGCTGTCTGGGAAAACACGGTTGGTGGCGTTGAACTACGCCAGCAATCTCACCGGCTCGATCAACCGGGTCAAGTCCTTGACCCAACTTGCAAAAAAGGCCGGAGCGTTGGTCTATGTCGATGCCGTGCAATTCGCGCCGCATGGCCTGATCGACGTGCAGGAGCTCGGTTGCGATTTTTTGATCTGCTCGGCCTACAAATTCTTCGGCCCGCATATGGGCATCCTGTGGGGCCGGCGCGACGTCCTCGAAGGTCTGAAGGCCTATAAGTGCCGCTGTTCCTCGAACGGTCTGCCGGAGCGCTTCGAACTCGGCACGCCGCAGATCGAACTGATGGCCGGCCTCACCGCCGCAATTGACTATTTTGCCGACCTCGGCGCCGGCGAGGGCGGATCGAGAAGGCGCAGGATTGCCAAGGCGTTCGAAGTCTCCATCGCCTATGAAAACCCGCTGGCGCAAAGGTTGATCGATGGTCTGTCCGATATTTCAGGGCTGGCGATCCATGGCATCACCGATCCGAACCGGCTCGGCGATCGCGTGCCGACTGTTTCCTTCACCGTGGACGGCATAGTGCCCGAAACGATCGTGCGGCAGATGAACGCCGAAAACATCTTCCTGTGGTCGGGTCACAACTATGCCTGGGAGATCGTCCACCTGCTCGGCATTCCGGCCGAGCAAGGCGTCGTGCGCATCGGCATCGCGCATTACAACACGGCGTCCGAAATCGACGAGACGCTGGAAAGCGTACACCGAGTGATTGCCATGCTCAGGCAGCAACGGTCCTGACGCGGGCTTGAGCTCTCAGCGCGCCTTGCCGCCAAAACCGGTGAGGAAGGCGGTGAGATTGTCGCCGAGTTCGTCGCAGAGATAGCCGCCTTCCTGGACGATGACCGTCGGCAGGTCGAGCCCGGCGATCGCCTCGCCGATGCGCGAGAAGCCTGGCGTCGTCACCGAAAGCCCGCCGAACGGATCGCCCTCGAACGCGTCGAGGCCGAACGCCACGACCAGCGCATCGGGAGAGAAGGCGCGGATGCGCTGGAACGCCACGCCGAGCGCTTCCAGAAATGCCGCATCCGCGGATTTGCGCGGCAGCGGCAGGTTGAAATTGTAGCCGAGGCCGGGACCTTCGCCGCGCTCGTCGGCATGGCCCCAGAAGAACGGGTAGAAGCGCACCGGATCGGCATGCAGCGAGACGGTCAACACGTCGGACCGCGCATAGAAGATGCCTTGCGTGCCGTTGCCGTGATGCAGGTCGACATCGAGGATCGCCACGCGGGCCGCCTGTCTACGCAGCACCTGTGCCGCGACGGCCGAATTGTTGATGAAGCAGAAGCCGCCGGCGACATCGGCAAAAGCGTGATGGCCAGGCGGCCGGCACAGCGCATAGGCGCCGGAAGCGCCTGCCATCACCGTTTCCGCCGCCTCGACGGCGCTCCAGGCGCTCCACAGCGCGCTCTGCCATGTCTCGCCCGAGATCGGGCAGGCCGTGTCTGCCATATGATAACCGGCCTGGCCGACAGCGGAGGCCGGATAGGAGCCGTTGCGGGCGATCGGGTGGATATTGGGGATGACCTCCGCCGACGCTCCGTCGATCCGCTGCCAGCGCTCGAAAATATGTTCGAGGAAGTCGAGATATTCGGGCGTATGCACGGCGGAGACCGGGCCGAGCCCATGATTCCCGGGTCTTTCGATGGTGCAACCCGCAGACCTTGCGCCGGCTAATAATCTTTCGACGCGTTCCGGTTTTTCAGGATTTGGTTGCGCGGCACCGCTGGAAAGGAAAGCCTTGGGGTCGTGCCGCTTCTGCTCCTGCGCGTAGAAGGCTTTCATGGCTGGTCCCCATTTTTCGGCGTGTCGGCGAAGGCGAAAAACGCCTCGCCGATGATTTTCTGCGTCTGCTCGTAGCTCGACCAGGCAATGCCCAGCCTCTCGTAAAAAGCCTTGGCGCCCTCATTGTCGGTGTCGACGGACAGCCTCAGATAAACGCCGCCATCCCTGCGGCATTCCGCCGCCACGCGGCGCAGCAGGCGTTCGCCGATCTTGCGGCCACGGAACCGGTCTTCGACATAGAGGTCCTGCACATAGACGCCAGGCCGCCCCATCCAGGTCGAGAAGATCGGGAAATGCAGGCACAATCCGGCGAACTCGCCATCCACTTCGGCGATCAGCGTCGAGAAAGCGGGCTTTGCGCCGAAGCCCCAGGTTCTGAGATCGTCCGCCGTCGAGATGATTTCCTCGGGCGCGCCGATATGGGTGCCGAGTTTCAGGATCGCCGCATGGATGGTTTCGACATCATCGATGGTGCCGGGGCGGAGGATGATCTCGGGCGAACGGATAGTCATTGTAGGTCCGGTGGGACAGAGGGGGCGGGACTGGGCGCAAGCATCTCAGTCATCTTTTCAAAAAGCCACGCGGTCGCCGCCCTTGAGCGCCAGCATGTCGCGCGCTTCCGCCGGTGTGGCAACCTCCAGCGACAGCCCTTCGAGAATGCCACGGATGCGGCGCACCTGGTCGGCGTTGGATTTCGCCAATTGGCGGCCGTCGTAGAGGCTGTCCTCCAGCCCGACACGCACATTTCCGCCCATCGCGGCGGCGATCGAGATCAGCGGTATCTGGCTCCGCCCGGCGGCCAGTACCGAAAACTGGTAGCTGTCGCCGAACAGCTTGTCCGCGATGCGCTTCATATGGACGAGATTGTCCGGGTCGGCGCCGATACCGCCCAGGATGCCAAGTACGAACTGGATGAACAGCGGCCCGGACACCAGCCCCCGGTCGCGGAAATGCGCCAGTGAATAGAGGTGGCCAACATCGTAACACTCGAACTCGAAGCGGGTGCCGCAGCCTTTGCCAAGCCGCTCGAGCACGCCTTCCATGTCGGCAAAGGTGTTCTTGAAGATGGTGTCGCGGGTTGCTTCGAGTAGCTTCGGCTCCCATTCGTGCTGCCATTCCCTTGGCTTGTCGAGCATCGGGAACAGCGCGAAATTCATCGAACCCATGTTGAGCGAACACATTTCGGGTTCAGCCCGCAGCGGTGCCGCCAGCCGTTGGTCCAGCGTCATCAAAGAGGAGCCGCCGGTGGTGATGTTGATCACCGCATCGGTTGCCTGCCTGATGCGCGGCAGGAACTGCATGAACACTTCGGGGTCGGCGGTCGGGCGGCCATCCCTGGGATCGCGGGCATGCAGATGGAGGATCGAGGCCCCCGCTTCGGCCGCGGCGATGGCGTGCGCCGCGATCTGGTCCGGAGTCACCGGCAGATGGGGCGACATGGACGGCGTATGCACCGAACCGGTGACGGCGCAGGTGATGATGACTTTTCGCGGCGCCATTTCTTCTACCCTCGGCCTTCGACCGGCAGGTCCAGTTCGCCGGCCAGGACTTCGAGCGAGTCGCCGATGATGGAGATGATCTCGCCGACCTGCTCGCTGGTGACGATCATCGGCGGCGCCACCATGAAATTGTCACCGTCGACGCCGCCCTTGACCCTGCGGCCGTAGATGATCAGTCCGCGCTCATAGGCGAGGTCGAGCAGCCGTTGCGTCGCTTTCTTGGGCTGGTCGATCGGCTTCAGAGTTTCCGGATCGGCGACCATTTCGGCGCCCGTAAGCAGCCCCTTGCCGCGCACATCGGCAATGAATGGAAAGCGTTTCGCAAGTGCCTTCAGGCCGTCCATCAGCACATCGCCCATGGCAGCCGCATTGGCGATCAGGTCGAGCCGGTCCATTTCGCCCAGCACCGCAAGCCCGGCGGCGCAGGCCAGCGGATTGCCGGCATAGGTGTGGCCGTGCTGGAAGCCGCCGGTGGCGAGCAGCGGCTCGACCAGCCGCATCGGCGCCGCCAGCGCGCCGAGCGGCGCGTAGCCCGATCCCAGCCCTTTCGACAGCGCGACGATGTCCGGCTTGCAGTTCCAATGGTCGCCGCCGAGGAATTTGCCGGTGCGGCCCGCACCGCTCATCACTTCGTCGTGGATGAGCAGGATGCCGTAGCGGTCGCAGATTTCGCGGATGCGCGCATAGTAGCTGTCGGGCGCCACCAGCGCGGCGGTCGCCGCGCCGCCGATCGGCTCCATGATGAAGGCGACGACGCTTTCGGGGCCTTCGGCGAGGATCTTTTCCTCCAGCATGTCGGCATAGCGGACGCCGCGCTGCTCCATCGAGAAATTGTCGCGGTCGCGCCAGGCGGTTGGTGCCGGCACGGTCGGCATCACCCGCATCATCGGCGTAAAAGTCTCGGCCAGCGCATCGTCGCCGGTGATCGAAAGCGAACCCAGCGTGCCGCCATGATAGGAAGGAAAGCGGGTGATCACTTTCCAGCGGCCGGCCTGGCCGGTGGCGACGGCCCATTGCCGGGCCAGCTTGATGCAGGATTCCGTCGCCTCCGAGCCGCCGGAGACGAAGAAGATGCGGTCCATGCCTTGCGGAAGCTTGCCGGCAAGTTCTCGCGCCAGTTCTTCCGCTGGCTCGTTTTCGAAATGCAGCCGGTAGGCGAAGGTGGCGCGGTCCATCTGCCGCTTCATGGCATCGAGCACATTGCGGTTGGAATGGCCGATATTGGCGACCATCGGGCCGCTCGATCCGTCGATGAAACGGCGGCCATCCTGCGTCCACATGTAGATGCCTTCGGCGCGATCGATGAGCGGTCGGCGTAGGCTGGACAGATAGAAGAGATGCGATTCTCGCCGAGTTTCGGCGGCATGCTGGACTTTCGACATGTCAGGACTTTCCAAGATAGCGATCGAGGACATTCTGGGTAACCCGTTCGACCATCGGGTCTTGTCTTAGCAGGCCGGCGACCCATTCGCAGCTTCCGGCGTGGAACACCTCGCCCTTGCCGCGTGGAAAATTGACGATCATGCCATTGCTGCGTTTGACCTTTTCGAGATTGGCGTCGCTCCTGTCGCCGAACAGCGTCTCGGCGCTGAAGCGGCCATCCTCGTCGGTGAGGAACTGGTCCTCGACCGGGATGTCGGCGGTTTCCTCGACCTGGCTGGCCATGCCGACGGCCAGCACCTGCAAGCCATCGGGCGCGCCGCTGGTCGCGGTCGGGTAGGGCAGGCCGCCACGGATCTCGAAATCGAGCCCGTCGACCTCATAGCCATAGACATGGCTGTCGGCGCCCAGCAGGTCGCCATAATAGATGCCGGTCCCGGCAAAGGCCCAGTGCTCTGGCCGGTAGACCGGAAACCCGCGCACGCCGCGCGGCGCGCAGCCGCCCCAGCCCGCGTAAAGGCCACGGGTGGCGTTGAGCCCGAAGGTCGCGGCACCCGGCCTGCCGATTTCGGGCGCTTCCCAGGAATTGGTGGCGCGTGTCACGTCGCCGCCGCGATAGGCGGGGTCTTCGGCCCGCGCGCGGTATTTGTAGCAAACCTGCCGGCGGCCTTCATCCTCCAGCCGGGTTTGCCACATGAAATTGCCGGCAAAGCGCGCCGCATGGCCGCCGCGCTCGACATAGAAGTCGACGGCATCGCGCATTTCCCAGGTCCAGTATTCGTCATGGCCGACGAAGACCGCGCAGTCGTAGCCGTCGAGAATCTCGGGCGAGAAATGCAGGTCGTGCTGGCTGGTCAGATCGGCATCATAGCCCGCCCGTTCGGCAAAGCGAAAAAAATGGCTGTCGTAGCTGGCCCAGCCCGACGAGGCGTATTTCTTCGAATGGCCGGTGGCGAGCGCCCATTCCATGTGCGGATAGCGCGGCACCGTCTTCGGCGGCACCGCGACTTCCAGCGGCACGCGCGGCGCGTCCGCAGGCAGCACGGCAAAGCCGCGGCACCAGGGGCGCTGCGTCGACACGATGGGCGAGTACTGGTCGCGGTCGGGCCCGGTAATGCCCTGATAATGGTTGGAACCGCCCCAGGTGTTGTATGCGAGCCAGGTGCCCGTCGCCGCCACCTGCAGCACTCGGCCCGGCTTCTTGCCCGGTTGGGGCGAGACGATAAAGATGTGGTGACTTCGGATCGGCTTGCCGTCGCGCCCGTCGGCGGTCAGAGTCACGCGATAGGCGCCGGACGGCCAGTCGTTTTCCACACGGAATTCAAAGGAGGATTCCCAGCCGCAGCCTTCGGCCGAGCACTGGTCCGGGCTGTCCTGCCAGCGCGACGCGATGCCGGATGTCTCGAACACTTTCGCCTCGGTGCCGCCGTCTCGGGTGATGGTCATGCTGAATGACGGAGCTGTGGAACTGACATGCAGCGTAACCGTCTCGCCGGCGCGATACGAAAACCGGTCGCTGTAGCACCAGATCTCGCCGCGCTCGCCATCCATGCCTGGCCACTCGTAATAGTGGCCGCGAACCGCGTGGCGGCGCTGCTCCGCCGTCAGTCCGAAATCGGGGAATTCCGTGGGATATCTGGTCATCATCATGCTCAGGCGGAAAGATATTTCTTGAGGAAGCCGCGCGTGCGTTCCTTTCGCGGCGCGCGAAAGATCTCGGCTGGCGGGCCTTCCTCGACAACCACCCCGCCATCCATGAACAGCACTCGGTCGGCCACCTCGCCGGCAAAGCGCATCTCATGCGTTACGATGAGCATGGTCATGTGTTCGGCGGCAAGCTGTTTCATCACCGCGTTGACCTCGTCGACCAGTTCCGGGTCGAGCGCCGAAGTGGCTTCATCGAACAGCATCACCTTGGGCTGCATGGCCAGAGCACGGGCAATCGCCACACGCTGCTTCTGGCCGCCCGAAAGCCGTGAGGGGTAGGCGTCGATCTTGTCGGCGAGCCCGACCTTGGAGAGGAGCTCGTGCGCGAGCGCCTTGGCATCGGCTTTCGGCATGCCTTTCAGGATCACCGGCCCCATGGTGATGTTCTCGATCACCGTCAGATGCGGGAACAGGTTGAAGTGCTGGAACACCATGCCCATTTGCTGGCGCACCTTGTTGATGTGCCGCTCGAAGGCCTGGCCATGCAGTGGCTGGTTGACCTGCACGCCGTCCAGCCAGACTTCGCCACCGTTCAATGTCTCGAGATGATTGATCGAGCGCAGCAGCGTGCTCTTCCCGGAGCCGCTCGGCCCGATGATCGCCACGATCTGCCCACGCTCGACCGACAGGTCGATGCCCCTGAGAACCTCGACGGCGCCGAAGGATTTGCGTGCCCCGCGCACCTCCACCATTGGCCTCTGCGTGCTCATCGGGAAACCTCCACATGCCGTTCAAACCGATGCAAGGCCGCCTCGAGCACAAGGTTGAGAATGTAGTAGAGCACGGCAGCCGTAATGTAGAATTCGAACGGGCGGAACGTTTCGCTGATCGCCAGTTGCGCCGAGTGGACCAGCTCCGCGATACCGATGACCGAGACGATGGAGGATTCCTTCAGCAGCGCGATCAGGTTGCCGCCGATCGGCGGCGCCGTGTTGCGGATGGCTTGCGGTATGACGACGTAGCGCAGCGCCTGCCATTTGCCGAAGCCGATGCTGCGCGCGCCTTCCGTTTGGCCGACGTCGACCGCCACGATGCCCGCGCGAATGACATCGGCATTGTAGACGGCAAAATGCAGCCCAAGCCCGATGATGCCGGCGGCAAGGGCAGGGATGTCGATGCCGATCTGCACCAGCCCGAAATAGATCAGGAAAAGTTGCAGCAACAGCGGCGTACCCATGAACACCCACATGAAGGCGCGCACGGGGTAGGCCAGCATCGCCGGTGCGTAGAGGACGATGACGGCGAACAGGATGCCGAAGGCGAAACTGAGGGCTCCAGCCGAGACCGTCAGCACCGATGTCCACCAGGCGCCTGTCAGAAGAAGGTCCCAGTACGGCACGACGACGCTGAAATCGAGACCTTGCATCACACTTCCCCGATCAGATGATGGCAAAGCGCTTGTCGAGCATGTCGACAATGCGGGCAATGGCGTAGACCATGATCATGTAAAGCAGGGCCGCGACGCCGAAAATCTCGAACGGCTTGTAGGTGGAGCCGATGAAACGCTGGGCCGTATAGGTCAACTCCACCACCGAAATGGTGGACACCAGCGCGGACCCCTTCAGCAAGGCGACCGTGTTGACGCCGAGCGGGCGGATCATCAGCCTCGCGGCCTGCGGCAGCACGACTTTGCGCAAGGTCTGCAAACGGCTGAATCCGATGGTGCGGGCAGCCTCCGTCTGGCCGCGGTCGACCGCCATCACCGCGCCCCGGATCGATTCCGCCATATAGGCGCCGATGTTGAGGCCAAGGCCGATCACACCAGCCGTGAACGGCTCCAGATTGATGCCGATCTGCGGCCCGCCGAAATAGAACACGAACAGCTGGATCAGGCAGGGTGTGCCGCGAAACAGGCTGACATAGACAGTGCCGACGGCACGCAGCATCGCCGATCTCGACATCCGGGCGGCCGCCGCCAGCGCCGCGGCCGCCAGCCCCAGAACCAGGGCCAGCACTGTCAGTTCCAGCGTCACGAGCGCCGCTTCCGCGAAAAACGGGAAGACACGGCTCATCAAGGAGAAATCCATGGGGTCGTCCCGGCAGGAATGTCGTTTGGTTTTCAGGCGACCTGGCCGCCTGAAAACCGGATGGATTAGCGGATGTCGGTGCCGACCCACTGCTTGGAGATCTTCTCGTAGGTGCCGTCTGCCATCATCCCGTCCAATGCCTTCTGCATGGCGGCCTTGAGCTCCGGATTGTCCTTGCGGATGGCTATGCCGATGGCGACGCTGCCGCCTTCGATGTCAGGCGTGTCGAGCTTGCGCACCTTCTCGCCGGTTTCCTTGACGGCGACCATGACCGGAATGTTGTCGACGACGATGGCATCGACACGGCCCGCCTTCAATTCCAGCAACAATTCCGGCAAGCCCTTGTAGGTGCGGACATCCCAGCCACCCTGCGCGCGCGCCCATTTCTCGTGCGTCTCGCCCAGCGTCACGCCAAGGGTCTTGCCCTTGAGGTCGTCGAGGCTCTGCACCTTGGAATCCTGGTTCACGAAGACCGCGCGGCCGGCGTGATAGTAGGGGCCGACGAAATCGACGACTTTCTCGCGCTCGGGCGTGATCGTCATCGAGCCGACCACGGTGTCGTATTTGTTTGCGAGCAGGCCGGCGATGATGCCGTCCCAGGCGGTGGTGATGATGGTGCCCTTGACGCCGATGCGATCGGCGATGGCCTTGCCGATGTCGGCGTCGAAGCCGACAACCTCGTTCTGGTCGTTGACGAAGTTGAAGGGGGGATACTGTCCGCTCATCGAAATCTTCAGTTCGCCTGCCGACTTGATCGTTTCGAGATCGTCGGCGCTGGCCGAAACGGCGGTGAAGGCCGAAGCAAGCAGCAGTGCGGCAACCGCGATGCCGGAAAATACCTTGTTCATCTGAATTTCTGTCCTCTGGATGGAGCGCGAAGGCTTGTTCTTGGGAGGCGTTGGGGCGCTTTCCTGATGTCAATGATTGCCTTTGCTCCAGCATTGCGCAAATAGATAATGGGAATAGGGAGCATAGATATCAGGAATGGCATTGCCTCGCCCCGAACGGCTGGTCTGGGACCTCGACTGGAACCTGCTGCGCACATTCGTCGTCATCGCGGAGGTGAAAAGCATCACCCGGGCAGCCGAGCGCCTGAACCTCAAGCAACCCAGCGTCAGCAACGCGTTGCGGCGCCTGGAGGATCGCGTTGGCCGGCGCCTGGTCGAGCGTGATGCGACACGCTTCGAACTCACCGAGGTCGGGCGCCTGATCTATGAGCAGAGCGTGGAGGTGTTCGGCACCATATCGCAACTGCCGCTGCTGATGCGCGGGATCAGCGACGACGTCACCGGTCACGTCATGATCGCGACCGCCAGCCATGTCGTGTCGCCGCTGTTTGACCGGGCACTTGCGGAATTCCACCGCAACTACCCGCGCGGCTCCATCACCATCTCGGTCGCGGCAAGCACGGAAGTGGCCAAGCAGGTGCGGGAGCGCCGCGCTTCCTTCGGCATCTGCCTGGTCAGCCAGCGCGATCCGGCACTGGACTACACGATGGTTTATCGCGAGTTCTTCGGCTTCTTCTGTGGCCCGCAGCACAGGCTGTTCGGGAAGACCGGATTGACGCTTGCGGATCTGCGGGGCGAGCCGTCCGTGTCCTTCCAGACCGATCACATTTCGGACGCCTTGCGGCCGGTGGCGTTGCTGCGCAGCGAGGCCAAGCTGAATGCCGATGTCGTCGGCGTGTCGTCCAGCCTGGAGGAGGTGCGGCGCATGATCGTGGCAGGGCTCGGCATCGGCCCGCTGCCGCTGCATGTCGCGCGGCGCGACGTGGCCGATGGTATGCTGTGGCGATTGCCGCCTTACGATGCGCCGCCGGCCATCGACATCTTCCTGCTGACCAATCCCGACAAGGCGATGAATCGGGCCGAGAAGGCGCTTTTGTCCGGAATTCAGGCCCTGATCGCCGAAACGCCCCTGCAGGATCGAATCTACAGCGATTGACGGGTCGACGCGGGTCTATTCGACAAGGAAGGCCGCGGCGCGGTCGCGCATCGGCTCATCCAGCGCCACCGAGGCCCTGGCGGTGAGATCGAAGCGCACGCTGGTCGTCCGGCTCGATGCATGGACGATGCCATCGATCGATCCGGACATCACCTGTTCGAAGGTGATGGAGGTGCGACCGACCTTGACCACATGCGAGCGGATGGTGAGGAGCGAGCCGGCTTTCGTTTCATGCCGGTAGTCGATTTCGGTGCGCACGTCGGCCCATCCGTTCTGGGAGCCCTGGCCGCCCTCCTGTCCGGCGATATGGCCGAGGAGCTGGAAACTGGCATCGTCGAACATCGCGGCGTAATGGCGCACATTCATGTGCCCCATCACGTCGCACATCCAGGGATGGGCGATGCCCACGAAGGTGACGAGGGATTTGCTCATGTGAATTGTTCCGTGGCCTTTGTTTGGATCGCGAGACGCCTTATCGAAACACGTGGCTGCAGGCAAACCGGCGGATGACTTGGGTGAGGGCTTTCGAGCCGGCGATGGCCTGTAGGTCGACATTCCTTAGCCGGGCCCTTGGCCCTCCCGAGCAAACCGACTATCTCAGAAAGACGGCGGCAGTTCCGCCATGGGGACAGGCATGCTCAGGGTGCAAAAGGTCAAGGTCGACGACATCTACGTGCCCACCGCACGCAAGAAGACGCTGCATCCCGAGACCGTCCGGCATCTCGCCGAGGATATCCTGGAAAACGGCATGAAGACGCCGATCCAGGTCCGCCACGATGGCAAGCGGCACATACTTGTCGAAGGACTGCATCGTCTGGAAGCAGCCAAGTGGCTCGGCGAGTCAGAGATCGACGCCTATCTGGTGCAAGCCAAGCGCCACTGACGCGCGCCTTCGCCCGAAGCACGCACAATCTCCAGAATTTTTCACCTGGCATGTCGGGTTGCGTTGCATTGGCTCGTCCTTGGGACGGAAGCCAGATCAAGCCGAATCCCGAGGAGAAAATAGTGGCCACCAAGCTCGTCCGAAGCCGCAAAAATCCGGCCTGCTGCCGATCAACGGCGTGAACTACTATTACGCTATCTATGGCAAGGGTGAGCCGCTGCTTCTGCTGCATGGCGGCCTCGGCTCCATCGACATGTTCGCGCCGATCCTGGCCAAGCTTGCCGAGAACCGTACCGTCATCGGGGTCGACCTGCAGGGGCACGGCCGCACCGCGCTTGGCGACCGGCCATTCACCCTGGAGGCGATCGGCGATGATATGGCTGGTATCGTCAAGACACTCGGCTACGACAAGGTCGACGTCATGGGCTATTCGCTGGGCGGCGGCGTTGCCTTCCGCATGGCGGTCCAGCATCCCGAGGTTGTGCGCCGGCTGGTCCTTGTCTCGACCGGCTACGCCGCCGACGGCTTTTATGACGAGATGCGCCTGCAGCAGGCGCAGGTGAGTGCCGCCGCCGCTCCGTTCATGAAGGATACGCCGATGTACAAATCCTACGTCGCCGTCGCGCCACATCCAGAGGACTTCCCGAAGCTGCTCGACGCGCTCGGCAATTTCATGCGCCAGAACTACGACTTCTCCGCCGACGTTCCCAAGCTGAAGATGCCCGTCATGCTCGCTTACGGCGACAGCGACATGTACAAGCCCGAGCATGAGATCAAGTTCTACCAGATGCTCGGTGGCGGCCTGAAGGATGCCGGCTGGATGCGTGAGAACCTGTCGCAGAACCGTCTCGCCATCCTGCCCAACCGCACCCACTACGACGTCTTCTTCGCTCCGGAACTGACGGCCGCCGCACTGCCTTTCCTCGATGGCCAGACCAAGGTGAAGAGCTGGGACGAGGTGGTCGGCGAAGCCGAATGACCCTGCGATCGCCGCCGGCCGTCTCCAGCGAGACGGCCGGCGTGCTGCTCAGGAAGCCTTGGCCCGGCGCGGCTGCCTCAGATGCTTGATGCCGCTCATCTCGACGAAGTTCGTCGCCGACTCCCAGAGATAGTCGCCGTAGAGAAACGGCTCGAACGGCTCGGCGCCCTCCAATGGCAGGGGCGAGATTTCCGCATCGACGCGCGGCTCGTAGAAGAACGGGATCGAGAACCGCACCGTTTTCGGTGCAATGACCCGGTGCCGTGTCGCCCGCACGCGACCACCGGTCCAGCGCTCCAGCAACTGGCCGAAATTGACCGCCAGCGTGCCATTGGCTGGAGGCACGTCGATCCATTCGCCGGCGAGGTTCTTTGCCTGCAAGCCCTCGACGCCGTCCTGCGCCAGCAAGGTGACGAAGCCTGAATCGGCATGTTCGCGGCCGATGATGGTGCGCGTCTCGCCATTGTGGATCACGGAAAACTCCGGCCCGCTTGTCTCGACGCCGGCACTGGCGTCGCGCAGGGGATAGCGGATCAGCCGCAGCGTCGAGATGCCACCGTCGAAATAGGCATCGAAGATCGTCTCAGGCAGGCCAAGCCCGCGGGCGATCGACCGCATCAGCATGGTGCCGACCGTCTCCATCGCGCGATAGTAGTCGGCCGCGGCGGCGCGCCAGCCGGGCAGGGCATTTTCGGCCGGTAGTGGTGTCGGCTCGCACAGGGGATCGTCGGAGGTCGAGACTCGCGCCGCATCGGCAAGGTCCGGCCCCATATCGATGCCTTCCTTGTAGGAAACGTCTTGCGGCTGCAGCGGAAACCAGCCGCGGTAGAAATTCTTCTTCGTGTGATCGAAATTCCAGCGCAGCAATTCCTGCTTGCCGGCATCGGGAAGCGCAAAGATACGCAGCAATCGCGCGCGCTTTTCCGGCGTCAGCCAGTCATCGCCGGGAAAATCCCGGACCGCCAGGAAACCGATGCCTGCCGCGGCAGCCATGATCCTGGCGTCGGCGCGGTCGCGGGCGGGCGAGGGCGGCCCGAACAGGTCCGCAATGCCGATTGTTTCGATGTCCGGTGTCATGAGGGTCCTGCCGCATCACGATAATCGATGACCTTGTATCAAAGCTTTTCAATTGACCCAATCGGCGTCGCCGCTACCTTGCCGCCTGTTCACTCCACCAACGGATTCAGGCGATGGCAAAATACGAAGGCGGATGCCTGTGCAAGGCGGTGCGCTACCGCACCGACGCCGACCCCATCAACGAGCGCATCTGTCACTGCCGGCTCTGCCAGAAGGCGATCGGCGCGGCCTTCAATGCGCGTGTTCTGTTCCGCATCGACGATGTGACGGTCGAGGGCCCGTTGGCCACGGTCAACACCTCGCCGGACCTCAAGCGCGGGTTTTGCCCGAACTGCGGCACAACGATGTTTTCGCGGCGCGACTCCGCCGGCATCATCGGCGTGACCACCGGTTCGCTGGACGACCCGTCGTTCTTCAGCCCACAGATGCATATGTGGACCGCCTCGAAACAGCCCTGGGTGATGCTTGAGGACGGCTTGCCGCAATATGAGGGCGCACCGCCGGCCTAACCCTCCACCTTCTCCTCAACAGGACGACGTGCCCCGGGATGACCAAAAATTAATCCAAAGAGACACGCGATAGCCGGCAAACCGTCATTGGCGGGCCATCTTTGTCACCCTATCTAAGCGTCGCGGGCCCGGCATTCGAGGAGACGACGGATGAACGACAGCATCAGCACCCTGGACGAGCTTTTGAGCGATCCGATGGTCCTGCTTGTGATGGAACGTGACCGTGTGCGCCCGGAACAGGTGCGCATGCTGCTTGAGCGGGCTCGCCGGCCTTCCCTCGATGAACCGGTTGTCCCGCCGGCGCATGTGATCGCCAGGACCTGCCAGAAACTGTGGCTGTGCCCCTGAGTAGCCTTGCGATCTTCCATGAACATCATTGGCCGGCCCGTGGGCCGGTTTGGATGCGGGTGGCGCGGCCCGCAAGCGTATTGCAATGTGTCCGCCGCCACGCGACGCAATGACGCCCGTTCGGGCCGCCAGCTTACAAATCCGTAAATTGATTCTGCGCCGCATAGCGGTATGGCTTGCCCGGCATTGATCGCCGCCGATCGTGCCTTCGCAAGTCCGATCCCTCCCGCATGGAACCGACATGGCTGATATCTGCACGCAAGGCGTCGACACGGGCTTTGTCGGCCTTGGATTTGCCAAGGTCGCTTTCCTCGGCCTTGTGCAAGGCATCACCGAACTGCTGCCGATCTCCTCGACCGCCCATATGCGCATCGTGCCGGCTGTGCTTGGCTGGCAGGACCCGGGCTCGGCTTTCTCCGCCGCCATGCAGCTGGCGGCCCTTGCAGCGGTGGTCAGCTATTTCTGGGGCGACGTGAGGGATCTCCTGTTTGGATCACTCGATGCCCTCACGCGCCGCGATTTTGCCGACCGGCATTTCCGTCTGGCGCTGTGGATCGTGCTGGCGACGATCCCCATCGTCATCGCCGGCGTGGCGCTCTCGGGCGTCCTCAACACCTGCAATTCGCCGTTGCGCAGTCTGAGCGTGATTGGCTGGGCCTGCATCGCCATGGCGGTCCTGCTGGCGCTGGCCGAGATTTTCGCCCGCCACAGGCGCACCGTGGGCGAAGCGTCGCTCGTCGACGCGCTCCTTGTCGGCATCGCCCAGGTTGGCGCGCTGATCCCGGGCGTCTCTCGTTCTGGCTCGACGCTGACGGCGGCGCTGGGGCTTGGCTTCAAGCGGGCGGAGGCGGCCCGTTTCTCGTTCCTGCTCGGGCTGCCGGCGATCGCGCTCGCCGGCCTCAAGGAATTGTGGGAACTGCACAAGGTGCATCTCGACGCCCATGGATGGTCGGTTCTCGGCGTGGGACTGCTCGTGGCCTCGATATCGGCCTTCTTCGCCATCTGGGGCCTGATGCGCGTGCTCGAACGCTTCTCCGCCTGGCCTTTCGTCATCTATCGCGGCGCGCTCGGGGTCGTCCTGCTGCTCGGCGTGGCTATGGGATGGCTAGCCTAGGCCGAACCGGCACGCTTGCGGTGTTGCGCTGCTGCAACCGCCTGGAGCGCATCAACCCATGCCCGAAGATGTGATCGGACGCCTTCATTGACTTCCGGCAATGTCCGCCCTTAACGTTCTGTTAACAAAAAACAGATGGCGGAGCCGCATGGCATCCTCGTTGGGTTTGCGCCGCAAGGCGAAGGGGCTGGGGCTTGCGATTGCCCTGATTGCTTTCTGTTCGGCGGCGAATTCCGCCTACGCGGCTCCCGCTTCCATGGTCATCGGCGGCGCGACCTCGCAGCCAATCGGCCACTATGATTTTTGCAAGATCCGTGCTGCCGAGTGCTCCATCCGTTCACCCGACAGCGAGCCGGAACAGATGACTGGCAAGCTGTTGCGGGAGATCAGTGCCGTAAACCTTTCGGTCAACACGCGCGTCAAGCCGATGAGCGACATGGACAATTACGGCAAGGAGGAATGGTGGGCCTATCCGGACAATGGCTTCGGCGATTGCGAGGATTACGCGCTGGAAAAGCGGCGTGAGCTCAACAGCCTGGGCATCGCCATAGCCAATCTCCTGATGACGGTGGTTCGCAAGCCGGACGGCGAAGGCCATGCCGTGCTGACGGTACGCACCGACAAGGGCGACTTCATCCTCGACAATCTTGTCGACAAGGTTCGTCTCTGGAACCAGACGCCGTATCGCTATCTGAAAAGACAGGCGAGTGACGACACCGGGCGCTGGGTCTCCATTCTCGCCGGCGAAGAGAAGCTGGTCAGCGCCGTCAAATAGCCGTCGCGGGCCGTCCCCGGGCCATAGTCCACGCTTCCCCTGAGCAAATCCTTCATCGTACCGGCAAGCGGTGCTATCCACGACAACTCGTTGGAACCGACAATCCGGAACGCGCATGGATTTTTTGACACTCCTGCATTCGGCGCCCTTGTTGCTGACTTTGGTCAAGGCCGCGTTGCCGCACGCGCTTGCCACGACAATGGCGTTCGGCCAGTGGTTCGCTTCGGTGCCGCCGTGCCGTGATGTCGCCTTCGAGGCCGGCAGCTTTCTCGTCTGCGAGGTCGATCCAAAACTGTATTCGATCGAACTGTTCTGGAAGGATCAGGGCGGCAAGCCTTTTCAGTCGCTGCACAATCTCGACAACGCCCAGCGTGCGGTCGGCCGTACCATGCTGTTTGCCATCAATGCGGGCATGTATCACCCCGACCTCAGGCCGGTCGGCCTCTATGTCGAGCGCGGCCGGGAAATGGCCGGTGTGAAGACGGGATCGGGCAGCGGCAATTTTTCGCTGCAGCCGAACGGCATCTTCTATATCGGCGGCGGCAAGGCCGCGGTGCGGGCGACCAGGGACTTCGTCAGGCAGCGGCCAGCCACCGACTATGCAACGCAATCAGGGCCGATGCTGGTGATCGACGGCCAGCTTCACCCGAAATTCCGATCCGACGGCACGTCGCGCAAGAGCCGCGACGGCGTCGGGGTGCGAAAGGATGGCGTCGCCGTCTTTGCCATCTCGAACGGCACGGTGACATTCCATGCCTTCGCCCGCCTGTTTCGCGACGCGCTCGGCTGCGACAACGCACTCTTCCTCGACGGCACTATATCGAGTCTGCTCGCTCCGGCCATTGGCCGCAACGACGACTATTGGAACCTGGGGCCGATGATCGGCGTCTTCAGGAAACGCGGCTGACGCATGGCGCCATCCCCTAGGTCCGGGCATCGCGCCTGCCTCGCAGCCTGATGACAATCACGGCGACGATGATCGCCGCCACTATGGCCGCGATAACCGCCAGCCCGAACAGGCTGGTCGCGTCGAGTTCGGGCAGGCTGTCGGCCCCTTTCGCCACCAGCCATCCGGGCGACAGCACGACCGGCGCCCAGATGATCGCCGACAGGATGTTGGCGATCTGGAAGCGGCGCCTGTTCATGCCCATCATACCCGCGACCAGCGGCACGGTGGCACGCACCGGACCAAAGAAGCGGCCGACGAAAACTGCGGCGAAACCGTAGCGATGGAAGAACAGGCGCGCCCTGGCGATCTCGCGGCGATAGTGGTTGAGCGGCCATTTGTGGACGCCGCCGCGCCCGAGCCATTTGCCGAGAAAATAGGAGATGGTGTCGCCGAGCGCCGCACCGATCATCGCGGCGAGGAGAACGGGCAAGGGTTGGACGACACCGGCGCCCACCAGGCCGCCGACGATGATCAGCACCGTGGTGCCGGGCAACAGGATGCCGACCAGCACCAGCGATTCGCCGAAGGCCAGCAGCCCGACCACGAGGCCGGCCCAGGCCTGATGGTTCTCGATGAACAAACGCTTTGGTCGATGAACGACTGCACGCAAGCTCCCTTTTGAAAGTGTTTCTCAGCTGCCGCTGTCGAGCAGGCTCCTGAGTTCGTCGAGCTTGTCGTTGACGAGCCAGCCGCGTGGCCCGGCGCCTTTTCAAGAATTTTGGGAACGCCGGCGCAAACGCCGCATGCCGTTCTCAACAGCCACATCATGGCGCTGTCAAGGCTTGGCCGGGCCGCCGCCGGCGACTGTCTGAACGGGGCCACAGCTATGGTAAAAAACTTGATTCAAACTTTATTGGTAATTTCTCGTTCATAACTCGTCTGGTTGTCCGTCGGCCGTCGCCTTCGGTCTGTTGTGTTTGAGTACAGGTCCAGATGCGGTTATCAGGCGTCATCAGTTTCGTGATCGCATCGCTGTGCCTCGCCGGCTGTTCGTCGACGTCGGGCATGGACGCGCTCGACATGCAGAAGCCATCCAATGAAACGACCAGTTCGGTGGTGCGGCCAAGCGCGCCGATCGCGTCCGTTCCGGCGGCCAGGGCAAACGCGCCGCGCAAGCGGGTTGAGGTTGCGTCCGCGGACGACACCGCTCGCCCCTTTGGCCTGGCGGAGGAAGAGGCGGTGGCGTTTCCCGCACCCGAACTGCCCGACAGCGTCGAGCCGCCGATCGAGGAGGCTGCCCTGGTGTCGCCACCGAAGCTGTTGTCGCGGGCGGCACCGGCCATGCTCGCAGGGCCGGTCACGCGCTACGGCTTCCGCGATGCCAAGCCGATCAATTTCGGCCGCTCGTCGCCCCGTCACCTTGCCGTGCACGGTGTCGACGTGTCGCGCTGGCAGGGTGACGTGAATTGGGAAAAGCTGCGCGCCCAGGGCGCCAACTTCGCCTACATAAAGGCGACCGACGGCGGCGACCACCTCGACCCGATGTTTATGAAGAACTGGCGCGGCGCGCAGGCCGCGGGGCTGAAGCGTGGCGCCTATCATTTCTTCTACTGGTGCCGCACCGCCGGCGAACAGGCCGACTGGTTCATCCGCAACGTGCCGAAGGTCGACGGTGCGCTGCCGCCCGTGATCGACGTCGAGTGGAACGGCGACTCCAGCTGCCAGCGCCGGCCGTCGCGCGAAAAGGTGCTGGAGAAGATGCAGGTGTTCATGGACAAGCTGGAGCGTCACTACGGCCAGCGGCCGATCATCTACACGTCGCCCGACTTCTATCGCGACAACCTTCGGGGCGCCTTCCCAGACTATCCCTTCTGGCTGCGCGCCGTGGCCCGGCATCCGTCCAAGGTCTATCCCGATCGCAAGTGGCTGTTCTGGCAGTATTCCGGTTCCGGCCTGTCGCATGGCGTGACCGGTCGCATCGACCTCAACGTCTTCCATGGCGATGAGCGGCAATGGCGCGCCTGGGCCGGCGGTGGCGGCCGGCAGATGATGGCTGACGCGGACTAGGCAGCGCGACTAATGGGCGCGCGAGCCGGAAGCTTCGCCGCGGGGCGCCTTGTCCGAGTGCCGGCGCGATTCGTCGAACGTGGCGAAGGCCAGAGTCCCGGAAAATAAGCCGAAGCTGATCAGGACCGCCGCGATAACCATGATGTCGTAGCTGGGCACGTTCGTTCTCCGTTTGATGATTGCCATTGGCGGAGAAGACAGGATGAACGCAGGCAGGGCCTTGATCTGGGTCAACCAAGCTATTGAGGCGGCGCGCGATCCATCATTGCTGCGATGGACAGACCTGGATTCGAATGCCCGGACCGTCGCCATGCGTCCATTCAAGGCAATCCCACCGGGGTAACGAGCGGAGATGGCGCGCCTGGGCGGGCGGCGCGGGCCGGCAGATGATGGCCGACGCGGATCAAAGCAGCGCTGGCTCGGATTCTTATTGCAGCTGAGCGCTGCGGCTGTTGCGTTCCTCGCTCAGCCGCAGCGCCGTCCTCAACCCCATGATCTCGGAAATCGCCGCGTCGATCATGGCCAGAAGCGTCAGCGTGTCGTGCTGGCTTGGATCGGCCCTGACATAGGCAAGCTGGTTCACGATGTCCTTGTCGTCGTCGGCTTCGTCGTTCATGTCCGTCTCCCGACTTGCAGCCTCGCGAAAGTTCCCGGCCCTTTTTAAGCCGATCGCCTCAGTCGTCAAATTACGCTTCAGCAATTCAGTGCGCGTGAGGCGCCGGCATTGGTGTTTTGCGAATAAGCGAGACATTGCCGCCGCGGTGCTGTCTAGTGCCGGTTCCTGTACTCCGGGGGGATCAGGGTGGAGCTCCAATTTCTGCTTGTCGGATTTGCCTGCGCGGTCGCCGGCATGTTGTCGTTCATCACCTTCGTGAAATGGCGGGAGGTGCAGGCCCTCAGCCACTGGTTGCCGACGCCGGGAAAGATCATTTCGTCGCGCGCCGAGGCGCGTGAGGTGAGAGTCTCGGGCGTTGGCCCGGACAGCAATGACACCACCGAAATCCGCAATTTTCCGGCGATCACCTTCGAATACAAGGTGGGCGGCAAGACATTTCGCGGCTCGCGTTACAGTGTGAAAGAGAATTTGGGAAATTTCGAAGTCGCTGAAACCCTGGCGCAGTTTCCGCGCGGCGCCGAGGTGACTGTCTTTTACAATCCGGCCGATCCGAGCAAGGCGGTGATCGAGCGCACCTTTCCCGATGGCGCCTTCAAATTCATGGCCAAGCTGTCGGCGGGACTGGTGATCGGCACAGTGGTTCTGGTGTTTTCCGTTGGCGGCGTCCTGGAGGGGATCAGGCCGCATCTGGCCAAGCCGCAGAATCTCGGGGCGGCGGCGCTGCTGTTGTTCATGGGCCTGTTCGTCCTGCGCATGGGTTTCGCCCAGAAGGCGCTTGCCAGGCAAGCGGTGCAATGGCCGGTCGCCGCCGGCCGCATCGATGCGTCGGGCCTGCAGACGATCCGCGCCAATGGCAGCTATCGCTGGCGCACCGTCTTTCGGTCGCGCATCGTCTACAGCTATGGCGTCGCCGGACAGCGCTACAGCGCCGATCGTGTCACCTTCGGCGCCAACGTGACGGCCTCGCTGCCCGGCCTCGTCAGCGGCCAGGCCAGGCGCTATGCCGAAGGCAGCAAGGTCGACGTGCACTATGACCCGGCCAATCCCGCCTCGGCGGTGCTCGAATGCCGGGTGCGCGGGCTCTGGCTGCTGTGGGTTTGCTCGCTGGGCTTTCTCGGCGCCGCCGCCTGGCTGGTCGTTTGAGGCGCGCCTGCTTTCATGACGAGGCATTCAATGATCACTGGCAAACCGGCCTTGTTCTTCCTGGCTCTGCTCGGCGCCGTGCAGGCAGCGAGCGCAAAAGAGTGTCTGTTGAGCCACGCCACCTATCGCGAGCCGCGTTCGGGTGCGGTCATGCAATTCCGGCCGCTCCACAATGAGCCGGCAGCGCTGACGGCCGAAGTGTTTTCGCTGACCGTGCCGAAGACCGATATAAGCCTGCCGGCCGACATCACCTGGACCAATGGCAGGAATTCATTTCCGCTCGGCACTATCCGCCACACCTGCACCGACGACGACCGCGAGGCGGGGCTGGAGGATGGCAGCGGGCTGTGCCGGATATGGATAGGCCAGGTCTATGCCTTGACCGGAGGCGGCGCCGAACAGCTGAATTCGCGCGAAGCGACGCCGGCGCCGAAAGGGCTGTTGCTGCCTGATTTCGGCGCTGCTTTCACCGAATTTGCCGACTTCGCCAAAGCCAATCGGAACGGCTCGGCATGGGACGCCTTCACTTTGGCGGGATGCAGCGATGAATAGCGCGATGGGACTGATCAGCCTGACCTGCGCCCTCTTGGCACCGGTGACGGGCAATTGCCGTGGCTCGTGCCGAAGAAGCCCGCATCATCGCGCCTCCCGGCAACAAATGCGTTTGGGAAAGCACCGTATATCATCGGCTCGGTCGTAAGATCGGGCCGAACAAAAAGCCAAGGCCGACCCCTTCGGGCCGGCCTTGGATACCGTGAATAAGCCGATGTTTAGTGCCTTGGTGCGAGAGCCAAAGTTGTATCCTGACCCCATCGGATCTAATTGAAATTGCAGGCATATTTTTTAGGAAGATATTCCACACCCAAAGTTAGGTACCTGGCACACCCAAAGTTGTATCCTGAAGTGCCTGTCGAGGTTTTTCCGTGGTCGTTTTCGGCTTTCAAAACCAAGCGTCGGCACCTCTCTAGTCCTCGTAAGAGTTTTCCGGCTCCTCCCGGAGGGTTCCGGGCGGCTCAAAGTAATGCCAGAAAGCAAGTTGGGGGCAGGAAGCGTTGACGATGCCTGCCTAAGGTTTTTCCGGACTGAAACGGCGTCTTCGACACCTGTTGCGAGGTTCCACCGCTCAGGCTTCTTCCTCATCGCTAAACGCCCTCACGTCTTGGCCTGGGACGAAGCTAGAAAGAATCGTGGCACCGATTGACGCCAGCAAGCCGGCGCCTGACCCTTCCTTCAAACAGGAGCACAAAGGTGACGGCGATGGAAAACGAGAAGCGGCATTTCTGCAGGTTGACCGAGGATGAGAAGCTTTTCGTCCTCGACGGGCTCGAACGATCCGGCAGCGTCAGGATGATGGCCAACGTCCTAAAAGGTAACTTCTCGGACCTGGCCACCTCGGCATCGGAGGATGTCAGGGCGAAGTTTGCGCGATGGCAGGAAGTCGCAAAGAAGGGGCTGGCCATTGAGGCGGAATGGGGCGAGGGCGCTCTCCTGAAGCTCGACGGCCCTGTCTTCGTGGATCTGCGCGCAAAAGGGCTGATGAACCCGGACCGCATCCGCAATGCCGAGGCATATGCCGCGGCTCATTCTGGCTTGCCGGAATTGAACTCTTCGAGCGCCCTGTAAGCGTCGGCCAGGTCGCCATCTACGGTGTGTCGCGTCCTCGTCCTTGCCGGAATCACCACGTAAGCAAAATGCCCGCCGTCTTTCCACTGCTCGACGATCTCGCCATCGTCACTGCTGTCAACCGGACGTTCCTCGATCTCCGGGTCAATGTCGTCGGAATGATTCGCGGACAAGCTCTTGCTCCTTCCATTGGCTTCGGCTTCGGCAGCTAGCAGCTTCCGAAACTTTGCCGCCGCGCTGGTAAGCGCGATCCGCGCCACAGCCGGCACTCAAGGATTCACTACCTGATGTCAAGCATTGGCGGGCGGGAAGATTGGTCGATGTCTCCGTAATGAGCGCCGCAGCGCCGACAGCCGCCGCGAAAAGCAGCCGCCGGGAAAAGGAGGGTTCCGGATAGCCGGGTCAGAACCGCGGGGAGGGCGAGTAGCCTTGCTCTGTCTCCTGGGCAAACCTATCCAGGAGAATTTGCTTTCGTCTCTCGTTAGCCACCTTGTCTGCTTCGGTCGGCGCGATCGGACGTGTCAGGTCGGCGTCGTTATAGCGCTGACCATTCTTGAAAGGTGATCCTAGCGGAGCGGATACGACCTTGTAGATCAGGAACGGGAGGAGTGTTTCCCCGCAGAGCCGCCTGATGCCTTCCGGAAGGATCACTTCGTCTCGCGCACGCACGAACACGACCCCTTCTTTCTCCGGAGAGGGTTCGGGCAGACGCTGGATGACAAAGTCCAGTTCGTCGGCCGGAATGCCGACGTTGACCGTATAGGCGTTCAGGGAGTTCTGGACGTGAAGCTCCCAGAAGGGCGGAATACCCACTTCGTGATGCGGCAGGCGCCGGAAGTGGACAACATAGTTCGGGCAGCGCCGGAACCCCTCGTCGCCGACTAACTCTGCCGTTAAGTCTCGGCCTTCAAGGAAGTCCGCGTTCTTTCTGCGCTTCATGCTACTGCCTCCCGAACTGCCTGCGCAGGATCAGGGCGGATTAAGCAAGGATCAAAACATCAGCGTTGTGCGGCATCGCGTGCAAGTGAAGACATCGCTCTGCTAATGTCGTGCGCGAAGGTCTTCCTTTAACAAGATACCGATGGTGTTCCCGGTCGCGGTTCCCTCGGAAGTCACGAGCATTGCTGCAACTCAAGCTAATTCTGGATTGCGAGCCGATCATGAGGTACGGGGGCGCATGCCCAGACGCGGCGAAATGCCGAAGTCTTGCCTGCTGCATCTCGCGTCTTGGCGCATAGCATTCCGATGACGTCCAACGTTCTCTCGTAGTTCTCCACCACCGGCTTGCATATCAGGTCCTTATGGTGGGCTACGTTATTTCTGAACGTGCGGACGAACTCCACTCCATCGTGAAGGTGATCGATATTCTTCTCTCTCGGGAACCCCGCCACTATCGTGTGGAGTTCGGCTTTCCATAGATGCGGATGGAATTTCTTCGTGAAAACGTTCACCCAGAAACCGAAAGTCAGTTCGCTGGTGATATAGTCGGATAGGTCGCCTCGGCGTCCCTTATCGATCTCGCTCTGATATGCGTCCGTCAACTGTTGGGCAAGGTTCGACTTTCCCAATCGATAATCGAGGAGATCGGTGCTGCGGTACCACTGCCTACCATATTTGCCCGCGAGCCTTCTCATCGCAACGTTCCGAATCGTGATCTCTGCGATGTGCAACGTTGGCAGAAGCGAACCAGCGACCGCAGCATTCCACGTATGCAAGCGTACCGCTAATCGCAGGTCGCCGTCGGCCAAATCGAGGTAGCGTTTCATACGGGCAGGCGATATGGTTTTCTTGAGTTTCTCCAAGGCTGCGGTCGGCAAGGAATTTGGGCCTTGCAGAAAGTGATCAGCTAGCTTATAAGTTTCGCATGCGCTGTCGGGTTCCATTTCTGCATTAGCAGTCAAATCCCCGGTGGACACAGATATGGGGGTTGGACCTACGGGTGCCAGCCCCCCTTTGTTTTCAGCCTCTACAACGCCGTTCAAGCATCATTCTCCGTTGGTTCGTCATCGCGATCATATCCGGCGTTCTTTCGCTCAACAACAACCAGATCGTCAGCTTCCTCGTACTCGTATGCAACGCCGTCAATGGTAACGCTGCATGTTATGTGAACTGTTTCCTACATTGTCCTTTTAAGTGCGGATCCCTGCCGCCTCTGACCGTCACCTACGGTTGTTCGCTGCGGGCGAGCACTAGGAACCCCCCGGACCTGACGTCGCTTTTCTTGGGGTAACGGCAGAAGGAGCAGCCCTCCGCGCTTCCCCCTTCTCGTTCCTAATCATTTTCAGAACTGATGCCTTGTCGTAGGCCCAAGCGCCCCGATTGTCGGCCTCGAAATGCTCGACCGACTGCCTGTTAAAGAAGAACGCCCCGACCGTTTCCGGGAGCAGCGTCGGCATGATTCCGGCCAGCCGGAGAAGGGCGCGGACCTGCTTATGGTGCATGCGAGTTTTCTGGCAGAGCTCGCCGAGCGAAACGAAGCGCCTCCTGAACGCCTCCGCGCTCTCCCGTGAAACGACCGGGATCATCCGCCTCGCGTCAGGGCTGAATTCCTCAACCAGCGTCAGGTAGTCCGACGCGATCAAAGCGTTCACGACGGTGTCATGAGTTCCAGGCAAGAAAGCTTCTGTCTCCTCCTTCGTAAGGTTGGTGCGCGTTTCGCGCGAACGCACGATCCGCGTTACCTCGTCGGCGTCCAGCAGCAGAGCCATGTAGTCCGTCCTGCCAACGAGCCTGCCTTTCCAACTCAGCTTCCCCGTGAAGACCATGTCGAGAAGGTCTGGAATGCTGCAGGAGGACGCACGCCGCGCGCCGATAACATCGAGCTGGCGCTTGGTTGGCTCTGAAACTTCGCAGGCGCCGTCGAAAAGGTGGAACCGAAGCTGCTCGACACCTTCTGTCGAGAAACGCCGCTTTGCATTCCTTCGAGAGCCTGTGCCTGCCAACGCGGAAAGGTACCCGCCAGCGACCAACGCCGTCAGGTGAAGGCGTGGAACGCCGAGAAGCTTCTCGACCTCCGGAGCGGTGATCGCATCCTTGAGCTCCGAAACGACGCGATGGACCTCGCCGGACTTGACGAGGATGCGATGGTCCATGACCCCGGATCGCTCTCCCGCGTCGTCGACGCCCATCCGTTTGAAAAGCCGACGGATGGTGAGGGCATGCACGCCGGAGTCACGGGCCGCGGTGCGAACCGTGTGGACCTTGCGGTCGCCCGCTGGTTCTCCGAGCACGTGGGTCCCCGGTTCGATTGGCATGGTTTCCAGGGCGAAGTGGCGCACGACGTCACGCAGCTTGGCGTAGGCCGGATCGTCCACCGTCTTTTGGAGCAGCCCGTATGCATAGCCGTAGGTGTCGCGCGGACCCCAGAAACCGCGCATCGAAGACTGCGCGTCGTTGAGCCTTCCGAGAAACGTGCGAAGAGATTCCTCACCGGCGCTGGCGATGCGGAATCCTTCGTCGGCGGCCGCGGCCCAGTCGGAGGCAATGAACTGCGCGACCTTGACTTTCGGCTCATGCAGCGAGGAAACGCCAAGGGCCTCGCAGAATGGTGCCGCCACGTACAGCGGTAGGTCATCGAGCCAGTTCTCCGGCGACCGCACTCCGCGGAGCCGATCCTGAAGCCATGCCTGGAAAGGGGATGCACCCGAGGCAGCGGCCGCATCCGCCACTTGCGAAAGGCTCGGCATCAACGTGCGAATCGTGTCGCTGAAATCGAAAGGAGCGAAGGGTGTTCGGATCGGCTTCGTCGCCGTTAGATAGATCTCGTGGCGGCTACAGGAACGAAAATGAGAGAGGGTCCATTCAAGCCGGAGCCATGGCCTGCTGAACAATGGACCATCGTAGCGGTCCATATCTTCTCGCACGCAGTGGGCGCAGAACCGGAAATACGTCCGGTTGATCGCAAGCCGGACGAACGTCTCGTCAGCTACCTCGTAGAGCTTCCCACTCTTGGGGACTGGCGTGTACTTCAGCAGCTTTTCAGGGTCTGCGCGCCCAAGCGTTGCAATGGCACGTACGGCAGACGCAATGCCTTTATCGAGACTCCGTTGTTGGATGCACATGTCGCGCAAGAGATCCCTGAGGGAACGGCCGTTCAGAGCGGCGAGGCGGGACGCGAATCCCGCTGCCGGCTCCTGCTCCTCGAGCTGATAGGCAAACGCAAGCGGCTCCAGCGCCCGCCCGTTGGTCCTCACGATCAGTACTCCTCGATCATGAACAGACCAGGCTCCAAACGCATCCAGTCATCCACGAGGAAGGGGTTCATTTCGTCATGTCCCCGGGCCTGCGAATGCTCGATATAGGCGAGGGCGAAATGGTCGCGCGTCAGAGCCGCAGCGTTTTTCGACGCCGCCTGCTCAATCGCGGCGAGGATCACCTGAGCGATGCGTCCGTACCTATACCTGGCCGCATGCGCGACTCTGTCCGGGAGGTCGCTTTCCAAAACCTTGGTGGAGTTCAGCCCGGCCGCTTCGCACATAGCGGCCACGACATTAAGGATAAGGATGCGCTCTTCCGGAAGAACAACATCCGGAAGGTGAAGGTGCCGTGCGCGCCGCTCGATCTGCTCGTCGAGCTTGGCCAGAGATGTGATGCTTGGCATCCCGGACATGACGAAGCTGACAGGCCAGGGCTTGTAGTTCATGACGCCTTTGAGCGCCTTTCTGACGGAGTCTCGCTCCCTGTCGGATTCGGTAAGTTTCAGCAGGTGCTGCGTCTCGTCGATGTGAATGAGGAGGACTTTTCGCAGGTGCAACTGCTCGGGAAGGATGTCCCACACTTCGCCCTGTTCGTACTTGCGGGTGATCTTGTATCCAGCTTTTTGCAGGATATTCAAACCCAGGAACTTGAGGGTCGACGGCCCCATCAGCGTGAGTGAGATCACGGGTTCGATGGTCCCATACGATTTCTGGATCGGAGCTAGCGTGGGGTTTTCCTCAAGCATCCGATCCACCAAAGTGGTCTTTCCTGCGCCGCTTTCGCCGGTCACGAACAGGATTCGGCCGTCATCGCGCCGTAGGTTTTTCTTCGCCAGCATCATCGTCACGAAGCGGGAGAGGATGCCTTTGGCGACGTTGTCCCGTCCGCACCGCACGTACACACTTTTCGCGCGTTCCAGCACTTCCTTGACGCGCTTCTCCTTCTCGGTGAGGCGGTCTGAAATCGTGTCGAGGAAGTCGTCGTCGGACATGGCATCGTTCCAGCCCGTCGGGAGCGTACCGTCGGCACGCTCGTGGTCTGCGCGGAGTCCTTGATCGGCAAGTTGACGCGTCATTCGTCTTCTCCATCATAGAGGTTCATGCTTCCGCCGAATGGCGTCGGCTTTGGTGAACTTTCTTCGAGGGGCGACCCGGGAGACGGGAGGGACTTCTGCCCGGCATCGAGACGGCGTCGCGTCGAGAGCGCGACGACTGTACCCAAACCGTCGCCCTCGGGTTCCTCGGCCGCATGTTCAACAGACCCAAGTCCTGCCCTGCCGGAGAACGCGATCCGAGCCTCGATCAGGTCCATCGTCTTTTCCGTGATTTCGTGGGTCGCGATGGCGGCCCTCTTGCGGACGTTTTCGGCCAGATCTAGGAAGTGCCGATGGGCATCGATGCGGATTGTTCGGCCGGCTTGCTGTTCGGCCTTAACGAACTCGCGCACAGCTCGCTTCGCCAGGAGCGTTTCAGCGAGCGTCTTCCCGTTGCCTGTGCCATCCACGCTGGGAACCGTGAGGAAGGCATGGTCTTCGGGGACTTCTTTGATCCGCCCCCTGAACTGCTTGGGAATCCGGACGAATACGCAGCCGAGGTCCTCAGGCTCGACGATGACGTCGACCTTCTTCTGACCCAAGAGAGCGTAGAGGCGGGCGAGTTCCAGCGAGTTGTATGAAATCCCCAGGAATTCGACGCCGTGCTTGCTGATGCTGCGGTCTTTGCGCCGCAGCCCGAAGGCAACGGCCAGCTGTTGCTCGGAAGGGGCAGGCGGCAGGCCACCCTTTTCAAGCTCCATCCATTTGCCGTACGGCGTCCGGCCCTCCAGGCCACGGTGGGGGCGGAGATGGTAGTAGTCGACGATGAATACGATGACGGTCTTGTAGAATTCTCCGACCGTCAGCGCCGCGAGCTGTTCCGCCGGATAGTCTCCCCGTTCGACAACGTTAGCGAACGCCCGTCCGGCGAAGTAGCGGCAAAGGCGCTTCATGTAGCGGAAAAAGGCTTCGACCGTGCCGCGCATGCGAGGGTCTTGCTCGGGGATCACACGACTGACGTTGGCGCGCATCGCTGCGTCATCGAATTCTCTGCCGTACGCCGGTCCTCCGTCAGTCGCCACGTAGGTGGGGCGGCCATGCATATGCCAAGAGGCCTGCGCTCCCGCCGCAGCCGCTAATTCGGTCTTGTCGACCATTACCGACCTGAGCGCGGGCTTCGTCGTGGCAGTCGAGGGGCTGTTGATGGAGAGGTTGAAGCCGACGATGCATCGAGACGCGCAGCAGATGCCTGCCGTAAACGCCATCCGGACGCGGGGCACGAGCTTTCGTTGCTCGGGCGTCAAGGCCTTCCAGATTGCGGAGCGCTCGATGAGCGTGTGGAGGTCGACTTCCCAGTCGTCCATCTCGACTCGGCCCAACGCCGTCGTGATCGAGAGTCCCTTACCGACCGGAGTGTACTTCCGAAGAGCGTAGTCGCTGTCCTCGCGGCCGGCGTCGACCATGAAGGGGTCAAGCGCATGAATCCTGCGGCGAACGGCGTTGGGGCTGGCGTAGACGTGCTGGTGCTGCGGCAGCGTTTTGTTAATTTCGTAGAGGGCCAGCTCAACGTTCTCACAGATGTCCGCCATCTTGGGTTGGAGGATGCTAGCGAACTTTTGGACTTCGACCGCGATCACTGCGGCAACGCGCTGATCGAGCTGGCTGCGGTTTCCGCAGTTCGAATACCGAGGACGGAAGCTGTCCATGCGGCAGTTCCCGGCGATGAACTTCGCAAGCCACTTCTTTAACGCGGGAGGACTTGGGTAATCGAACGCCTTCCGCACCTCGCCAGGGAGTCGCCGGCCCGGCCGCCGCCGCTCTCCGAATGTGTCGAGATACCAGCGATCCATGCGGTCCGCGTTCTCCTCAATGAAACGCGCGCAGTCGTCAACTGTGCGGCGCGGGCGCCAGTGCCGTTCGACATTCACCGCGGCGTCCAGAAAACGAACGCACCATTCCTTCTTCCAGGCGACCGTCCTCAGATCCTCTTCCGAAAGGTCGCTGAGGTCGGAGTCGTCGAACCGCACCCGTAGGATGCCGAGGGCCTTCGAATAGTGGCCTTCGTCGATACGGATTCGCTTCGAGCGGATCAGCCCGTTGATCTCCTTGTCCGTCTTCACGACAAAGAAGTCCTCGGCGATCAAGTCGCCAGTGACTGGCTGCAACACGTGCGAGTCCTTGACCTTGCGTTCGACCCTGAAGGACTGCCCGTCGATGACTAGCCTGTCGTGGCGGCCGAACAAGTGAGATCTTTCGTGGCCTCCCGCCAACGCCGCTGGATTCATCAGGTTCACGTACCCCTCCATTCTCTTGTTTTCCTTCGGCTTTATGGGGTTCCCGTAAGGATTGAATTAACGGCGCCCTTCCCGTACTGCGCGATTGACGAGGACGGCGTTATCGGCCAACCGGACGTTTGCTGGAACCTTCAGGAGTCCTTTCTGAATCAGGGCCACGGTGGCGCGCCGTCCGCGTTCGCCCAGGCCTGTTTCGCGGACGACGTCGGAGAGCAGGACTCGCGCCGGAAGCCTGTACAGGGCGGCGGTCACGATCGCCTGGCCTTCGAAGTCAAAGTCAGACGCGTACGCCAGGATGTCCTTGGCGTTCTCGATCTGCGTCAGCGTCAGGTCCTTCTCGGTCAGGATCCGGAACTCGTCGGCGAACCGATCGCCCTGTTGCTCAGAGATAAGCCGAAGTGTCTCTAGAAGGTCGTCATCCACGTCCTCCTCGTACTTGACCGCGTAGGCGACCCTGCCTGAGGCCTGTCGCTGGACGAAGTCGAAGTAGTGTTTTCGCTTCTTGCCGTGTTGGATGTACTCCGCCTTCTGCTGTTCACGGATCTCCAAGGTTTCGACAAGGGTGAGGAGGACTACAAGTGCGGCCTCTTCCAGATCGCTTTCGAACCAAATGCTCCTGCGACGGAACGGATCGACCACGGCGCCTACCTTGGAGCCGCGCTTCCTCGGTCGCGGCACACGGTTGGCGACGCTGTCCTCTACATCTACCGCAGGGGCGTCCCGGCCCCAGTCACGTGGAGCGGCATCGGTATAGACCACCCTCCGGACGAGCTGCGGATCTCGGCCACCTTATGGTTGGCGAGCGCGTCAGAACGGAAGCTGAACGCGCGGACAGACGTGTTCAAGGCTTCGGCGAGCAGAAGGTTGTGGCAGCGCATTTTCGTTTCCCTTGCGACAATTGCAGCGCATCGCCGACAGGCGATGAAATGCATCTATAGGCCGAGCAGGAGACGCGAAGGTTTCGGACAGCAGCCGGGAACGAAGCCGACCTTTCGGTCGCGGACTCGTTCACACGTGCCGTTGCGGGTAACCGCCACGTCATCCATCGATCTGGGAAGGGTCGAAAAGCCGGATTTGAATCCCCGGCGGAACATACCGGGGGCCTCAGCCCTGAGCTTCGCGGACTTCCCGCACAGCTATCGATATGCACATCATTCTCATTCTCGTTCAGTCCTCTGTGCCCGGCGTTCGTCGGGGAATGCGGCATTAACGCGGAAGGTCCTGCGATATAATGAACAGGACTGGTAAAATTGTTCAGATCTCAGGCAATTGTTCATAAACTCGACCTTTGACCGGCTTGTGTCGTGCGATCTGCCCTCTCAAGCTACTTAAGGGCGGTGCTTCTGGTCGACCCATTTCACTGGAGTTCGAGCAATGGATACGACTAACACTGTGATCGATCGCATCTCTGAAAGGGATTTCCTTTCATCAATGCAGCTTGCAGAGGCGATGGGAGACATGACATCGCTCGCTGCGATGTTCCATGCTTATCGAAAGCTTTCAAGATCGACTGATCCAGGAGTGCAATCGGAGTACGCCCGGCTGAGATCAGTCCTTGAGGCAGGGCAGCAGATCGAGCAGCAGCACGGGCGCGGCAGCCTGTTTAGGCTAGACCATCCTTCGGTTAGCCTCTTCACCGCTAAGGGGGTAATCAGTCCAAGCGAGTTGGCCAACGCCGCGCACCATCAAGCATCGCTCAGCGGCCAAAACCTTTTGTGCGCGTGATCCTGCTGGCGAATTCGAGAGCTTCCGCGAGACTCGCCGTCACAAGCTCTTCCCCTTTCAGGGCCGACAACGATGTATCCGACACACTGTCCTCCGAGGATTATGGCATAGAGCGCGCAATCACTCGGCACGTCCTCGTCAGTAACCAACACGATCTCTGGAATTGTGGAAGAGGCATCGTTCTTCAACTGAAATAATTCCCGGTTAGTACTTCACTCGGTCCATATGGGATTCGCACTCAGAGCCAAAGCCGGAAATTCTCATGTCTTTGCTGGCGTGAATGTCATTCGGGTCGCACGAACAGCAGCCCGATATGATTTTCAGCGGTTCGCCAACCACAGGCACCCACTTTGCGGCGCATGGGCTACGCAAGAAGCACGCGGACGTCTACCTGCAGGAATTCGTCTTCCGCTTCAACCGCCGCAGGCACTACCGATCATCCTTCGAGCGGCTGCTCGGTATTGGTGTCAAGGTTGGTGCCGGAACCTCTTGGGACATCACCGGAAAGCGGCCGATCTTCGGCGAACTCAAGGAGGCGGTCCGCGGACAGGACGAGGAGGGGCGCGAGGATGCGTATCTGCGCGCCCGGCTGGCCGACGTGCCGCTCAAGTACGCCAAGCTGCTGCTGAACCAAGATTACCCACCTGAGCGAGAGCAATACACGCGCAAGAAGCCGCAGCGGCCTGTGCTCGCCAAGCGCCGGACAGCGTTCGTGTTCGACACCCACTGAGGCACCCCTACCTCTTCGGACTAGACGGGACCTCTGCCTCTTCGGGATCTTCGCCAAGGAGCTCGGAAGGTGCGTATGCATCCTTCTGTTTGGCGTGGCGCACGGCCGCGATCTCTATGCCGCTCTTGCCCTGACGGACAGTCAGCACGAACGGATTGAGCACCATGCGCCGGGTTCCGGGGATCTCGCCGCGAACGCCACTGTCGGGGAAATCGACGAGGCGTTCGCGCAGGCTTCTCATCTTCGCGACAATCTTTTCGGCCGCCGAAGGATTGCGCTCAGCAATGTAGGCGATGCCGTTCAGGAACTTTGCCTCCGCCTTCGGAGACATACCTGCCATGCGTCGCGACATCAGCCCACCTTGGCTTGGCGGGAGTTGCGGGCTGCCGCAATGATGGCGTCAGCCTTGTCCATGACCTCGTCGAAATCCACTACCTGACCTGCATCGAGCTCTTCGATCCCCTTCATCTCATCGAGCAGATGCCCGCCCTCGCCATCGAGGTAGACTCGAAAAGCGCGCAGCATCACCCAAGTCCGGTCCCGGTCAAGAGCAGTGGCAATACGTTCGAAGTCGGCAAGCATAGCTGCAGGAACCCGAAGGGAAACCTGCGTTTTGTCTTCAGTCGCCATCATTGACCTCATTTGTAATTCGTTGAGGTTCAATGTATCCCACGGAACGACAAAATGTCAACCCGCACTAGGCCAACGACTTCAGGACGACGGCCCTATATCTTGTATGACCGGAGCGAGCGGGATAAGCCTTCTCCACTTCAAAGTGTCTGTGTCTTTCGATGCTCCATCCAGTTCGATCATCAGATCGTAACCCTTGGCTGCGTTCCTGATCGCGAAGTCGATGCGTCTATGTCGTCCAGTATCGTCAACGAACTCGTACTGCGCGGAGACGTCGTCAGGATCTAGCCCAGGAACCTTGGCGAGGATTAGGTCCACAAACCTTTGTTCGAAATCAGCTGGATGCTTCATCTTGTGCGCGTTGACAGACTTCCATTCGGCCCAATCATGAATGTCCCCCTTCATGTTCGCTCCCCATCATCGCCCGGGTGCACGATCCGCGACGTCGAATCTAGTGGCTGTTGCTACCGAATACCGCGGAACTGCCCACGTTATCCAACTCTCACGCATAGTCGATTGGCATTTATGTATCCCGAACGAGGCGTTCCATGCGGCCGGTTCTTCGCGTGGTCCAGAGAGAGAGGTCATCGACCGTATTCGCAATCCGTAGCTCCGGCCATAGATTTGAATCTGGCACGGCAGCGCGGAATGCTCTGGCGTGGAGCCGGCTGCCAATGTGACTTGCCCCCAGGATACATATGGGGCGATGGGTTTGATCCCGGTCAAATACCTTCTGCTCGCTCTGGGTTAGCAGAACCCTGCATTTTAGAACTGTGCCCTGTGGCCGTGGCTTGCGGTGCAGGGAAGCTTTCAGGGAATTGCCATGAATTCGACGCCGGACAAGCCCCATCCGGATTGGGACCCCCGATCCGGTCAAGTCCTTTCCAACCAGATCAAAGCCTATGACGTCATGCGCCGCCGTTGCCCGGTGGCGTATAGCGACTATCTTGGCTGGTCACTGTTCCGGCATGAGGACGTGGTGCAGGCACTGGACGATCACCATACGTTCAGCAGCGTCGTTTCCAGCCATCTGTCGGTGCCAAGCGGCATGGACCCGCCCCAGCACACGGCATACCGGCGGCTGATCGAGCGCCAATTCAGGCCCGAGCGCGTGGAAGGTTTCGAACCGCTTTGCCGGACGATCTCAGCCAATCTCGTGTCCGGCCTGGAAAGGGGCGTGGAAATCGATCTGGTGACGCAGCTTGCCCAGCTATTCGCAGTCCATATCCAGTGCGCTTTTCTCGGCTGGCCTGCAAGTCTGCATGAGCCGTTGCTTCTGTGGGTCCGCAAGAACCACGAGGCCACCTTGGTCAGAGACTCGAGCGCAATGGCTGCCATCGCGCTCGAGTTCGACGGCTATATCAGCGAATTACTGGATGCGCGGCGTGAGGCCGGTGCGGATGCGCCAGATGACATCACGACGAATTTGCTCCGGCAAAAGATCGGGGACAGGCCGCTGAACCACGAGGAGATCGTAAGCATCCTGCGTAATTGGACGGTCGGCGAACTGGGCACGATAACCGCTTGCGTGGGGATTCTGGGCCACTATGTTGCGGAAAACCCGCAGGTGCAGCAGCAGCTTCGAGAGAATTTGCACCTGCTGCCCGCCGCCATCGACGAGATACTGCGGATACACGCGCCGCTCATTTCCAACCGGCGGGTGACGACCATGCCGGTCGAAATCGGCGGACGCAGGATTGCAGCCGGCGAGCGGATTACTCTCATGTGGGCGTCGGCCGACCGCGACGAAGCGGTCTTTGGCAACTCCGACGAATTCCGCGTCGATCGCGATGCCACGCAAAACCTCCTCTATGGCCGCGGCATCCATGTCTGTCCGGGCGCGCTTCTGGCCCGACTGGAACTGCGCGTCGTCATGGAGGAATTGCTGAAGCGGACTGACAAGATCGCGTTGCCGCTTGGACGGCAACCTACAATTGCCATCTATCCGGCAAGCGGGTTTTCCAGTCTGCCGATGCTTATCTTATAGTTTGTGGAGGCGACGCGCTTTGTCCAAACGGCGCTTGCGGCACATTTCCGACATGTCCCGGCGGGGAGGGCGACGCCTTGGCCGATGCCTGCGCGGCGGGGCCGCGGTGGGCGAGGAAGCCATGACGGCCAGCGGCCGAGCCGAGCAGGCGGGAGAAGTGTTTTCAGGCCTTGCCGAGATGTCGCCCGCCTATTTCGGACTGGTCATGGCCACAGGCATCATCTCGCTGGCGGCCTTCATGATGCAGCACGACACGATTGCGCTCGGTCTGTTCTATCTCAATATCGGGCAATATGCCGTTTTGTGCGTATTGTACGCCTTGCGGGCCTGGCACTATCCGCGTCGCTTCTTCGGCGATATGGTCGCCCACCTGACCGGGCCGGGTTACTTCACCACGGTGGCCGGCACCGGCATCCTCGCCAGCCAGTTCATGGTGCTGCGCGAGAACATCGTCGTCGGTAAGGCCCTGTGGATGCTGGCCATCCTGCTCTGGGTGTGCCTGACCTACACGATTTTCACCGCCTTCACCGTTCGGCGCGAGAAGCCGACTCTCGACGAGGGCATCAACGGCGGCTGGCTGTTGGCGGTGGTGGCGACGCAGGCGCTGTCGGTATCCAGCGCGCTGCTGGCGGCACGCATCGACCAGCCCTTCCGGCTCGAGCTCAACCTCGTGGCCCTGTCGATGTGGCTGTGGGGCGGCATGCTCTACATCTGGATGATGTCGCTGATCTTCTACCGCTATGCCTTCTTTCGTTTTTCGCCGGGCGACTTGGCGCCGCCTTACTGGATCAACATGGGGGCGATGGCCATCTCGACGTTGGCCGGCTCGCTGCTGATCCTGAACGCCCCGCACGCGCCCTACCTGATGTCGCTGTTGCCTTTCCTGAAAGGATTCACCGTCTTCTACTGGGCGACGGGGACCTGGTGGATTCCCATGCTCCTTCTGCTGGCGATCTGGCGCTACGGCTACGAACGCTTTCCGTTCCGCTACGACCCGCTCTACTGGGGTGCCGTGTTTCCGCTCGGCATGTATGCCGCTTCTACCTGGCAGATGGACCACGCCATGGAATTCGGTTTCCTCACGCCGCTGCCGCGCGCCTTCCTCTACATCGCCCTGTCGGCTTGGGCCATCACCTTCTTCGGCATGCTGCGCGGGCTGGTCCGCGTTCTGAACAGCAAAAGAGCTTGTTCTACCAGCCCGCAGCGCGATGGCGACACAAGGAAGAAATGAGCCGCGACTCCTCGGAGAGCGGTTATGTTTCAGGCCTGGGCCTCGAACCGATGCAAGGAATCCTTTCGCGGGGAGTTAGGTCGCTGCGCGGGCCTCGACGCTGGTCGGTCCCTAGCGCAGTCGTGCTCTTCCGCAAGGGACGCTTCGCTCACGCCCTTGCGGACTGCGCGCGTCAGCGCTTGACGGGATGCGTGACGGCTGCTCCAGGCTTGGGTTCCAGACCATCTATGCGGGAAGCTGGCGGGCGGCCGCGAATGATCAATGCCGTGAAGTTGGTCGTAGGCTCGACGGGGGAAGCCAGGGTAGAGAAGCGCCTACTGCGCTTTTCCGTTCTCCGACCAATGCGATGCCAACGAGCCGGGGTCTATGTACCGCCCGATGGTTCGCAAGTAGGCGACGATCTCAGGTTGCAGAAAATCGCGATCGCCAAATTCTTCGCCTATGCGCAGGAGTTCGTCATCCGCCGCCACCATTTCCTCGAGGTCGCCCAGGCAATAGTTGAAATGGCCAATGGCACAGATGTCACAGCCGGCCATGATCACTCTGTCCACGAAGGCAGGGATGTCGCTTGCCTTCATGAGTCGCTTGTCTGCCATTTTGAGAGTTTCTCCTCACGCGCCTCCTACCTCAATATGTCAATCACCGCGTGCGCTGGCAAACTGTGTGATTGCACAGGTTGTGAGCCGTATCCAGTAGCAATTATTCACACCATTCGGCGTTGTTGGCGGCGGCAACGCGGGCGATTTCGACCATTTTTGTTATCGTCGTCTTGCTCTGTCAGGAGGTTTCAAGGGGCGCAGACATCCAGATGCCCAGGAATTCCTACGATAGGTGTGACGGCACTCGGAAAATCCATCAGGTGTGGTCGGCGACATCAAGCTTCCGCGAGGCGGTTGTGTCTACTAAGACGAGAGCGACGGCATCCATTCGTCGAGAGTATCGAAATCGGCGTGGCGGGCCGTTCCGGCTACCGTTGCCCGTTGGACGGCGGCGGTCCACTTGGCCCTATTGGTGCTGGGCGTGGTAAGGGATGGGGCGCCAGATCACTCGCCATCGCCGGGTTTACCACTGAAATGGGCATCGAACTTTCCGGGCACCCCGTCCCAGGCGTCCGCGTCTGCAGGCGGTGTCTTCTTGCGAGTAATGTTGGGCCAGACGGATGGGCGCAGCACGCCGGCTCTCGAGGGCGCGGCGACGCGACACATCGAACTGCGGGACGTTCGCGGATAGAGTGGGGACAAGCGGTCGCTCCGGCAGGGGAAGATCATCATGCGGTCTGGTCAACGACAATGGTCGCAGTCTGAGAGGGTTTGGCGGCAATTCGCGCTCATGGACCTTGTCATGGAGCGGATGCGCGTCGATCCGATCGTGGCGGCTCGCAAATGCGGCGGAACGGTGATGGCGGATGCGCGAAACACGTGCCTGGGCTGCTCTTTCCACCGCGACTGCCGCGATTGGCTGGAACGTGGCAGCGATCTTGCCAGCCTCGCCGAATTCTGCCCGAACGCCGGGTTCTTCAGGGAATGCAGGCTAAATCTCTAGATGCCCTTTGCGATACTGCCTGCTTCGCCGAGATCGCATTGACCGGGTCGCGCCTTCGCTCTGTCGATGCTGACCATCGGCGGAGCGCGAAGCGACGTTGATCTGCTGTGACAACTTCCCCTGCATGGATGCGCTGATCAGCTATCTCGCAGACGAGTGCAGCGCCGATGCGGCGTGCGTGCCGACGGTTAGCGAAGCCGCGGCGTGACCTTTTTTCTGCGGCGGACCGCAGAGGTCGACGGCTGCTGCGTGAACTATGGCAGCTCGATCACTCGATGAAGTGAAGCGGGAGCGTCCGGATGAGGTCCGCAACGTTGCCTTGGCAATTATGCCTCCCGCTTTGTGGGCAGTCGCCTATTGCCGCGGGAAGGACAGCCCACTCGGTGGCGAAGCCCGCCGGTTCGACCAAGGTCACCTTGATGCCGAGGGCGGCAACCTCACCGGCGAGCGCCTGGTTTCACCCTATGGCCTGTCCTCATCGTCGTGGAGGATTCGTTCCGCCGCGCCATCCAAATCTTCGTACTGCCCAGCCCGCAGGGACCAAAGGAAAGCGGCAAGCCCGGCTAACCCCAGTAGAATGGCGACCGGGACGAGGACGACGAGGTAATTCATCGACCAGCAGCCACGTGCATTGACGTCGAGAGGCGAGGGCGCGTCACGGGCGCGGTTGGAACATTGGGCCGCAGTCGCATTGCATTCGCCACCACCAGCAGCGACGACATCGACATTGCGAGAGCTGCCAAGAGCGGGGTCACGTAGCCCGCAACGGCTATCGGCACCGCCAAGGCGTTATAGGCGACGGCAAGCGCAAAATTCTGCCGGATCAATTTCCCCGCCCTTTTTGAGATACCGAGAGCCTGAGTCACGGCCGAAAGACTCTCGGCAAGGAAAACGAAGTCTGCAGCGTTTCGGCCAATGTCGACTGCCGTGCTTGGCGCCATGGAGACGTGGGCGGCGGCCAGCGCTGGCCCATCGTTCAACCCGTCTCCGACCATCAGGACCCGGCTGCCGCAACCAGCAAGCTCTTCGATGCGGACGAGTTTTCCGGCCGGAAGCAGCTCGGCCTCGACTTGGTCGATGTCAAACCGCCTCGCCAGCATCTGTACCGGCTGCCGCCGGTCGCCAGAAACGATACCCACTTGCAATCCGGCACTTTTGAGAGCGCGGACTACCTGTTCTGCACCAGGGCGGATATCGTCCTCGATCAAGAACGTCGCCAGCCACTCCCCGTCTTTCGTCAATACAGTGACCGATGCTGAGTTTTGTTCATCTTGCGCACTGTGGCCAGTCGCCCAATCATGGCGACCAAGACGATAGACGGCGCCTTGTGCCCAGGCTTCCAGGCCAAGGCCCGGGATCTCCTTTACGTCGTCGAAAGCAAAGGGCTGTGCCGGCCGGCCCACTCCGGCAGCCGCGATCGCCGTGGCAGATGGGTGTCGGGACCCGACTGCGATGGCGGCGGCAATGCCAAGGGCAGCTGGCGCGATCTCGGCTGCATTGGCCAGGACCGGCTTTCCGAGAGTGAGCACTCCGGTCTTGTCGAACAGGACGGTGTCAGCCTCGGCAAGACGCTCGAGTGCGGAGCCATCCTTCACCATGATACCCAGCTCAAAGAGGCACCGCGCGGCAACGACTTGAACAATGGGAACGGCAAGACCGAGCGCGCAGGGGCATGTTACGATGAGAACAGAGATGGCGACGGCTATCGAGCGATGCCAGTCACCGGAGGCGAAGAGCCAGCCGACCAAAGATAGCAGGGCGATCGTATGGACGACAGGCGAATAGAGCGCAGCAGCGCGATCCGCCAGCCGGCGGTAACTAGCCCGTCCGCCTTCGGCAGCTTCCATCATCCGGACCATTTCGGCCAGGAAAGAGTCTTCCGCTCGCGCGGTAGCCTTCATCGTGAGCGGGCCAGTGAGGTTCATCAGGCCAGCCCGGAGCGCGGTCCCCGCTGACGCCGCAAAAGGCGCGCTTTCGCCCGAAACCAGAGAGCAGTCGAGCTCGGAGTTTCCGGTCTCCACGACCCCATCGACCGGGATTCGATCCCCGGGAGCGATGAAGAGGGTCGTCCCGGGTTCGATCATCGTCGTCGCGACGTAACGTCTCGTTCCATCCGTCTCAACGACTGTGGCCCCGATGGGCGCAAGCCGGGCAAGTCCAGCGACTGCGGATCGCGCCTTCTCGCGCATCATATGATCGAGTGTGCGCCCGATCAGAAGGAAGAACAGGAGGGTCGTCGCTGCGTCGAAATAGGCGTACGGCGCGCCATGCATGGTATCGTAGAGGCTAAGAGCGAAAGCGAGCGTCACGCCGATTGAGATTGGCACATCCATGTTCGTCCGGAGGTGTCGCAGTGCCGACCACGCCGACAGATAGAAGATGCGGCCGGAATACAGGATAGCCGGAAGCGCCAGAGCCGCCGAGAGGAAATGGAACGCTTGCCGTGTTTGCCCGGTGGCGCCGGACCAGACGGACACCGACAACAGCATGATGTTCATGGCGCAGAATCCCGCCACGGCCAGCGCCTTGAGCAGGCGCGACAGTTCCGGGTCCTTTGCGTCTGCGTCGAAAGAAAACAGGTGCGCCGGGTAGCCGATCTTTCCCAACGTGCCGATCAGGTCCGGAGCGGCGCCGTCAACCGGGCGCCACCGGACGGCGACTCGCCTTGTGGATAGATTAACGCGCGCGTTCGCTACACCATCGAGCGCCGACAGCTTCTTTTCGACGGCCGCAATGCACGCCCCGCAGTGCATGCCGGGTACCGAAAGGTCTGTCTGACGCGTCCCGTCGCCGAGATCGCGGCTGGCGAAGAAGAGTTCCTCCGACGCGACCGAGCGCGCGACTTCGATTTCGAGCCTTACGTCGGCGGGCGAGCAGCAGGACATCGCTTAGCCTATCCTCAACGCATGGCCTTATACGCATGCCAGGTAGCATGGCCAAGCAGGGGGAAGATGACGATCAGCCCGACCAGGGCCGTTGCCACGCTCAACGCGAACAGGGCAAGCACGACGGCTCCCCACATGATCATTGGTTGGAGATTGTTCCAAACGATGGCCATGCTGGACGCCATTGCCGTGAGCGCGTCGGTGCGTTGGTCGAGCAGCATGGGGACGGAAAAGACGCTGATTGCGAAGCCGAAGGCGGCGAACAGCCCGCCGACGAGTGTTCCGACGACAAGCATGGCGAGGCCTATCGGGGTCGTGAAAAGCATTCCCACTATATGATCCAACCCAGGAAATGGCCGCACGCCGAAGAACAGCGCATAGAGCAAGACTGCCGCGCGCATCCATAAAAGCATGAGCAGGCAAAGGAGAACCCCGGTGAAGAAGATCTGGGCGCCGGCACTGGGCTTGACGCGCAGCATCCCACCCAGCGTCGGCACTTCGCCCTCTTCGATGGCTCGGCTCTTCGCGTAGAGCCCGACCGCTACTGCTGGCGCCACGATCATGAAGCCGGCGAGGGCCGGGAATAGAATATAGTCCCAACCAAGAACGAACATTGTCCAGACGGAAACGATGGAAACGATGAAGACCGACAGCCCATAGGCGAGGCTCAGTCCTGGCGCGACCTTGAGGTCACGCCAGCCCGCTGCGAGCCAGGCAAATGCCGTGCTCGCCGGCAAGTGACGCTGACGCTCGGGATTGCGAGTCTCCTCGATGCCTGACAGTTGGTTCAGCAATCCGTAGGGCTTGTTGGCATCGCTCATGTTTCTACCTCACGATTGCGTCCGTTGCTGTCAGCAGTCAGAATTCGCCGCCCTGAATCGACCCGTACTTGGGTCCGGCGCTTTCAGATGGCTTACGCATTCCGGCTGCGACGCGAACGCCACATAGATCAGGTGCGCGTTCGCCCCACAAAACAGCAGCGTTGCGGCCGGAATCAGCAGCCATAGAAGCAGCGAAATGCGTGAACGCTTCTGTCCAGATGGTTCCTTCATGTTCATCCCGTCAGGGGTTCTCGACGCCGAGCTGATAGACATAGAGCGCAAGAATCTTGATCTCGGCCGGGGTCAAGCGCTCGTCCCATGTGGGCATGTGTCCCTGGCGGCCACCATGGACAGTCGTGACGATCGTTTCCAGGTCCCCACCATAGATCCAGTATTGGTCGGTCAGATTTGGCGCTCCCATGTCCTTTTTGCCTTTGGCATCTTCGCCATGGCAGGCGGCACAAGTTGCGAGGAAGACCTGTCGGCCCGCCTCTATCGTGGCGATACTATCGGGCGTGGAATCCGAGGGGGTGCTGAGTGAGTGCACGTAGGCGGCTACGTTCCTGACCTGCAAAGGGTCCAACATCTCATCTCGCCCGAATGAAGGCATCTGCGATACCCGGCTTTGCGGATTGCTGGAATTGACGCCGATCCGCATTGTCTCCGCGATCGTTTCCGGTCCACCGCCCCATATCCAGTCGTGGTCCGTCAGATCGGGATAATTCTTGCCACCCTTGCCATCGCGGCCGTGGCAGGCCGCGCAGTTGTCGCCGAAAAGCCGATGGCCCGTTTCTTTGACAACCTCCATGAGCTGAGGATTTGCCAGGATCTCGTCAAAGCTTGATTTTTCGATCGCGTCGACCCACGGCGCTCTCGCCGCATTCGCTTCAACAAGCTTCTCTTCGACGATCTTGCGCTGATCGGTGTCGAGCAAGCCCTTGGTGTAGGTCGTCCCGAGAGGCCATGTGGGCATCACGAACCACCAGATCACAGCAAAGATGTGCGTGACGATCAAGAAGATCAGCACGCCCCTCGGCACCGGGGTGTCAAGTTCTTTGATGCCATTCCATTCATGGCCGGTCGTCACGCGACCGGTTAGGGGATCAACTTCCTCTACTGCCATGGCGTGTCGTCCCGATCGAGAATGTCCTTCTTGGCCTCACGAAACCGTTTCTTGTTCGACGGCCAGAACGTATAAACGCATACGCCGATGGCGAATGCGATCAGGTAGAACAACCCCCAACTCTTCGAAAACGCGACGAGCGTGTCGTGGTTCATCTCCATGATGCGTTCCCTGTCAGTTTCGTCAGTTCTGCGTGTCGGGTGCCTTTTCCGGCGCCGCGGTTTGTTTGTAGGCGGCATCCGTCAGTCGCCCGAGCACCTGCAGGTATGCAATCAACGCATCCATCTCGGTCACCTCGGTCGTGACACCGTCGAAAGCACTTACCTGCGTCTTGTCGCCATAGCGCTTCGTCACGCCTGCGGCAAAATCGGTATCGGGAGTTGCCTGTCCGAAGGCATCTCTCGCGGCGTTGTTGATCATGTCGTCGGTGTAAGGCACGCCGACTTCCCTCAGAGTCGCAAGATGCAAGCCCAGATCGTCCACCTCCAATGGCGTGCGCGCCAGGAATGCGTAAGCCGGCATGTTGGATTCCGGAACTACCGCGCGAGGATTTGAAAGATGGGTCACGTGCCAGATGTCGGAGTATTTGCCGCCGATGCGCGCCAGGTCCGGACCTGTGCGCTTTGATCCCCATAGCATGGGGTGGTCGTACTTCGATTCCACAGCAAGCGAGTACGGCCCGTAGCGGTCGACCTCGTCGCTCAGAGTACGGATCATCTGGCTGTGGCACGCATAGCAGCCTTCGCGAACGTAAATGTCGCGGCCCGCCACCTCGAGCGGCGTATACAGACGCATGTCGGGTGCATCTTCGACCGTCTCGTGAATGGTGAACAGAGGCGCGATTTCGACAATGCCGCCGACGCTGGCGGCGGCGATGATGGCCAGAAGGAATCCGACGGCCGTCCGCTCGATCTTTCGATGGAACAGTTCAGGCATATCGCGTCACTCCGCCGGGCTCGGGGCAATGCCGGAGGCAGTCCCGGGATCGGGAAGATCAGCTTGTCTTTCTGTCATGAACGGCGCAGCCGTTGCGGTCATCCACATGTTGTAACAGCCTACCATCGTGCCAAGCAGAAACAGAAGACCGCCGAAGGCACGCGCGATGTAGTAGGGATACATCGCCACCAATGAATCGACGAATGAATAAGCCAGGGAGCCGTCCGCCGTATAAGTGCGCCACATGAGGCCCTGTATGATGCCCGAGTTCCACATCGCAAAGACGTAGATGAGCGTGCCCGCCAGCGCGAGCCAGAAATGAACCTCGACCAGCGCGGCGGAATACATCTGCTCCCGCTTCCAGAGCGCGGGTACCAGTGTGTAGAGCGACCCAAAGGTGATCAGCGCCACCCAGCCGAGCGCTCCAGCATGCACATGGCCAACGGTCCAGTCCGTATAGTGCGACAACGAATTGACCGGACGAATAGCCAGGAAGGAGCCTTCGAAAGTCGAAAGCCCGTAGAAAACGGCGGCAACCATCATGAAGCGCAGCGTCGCGTCGTCGCGAACTTTGTGCCAGGCACCGTTCAGGGTAAGCAGGGCATTTCCAGCGGAGGCCCAGGAAGGAACCAGAAGCATGACGGAAAACGTCATTCCCAGATTCTGCACCCAGTGCGGCAGGGCCGTATAGTGAAGGTGGTGGGAGCCTGCCCACATGTAGAAGAATGTGATGCCCCAGAAGCTGAGAATCGACAGCCTGTAGGAGAAGATCGGCCGTCCTGCACGCTTCGGCAGGTAGTAATACATCATGCCCAGGAAGCCGGCCGTGAGAAAGAAAGCAACGGCGTTGTGGCCGTACCACCACTGGACCATTGCGTCCTGTACGCCTGACCAGATGGTGTAGCTCTTGGCATGCCCGAGCGAGACGGGCACGGCTAGGTTGTTGACGATGTGCAGGACCGCTACGACCACTATGAAGGCCATATAGTACCAGTTGGCGACGTATATGTGTGGCTCCTTGCGCCGCGCGAGCGTGCGGACATAGAGCAGAAAATAGGTCACCCAAACGATGACCAGCCACAGGTCAGCGTACCATTCTGGCTCGGCATACTCCTTCGACTGTGTCACTCCCATGAAGTAGCCGGTGACCGCAATCACGCAAAAAAGGTTGAATCCAAAGAGGACGAACCAAGGACTGATCTGGCCTGCCAGCCGGGCTCGCGAGGTCCGCTGGACGACATGGAAGGAAGTGGCGATGAGAGCGTTGCCGCCGAATCCGAAGATCACGCCGGTCGTGTGGGTCGGCCGCATCCGCCCAAAGGTCGACCAGGCTGCATCGAAGGCGAGATTCGGCCACGCGAGCTGGGCGGCGATCCAAACCCCCATGAACATCCCGAACACGGCCCAGGCCATCGACAACGCGATGCCTACCTTGATCGGATCGTCATAGTAGCTGGCCCGCCGGTCTACCTGAGGTTCTGGCGCGTAGAAGGCCGACAGCACCAGATAGAGGAGCGCGCCGCTGAACAGCATGACGATGACACCGTGCACGCCGATCGGGTCAGATTTGCCGAGCGCGGCCATCGTCAAGCCCATCAATCCGACGAGAAGAAGTATCACTGCCGAGTATTGGCGTTCGCTTGAGGTTAGCTGCGTGACCAAGTCGATGCCTCCTCGGAGATAACAATTATTCGATGCAAGCCGCCTTGCCGGCAGGATTGCAGTTCAGGCAGGCATTATCAAGAAGTGCTTTCGCTCGGTCAGGCCCGTGTCGTGCGCACGGAATTTCGAGTCTCTCCTGAAGGGCCTTTCAGTGCATTCGGGACGGGATAAGCGGTCAATGGCCGACAACAGCAGCCTTCGCGCCCGTCAACGCACGCGCCCGTCCGCACCAAAAGATCAAATGAGATGGATGCCGGCGATGGCTAAAAGAGTCAGCAACAACGAACTGATGCTGGCGACCATCACGATCGCGCCAAAGACAAAGGCGAGTGCCGCAGTTAAGTCTTTGTGATAGTCGGTGCTTTCCGCCATAATTCACAGATAGCGTCATAAGCGGAAGGAGACAAGCTGCAGTCCGAGGCGTTCACCGGTGACGGCACCCCTAGCGCAATGTTTGGCGCGGATTTGGCATAGAACAAAGAACAGCGACCTGACTACGGCTAGGAGTGGCCAGCATAAATTGTCAGGAGAACTCCGTTGCAGACTTCAATTCTGGCCAAATATGGCGAAGCACGCCTACCGCGCTACACCAGCTACCCAACAGCGCCGCGGTTCTCCGTTGCGGTTGACGCCGATGCGTATCGAGACTGGCTCGACAACTTGCCACCAAGCGATCCCGTCTCGCTATATCTGCACATTCCGTTCTGTCGGTCGATGTGCTGGTATTGCGGCTGCCATACGACGATAACGCGACAGGACCGCCCAATCCTCGACTATCTTAGCGTGCTGCGCGAGGAAATCAGCATGGTTGCCACGCGAGTTCCCGACCGCTTGCCGGTGGGCGAAGTGCATTTCGGCGGCGGCACGCCGACCATCATTTCCCCGGCTGAGTTCCTTGCGCTGATGGCACTCATGCGGAAGCACTTCGCTTTCTCCGACATGACCGGGGTCGCCGTTGAGATCGACCCGCGCGGGCTTACGGCCGAGATGGCCCATGCCCTAGGTGCCGCAGGTGTCAGCCGCGCGAGTCTCGGCGTCCAGAGCTTCGATCCGGTGGTGCAGAAGGCCATCAACCGCATCCAGAGCGAGAAGCAGACGGCCGAGGCCGCCGACCGTCTCCGCAGTGCCGGTGTCGGCGGCATTAATTTCGATCTGATCTATGGCCTGCCACACCAGACGGTGCGGTCTTGCGTCGATACGGCCAATGCGGCAATCGCCATGCTGCCGGATCGCTTCGCCGTGTTCGGCTACGCGCACATTCCAACGTTCAAGAAGCACCAGCGGATGATTGATGAAACCGTCCTACCGGATGCGGTTGCGCGCAACGAGCAGGCCGGAGCGATTGCCGAGACGTTGGTTGCCGCAGGCTACAGGCAGATCGGCCTCGACCACTTCGCGCTGCCCGGAGACGACCTCGTGCAGGCGCAGGAAGCGGGCAGGTTGAGACGCAACTTCCAAGGCTATACCACCGACAATTGCGATACGTTGATAGGCTTCGGCGCTTCGGCAATCGGCCGCATGAAAAAAGGCTATGTGCAGAACGAGGTCGCGCCGGGCCTCTACGCCCAGCAGATCACCTCCGGGCGTCTGGCGACGGTCAAGGGTTACCGGCTGACCGAAGAGGACAGGGTGCGAGCCGAGATCATCGAGCGACTGATGTGCGATTTCGGCGCCGACATCCCGGCGATCTGCAAGACTTACGGCTTCGAGCCGTCACAACTTCTCGGCGGCAATGACAAGCTGGCGGAACTCGAGCGCGACGGCGTGCTCGACGTCAGGGACGGCGTGGTCCGCGTCAGCCAGAACCATCGCTTCGTCATCAGGGCGGTCGCAGCGGCTTTCGATGCCTATATAGAGCAGTCGAACCGCACACACAGCAAGGCGGCGTAATCCGCCGAACCGCACGGACCACCCAAAAATGTCCGGTGCCGTGGCGCCGGACATTTTGAGCCCGCAGCCCCAACTCTAACCTGCAAGACTGCGGTAGATGGCGGGAAGCGCGGCCGGAAGCTTTGCAATGTTGCCGACTACTGCGTAGCCGTTCTGCCCGAACAGCGCCGGAACGTAGGATTTGGCCTCCCGGTCGACCGTCACGCCGAAGACGCCAAGGCCGCTGCGGCGCGCCTCGATGACGGCGCGGCGGCTATCTTCCAGCGCGAACCGACCTTCATAGTGATCGATGTCATTGGGCTTTCCATCGGTCAGCACAAGCAGCAGCTTCTTGCGGTTGGGCTGCTTGGCCAGCTCCGCGGTCGCATGCCGGACAGCCGCCCCGATACGCGTATAGTAGCCCGGCTTCAAGGCGGCGATGCGGGCCTCCACCAGCGAGCTCATTGGCTCGTTGAAAGCCTTCACCGTTTCAATGCGCACCCAATCGCGCCGCCGTGACGTGAACGTCAGGATCGAGTGGTTGTCCCCGCAGGCAGCCAGCCCGTTCGCCAGGATCAGGAGCGCCTCCTTCTCGACATCGAGCACCCGGTGATCGTCGAACCATGCATCGGTTGACAGCGAGACATCGACGAGAATGGTAACGGCGAGGTCATGCGCCTGCGGGCGACTCATCAGGTGGATGCGGTCGCTGCCTTGTCCGCCAGCGGCCAGGTCGGTGCGAGCACGCACGACAGCGTCGAGGTCGAGATCGGCACCGTCAAGCTGGGCCCGCAGCATCTCATGACGCGGCCTGAGCACCTCGAATTGTCGGCGGACGCGGCGGATCAGGCGCCTTGTCTCGTCATCCGGCGTCTCGGCAGAGCCGAGTTCGGAAGCGGGCCAAACCAGCACCCGGCAGTGGTCCGGAAGATAGGTGCCTGAGCGGAAGTCCCATTCCGGATAGGTTCGTTCTGCCGTCAGTGGCGTCCGGTCCAGCGCCTCCGGCGGCAGGTCGAGGTCGAAGCGGAAGCGCGATGCTGGTCTGCCCTTGCGTTCGCCCAGCGTCATGTCGTCGAGATCTTCCGCGGCCTTGGCATCGTGGTCATCGCTATCATCGGCAGGGCGGTCGACATTGACCATCTCCGCCATGGCGAGGATCTTTTCGAAGCGGTTGAGGATGAAGGGACTGCGGTCCTCCTTGCGGTCGTCCTGATTCTCGCGAACGGCGAGCTGGCGCCCTGGCTCCGCGCCTGCGACCTCGCTACTGCTGGCCACCGGCTCGTCGTCGCCGCGGTGCGGCGCCGTCTCGGGCCTCAGCAGCGCGTCGGGCCACAGTGGACTGGGAAGCATCGGCAGGTAGCCGGCAGGGGCGCGATGCGGAAAGATGACCGACTGCACTCGGCCGGGTTCCTGGGCGCCCTTTCGGAGAAGACACGTGATCCGACCCTCGACCTGTGCCTCGACTGAAGGAAGGGGGCCACGGCGACGCACTGTCAGCGTTTCGGCCGCGAGCCTACGGTAGCGCCGCTGCAGTCCCGGAAAGTTCATCAGCACGCGAGCCACCGTTTCTTCGGCGCGCGCGAGCGCGGCGAGATCGCGCTGCAGCGGGTCGAGCACCTCGATTGGATCGAGAGGCATCACCGCCATGTAGGCGACCAGCCAAACATACATGTCGCGATTGAGGTCTCGGTCAGGAAAGAAGTCGATCGACCCCGGCAGCATCAGCGACGAACAGTCACGCGCCGGCTGGGAAAGCTTTTCCTCGCCTAGCCCGATGCGCTGCCGCCAACCGAGCCGATGGCCGGAGGTCCTGCCGCGCATTGCGACGATCTGAACCGCAGCCTCGCCCCCGAAGCCGCGGAAACAGACCGCAAGCACCGGCAGCATGTCAGCCAGCCGTGCCGCATGGTTAGGGTGGCGGGGCCATGTGTGCGCTCGGCCGATGAAACGGTGCCAGGCGCGACCCACCGTCTCTTCAAACTCAAGAAAATCAAGCATGGTTCTGCGTCAACGGATCAGGGAGCCGGCAAGCTCGATCAGAGCCGTCTTCACATCCGGTTCGTCCGTCAGCGGCTCGATCAGCGCAGCGAGCACTGCCTCCCGCACGGGCACGCCGGCGTCAACGAGGCTTGCGCAATAGACAAGCAAGCGGGTCGACGCGCCCTCCTCGATATCATGGCCCTTGAGGGCGCGGATCCGCCGCGCGAGCTCAACCAACGGCGCCACCTGCCCTTCGGCGAGTCCGCTTTCAGCGGAAACGACGGTGATCTCCTCAGCCTTGGGCAGGAAGTCGAATTCGATGGCGATGAAACGCTGGCGGGTGCTCGGCTTCAGGCTCTTCAGCAGATTCTGGTAGCCGGGATTGTAGGACACGACGAGCATGAAGCTGGCCGGAGCGACCAGTTGCTCGCCAGTGCGCTCCAGGGGCAGGATTCGGCGGTCGTCAGTAAGAGGATGCAATACCACGGCGACGTCCTTGCGCGCCTCAACGATCTCATCGAGGTAGCAGATGCCGCCCTGGCGCACGGCACGGGTAAGTGGCCCGTCGACCCACACCGTATCACCGCCCATCAGCAAATAGCGCCCGGTGAGATCGGCTGCTGCGAGGTCGTCGTGGCAGGATACGGTCGAAAGCGGCAGGCCGAGCCTTGCGGCCATGTGACTGACGAACCGGGTCTTGCCGCAGCCCGTTGGACCTTTGAGCAGCAGCGGCAGCCGACGCGCCCAGGCGTGTTCGAACAGGCGGCACTCGTTGCCCGACGGGCTGTAGTAGGCGGCCCTGTCCGGAACGGGGCGGATATTCGGCAAAGCGATGGTCATGGGGAACTCCGAGGAGGGCGCAATTGTCAGGCGCGTGGCCCGGGCGGTTCCGGGCCACGCATTTGTCGTTACTCGGCGGCTTGCAAGACGCGAGCCGGCTTCTCGCTGCGCTCGCGTCCGGGCACCAGCACCGCCCAGGTGAACATCAGCGCCGAGATGACCACGAAGACGCCGGAGCCGAGGCGGACCCAATAAAAGAGAGCGAGTTGGTCCTGCACGTCCATGTAGCTCTCGCCCAGCACGCGCTGGAGATGGACCTGGACAACGCCTGCGAATGTCAGGGCGAAGGTCATGACCGACATGGCCGTGACCATCATCCAGAAGCTGACTATCGAGAGCCATTGGTTGTAGGGCGCGCGACCGCGGATCTCGGGAATGGCATAAGCCATCATCGCCAGGTTGAGCATTACATACGCGCCGAAGAAGGCGAGATGCCCGTGGGCGGCCGTCACCTGGGTGCCATGAGTGTAATAGTTCACCCAAGACAGCGTATGCAGGAAGCCCCAGACGCCTGCGCCGAAGAACGCCATGACGGAGCAGCCGATGGACCACAAGAGGGCCGCCTTGTTGGGGTGATTGCGTCCTGCCTTCCACGTCATGCGGAACGTGAAAACCACCATCGAGAAGAAGGGGGCTACCTCAAGCGTCGAGAAGAGTGAGCCGATCCACTGCCAATAACTGGGTGCGCCGATCCAGTAATAGTGATGGCCGGTGCCAAGGATACCCGAGAACAATGCCAGACCGACGATCACGTAGAGCCACTTCTCGACCACCTCGCGATCGATGCCGTTGAGCTTGATCATGAGGAAGGCGAGTATCGATGCCAGAATCAATTCCCATACGCCTTCCACCCAGAGATGGATGACATACCACCAGTACATCTTGTCGAGCGCGAGGTTGGAGGGGTTGTAGAAGGAGAACAGGAAGAAAATCGCCAGCGCCCAGAGACCGAACAGCAGGATATTTGTGATCGTGGTTTTGCGGCCCTTGAGTGCCGTCATAGTGATGTTGAACAGGAACATCAGAACGACGAGAACGATACCCACCTTGATGGCGAAGGGCTGTTCGAGAAACTCGCGTCCCTCGTGGATTTTGAACATGTAGCCGACGACGGTTATCCCCGCCGCAATGAAGAAGGTCCAGAACTGAACGATGGCCAACTTAGGACTGAACAGCTCGGTCTCGGTCTCCTCGGGCAGCAGGTAGTAGGTTGCGCCCATGAAGCCCATCAGCAGCCATACGATAAGAGCGTTCGTATGAATCATCCTTATGATGTTGAACGGCAAGATCACGGACAGCGTATTGGGCATGACATAGACGGTGCCTGCAAGCACGCCGAAGGCGAGTTGCGCCAGGAACAGGACAAGCGCGCCGTAGAAATAGGTCATAGCGACCTTTTGCGTTTTATATTTCATCTCTCTCTCCTAAGGCGTCAGCCCGCATCGTTTGGCGGCCAGTTCTGCGTTTTGATGCGGCTCGTCCACTCAAGGAAGTCGGCGAGGTCGTTCAGCTCCTGGTCACCCAAGTTGAACTGCGGCATCTGCCGGCGCCCCTCGATCCCCGAGGGCTGGGCAGCCATCCAGGCCTTGAACGTTTCGCGGGCTCCTGCAGGATCCGTCGCGCCGCCGAAGCGCTTCCACACATTGCCGAGTTCAGGCGCGAAATAGGCCCCTTCACCAAGGATCGTGTGACAGTTGATGCAGGAGTTCTTCTCCCAGATGTGCTTGCCACGCGCGACTGAGGCCGTCAGCGTCGACTCGTCGGTCGAGGTGGTGCGCATGTAAAAATGACTATGGGCTGTGAGCCCTACAAAGATTGCGAAGAAGAAGAGCGAGCCGCCGTAGAAGACGTTTCGAGCTCCCGTTTTTGTGAGGCGTTCTGCCATCACCGATCCTTTCCAGTCAGAGTCCCGCCAGCACGGAATGGCCCGAACCGATTCATCCCGCACACCGGCCGCGCCGGATCGGAACCTTCTAAGATCCCGAGAGAAGTCTTCTTTGCGATTTGACAAACAAATGGCTCAGCCGGCGGCGGCTGCCGCGGCGAGGATGGTCTTAGCCGCCGCGGCAACGGTGAGGATCATGCACCAGCCAATGAGGGCGCGGCGCATTGTTATGTCTTCTCGCAGGCCCATGAAATGCAGGACCACGAGGCGGCCCTTGAACGTCGCAAAACTGAGGACGAGCGCCAGCCCCGCCGCATTACTAGCGAAGCGCACCGCCAGGGCGCTTGCGCTAGTGAGTGCAAGAAGCGAGAGCCAGGAACGCAGAAGCTGCTTGCGGGCGCCGCGAGCCATGCCGGTCACGCCAGATAGACGAGCGGGAACATGACGATCCAGATCAGATCGAACACGTGCCAGAGCGTGGTGATGAGAAGCACGTTCGACCGTTCCGCCCGCCAACTGACCAGGAGCAACACGAACGCGCCGAAGAGCACGTGCAGGAGGTGAAATCCGGTGAGGAGAAAGTACAGCTCGAAGAACGCTCCATAGCCCTCATCGCTGGCGTGCCCGACTTCCCCGCTGTATTCAAACAGCTTGACTGCGACGAACAGAAAGCCGAGCAGGGCCGCCAAGATGAGGGCACTGCGCGACCCCTTTCGTGGCACACCCGGCCGGGCCGCGCGCGCAGCCTGCCAGCCGCTGGTGAGGAGAACCGCCGTGTTTAGCGCGGCAATCGATGGATCGAGATGCTGTCGCGCTGCTGCGAACTCGTCCGCCTGCACGATGCTGGTGACCATGAAGGCGATAAGCATGACGCCGAATGCGGCCAGTTCGCTCCACACCAATATCCAGAGTAGGAAATCACCGGCATCCAGAGATTCTTCGTCCGGCGCAGTCGAAACCATTATGTCCATGTCGCCTCTTACGCATGCGCTCGCGCGGCTTCTTTGCGCTTGCGCAAGGAAGCGCGCATGAAAATCTGCAGGATTTCGGTGAACGCCGTCAGCCCATGGAGTCAGCAATGAGCAGCGCTCAAATTGGCCTTTCCGTCACTGCGCCGATCATCGTCGGCTTCGCGCTGCTGCTCTACCGCATCGGCGTCCTCCAACGCACGGGGGCAGCATCCGCGATCCTCGTCTCGATCGCGATCGCGGCAGTGCTTTTCTTCAACCAGTAGGAATGCCGAACCTCAATCGGACGGCGAGGCTGTCCCTTTCCCTCAATACCCAGCGGATTTTCGACAGTCGGGCTGCTTGCCGGTGACATCTGCGGACCAACGCAGGACATTCCCGAGATGCTCGGCCTCTTCGCCGATCTTAAACATGCGAGACCCATTTCCAAGGTGTCGGGTGATATAGGACTGAGTCGCGGTTCAGGCGATCGCCCAGCTCAGGAGGTTTCCCCGCCAAGCGACGAAGGTTTGTCCGTCCAGGACCCAGCCGACTTCACCCAGGGTCGGCAGCAACCGTCCCTGGAACTCCTTGTAGTCGAAGAATTGGCCAAGCCAGGGCCGCTCGACAAAGACATCGCCCTCCTTGCGCGGACGATCCTTCGCAATGACGGATGCGATGCGGCCGCTCTCGTCCAGCCGTAACTCGACTTCGCCGCTGGCATCGCCATTGTCCGCTCTTACTCGCAGAACTTGGCTATCGACTACGGTCCAATCGAGCGAAGGATTACCAAGTATCGCATCGGGCGCCCAGGCGAGTTCCGCCAGGTACCGCATGATCTCGCCCTTCAAGAGCGCTGTCCCGCCTTTTGCGCTGGCAACGCGGAAGAGGTGAAAGATTCGCACATCTATCTCGGCGCCTTCGCCTTTCAGTGCGTCTACAACAGAAATGCAGCCAAATGGTCCGGTCGACGCCCGCCATTCAAATTCGCAACGCCGCAGACTTGTGGTTTGGCGCGCGGAGAACCGCATCGGATGCGCCGTCGGCTGGTCACGCATCGTCCCCGACTGCGTCAGCGTCACCGAGGAACCGGAGACACTGCCTCTCGCCCCCAGACGCGTTGCCAAGTCAAGAACCTCACGGGGTAGCACTGGATCGGCTCGGAAGCGGGTGGTCATGTCCGCAGCTTAGCTCATAAGCCGCCGACCGTCAGCAACGGCCAAGGGCACTCGATCTTTCCGTTCCAGTCTTGATCGGTGTTCCCCTCATTAACCTCATACCATTCGAGAATTCTCGGCCGATCTCGCACGAGAAATCGAACTGTCCCATCGGTATCCGATCTCACGGAAGCGAACGCCCGCTGTCGCACAAGTCGCCCATAAGGGAAACCAGGACGATGCACGCTTAGACTGAATGATGTCGAAGGAGGACGCTGAGGACTTGCTGTCACTTGTTTCGTTGATTCACCGTCGTCTGGACGCTGCCAGCATGCCCCGAGAGCGGGCAGTTGACGCCTTCTATTTCGTTCTATATTTGTTCCCGCCACCATGAAACAGGCATCGCTCCTCATACGCTGATCGCGCACCGACGCTGCACCTAGCAGCGGCCGATCATTCTTGCGTATGCGTAGGAGCGTCCCGTGACCGCCCACCCTGAAATCGAAACCGACCAGCTCGTGTCAGTCCGCGCCGATGCCGCGCGTCTTCATTTTCATCCACGTGGAACCGTTCGTTGCGTCGGCGCGCCTCTGTTCAAGAACCAGAGCGCGCGATACCTCGGATGCCTGCTCGATGTCGATCCGGAGGTCGCCGAATGGTCATGCCTCCCGCTCGTCCTGCATCGACCGGGTTACAGCCACGTTCCGGATTTCCTTGTTGTCAGGGAGGAGGGGACTTCGATCGCCGATGCGGTGCCGGAAAGCGGTCGTTTGGAGCCATGGATCGAGGATGCCGCCGCTGAGGCGGGCTATCGATATGAAGTCCAATCGACGATCCTTGCAGGGCACAGGCTGGCCAATTCCATGGACCTGCTTCGGTACGCCCGCTGGCACTGTCCGCTGGGCGACCGGATCCGCGTGCTGGCGGCATTGGACGAGCACGGCTCCCTCACCGTCGCCGAATGCCTGACCGCCTTCCATGAGACGGTCCCGATAGCAGGGCTTTCGTCGCTGGTCCTGCGACGTTTCGTCGAGATCGATCTCGATGAGGCCAGGATCGGACCCGAGACCGCCGTTCGCCGCATTCGCGGCTGAATGCGGCTTCCGAACACCATCGCTGCTGCGCCGCTGAGCGCCAGGAACTATCAAGTCAGGACATCCAATGAAACGCATGTCGAAAGCGCTGAGCATCAAGCTCGCCTCGAACGCAACGCGGTTCGCCGCTTATTGCTCGGTAATGCGTGCACTCCGGCATCAACGGGACTTCCTGTCGGGAGGACCGGCCGTGATCGTCCTGATCGCACCGGGGGAAGAGGACGTGGAGATTTACGAGGGCGCGTGCAAATTCCCGGCCCAGGGGGAATCGCTCATCAGCAGAAGCGTGTACGATCGCGAACGGACGCTCGTCATGACGGTCAAACCTGAGGGCCGGAAAAAGCCCGAACGATTCGACCTCCTCGGGATCGCGGGTTCCAACGACCGCATTATCGTCGTCACGCATTCCCGCGACCTTCTCGCGGAAAACGTCGACGCGGTTGCAGATGCCGTGCTGGTGCTTCCGGCCATTCAGCCCCGATATCTCAAGGCGGCCGCCCGTTTCTGTCGCGGTCAGATCCTGTCCGACGAGGACGCCTCATTCCTGGCGACGGTCCCGCTGCATGTTCTGGCGGCGATCTGGCGCAAGGGCAGGGCACTGGACAAGGTCCTGCAAGCGGCTCGCGCTACTCTGACCGCTCCAAAGTCGAGCTTAGTACAGGGACCGACACTGGACGATCTCCATGGACTGGGCGCCGCTGCCGACTGGGGAAGGGAGCTTGCCGTCGACTTGAAGGACTGGCGCGCAGGCAAGATCGGGTGGTCGGAAGTCGACAGGGGAATCCTGCTCAGCGGGCCGCCGGGGTCGGGCAAGACGATGTTTGCCGCGGCTCTAGCGCGAACCTGCGGAGTCCATCTTGTGTTGGGTTCGCTGGCGCGCTGGCAGGCAATGGGCCACCTGGGAGATCTTTTGAAGGCCATGAGAGGCGCGTTCACAGAAGGTATGAAGAACGCGCCCTCGATCGTGTTCATTGACGAAATCGATTCCGTTGGAGACAGGACGACCTTCTCCGGGCACAACGCACAGTACAGCCGCGAGGTCGTCAATGGCCTGCTGGAATGCCTTGATGGATCCGGTGGCCGAGAAGGCGTCGTCGTGGTTGGGGCGACCAACTTTCCCCATATGCTGGATGCGGCGCTGAGCCGTCCGGGCCGCCTCGACAGGCATGTGATCATTCCGCTGCCGGACATGGCGGGACGACAAGGAATTCTCGGCTGGCATCTGGCCGAGGCATCGTCTGCTCTGGACCTGACTTCCGTCGCCGCTCGCACGAACGGCTGGACAGGGGCAGCTCTGGAGCAGCTTGCTCGGCAGGCCCGTCGCCGTGCGCGCCGTGCGCGGCGCGACCTCGAAACCGCGGACTTGCTCGCCGAGTTGCCCGAGCTGGTACCTCTTCCTGAAGCCATGCTGTGGCGAAACGCGATCCACGAGGCCGGTCACGTGGTCGTCGGCCTCACGCTGGGCGTCGGCGATTTCAGGAGCGTAGAGATCATCGACGCCTTCGACTCGTCAGGCGAGTCCACGCAACGCGGAGGCGGGGCGCTTTTCGACGAGCAGGTCTTTCCGGAGCGGACCAAGGCAGGCTTTCTCGGCCGGATCGCCGTCGCGCTTGCAGGACTGGCTGCCGAGGAGGTCGTGTTCAGTTCGAGGTCAGCTGGAGGAGGGGGAAGGAAAGGCTCTGACCTTCACATCGCCACAGTGACCGCCCTGCAGGTGGAAGCCGCTTACGGGCTGGGTGCAGGCTTCACGTTCCTGTCGGGGGCAAGCGAGGAGGAACTGCTCGTGACGCTGCACATGAACGGCGGCCTGCAGGCCCGGGTGGAAAACGTCCTTGCCGCGGAATTCCGTCGCGCGAAGACGCTCGTTGAAGAGAGGCGGAGCGAACTCGAAAGCATCGCCGAGTCCTTACTCCGGAAGAAAACGCTTTCGGCGGAGGACGTGTCTAGTCTGATCGACCCCGCAGCTCACTCCCGCTCCCGCGAACTGTCGATTCTTCTTGCGCCGGTGGTGGGAGCGATGAACCATTCTTCTTTGGGGGTTCGCCGGACAGAGTAGGGAGCCGCGACAGCCTCTGCGAAACCGAGGGCCAGGCCAATGATTGAACCGCGTACGATGGTAGCGAGCCCTGGACGCATGCTGGTTAGCCCAAACTGCGCGCCACCTGAGGGAAATCACTCGGCTCTGATGGAAGCCGCAGTTAGCATGATCCGCGAAGCTGACGAGATTCCAGCGAGCTCTGATGGTTCCTTAGACATCAAGCTCGGCGCCAAGGACATGATGGCCGGGCAGCCTCCCATGATACTTAGGATCGACCAGCTTATGGGAGCTGTCCAAACCGCGCGCGAGATGGGCATGGTCGGCTTCGCGGCTCATTTCCTAGGGCGGGCCCGCAGCCAATCAGCCGAGGCGGGACATCAGGAGTTCGACAAGCGCATCGAAGATCATGCAGCTTGGCTGTCATGGGCCACGGAATACGAGAAAGACAACGGAGCGGGGAGTCTCGTCGACCGCAGCCACCCTGTTTTCGTGAAGGTAGCTAGGATGGATAAACGGGCGCAGGAAATTCTGGCTAAGGTTTCCGGGCACTAAGATTATCGGGTTCAGGTAGAGGTATTTTCGACTCGTCTGATTCAGGAATCCCTAAGTTGGCTACCTTGCCAGTTAAAGGATTGCAGGCGAGAAGGATCGTTTGCCCGTCCAATACCAGTCTCAAGATCGCGCGGGAATCCTCGCCTGCGATCCTTTCGATTTCAACTACTTCGCTGTCGTCATTGCTCGCTGCAACAGCGGCGTCTTGTTGAGTCAGAAACAAGCGTTTCAGGATTCCTCGGCGCGACCTGGCGACCCAGTACACCTTCTCGTCGACTGTAATTGGCGTGGCAAGCGGGCCGCCTGATGCCATTGCTTCTGGCCGTGTCATGAGAATCCTCGGATCATTCATTGGGCAGTCGTATCCGAGGATTCTTCATTCGAGGCAACAACTTCCGCAAAAATGGAAGCCTGCGAACTGACGGCACGAGATTGCTGCCGAAATCGGAGCAAAAACGGTCGGCACGCCAGTCAACCATAAGCGGTTGTGCGCATGCAAAACCGACGATTTTGGCGGTTCGAGGCCAATTTCAGCAACTTATGCGCGAAAAAATGCGATCTGAGTCCAAAAACGCTGGCGACGGTTCAAGTTAGTCTGGCAACGAAGAATACGGCGACGCCAAGCTGCATTCAGGTCTGTCCCTACGCAGGCACCATACCAGCCGGCAGCCATGTAGAAACTCCCGCAAGAGCGGCGCAAGAAGTCCGTGTGACGGCGGCCTTGTGCCTATCATCACGGTGGACCAGACTTAACTTCTACAGGGGAGGGGGAAATGGAGCAGGCCGTAGGGATTGCAGGCGTCGAGAATGACCGTTTGGACGACGAGGAAAGACTGGACGCGCTCGGGCGAGCTTTGATGTACGGATTCGTCGATGTGCTGCTGGTTCGTCTCAAGAACAACAAAGACGCGCTCGCCCGATCCCGCTTTCCGGATCTGAGGAAGAAATTCGCAGAGATCAAGACGGCCGCGGAAGAGGCAGCCGCGACTGAGGGAATTCATGGGCGCGGGGCGCTGCTGAACCTCGACCATCCTTTCGTCCAGAAGATGTCTAAAGGAACCTACCTCGGCAGGCCGAAAATTGATCCGAGCGAACTTGCCTGCGCGAGCAGGTACCGGGACTTCATCGCGGGGGGCTGCTGACGGCGATACGGACGGCGGCGTCTACCGCCTCCCGTGGATCAGATTGGATATCGCCGTCAACCGGATTCGGTGGGCCGAGTCCTGCTTTGATCGGCACCGAAATCGCGTCGCTTCGCTGATAGATCACGCTCCGCCGTGTCTCGCCGGGGAAGACCGGGACGATGCCTTCCGTCTCCATGCCCTGGGAGGCATGGAGGCCAGGCCTCGCATCGGAGCCGCTTCGCAAGCTCCGGCAGCGGCGTGTGCTTAGCCAGGAAGGCACATCTTCCGGCCGGATCACATGAACCTCCCGGCTGCCGCCGGACGTCTGATGAACAACGCGGCGCAGACCGCCGTGCGCTGTCAGGGCTTATGCTGGGCGGATATTTTGGCGATCGCGATCGCCAATCCAAATCGCGTTCGAGTGGCCGCCCTCACGCGCTGTAAGTCGAACTGCTCCGCGAGCTTTTCTGTGATCTGATCATCGGAGAGCCTGACGCGCAAATACGGCGCCGCCAAGCTAGCAAGTTCGGCGAGCGGCGTGTCGCCATGGGATCGGCTTCCGTCCGCCGAAACCCGGAAGGGCACCGGGCGATCCGTGGCTGATCCTTCCGGCCAGAACACGTCCCGCTCCTCCTCACGAGATCGGGGAAAGCGCGGGTCTACGGCATCGGTCACCATCTTCTGTATGGTTGAACCCGTCCGCTCCATGCCATGTGCCCTCGCGATCCGGATGGCGAGAATATCGCCGTACAGCGGACCTTCCGTCTGGATGACATGCGCAATCAGCCGTCGAAGCGTCGGACGATAGCTTGCCTCATAAAAGCGATCACGATCCGGCGTCAGCCCGGCGACGCCGAAGTCGGCGACGATATAGAGCCCTGGCATTTGAATGACTGGTGGCTGGGAGGTCGCAACCTTCACGTCGCGTGATATCGCCGGGGAGGAGGAAAAGGGTTGCACCGCGGGCTTCTGCCCGACCGACGCGCCGATGCGATCGATGACGCTGCAGATGCGATCCAGGTACAGCCTCTTTTCAACCGGGTCGGTACCGGACCTCTGGTAGTGCGGGACGCGAGTGAACCAGTCCTCGGGATCGGTAATCCTTTGGCGGACGAACGTTTCGATCATGGCTTCGCGAAGAATGGAGCGATGCGGCTCCCAATTCGAGGCCGATGGTCGGATGACCTTTTCCCTGAATGCCGCCAAGGCTTCATACGCTTGGTCTACGGTCAAGTTACCGCTCCCCTCAAACAGGTCGAAGCCGTCTTCGGTTTCGGCCTGCACGTCGGAAATCGCGTGCTCCGCTATGGAGTCAAATAGGGCTTGGCCATCGATGTCATCGTCGGTTTCTGTTTCTGACTGCTCCGCGATCGCGACCTCGATCGCTGGCAAATATGTGGGGCCAAGTCGATAGTCCTGAAACGCCGATATTGGCTTAGTCCGCAGCTCCTCAAGCCGCTTAAGGAGTTTCTCAGTCTGAGCGTCCGGGTTATCAAACCAATCGGTCGACCAGACCCGAAGGACATTCCAGCCCAGGCCCCGCAGAACCTCCTCGCGCAACCTGTCGCGGTCGCGCGCACTCTTGCTCGAATGATACTGCGCGCCGTCGCATTCAATGCCTGCGAGGAACATTTCCGGGTGGTCCGGATGTCGTATTCCCAAGTCTATCTTGAATCCGGAAACTCCAACCTGCATGTCTACGGAATGGCCACGAGCGCGAAGACGGTTGCCCACCTCGGTTTCAAATTCACTGTCTGCCTCTCCGCCAATCAGCTGGACCGCAGCACGTCCCTCGGATTCGGCATATTCGAGATATCGCTTCAAAACATGGACGCCCTCTTTGCTGGTTTCCGCCGGTTTGACGTCTTCGGAGCCAAACGAAGCGAAAAGACCAATGCGGATCCGGGCCCGGGAAAATAGTACGTTGAGACGACGATGACCCTGCTTGCTGTTAATCGGGCCGAAGCGCTGCCGCATGACAGTCGCACCGGCTTCCTTGCCGTAGGTCATTGATATGAAGATGAAGTCGCGTTCGTCGCCCTGAACGTTCTCCAAGTTCTTCACGAACAAAGGTTCCCCCTTCTTCCCGGCTTTCTCCCTATATGTCTCGACGAGTTCGTCATCGCCCGACATCCGTCGCAGGGTTTCCTCAATGAGGTCTCTCTGGTCCGTGTTGAGCGCGACAATACCCAAGGTGGGAAGCGAATCCTCATCGCTGTCCGAGAAATGCCGCATGAACTCTATCGCTTCTTCAGCGACGCGCTCCGCTTCGGCGACATTCCGCCTAGCCTTGTATTCCCCATTGACGCGAAGCAGGTCGATAGAGAAAGAGCCAGGTTTTGCGGCAGGGAACGTGACGAGGCTGCCCTCGTAAAAGTTGTCGTTTGAAAACCGGATCAGGCTCTCGCAACGGCTGCGATAATGCCATTTCAGGCGCCTGACCTCACCGAATACCTTCTGGCACCGTTCAAGGATCGACTCGTCGTCGATCTCGTCGGCGTCTTCGTCGTCAGTGGCCGGATTGTCGCTCGACCGTTCAAAAAAGCTCGTCGGCGGAAGCTGTTTCGGGTCGCCGACCACTACGATCTGGCGCGCACGCAACATGGCGCCCAACGCGTCTTCCGGCTTCATCTGGGACGCCTCGTCAATGACGAGCAGGTCAAATTCAAATCGGCCTTGCGGGAGAAACTTTGAAAGCGAGAGGGGTGACATCATGAAACAGGGCTTCAGGGCCCTGACAGCTTCGCCAGCCCTTCCCATTAGGCCGCGAACTGGCGTGAAGCGTTTCTGTTTCGGAAACTCGTTCGCTAGGAGGCTCATTTGCGTCCATGTCTTCACCGATCCGTTGCGGAGGCCGTTCGGCGGCTGCCTTGTGAGCAAACGCGCCCGGACAGTCTCGCGATCGCCAAGGATCTTCTGCCTGTCACGTTCGGCAAACGTCTTTCGTTTCGCATCAAGTTCGTTGCCAGTCCGGTTAGCCAGCGACGAAGAGAAACGCCGGGCACCTTGGGCTCGAAGTCGGGACACGACCGCGTCAAATACGGCCGGAAGCCTCGAAGGCGGGACCAGCAGCCCATCTGTCTTGAAAAGGAATTCGACGAGACCTGCTCCCTCGAGTTCGGCTCGGGAACTGCGGAGGGAGATGAACTCCGAAAGTTCTTCTCTATGTTCCAGGAGGCTTTCAAGATGCGGGATCATGGACCGCAGATCGAAGGCGCCCATGCCACGAATACCGAATCCATCAACACGCTTCGCCGAGTGGCTGAGCTGGCCTGTAGCGCGGTCATAGGACCCCGCCATCTCGCGAAGGCGGTCGCGCCATGCCCGGCCATCCGCGGAGAGAAGTCCTTCAAGGATCGGTCCGGGCAGTCGCGCCGACTTGACCGATCGCACATATCCTATGGCGTCTTCAGTTTGCGACACCCCGTCGTTGTCAGGCGCCAGCGAGCGCACCGCGACGGCGAATGGAGATCTGCCGACCGCGATCAGCGCTTGCGACAACCGTGTCCTGGCGGCATCGATCTCGGCAAGGGTCGAAAGCGAAAGCGTGGAAGACGAGAGCCGGTCATCCGGGTCCAGTCCGAGAACACGTTCAAAGGTCTCCAGATCCTTTGTGCACTGTTCCGCGGCGTCCCCGATCGGGTGCCCGTCAATCAATTCATCGAACCGTGCGCGTCCGGCTCTATAGAGATCTGCCGTTCGCGAAAGCTCTGCGAATGCGGAGATAGAACCTGCGGTCAATCCGACTATGGCTTTGGCAACGTTGTTTCCGTTGGGAAGCCCCGTGAGCTTGTGCTCCAAGGCTTCGCGCAGCTTGATCCCTTGATCGATAGCCACGAACGGCGTTGCCACCCCTGCCCAGGCTTTGCCAATCGCGGCTTCCGCGTCGCGATGGGACGCGAACGCCTCGACCGACCGGACATGTTTGGAGATTCGGACAAGCATGTCGACGGAGTTCGGTTCTGCCGGAAACCGGAGCCGCTCCAACATTGCGCTCGCGGCTTTGACGTCTCCGCGTATTGCGCTGAAGAGCCTGCCGATCCCGGTCTTTCGCAATGTAGCGCCGGCTTCGTCAAGCTCCCGTGCATCCGGCCATTTGGGTTCGGTGAACCCTCTCGCCGCCTGGCGAAGTTCCAGCTCTTCGCGAGCAAGCGCGTTCCATTGATCAAATAGCAGGCCGAAAATAGAGGTATCAATCTGGACAGCGCCGACCCATTGCAGATGCTCAGGGTGAGCGCTCTCGGTAACCTCGAGAGCTGCCGCAACAGCGTCGAGAGCGTGAACGGGGGCGGACCCTCCCAAGCCTAGCAGTTCCATTGCCTGGCCCATCGATTCAAGCGCGCCGAGAAAGCCCTTGTTCCGGTGTATCGTGCGGTAGGCATGGGCCCGCAGGCCGACGGGGCTAAGCTCGGCAAGGTCTTGAGAAGGCAGCGCTGAGACGATCGCACGGGCCGTATCAAGAGTCGGCGCGTCGAGATCTCCAGCTGACGGCAAGTCGTCGACTGCTTGAACTGCCGAAAGGTACGAGGATTGAAGGGACAATCCATGCTGCAGGCCATCGAGATCGATGGCGGCAATCGTGGCTATCCTCGAAGGGCTCGACGGCTCCGGGATGATCTTGTCGGCGGCCGAAACCGCATCTCCGTCTTCGCCGGAAATGATGCCGAGACCCTCATGGCGATCCATGAATTTCGCCAATTCCGCCGCCGCATCGCGAAGGCTTTGGATCGCCACGAGAAACTGATCGCGCTCGTACGCTGGCAGGTGGCCCGGAGGGGTCACACTCCATGGTGATGCCGACGGGTGTCCATAGGAATCAAGGAACGCCTGCGCGCTCGCCGCGAAGATCTCTAATTTACCTCTGACGTCCCGCAGGTTGCGTGGATCGCCCAGCAGATCGTCCGGCATATGGACGTCGTTGAAAAAGTCGCCAAGATCGGCATTTACCGAACGTCCTCGGATCGACTTCCAAATCAGTTCGAACGGAGTCGCTCCATCGTCGGCTTCGGAGTGCAGCTCGTTCAGATACTCAGAGATTTGGGCCCGTGCGAAGGCCCACGTCGTGTCCTCCTGTGCCGTAGCTGCCCTAGCGGATCGCCCGACGCCGATTTCGTATCGGCGGGCGAGGCTTTGGACCACAGCTTTGGGAGACGATCTGTCGGAGTGCAGCTCCAGGCAGAACTCGCCAACTCCGGACTTGTCGAGCCGCCGTTTGACAACGTCGAGGGCTGCCTGTTTCTCGGCCAGGAAAAGCACGGTCTTCCCAGCAGCCAGGGCATTCGCGATGATGTTCGTGATGGTCTGGGACTTCCCGGTCCCCGGTGGCCCTTGGATCACCAAATTCTTTTGCCGCATCACGTCTACCAGGGCGCTGTGTTGCGAGGCGTCGGCGTCCTGGATCAGGATCGGGGCGGACTTCTCGATCTCCGGATCGTCGATAGGGTAATCTTCGGGAGAATGGAACGAGGGCCCGTCACCGTCGGCGCCCTGCTCGAAGCCGCTGAGGAGCGAGCCGACAAGTGGATGTGCGGCAGGGTGGTTCTGCCACTTCTCCGGCTTAGTGTCCTCGTAGATTGCTATGCGGCTGAAGGCGAAATGGCCGAGGACTAGCCAGCGCCGAACTCGCCATCTTTTCAATCCTTCGATGCTTGCCTCGACCTTGGCCAGATAGCTCTCGACGGATCCCCCGTCATCGGCGTCGCCGAAATCTGGAAGGTCTCTGCCAAATTTTGTCTCCAGGAATTTCTGAAGGCTAATGTTGGTTTCCGCCGCGCCTTCGCGGGCCGCCACCTCGTAGACGTGCTTTCCTCGCACCTTCTGCCGTTCGATCTTGACAGGGAGAAGGAGGAGGGGCGCGTAGATTGGCTTGTCGGAGGCGTCGCTGTCGTACCATTCCAGGAAACCGAAAGCCAAAAAGAGCGTGGACAGGCCCGCTTCCTGTTCGGCGAGCCGGGCCTCAGCGGAAATTTTCTCCATTAAGGCCTCGAGCTCGTCAGGATATTTCAACGTCTGGAGAAAGCGGTCGGAGTGCGTCTTCTTCGTGCCCGCCGGTTGAAGCTCGGGATTGGGGTCTATGCCGAGCGAACGCGCATGTTCGTTGCGATTGACGTCCGCGCGCTTTGGTCGAGGGGGGAGTCCAAGTTGGGTACGCACGCGGTCGCGAAGGGTTCTATCGAGCCGCTCGACAGTCATTTCGTCGTCGGTTGCGCTAGCGACCAAATTATCCAGCGCGGTCAGGTAATCGATGTCGGAAACCTTTGCGTGTTCCAACGCGTCAACAAACTCTTCGGTCTTTTCTTCTGGCGGAAAGCCCTCGGGCTCATCGAGATGGGCAATCCTGAACGAACCATCGTCGTCGACGAGTTTCGAGTATGCTTCCTCAAGAACCTCATCGACGATTTGCAGCTGGCGTTTTGAACGGGCGCTGATCGTGTAATTCAGCATCCGATTTTTCTTGGTCAAATCCAGAAGTTTTAGTCGGAGCTGCTCGTAGATATTGCCAAGCCTGTCCATTTCGCCGCGATCAAGCATCCCAAACCTGTCGTTCATTTCCGCCTGACGGACGACGTCCACCCCGGATACGTTGGTATCACACATGCGGTTGGGAAGTGACCCCGGATTCCTCGTTACACACTGCGAAGATGCGAGGTCAGTTCCGGTGAGCTGCAATTGCGTTTGCATGGCGTCGCGCCAATCAGGCGTCCGACCGGACTTTGCTCGTCCGACCACTTTACGGGCTGCTGCCACATTTCTCTGGAGCTGCCCGGCTCGATGCGTCGATCGGTGCTCTAGTTCTCGCCACAACAGCTCGAGCGTAGGTCCATCGGATCGCATCTCTTTGAAAATGCGTTCGAGTTCATCGATTCTTTTCGATTGGTAGGGTCGGGAGGGCATGATGCATATGGTTCAGTGTTACAGGCCAATTCTTTCTCAAAATTGTTCCCGGCTATCAAGCGCGAGGGAGGTACCGACAATCGCCTCAGGGCGACATTTCCTAAAACAATCCCTGGTCATCCGCGTAGCCGTTTCGATCTGCAAACGGGTGGCATTCTGTGGTCCTCCTCTGCCGCAACCGTATAGATAGTCATTATTGTTGTCCGCGTGCGTTTCTTTGCTTAAGAGGTCTCGCACGGGCTGACCATGGGAAAGTGGGCAAGGGGTAAAGAGTTGACGAAGGCGTTTGATGGGCTCAACCGGATCTTGGAAAAGGTCCGCGAGACGAGCCATGACTTTGTGGTCACGACTGAAATATTTCCAAACTTGGACGTGGACAGAGTCGCACGAGACATGAAGCTCGCGGAAGAAGGGCAAGCCCGCGGTGCAGCCGACCAGCCCTCGAAGAGCTCGAAATCACTTGATGACGTCGAACTGGCGATCGTCAGCAAGGTCCAGGACACCAGGAACACCGCGTACAACAACCTGGAAGACCAGCTCCATTCGTTCGCCAGCAGGCTCGGCGGCCTGGACTTCGAGGGACAGTTTTCCGACATCCACAAAGCAAACGCCGAAGGCGTTTCCAACTTCAAGGCGGAAGTCGTCAGGGGACGCAACGAACTCCATGGTTTGCGACGGGCACTGAACGCTGCCGAAGAAGACTATGCCGATTTCCGCAGGCGGCACGGGATCACGCGCGCGCCGCGGCTGTCGGAGGGCCACGTATGGTTCTTCAAGGTGTCGTTCCTGTTCTTCCTCTTTCTCGTCGAGGCGATCATGAACGGCGTCTTCCTCGCGAAGGGAAGCGATATGGGAATTGTCGGGGGCGTTACCGAGGCCATGAGCTTCTCGTTCCTCAATATCGGGATCGCTTTGGTTTTCGCCCTGTTTTGCGTCAGCCTCACCGTCCACCGGTCCCTGTTCCTGAAGTTTCTCGGATACCTTTCCATCGGTGGCTATGCTGCCCTAGCCGTCACGCTGAATCTTGGACTTGCCCATTATCGAGAGGTAGCCGGGAGCATTCTCGAAGATGCTGGACCTATCGTTATGGATAGAATCCGGCATGATCCGCTCGGACTCGTGGACATCAAATCCTGGCTGCTCTTCGGCATCGGCCTGATGTTTTCGATCTTTGCCTTCATCGACGGCTGGTACCTGAAAGACCCATATCTCGGATATGCGGCAGTGTACAAAAGGCTGCTCTCGGCGCGCACGACTTACGCGACCCGTCAGGAAGACCTCATTGAAGAGCTGCTCGGCGTACGAGACGACCACAATGAGAAGGTCGACGAAATCATAAGGGACCTCAGCGGCCGCCGCCGGGACCACAATGCGATCATCGCCCATCGGGCGAAGCTGCTCTCCTTGTTTGTCCAGTACCAGGAGCAGCTCGAGCGGACCGCGAACGTGCTGCTCAAGCGTTATCGGGAAGCTAATGCCAAGGCGCGAACGGAAGCAGCTCCGAAGTACTTCGATGGCGCATACAAGCTGGAACGCATCCCGCCCACGAAAGCAGGCGAGAGCGAATTGACGGACAAGGACGTCGCCGAATCCATACGCAAGGCACAGGCAGACCTATCCGACCAGATCAGAAAAATCGCTGCAGTGTGCGACGACGGCATCGACCAGTACCGCGAACTGGACAAGCTGCATCCGGAGACGGCTCCCAATGGCTAGGACGAGAAGAAGAAAAAGCCGCAAGCCGGGCCGATTGGGCACTGTTATGGCCGGCATATGTTTGCTCGTCCTCTCCGGAGCATTGATCGGTGGATTGGGATACCTTTATGCGAAGGCCAGTTCCCAAACGAAGCTGGCCAAGGAAACCTTGTGTCCGCTTGACGGCCCTGTTGCAGTAAACGTGTTCCTCGTCGATACGACCGATCCGATTTCCGACACGACGCTGCTCGACATCAAGAACAGGTTCCAAAAGAGGGTGTCGGCGATTCCGGTCGGCGGACTGCTGGAGATTTTCGGCCTTACCGAGAACCCGGGCGAACTCGTCACGATGTTTGACGGCTGCAATCCCGGCGACGGCTCCACTGTCGATCAATGGACTAACAATCCCACCAGACGCCAGCGCCAGTGGGAAGAGGCCTTCAACAAGCCGTTGGAGAAGGTTTCGAAGAGCATCCCTAATGGCCAATCCGGCAATCAGTCACCGATCATGGCGGCCATTCAGGAAATCAAGCTCGCGGTTTTCGACAAGTTTTCAAAACCCGGTGCTGCGAAGCAGTTGATCGTCGCCTCCGACATGATCGAACACACGAGGCTGTACTCGCAGTACAAGTCAGGGGTCAGCTACGAAGCGTATCTGAACAGTCCAGCGAACGCCAAATACCGGACGACGCTGGACGGGGTCGACGTCGCGATCTGGTATGTCGATCGCGCGGCCAAGCCCTTTGACGGGCGCGATCATCTGGAGTTCTGGGCTAAGTGGGTCTTGGAGAATCGCGGCAACTTTCTGCCGTCGCCACGACTGGAGGGAATGAATTGAACCGTCACACAGTCGGCCAAGAATTTTCGACTGGTCTTCTCCGGAACCTGCCGCTCTACGCCTTCGCCGCGTTTACCCTCACCGGTTGCATCTTCATCGCGGTCTCGAAGCTGTGGGGGGTGAATCCGTTCGTTTCCATGACGGTCCCGATCATGCTTATGATCGGGTATTTGTCGCTGTCCTGGTTTTCGGGGAGGATTCGGCTTCACGAAGAGCAGACCGGCGACAACCTCTACTACATGGGCTTCCTGTTTACGCTGTCGAGCCTGGGCGTTTCCCTATATCAATTCACCTCAGTGTCTTCGACAGACGACGTCATCCGGAACTTCGGCATCGCGATCACGTCCACGATCTTCGGAATCGCTCTCCGCATCCTTTACAACCAGACGCGGCGTGACGTTCTCGATGTCGAGAGGGCGACGCGCCACGAGTTGGCAACCATGACGCGGCGCGTGCGCTCGGAGATGGAAAGCGCCACACGCGAATTCGCCGATTTCCGTCGGGTGAGCAACCAGATGATCAGCGAGGGGTTCGACGAGATCGTCAGGCATGCCGATGATACTGGCGAGCAGTTGAGGGACGCTTTGGAAAAGATGGCGAACGAAGCCATCAAACCAGTTCAGGATGCGTCGGCAAAACTCAGTGCCGCGATCGACGCCAGCTTTGGTCAGATCGCATCCAAGCTCGCCGAAATTGCGGAAAAGGTCGACAGCTCCGGCGACGTGTTCGAGAAGGCCAATAGTGGCATGGCCAGCTCAACCTTTCAACTCGGAAGCCAGGTAGACGCGGTGACCAGGAAACTCGAAGCAGTCATGGTACCCGAAGCCGTCCTGAAGAACGAACTCGGTCCGCTTGTCAGGGAGCTCGGCAAAATTGTCGTCGACTACGGCGCCAGAACCGAGGCCCTTAGCAAGGATCAGGCGCACCGCATCGACCTGATCACGACCGCCGCCGCGAAGATGTTGGAGACAACTGGGAAATCGCTTCAGATTATGGAGAAGTCGGTAGAGGCGTCCGCTCACGTGCAGCGTAGCACAGACAGCCTCGCTCGCCATGTCCAACAACAGAATGCGGACATGCAGAAGTTGCTTGAAAGGATGCTCATCGAAACGCGCGCAGGCTCTAAGCCCAGTGTATTCGAACCTCTATCCGATGGCGCTTCAGGGGGGGCAAACGGTGTTCACCATTTCACCGACGGCTTGGGGTCGACTCCGCTTCTCGACGACATAGTTGCTTTGGCCCCCCCTGTCGAAGTTCAAGCGCCGCAGCCAAACGGCCAGGATGCGCCCGAAGCGGCAGGGGATGCAATTTCCCCCGTGAATAAATCTGTCGAGAGTGAATCTGACAGCAAGCGGTGGTGGAACCGTCGTTGAGCACTCAGGGAACGTCCGTCTCAAGCGAGCAGAGAGGCTATGGCCGCGGCCTTATTCTCGGTCTCACCATGGCCGAGTCCATGCTGTTGCTCGTCTTCTGCCTCTTGTTGGCAGCGGGTGCGATCATTGCGAGAGAGCGGTCCACGTCCGAACACATCAAAGCGGACAAGCTGGCGGTCGAGGTTGAACTTCAAAAGCAGGAGGCCTCCAACGCTCTGCTCGAAGAAAAGCTCGAGGTCTTCCGAAAGACAGTTGCTGGTAGCGACGAACTCGAAAAGGAATGGCGGGAACTGGAACTCGCAAAAACGAAGGTGGACCAGATATTGGAGACCGGTCTCACTCTCGAAGAAGTTGTGCCCATGGCAGGACGGCTCCGGGATTCCGGGCTGACTGCCAACGACATCGAAAAGCTTGCCCCGGCGATCAAAGTGCTCCGAGACAAGGTAGTCGTCTCACCCTCGAAGCTGACGCCGGAAGAGCAACTTCTTGAGGTAATCCGCAAGGCTAAGGAATCTGAAGGCAACGCAAAGCCCCACGAATGGCCGCCGATTATCAGCCTCAGCGAAACGAACGGATACTTCTTCAAGTCAGGTAGCGCGGAACTCAGCCCGAGCTTTGACGCGGCCTTGCGAGAAAACACTGCTGGACAGATTGCGGACATCGCCGCGAAATATGCGGTGGACGTCGTGGAGGTCATCGGGCACACCGATGAGCAGAAGATCTCGCGTCTTGGATCAAACCTTGATGCCGAGCTTCAAGACGTACTTGGCGGCACTGCCCCCGTCGGCGTGCTGCACCCTGCGGACAATGCGGGTCTGGGGTTAGCGCGTGCGATTGCCGTAGCCAAAGTCCTGAAGAGCGTACCATCTCTCCAGGCGGTTACCATTCTGCCCATGTCGGGGGCCCAACTGATCCTTCCCGACGACACCCTGACCAACGGAACCCAAGCAGGTGACGTGAAATCGCGGCGTCGGATAGAGATCCGGGTCAGGAAACGCAATTCGCCTTCGACAACGGAAATCGGCGCGAAGATTCAGTGAGGCAACTGCAGCACGGGTTAGACGGTTTCGACGATCAGCGAAGGGCGGGTCGCCACCCTGCAGCCAGTGCTTCGGCCTCCGAACAAAACCATCGCTCGCCCTTGCTCAGCGTGATTTGGGTCCTGTCGTAGTGCTCCTGGCCGGGCACGTGATAGATGTGTTCGCCCGACGAATTGATATTGCCTTTGACGTTGCATCCGTCAGAATCGGACGAGACGCCGACAAGCGGTACGATCGGCGCGGTTGCAGCCTTGCCATTCCGGCGATCCGCCCTCCATTCCCACGGACGTTCAAACGCGCCGATCCATATCCCTTTGCCTTCGGCCTTTGCTGTTTCCTGCAGTTCGGCGTACGCGCCTTTGCTGTAACGCGGCCAGTCAAGAGCCCAGCCATCCCTGACGAGCGCAGCCTGAACGCTTTCTCCGTCCGCCCGGAAGCAGTTCCCGACGAAACGGCTGTAGCGGTCACGGGCGACGAATACGCATCGGGTGGGAGACGAAGCGGCCAGAAATTGGTCCACCGCCTCGGCGGCCTTTGCGCCGCATAGGTATGCCTTGCCATTCCCGTCTGTACAGGTTTGAGACGACTCGGGCGCGTCGATGCCATTGAAGCGGATGCGCTTGCCATGGATTTCGATTGTGTCACCGTCGATGACGGAAGCACGGCCGACCAAATCCTCTTGATCCGAGGAAGCTTTGCCCTGCGCGTAAGAAATGATTTCCGGACTATTTCTTGAGACGAAGCTCCACCCGGAATATCCCGCAATGCCAGCAACAGCGAGTGCAGCTGCCGCAGTCCAACGTCCGCTTCCCTTTGAAAGCAGTCGCGAACGTCGCGTCGCCGACCTTGCTTCGCGCCGTCGCTTAAGTCGGACACGATGGTCCATTGCCGCCCTCGATGCGCCGACCACAATGCGCCAAAACCGCACTTTTCGCCATATGCTGTGGGAAAAGCTCGGCTAACCCGTCCGTGTCAAAACACGGCTAAGTTCATGCCACTAAGGGTGTTCCTGCCGCGGCACAAGGCCTCCAGACGCTTGGATCGCCGAACGGGCACGAATGACACTGACGTCGACCGCTGGAAATGCTTCAGTGGCTGGCAAAGAATTTGTCGCGGAGCTTCCGAATATGCAATTATTCGGGGAAAGAACATCCAAAGCAAGCCGGGGGCGACGATGGGGTGGGTGCTTGCGGGCGTGGCGTTGGTCGCCTGGTTTTTCTACCGCGCCGTAAAGAATAAGGAACGGAGCGTTCAGCCAGCCCAGCTGCGCGAGTTCGCCGCAACGCGTAGCAGCTTCGCCGAAGATCCACCTCAGGCCCGAGCCAGAGAGCCGTGGATCGATCCTCGAATTAACCCCGATCCAAGATTCACCGGAGGCCCAGACCAATGGGACCGGCCTTTGCCAGGGCCGTCGGCGCCAATTAGCGACAGGCTCTCTGCGATTAGGACTCCCGCCCGATGGATTCCGTCCGGCGAGAGCGTGCGGGTGGGCGGAATGACCATCGACGCTGGCATGTTTTATCTCGGCGGAGCCTTCACTGGAACGAGTTCGGACCGCGGAACCAATTGCCTCGTGGATCCGTCGTGCACGGTCGCCCCGTCGGGCAGCGATCTATCGGGCAGCCTCCTACCTTATTGGCCGTCATATTCGAACATTCCACCGATCGCCAGGCGGACTTATCTCGACTGGCTTGCGGGCGGAAGGAACGATCCGAGGATCGGCATAGGATATGTCTTTTTGTTTTTCTACGGCCTTGAGCGTCGCCTGTTCGTGGACGCCGCCAAAGACGAGACGCCTGTATTGATCGCGGAGGTCAGGCGCCTCCTTGCCCTCCACGGCGAAAATCATTCGTTCAAGAACTACGCGTCGAAATTCCTTGACGTTGCGGTGCTCGTCAAGGGCCCGGAAATCTCCCGCCCGGCACTCTCGCCCGATCTCAGGAACGGATACGAGATGCCGTTGTCCGTCAGGCTCCATCTAGGGCGCAAACTTGCTTCTGCGGCTTTCTTTGACGGCACGGACGCACTCCTCTGGGTCTTGTCACTTCCCGACACTTATCCGCGAACGCCTGCGACGAGATGTTTCGACGAGCTAGCCGAGCTCTGGCAAATGCGGTTCGCATCCCGCTATCCGCAAGGACTGAAGGTCAATCCGCCGAAAACTAAGCTCAAGATCGAATATCATGCGGCGAGCGGCGGCTTCGAATGCAGGCTTGACCTGTCCGACAGCGAGACCGGGCCGCTCCCCGACATCGCCGCGATTTCCGCACCCCTCGAAGGCCTGCGGAATCTCCTAAACGCGTGCACTGATGAACTCGCCTCGTACAGCCGCCTGCTGGGGAAAAGTCCAGAGGCGAAAGGCACGATCGAGGCCGCCTTCCTGTTGCCGAAGGAGTTGTTGACGTCACCTTCGGTAATGGGCAGCGCCGTGCTCGAGCGCGTCGAACATCTTTTCGGAGGCCGCAACATTGCGGGGGTCAGAGTAGGTCAACTGGCGAAGGCATTGGGAGTGGAGACCCCACCGAAAGGCAAACTTCCGTCCGGGTTCTGCAATCAAGTCGGAGCCTTCATGGACAAACTTGATGTAGGGTTGGAGCCAGATCGGAGATATGGAGCCCGGAATCTCGACGCCGACGGTTATGTCCTACTGTTTAAGGCGAAAGACGGGGCGCCGGTCGATAGCGAGGGTCCAAGCTACGCTTCTGCCAGGGCCATGGTCGAAGTCGCGGCGCTTGCGGCCGCTTCAGACGGGAAGATCGAGACTAGTGAATTCGAATCGATCAAGAGCGACATTCGGTCTGTTCCCGGCCTCGGCGGAATTGAGCGCGCCAGGCTGATGGCTTATGCGAGCACGCTGCTGAAGGATGCGCCCGCCCGGCAATCTGCTATGCAGAGGTTGCGCAGTGTTAAAGCCGAGGCGCGCGACAGCGCGATTAGATCGGCCACGTCGGCGGTGCTCGCGGATGGGCATGCCGCTCCGGACGAGGTGAAGTTTCTCGAGCGGTTATACAAAACGCTTGGGTATCCAGTGGAGGATCTATATTCCGCGCTTCATCGCGGTTCGGTGGTTCTGGACGAGCCCATAGCCGTCACACCGGAAATACGGACGGGCGGTGTTCCCATTCCCTTCGAAGCCTCGGCAGCCAAAGCATCCGGCATACTGATCGACGTTGCGCGGCTCGAACGGATAAAGTCGGAGACGTCAGCGGTTTCCCAACTTCTCGCAGGCATCTTTGTCGAAGACGAGCCGTTTTCTCCGCCTCCGGCCCCGATGGAGGCGACCCCGCGAGGAGACTCGAGGTTTGAAGGACTTGATGCGGCTCATTCCGAACTGCTTTCCTGCCTTCTTGGAGCCGGAGAGCTAGGCCGTGACGCATTCGAAGACGTGGCGCGGAAACTGCGGCTGTTGCCGGACGGCGCGATCGAAACGATAAATGAATGGGGCTTCGACAAGTTCGACGAACCGATCCTCGAAGGAGAGGATCACATTGTGGTCGTTGAACATGTCCGGGTAGAACTGCAAGGGGCGGGAGCGGAAAGATGACAACAGGAACGACCATCAAGTCGCGCGACCGAGACGTCATCCTCCAGGCGCTTGCCGCCGGCGTCGTCCCAAAGACGGGACTTCGCCACGTGCAGGTCGGAAGGGCTGCGGAAGTGGGAGCCCTGGTCCGGGATATTGACCGTCTGTCAGATGGCGGTGCGGCGATCCGATTCGTCATCGGCGAGTACGGGGCGGGGAAGACATTCTTCCTGAATCTCGTGCGCTTGATAGCGCTCGAACGGAAATGCGTGACCATCCATGCCGACCTTGGGCCCGATCGCAGGATTCATGCGTCCGCCGGCCAGGCGAGGGGACTCTATGCCGAGGCTGTCCGGAACGTGGCTACCAGGACGAAGCCCGAGGGAGGCGCGCTGCCGAGCGTTGTCGAGCGTTTCGTGACTGACTGCATGAACGAAGCGGGAAGGAAAAGCGTCCCTGTCGAGCGCGTCATAGACGAACGCCTAGCCCATCTTCAGGAGGAGGTCGGCGGCTATGACTATGCGACCGTGTTAAAAGCCTACTGGCGAGGCAGCGAGGAGGGGGACGAGGTCCTCAAGACATCAGCGCTACGGTGGTTGCGCGGCGAGTATTCAACGAAGACAGAAGCAAGGCAGGCGCTGGGCGTCAGGACCATCATCGATGACAATGACATTTATGACGCGCTGAAATTGCTCGCGGCATTCGTCAAGCTCGCCGGGTACGCTGGCCTGCTCGTTGTCTTCGATGAAATGGTGAACTTGTACAAGCTCCAGAGCGCGCAGGCGCGCAACCAGAACTTTGAGCAAATTCTGCGCATGCTCAACGACGTCCTTCAGGGGAATTTCGGCGGCATCGGCTTCGTGTTCGGTGGCACCCCCGAATTCCTTATGGACACTCGCCGGGGCCTTTACAGTTACGCTGCACTACAGTCGCGCCTTGCGGAGAACGCCTTCGCGACGAACGGTCTCGTCGACCTGTCCGGCCCTGTGCTTCGTTTGCAGAGCCTTACGCCCGAGGACCTGCTTATTCTCTTGTCCAATATCCGGTCTGTGTTCGCCCATGGCGATCCGGCGAAGTATCTGGTCCCGGATGAGGCGCTTCCCGCGTTCATGGAACATTGCAGCAAACACGTCGGCGAGGCTTATTTCAGGACGCCTCGCAACACGATCAAAGCGTTTGTCCAGTTCTTGGCGATTCTTGATCAGAACCCTGGAACGGGATGGGAAAGCCTTCTCGGGCGGGTCGACGTCGCGCCCGACGTCGAGAACCCATCAGCCGAAGAAAGCGAAGACAGCGCCCAGGGCGGGGATGAGAACCTTGCCAGCATCAGGCTCTGAGGAACGTTCCGGCTTCGACCAGCTTCATGAGACGATCCGGCGCTGGATTTGGGAACGGAAGTGGGAGGAACTGCGTGACGTCCAGGACAAGGCAATCGCCGCGATCTTGAACGGCGAAAACGACATCCTGGTCGCTGCCGCTACTGCAGCCGGAAAGACAGAAGCCGCTTTCCTGCCGATCCTCACGAAGGTTGCTAATCGGAAAGAACGCGGCTTTTCAGTCCTGTACGTCAGCCCGCTGAAGGCCCTCATCAACGATCAGTTCCGCCGCCTCGATGACCTATGCGAGCGGATGGAGATCGACGTAGTCCGCTGGCATGGAGACGCTCCGCAGTCCGCGAAGCAGCGAGCGAGGCGCGATCCGCGCGGTCTCGTCCTGATCACTCCGGAATCCATTGAGGCAATGCTGCTCCGTCGTCCGGGCGACGCGAAGGCCATGTTGGCTTCGCTGGACTTCATTGTCATCGATGAATTGCATGCCTTCCTCAACGGACCTCGGGGGCTGCACCTCGCGAGCCTTCTCCGTCGGCTGGATGATTTGGCTGCGAAGCCCGCTCGGCGTGTCGGCCTCTCGGCGACGATCGGCGACCTTGCCGTCGCCGCGCGCTGGCTCCGGCCTGAGAACCCTTCCTCTGTCCTAATCGTGGAATCCACAGCCGATTCACCGGAGCTTCGTCTTCAGGTCAGGGCGTATGCCGATCCCGAGGAGGTCGAAGACGCTGATGGCCTTGAGAGCGACGAAGGGCCGCCAACCGCCCTGGACCTGATTGCCGACCATATCTTCGTGAACTTGCGGGGGTCCAACAACCTTGCTTTCGCTGGCTCGAGAAAACGTGTCGAGGCATTGGCGGACCGACTCCGCACTCGGTCTGACAAAGCTGGCGTGCCGAACGAATTCTTCCCGCATCACGGTAGTTTGTCCAAAGAACTTCGAGAGGAGTTGGAGAGTCGGTTGAAGAAAGGCGACCTTCCGACGACGGGCGTTGCGACGACGACGCTCGAACTCGGGATTGATATCGGCTCCGTTAAATCGGTGGCACAGATTGGTGCGCCGCGGTCGTTGGCGTCGCTGCGCCAGAGGCTTGGGCGCAGCGGACGCCGGCGTGGCATCCCGGCCGTTCTCCGGGTCTATGTGCGCGAGCGAAGTCTTACTGCGGATTCCGATCCTCTAGATCGGCTGAGGTTGGAGACAGTGCGGGCGACCGCCTCAGTCCGTCTGCTGATTGAACGGTTCATCGAGCCCCCGTCGACGGACAGCGCTACCGCAACGGTGGTGCTTCACCAGACGCTTTCAGTGATTGTCCAGGAAGGTGGCGCGCGTGCTGACCGGTTGTTCCGATTGCTATGCGGCGCCGGGCCGTTGTCCGAACTCGGCAAGAGTGACTACGTCGAACTCCTCCGGGCGATGGCCTCGCCGGAACAAAGGCTGATCGAGCAGGCGTCAGACGGGACGATCATGCTTGGCGAGGTCGGGGAACGCCTCACGAGCGCGCGTGATTTCTATGCCATTTTCCCCACGGATGAGGAATGGCGGCTGGTCTCCGGAGGACGCACGCTGGGGACGATCCCAATCTCCAATGCAGTGGGAGTCGGCGCAGTAATTTCGTTCGCGGGCCAGCGGTGGCGCATCATTGCAGTGGACGATCGGGGAAAAGTGATCGAAGTCGAACGGCATCGATCCGGGAAGATCCCGAAATTCGATGCCCTTATGAACGAACCGATTCACGACCGGCTCGCGGCCGAGATGCGGGCAGTCCTATCGTCGATAGAAATCCCTGCCTATCTCGATTCGGCCGCGGCCGATTTCCTTGAGCAGGGAAGGGCGGCTTACAAACTGTTGGGGCTGGATGAATCGCGATTCCTGCAGGCAGGCAAGGACACCCATATCCTCACGTGGAAAGGCACGGACGCGAATTCGGCTTTGGCCTTCGCTCTGGTTTCAGCGGGCCTGGAATGCTTGGTTTTCGACGTCGGCGTCACGGTCATCGAGACGATGCCCGATGAAGCTGCCGCAATCCTTCGACAGGTTGTCGAGCGGCCGCCGGACATTCAATCGATCGCGGGTTTCGTGGAGAACCTTCGGACAGCGAAATTCGACGAGATGGTGCCGGAAACCCTGTTACGGCGGCTGTGGGCGAGGGCGCATTCAAGAATTGGAGAGGACCTTGGGACGATGGCAGTGGAAGTGCTCGCGTCCAAGATTTGAAGCTCGCAGCTATTTCAAGCATGCATAGAAACGGCGCCCGCGCACGCATGCTCAATGCCAATCATGTACGCTGCTTGCTGAGGCCGTCTGCGTGCTCGCGGGCCGCAATGACTTGATCGCTCCGCCGGCATTGGCCTAAGCCCGTTTGGCGAATGGGCGTACCGAGAGGCCTGCCAGCGCGTTGGGGTTGAGCAACACCTCTGCCTCTCCCCGATGCGACGAAACTGTAAGGATGTCACCTTTGTAAATGACCGCCTTCGCCAGCACGGGACGGGGCACTTGTATCCCCCGATGACCCTGCGCAAAATCTTCCGCCACCGCCATGTCTGTTGTCCAAGACATTCCTTTGACGCGGGCGCGCGAACAGCCTCGATAGACCTTCACTTGCTCCGGTAGGGCGGAATAGAATTTCTTATCCTCGCATCCTAGGAACTCTCCACAATGGCCAGCCCTCTCCAATTGCTGGATGGCCCTTCTTCCATGTTCCCACGTGGCATCGCAGCTCGACCAGACTTGATGGAAAATTGACCAAAAAGTCGCCGGCTCTTCGAAATAGGCCGATCCATCCAGCAGGTCGAGCAGGCCAGCGAGACGGGTTGTCGAAGAGTACCGCCGGAAGAGGTGGCGTACCTGGCAATCTACCGTCTCCGAACTCGCTTGCTCCATGTCGTCATGTTGTTGCACCATTTCCCCTCGTCCCAGTACGCACCCTTCCAAAGCAAACCTGATACAATGATGCGGGAGGATTTCTTTCGACGCAAAGGGTTAGCTGCAATTCGGATCGCCGATATGGGCTTCCTCAGCGGGGCCGAGCGAGTAAGTCCAGAATGTCCGGGCCAGCCCTCCCTCCGCAAGGATTCGGTTGATCTCAGTTCGTTGTCCACGATGGGCTGACGATGGGTTGAACAGTTTTCTGACTTGTCGGTTGCACCGGTTCCCTCTCCCATGTTGATGGCTTGGAACGAGAGTGGATATGGCACCGGATCACAAGGATATTCAGCAGGCTACGCTGAAATTACTCGAGCGTTTCGTGATGTGCGGTGATCTGGTGGGTTTGAGGCGCTGGATCGCGGTGCGATCTCGCTTCTTCGAGGAGGCAGATGCCCCCATGAGTCAGTCGTGGCGACGAATTGAGGCTTGTTGCGAAGCCATGCTTGAATTCGAGGACGAGCATGGCGTCGGCAGCTGTCTAGACCTTGAACATCATGGCATCATTGAGTGCATCGAGCTAGGGCTGAAGAACATATCCCAGATCATGGTGGAGAACGCCCGTCGTCGACAAGCCTCAGGGGTGAATTCCACTGCTTGGAGAGACAGTCTCAACAAGCGCATCGAGCGAGGCGAACTTCTGCACGTCGCCATCTGAGTCGACAGCGAAGTACTTTACCGGGGTCTCACCACCTCCGACTGCCATGACTGTGTCGTCCAGCGCCATCGTTTCGACGATGTCCATTATCTCGCTGACTGCTGTACGATGCTCTAAATCAGCAAGGATCCCCTGTACCGAATTTCGGCCATCGGCGTCGTATCCTGAAACAATCCTTCCATCGGGAGTTCGAGCCCAATAAAATATTCGAGAAGAGCTCGAGGCTCCGAGAGACCGCTGAACGCCGAAGACCATGAACGACGCATCGGGTACCAGTTCCAAGACGATAGCTGATCTCATTCGCCGTCCGCATCCTCGCCATCTTGAAAGCTTCGCTTGGACCAACGAAACACAGCCGTCAACGAGAAATCCCATCCCCAGCAGGGAACAGCAATGCTGTTCGCCGACAGGATTGCACGCATGCATATTGGCGGGTCCGCTGGCGGGAAAGCTATCCGGGCGTTTGCGCTGCAAAGACTCAGGCCGGAGCCGGGAATGCTGGCACAGCGAGCAGAGAGCTCATCGGCGGGGCAGGCATTCAATTCTGCTGTGACGTCGGCAACTGAATCAACGAGCACATCTCGAGATATCGGCAGAACGCATTGGCAAGCTGTATCTGTCGTGGCGTCCTGCATTCCGCTTCGAACACCTGGGGTGAAGCCACGAGAATCGACAGGCATTTGGCCCGTGACGTCGCAACGTTGAAGCGATTCAGGCTGTAAAGGAACTCCATGCCTCGCGGGGCATCTGCGTGAGTTGAAGTCGCCATCGAATAAATCGCAATCGGCGCCTCCTGGCCCTGAAACTTGTCCACGGTACCGACTCTGGCGCTGGGAAGGTGCTGCTGAATTTCAAAGACCTGCGCGTTGTAAGGAGTGATGATCAGAATATCATCCGATGTGACTGCATCTTCTTTCCCGTGCCGATCAATCCAACGCGTTTTCGACTGCATGATGTGGTTCACAAGGTCGCGGATGACGACAGCCTCTTCCGGGGAGGAGTTCTGATTTCCGCTGTGACTGACCGGGATGTGCCGCATGCCGGACCCTTGTATCGGACCGCTTGATACGATCTGGCCGTCAAGGCCGTCCTTTGATTTCAGCTTGCCCTCATAGAACAGCTCCGATGTGAAAGCGCATATATCGGGGTGGAGCCGCCAGGTCTCTTCGAGAAACAGCCCTTGCCCGGCTGCGATCGTTTTCCCGCCGGCGAGAATGTGATCCAGCGCCGACACGTCGGTTCCGTCCGGGTGACTTCCCTGCATCGGTTGATCCAGCTGTTGGGGATCGCCAAGCAGAACAACCGTATGGGCTGCCTGCGAAACAGCCAGCACATTTGCGAGAGACATCTGAGCCGCTTCGTCCACGACGAGAACGTCGATGGATTCAAACGCATCCGCCCGTGACCAGAGGAAGCTCGTCCCCCCGGCGACCTTGCATGGTCCGCTCAATGCCCCATAGACGTCGGCATTGTTCTTCGCGAAGACCAAGCGGTGCTGATTGGATTCCACCTCTTTCGGCTTCACGATGCATGTCAGGTCGACGCCTAGTTCGTCGGCCGCCTCGACCACCTTGTCGATCAAATTCCTGATGACCTTGTGGCTGTTTGCGGTGATCCCAACAGTCTTGCCTTCGCCAACAAGCGTGCAGATCATCCGCGCGCCAGTGAACGATTTCCCGGTGCCCGGGGGGCCTTGAATGGGGAACACGCCGCCATCCAACAGGGTGGCGACCCGCATCGCTGCCGCCAAGGTTGTCTCCTTATCGGTCTTGATCGGCTCACCCCGCAGACGCGGTGCTAGGCGCAGCAGCAGATCGCGCGCCGCGCAATATGGCCCGTCTCCAGTTAAGCCGCGGTCCGCCACGTATTCGCCGATGCGGACGAGGGAATTGGCCTGTTCGTCAGAGCCGAAATTCTTCGAGCCGTAGATCGCCTGGGGATGAACATCGACGGACTTGCCTGTCTTCTTGACGTCGATCGTACGGTTCTGCTGCGATACTGCAACGGCGGATCCTATCTTGTCGCCGCCGACGTTGTGCAGATCGTCTTCGACGCGGATGTCTGTTTCCTGAGGGATGAATGAATAGCGGTGCGTCGGCAGCTTTCCGACTCCGGGTACTTCGCCGACGAACGTGAGGCCCGCAAGGCCGCTGCGTTCCTCCATCAGCTCTTCGGCCGACAGATCGCGAAGGCGAAAGAACTCCCACCACGTCGCCTTTGCTTCGCGCCGATGCCAATCGAGAATGTTGGCTAGTATCCATCGCGCGTGCTGCTCGGCGTCACGCTCCTCCGGATCGGCTGGAACGTCCGCGGTCAGCTTTTCAATCAGCGGACCGATCTTTGCGAGCCATGCCGTGACGTTCTCGCTCGCTACTTCGTCGCCGGGCTGAGGTCGGGCAATATTTTCACCGGCAGCGATCACGCCTGAGCGGAGCATTTCCAGCCAGTCACGGAGAAACTGCGTCGATACGCAGTCGTCGCGGTTGTAGCTCTCGACCACCGATCGGTCTTGTTCGCGAATTTTGTCGGGGTGTCCGAGTTCCAGGCTTGACTGGAGACTCAGCAATGCAACGTTTGCGTCCTGAAGAGCTGTTTCGCGCGTAAATCCATAAAACGCTTCCAGTCTCTTGATCGAATAGCTTTCAACGCTGGCGCGAAGGCCGTTGCGGACAACGCCGTAAAGATCGACGAACAGCTTCGACCGCAGCATGTTGTCGAATTCTTCTTCACGCGTTGCGTAGCGGCCCATCAGCCGTTTCAGAGCCCCAGGCTCATAGGGTGCGTAGTGGTAGACGTGCAGTTCCGGATACGTCTCCCGACGCTTGGTTGTGAAGTCGATGAAGGCTTCGAATGCGAGCTTTTCGTCAGTGCGGGAGAAAGCCCAGTCCCCGACGTAACTCCATTCGCCCGCTTCATTTTTGAAATGATATCCAAAGAGATACTCAAGTCCGTGCTCGCCGACGAACGGATCGCCTTCGAGGTCAAGGAAGATATCTCCGTCCGAGGGTTCCGGAAGGCACGACAGTCCGAAACCTGCTTCGACAGGAAGGAGCTCGAAACCGAGGTTGCCGCTAGCTCTCGCCTCCACCTGCAACCGTGCTTGCTCGCGGATGCGCTCGTAGGAATGAGCCGAGCCGCGCTCGGGCTTCCACTGCAAGGGCAGGAGCATGGCGGCTAGCGATTCCATCGCGCCGACGCCGCGGGTTTTCAGCTCGTTGATCTGCACCTTGGATATCCCGGCAACGAGACAGAGGTGATCGTCAACTCGACGTTGCTTGTCGCATTGCGTGCTCCAGCGACAAACGTCGCAATGACTGTTGGGGTCGGGATAGGTGTCGGAGCCGGTCGCTGAATCGACAGTCAGCTCAAGCCCGGATTTAGCCCTGCGATAGAACGCGCCGTAGTCGGCGAAGCGATACTGCTGTGGCCTAAAATCCGCCCATGGCGGAACCACGTGCATGAGTTCAGGTGCCAGCCCCTGAGCGTCGGCGAGCAGATCGGAATAGAGACAAAGCTGGAGGACGGTACCCCCCTTTGTCTCGCGAGCCAACTTGGTGTCGACTGCCTCATAGGACCAGGATCCAAGCGCTGATGGCGTCTCAACGCGGAAAAGCACATCTGTTCGGCCGCTCCACCGTCCGTTCAACAGGGCTCCTTGGATGATGACAGGCGTTCCGGCGCGCATTGCATCGAGTGTCTGTCCGGCGGCGGCCACCGTGATGTCGACGCCTTCAATGCGCACTGCGTCGAGGCCAGAATTCTTCAGATGGTCGATATACGCTTGCTCGTGAAGCGCACCTCGTTCCCGAAGGATTTCAAGAAAGGGATCGTAAGAAGCTGGCTTGGCAAGCATGCCCTGAGCGACTGCCAAGTCTAGGCTCGTGAGATGGCGGCAATTCAGATGGCCGACCAAGTCGGTCGCACTTAATTGGATTCCGTGCCCCGACCGTCTCATGACGCGAGCTCAGAGAAATCGGCGCTTCGATCAAACGAAAAGAAGGGTCCGGCATTGATTTCTGCGGTTGTCATCATATGACTGCCAAGTTCTCGGTTGTTGCCCGCGACGCTAGGGAAAATGGAAACCGAGGGCACACAGGAAAGAGCCTGCTTGGTTGCCGGGGAAGGGGGCGATGGTGCCACCGCTGATGCTCCCTTTCATGAGTCTGCGGACCCGATGACCTCCGGGCACTTGCAAGGGGAATATCCCACTTACCACAGTCGGGGTTGAACAAGCCGCGGAGACGGAAATAGCGGTCGATACGGACAAAGTCCTTAGTATTCATAGAGGCGACAACGGCGCGGTGGGCGATTGCGGTTGCTGCGATCGCTAGGTCTTGCCCTGGCTTCTTGGCGTTCCTGCAAGGGACCCAAAGGTCCTGCAGAGCAGGGATCAGCGTCATGTCTGCATAGAGTTGGGCAACTGGGGCATCCATCGCAAGAAATACCACATCGGACTCGAGCAATGATTTCAACCATTTCGCAAGGCTGGCGGCTCGTGGTGCATCCTTAGGCTTGAGCATGGAAATTCCCCTCTGTATTTCAAATACCGCGCTGAAGGGAATGGCGATAGGGGCGCGAAGATTGCCAACCCAGTCGACGACCTTGGGATTAGGCCGCTTGTGGGCCAACGCGCTCAGCACGTTCGTGTCGAGCACGTACATTGTCGATCGAGGGCTCACAGAAACTGTCCGTGGTGTTAAGGTGCGGAACTCATATTTGAGAGTCACCGGCAATCCGTTAATGATCTGGACGGCAGGAGGTTTGTGAATGGGGCGTGCTCCCCGCGGTCAGGCAGCATCGGGCAAGCGGACCAAAGTCTGGAACGCGCGCGAAGCCCGCGAACGGTTTGATGACCTTCTCGCGGCGGCGGCGCAGAACGGCCCCCAGACGGTCCGCGACAATCGGCGTGTGTTCAAAGTCACCCTTGAGCGCGCCGGATCGTCGCCTATTGCGAAAGGCCTTCTTACGAAAGGCGGGCCTCTGGAAACAACGGACGTTCTGGAAGATTGAGTTGCGAGTCGGGTCCTGTCATGGCAGCTGAGCTACGGACCCGTAGTTGATTGAGAGAACATATGGTTCGACAGGAGGCGCGATGAGTAGTTCGTTATCCGGCAAGACAAGATGCACGGGCCCAAATGAAGCCAGTGGGAAACCGGGCGAAGAACACTCTCGGATTATTTGACGGCTCTCGATAAAATCGATCAGTCCTTCAAATTTTATCGACGTTTTTGATGCCGCCGAAGGGGATTGGCATCCACAAGTCCGCTTGCAACCGGGGAGAGCAAAGTGGACTTCAACGAAACTCAGTCATACGAAAACGTGGCCGACCGGTCGGAAGGCGCCAAGGTGGCGCCAGCTGATACCCAGAGCGAAAGGCTGCACGCAATCAAGGAGCGAGTACGCGCCCGCCAGAAGGCGATGACTAAAGCGTTTCTCGATATCGCGTCGGAGCTCGACGCCGCTCGCAACGAACTGCCGGAATCCAAGCTAAAGGCGTTTCTCGTTTCCGAGTGCGGCCTGAATAGAAGCGATCTCCGAACCTATCTGAAATTCACCGAGGCCCTAGGAACTCATCGCGAGACGATCATGAAGGCGACCGTTTCCTTCGCCACCGTCAAAGCCCTGGTCGCGGCCCCGACAGCTGTCAGGGACGAAGTCGTTGAAAGGATCGCGCTAGGAAGTTTCGTGCACTCAAACGACGTGGCGGCAATCAGGCGCCGCCATGTCAACGATGCAAAGGACCCTGGTGTCGAGCAGGAACTCCGACGCCGGAAGGCGCTGCGTTCAGCGGCGGAGACGAAAGCGCAGTCGGAAGTCGAATCCTTCGGCGGGCAGTTTTTGCCGTTCGCGCAAGCACTCGTTGATTTCTACAACGACGGTTACGACGATACCTGCACACGCGAATCTTTGGTCGCAAAGCGCTCTTCCTTAATGCAGGAAGCTGGCGTTTGCCTTGCGCGCTTTGAGTTGCTTTTCGATGCAGCAGCGCTGCCGGCCCCATGGGAATACAACTACCAGGGCAATTCCGACGAGGCTGTTTGGCTTGCTCGCGCGCACGACAGCCTGAAGAGCCTCGCCATTGGGGAATTCCAGTCGGTCGATCCGGACAGCGGCAACCCATACGACACCAGCCACGACTTCGTCGACCGCGCTGTGGTGGAAAGCGTGATCTGGCTTTTCAACGACAATGGTATTTCTAAAGAGCAGTTGAAGCATAGGAAATTGCCTGCCGCAGCCGCAAAAACGGCGATCGACCCACCCTATAGGCTCAGCTCGATTGAGATCTGCGCTGGCGCGGGAGGCCAAGCGCTCGGACTCCACGCCGCCGGTTTCGACGCCGTCTGCATCTACGAGCAAAACAAGAATGCGGTCGCGACCCTGAAGGCCAACCGGGCGCTCGGTCCTGTCCGGCAGGGCGACATTGCAAAAGTGGATTTTACTTCCTACCGCGGAAAAATCGACCTGGTCGCCGGCGGCGTCCCTTGCCAGCCTCACTCAAGCATGGGCTTGCAGAGGGGCCACGCGGATGACCGCGATCTCTTTATGGAAGCTGTGCGGATTGTCGCCGAGGTCGCTCCAAAAGCCTTTTTCTTCGAAAACGTCGAGGGGTTCGCCTTCAGGGCAAACTCAGCTTATCGTGCGGAACTTCATCGGAAGTTCAAGGAGCTTGGTTACGACACGCAGGTATTCAGCTTCTTTGGCAGCGACTACGGATTGGCTCAAAATCGGCCAAGGGTAGCGTTCGTGGGATTTCGGGATGTTCCCATCGGCCGCTTCCGTATGCCGCCGAGATTCCCCGAATGGAGAACGACCGTCGGCGAAGCTCTAATCGATCTCGTAGCCGCAAACGGATGGGAAGGCGCGGAGGAGTGGGCCAGGAGCACGGCGAACAAGATCGGCCCGACAATCCTCGGTGGGTCCGAGCAATCCGGAAGGCTGGCGTTCAGTGCCAAACTGGGCCTTGAGAAATGGCTGGCTCTCGGGATCAATCCCTTGGGAATCGCAAAGAGCGCCCCCTCGGCGAACCATCCGAAAGATGCGCCTTTCCAATTCACGATGAAAATGGGCGCCCGGCTTCAAGGTTTTCCTGACGACTGGCTATTCTGCGGCACGCAACACCCGCAAAAACGTCAAATCGGCAACGCTCTGCCGCCCGTAATGGCACGGGCTGTCGGCCTGGCGATTTACAGTGCCCTCACCGGAGTGGACTTTGATTACGCGGAGGCTCTGCGATCGCCGCTGCCTGGCAAGCACAACGGTAGGCTGAAGCTCAACATGCTTGCGCGGGTAAGTAATCAACTGGATACCGTTCCCGATTGCTAAGGACGTCACACGCATTCGGGGCATAAAGCTGAAACATTGGGATGGCAGGCCTTCCATCGCCATCCCAACGTTGGCATGAATTCGGCGGCCAACTTGTCTCCGACCGCGAATTTGGACGCGCGGACACCAATCCGCAGGGACACCAATTCGGCAGCCGACACGCCACTGCCTTGATCCATGTCAAAGCCTCGTGCTTTTGGATTAGGCAGCGTCAATCATGCAAATATCGGGAGGCTGCCATTGAACGGAGCGAGAGAACGAGGATCATCGCTGTTTGAAGCAGGTCTTGAAAATTCGACATTAGCTGGCCCGCCAGGCGGCGAGGCGACCCGAGGCGCGGTTATGAAGAGCGCCCATAGGGAAAAGCTGAAGCTCTGTGATGCCCTGGAAAAAATCGCCGACTCCTTACCAGGCGTCGATCGCCTCAAGTGCCTCGGCACAGCCAACGCGATCGTCCCGTTGTTGCGCAGCATTCATCAATATGAAGAGAGGATCATCTTTCCCGCTTATGAGGTCGCTGCAGCCGGCAGCAATGCCAACCTTGCCTCAGCCCGGCGATTGCGCGCCGAACACGTCGAAGACGAATGCTTTGCGGGCGAGGTGACCGAAATTTTGCTGGCGATTGGCCGTGGCGAGACGGTCAAGAATGCCGAAGCCGTCGGCTTCATGCTGCGTGGCTTCTTCGAAAGCGTGCGCCGACATGTCGCGTTTGAACGCGAGCATGTCTTGCCGATGATCGGGATTGTCGACGCGGACTAGGTGCCCGAGCATCGATTCAGCCGGCTCAAACTGTCCACCGTCACATGCCGACTGTTCTCAATCCGGATCACGCCATCCTTGCGCAGCCTGGTCAGCTGACGGCTTACCGTCTCAATCGTCAGCCCAAGGAAATCGGCGATGTCGGCGCGTGTCAGCGGCAGGTCGAAAGTCGTCGATCCGGCGGCCGAATCAGCCGTGGGATCGATGTTTCCGGCGATCATCAGGAGAAAGCTCGCCACCTTTTCCGCAGCGGTCTTACGTCCCAGCGTCACCATCCAATCGCGTGCTTCGTCGAGTTCGTTCAACGTTTGCCTGAGCAGGCGGCGCTCGAGCTCCGGCGAATCCCTCATCATTCGTTCGATGATCGCCTTCGGAAACGAGCATAGGGAAACGGCCGTTGCCGCTTCGGCGTTGGTCGCGCTTTCTGCCTTGAAGGGCCTTCCCAGAAAATCGGGTGCGAACTGGAGGCCGACAATCTGCTGGCGTCCGTCCGAAAGGCTCTTCGTCAGCTTCACGACGCCGGAAAGCACGTTCGAATAGCTGTCGACGGTCTCGGCGTCGCCTATCAGTTCTATCCCGGGTTCGATCCTGTGCTTCGACGAGGTCTTGGACAGTCCGACCAGCTGATCCGGATCCAGCGCGCCGCAAACGCCGCGGTGCCGTGCCTGGCAAGACTGGCAAAGTACGGGAATACCGACGCTGTGAACGTCCTGATGCATCGTCATCTTGATCGTCCAGGGATCCGAAATGCCGGCAAGATAGCACCGGCGGCAGGAAAATCGTTGCGGCAGTTTGTCCATCGAGGGCTTTGGCTGAAGTCAGCCGAATACTGTTCCAGAACATGCTAAAGGGCGGCCACCCGTTCCCCTAGGAACTGGTAGGTCGGGGGATCGAGCTGAATCGGCTGGATGCCAAGCGCCCCCGTCGCCATCCAATGTCAATACGGCTCGCTGAGTTGATTGCTGCAGGTTGCCTGGTTCGCTGCTCAGCGGCGCACTATTAACAGAGTGACTCGCATGGGATTCCGTGGTTGTCGCGGTCCAGCTTGCCGCCCCAGGAACAATTTTCGAGATACCACTGGGCCTCGCCGCAGGAGCTGATTTGCGAACATGTCAAACGCGGCTGGCAAGACCAGCTCTGCGCTGTCCGCGAGAACGAAATTCGCTTGATTGAAGTCACGGTCAGCAACCAACTGCTGTTCCAAGGAGACGGCGAGCTGATTCCGGGCAAAAAGCTTAGCCACGATGGACCAAATTGCCAATTGCTTCACTGTTCCCCCTAGTAGCTAGTATGTCGGCCCGCCGACCTGCCACTCAGTTCGGGTCAAACGGTGTCCTGAGTTTCGGCAGCAATTCGATCGCCGCCAACCGGCAGACCATTTCATGCATTCGTCGGGTGCCCCAAATGATGCTGCGCGGAGTTCAGGTCCGCTTCCACCGAAACTTCGGCGCCGCCATGATCAGCTCCTGGCTGATGATCTCGCCGCCTGGACCGACAATCATCGTCAACTCCCGATCATGATAGCGGAAGGATAGGCGGTATCTGCCCTCGTCCTCGCCAACCCCACGCTCAACCCGCCCCTTGATGCTACCACGCTGCATCTGCCTCATGAAATACTCGACAGCGAACTTCATCGCTCGAGCGGCCACCGCGGCATCGATCTCAGGCGCACCATTCGCCCATCTAACCGAAATCATCCAAACCTCCAGAAGGAATCCCTGCTAGACCCTTGTCCCGCATGTTGTCGCAAGCCTTCTAATTCGAGCAGCGGATCGTCAGGCTCCATCGGCAAAGGGTGGGCTTTGGTCACCACAGTTCTGCATCTGTCAGGATCGCCACGGATTTCCGAACCACGCGTTTCACGGCTAGCTCAACTTTACTGCTGCATTCGGATCGTTCTTTGCTCTGACGCAAGCAGAATCCATTTCCAGGCATTGGAGGTCACACTCCCGAGGGTCCAGTGACCAGCCCCGAGCAATGAACGCATCGCGATTCAATTTGCGCGAGCGCAAAGAGCCGACGCTTCATCTCCCGTAGTTCTGTCCATCGACGATGATCGAGATTGGAGACTGACGTGTCCACGCGACGCGAGGCCCTCTTCGGAGTTGCGATTGGCGCTGCTGCCGTCACGACGCCAGGCATGTCAGCATTCTCAAGGTAAAGTGCCGAAGCGAAGTCCGCTCAATGCAGCGATAGGGATTTCGGAAAGAAGGAGAAAACCATTGTTGCAGAAAATGATCGTGGCGAGCGCGGTTTGCGCTTTTGCAACCGGGACCGCGTTTGCCCATGTCGCGTTAGAATAGGGGAGGCATCGGTGGCGTCCGCCTACAAGGCGGTGTTGCGTGTCCCGCACGGCTGCGAAGGCACGCCCACTAATACGGTGCGGGTCCAGGTCCCCGAAGGCGTCATCGCAGTCAAGCCGCAGCCGAAGGCCGGATGGAAGCTGGAAAAGATTAAGGCCGCCTATGCCAAGTCCTACGACTATTACGGCAAGCCGACGAACGACGGCGTGAAAGAGATAGTCTGGAGCGGCGGAAATCTTGGCGATGACGAATATGACGAGTTCGTCTTTCGCGGCTATCTGACTCCTGATCTCAAGGTGGGGGAAACGCTGTACTTCCCGGTCGTCCAGGAATGCCCAGAGGGCAAAGTGGAACGCTGGATAGAGATCCCCGCAGCTGGCCAATCAGACGATGATCTCGAAATGCCTGCTGCTGGGAAAGGCCATCGGCCAATGAGCAAAATGGGGACGTCTTTCACTGGAACTTCAGGGACCGTGAAATCAAGCAAAGTGAGACAAAAATGAAATTCGAGAATGAGAGGCAAGAAGTGATCGACGAGTGGCCAAGCCTTGTATTCAGCACTGAAGCAGCAAGCGGCGCAAAGGCAGGCAATTCATTGCTGCCCATGCTGATCGCTGGGCTCGCCTTAATTGTCTTGGGTGGCATTGTCGTGATGGCCTTCGTGTAGAAGAGAAATCCGCTGCTCACTCTTGGCGCTATGCCCGTTGCAGCGATTGCGATGAGTTCTGCTATGTCCGACACTTGCGCATATCTTCATCATATCGATGACCGGCGATGAACGGTTCAGCCCTCTCTCGCTGGACAATGGCATACTTTGCTGCCGCGCTAGCTTTCTTGATCGCGGCACAAGCGATGATGATTGCCGGTTACGGTTTTCCGACCGTTGGCGTGGAGGCTCCGGAAACGCTTGTGATCGTCCACATGATTACAATCGGCTGGCTCAGTCTGTTGATGTGCGGGGCGTTGCTCCAGTTCGTACCAGTGCTCGTTGCGCAGCCCCTTCGCGACGAGTCCCTGGCTTTGCCGGCGTTGATCTGTTTGCTTGTCGGGCTGTTCTGCTTGCTCGCCGGTTTCCTCCAGCTTTCAGGCGTGATCGACCCAAAGATCCCCTTTCTTGCACTGGGGGGCCTCTTCCTTCCGGCTGGTTTCTCGTTGATCGTATGGGTGCTCGGGCGGACGTTGTGGAGCGTCCGGCCGTCTAGCTTGCAACTGCCCGCACGTTTCGTGGCCGGAGGACTCGCCTGCGTCGCAGTCACCGCCGCATTGGGTGCTTCGTTTGCATTTGTGCTTTCAGGCCAGGCGCCAGGATGGGCGGATTTCGACCTGCGAACACTGGCTCTTCCTATCCATGTGACGGTCGGTCTGGGCGGCTGGCTCGGCTTTACGGCAATCGGTGTCAGCTACCGCTTGCTGCCGATGTTCATGCTTTCCCCGGACAGTGAACGCACCACGGGCCATTTGGTGTTATGGACTGGGGCGGCAGCCTTAGGCCTGATCGTTCTGGCAGAACCGTTGGAGGTTCTTTCGGGGACAATCATGTTGCCCACCGTTCTCGCCGGCTTACTGGGGCTCGTGGCGACCGTCATCTACGGCGTCGATCTCGTGTTTTTTTACCGCAACCGCAAGCGACGCAAGATCGAGCTGAACAGCAGGTCGGCGATCGGCGCTTTCGCGGCCCTCTATCTTTCGGTTCTGCTTCTGCTCGCGCTATTTGCGAGCGGAACGCTTGCGCAGCATGTAGGCGCGACTGTCTATCTCGTCGCCTTCGGCTGGCTGACGGGGCTGGGGCTTTCACAACTCTACAAGATCGTGCCGTTCCTTACCTGGCTCGAATGCTACGGACCGGTGATGGGCACGAAACCGACGCCACGCGTCCAGGATCTTGTCGTCGAAACGCGCGACAGGTTCTGGTTCGCACTCTATTACGTCGGCGTGCTGGCCGGCACCGGCGCGCTTCTGGCCGAGGTGGCGGTCCTGTTCCGGATAGCGACGGCTGTGACGTTGTTTGCCACCGCGGCAATCGTCGTGGAACTCGTTCTAGCGCGCCGCCTTGTCAATGTTGCAGCTGGCCTACGCCTGCCTGAGGGGGCATCGCGCCCGCGTCTTTTCCTGCCTTCCTGGCGTTAGATACAGAGGAGATTCAAATGAATTCCCCGCATTACGACCTTGACGTTCGACCGATCCTTCGCGAAGGCGGCGAACCCTTCACCGCCATCATGGAGGCAGTGGCGGCGCTCGCTCCCGGTCAAAGCCTGCGCTTGCTCGCTTCCTTCAAACCGTTTCCCCTGTTCCAGGTGCTTGGCGCGAGGGGGTTCGAGCCTTCGGCCCGTGAAATTGGCAACGGCGATTGGGAAGTGATCTTCACGCCCGCCAATGCTGTGCCACCAACGCCGGAACAAACCGAACTATCCTCGCGCTCTGCCAGTGGAGACGACTGGCCTGAGCCAGTCATGGAACTTGACAACCGCGACCTCGAGCCACCGGAACCTATGGTCAAGGCCTTGGAAGGAGTCGAATCCTTGACGGCCGGCCAAACCATAGCCGTGCTGCTGCCACGTGAACCGGTGTTTCTGTTCGAGGAACTACAGGCGCGAGGCCACCGCTGGCGCGGCGCCTTCGAACCGGAAGGGCACTATCGCATCGTTGTCCGCTCTGGTGGACCGGGAGGGCGACGGTCGTGAGCGACGAAGAGGACGAGATACTGGCGGCTGGTGTGCGAGAAGCGCTGCGCATGGTCATTGATCCCGAGCTTGGAGAAAATGTCGTCGATCTCGGACTGATCTACCAGGTTTCGGTGGGGCAGGACGGGACGGCGCACATCGAAATGACGACCACAACCCGAGCATGTCCGGCCACGGGCTATCTCAAGGACGCTGTACAGTCGGCGGCTTGGATCGTAACCGGAATCCACAACGTCGAGATCCGGCTCACCTACGAACCACCGTGGACGCCCGAGATGATGAATGCCGACGCCAAGCGCCGTCTTGGCTTGGTCGAAACAGGAAGCAATGCATGAACGGAAAGCAACGAAACAAGCCAACGATCGTCGTCGACGGCATGCCGTTGTCGAGCGTGCTTGATGAGAAGATGATCCACCGGGTCGTGCACGGCTTTTACGAAGAAATTCGTCGCGATCACCTCCTCGGCCCGATCTTCAACGCCGCGATTCCACCTGAGGCATGGCCGCATCATTTGGCGAAGATGTGCGACTTCTGGTCCGCGACGCTGCTGCGAACCTCCCGCTATGAGGGCCGGCCGCTGCCGCCGCATCTGACAATATCGGGCCTCGGTGAGGCGCATTTCCGGCGCTGGCTGACGCTGTTTCGAGCCACCGTGAACCGCGTTTGCCCGCCTGAACCCGCAGCGCTGTTCATGGCCCGGGCGCTGCGCATTGCTCACAGCTTCCGCCTTGCAGTCGCTTTCAGCCGCGGGGAAGACACCATTCACGTCAAACCAATCCTCGAGGAGAGCCTCTGCTCAGGTAGAGGCTCAGAGTGATCGCAATGTCCATTCGACCACCTGGGAGATCGGCCTTTCATGCGACTCACTAGGCTCTCCGCCCCGTCCGTCCTGCAGCAGGCTGCGGGGACTAGTCATCTTCCTCTTTGTTCCTGCGCAACGATCATCTTGTAAGACGGTAGCATGATATTCGCATAGCAAACGCGGACAAAAGGCATGAAACCTCGATACAGTGACGATGTTACGATGGACGCAATCATGCGCGAGTGGCCGGCAACCATCCGCGTCGTTCTACAGCACGGTATGCTTTGCGTCGGCTGCCCTATTGCTCCGTTCCACACCATTTCCGAGGCGGCGCGCGAGCACGGGCTAAGCGAGGAATCACTTCGTTTGGATCTAGATGCCGCTATCGAGCGAACCCGAGCGGATTAATTCTTCCCAGTCCGCCCTTCAGCCAGCACAAGCAGGCGGTGAGGTTCAACCACGGTCACCTTCTCGCGTCCGCTTTTGACGAGCCCCTTCTCCTCCCAAGATGAGAGCAGCCGGCTCACCGTGTGCAGCGTCGTTCCTGTCATCTCGGCAATGTCCTGCCGTGAGATCGGGAAGTCGATCATTATTCCTTCATCGGTCTTCCGGCCCGTCTGCTTGACCAGCTTAAGCAGCGCATGGGCGACTCGTTGATCCACCTGTTCGGTGGACATCTCGACGACGCGCGTGTGAGCGTCCTGCAACCTGCTGCCTACGGTCTTATATGTGTTGGCGCCAAAATTGGGGAAGGCGTTTGCGAATTTTGGCCACAAGTGACCTGGCCAGGCAAGAAGCACGCAATCGATGGCGGCGATCGCACTGGCCGGATAGGTAGTGCGGCCCAGCGCGTGAGCAATGCCCATTAGTTCGCCGGGGCTAATGTAGCGCACCGTCACCTCTTGGCCATCAGGCGTTGTCTTGATGACACGGACATGGCCGTCGAGCAGCAAGAAGAACGAATGAGCTTCCTGCTCCTGCTCGAACACGGGTTGGTCCTTGGCAATCCGTAACGACCGGGCTTGACCGATTATGTAGTCGAGATCCGTGGGGGCCATACCCTGAAAGGCAGATAGCCCGGCAATCAATGAGCGATCGAGGCGGCTCAACTGCAGCGCCCCTTCCGAAACTTTACTGTGACCATGAAAGGCATTCCGTATCTGTCGAGCCACACAATGTCATAGGCCACCGACGGGCGGCAAGTGGCACACACCGCGGCCTTTTTCCTCATTTCCCAACTTTGTTTGCGCTGCAGCAAAGTTCTCAGGCCGGACACAGCTTAGAAAAGCCACAGCGGTAAACGCCGTCGAGCATAATTGACCAGAAAGGTAAGATCATGAGAAATGCAATCGTAATCGCCGCCGCGCTCGCGGCGTCGGTGTTGGCTGGAGTGGCGCAGGCCGCCGACCATCAGGTCCAGATGCTCAACAAGGGCGAGAAAGGCGTGATGGTCTTCCAGCCTGACTTTGTCCAGGCAGCGCCTGGTGACACTGTCACGTTCGTGCCAACCGATAAGGGCCACGATGCCGAGACGATCAACGGCATGATCCCGGACGGCGCGAAGACTTTCAAGGGCAAGCCGGGCGAACAAATCACCGTTACACTCGACAAGGAAGGTGTCTACGGCGTGAAGTGCGCGCCTCATTATGGGATGGGCATGGTGGCGTTGATTGTGGTCGGCAAGCCGGTCAATCTGGCGAAGGCAGCCGCGGTCAAGCAGTCAGGGAAGGCGAAGAAAGTGTTCGAAACCCTATTGGCTGAAGTTCCAGCGGGCAATTGAAGGCAGCATTCAGAAAACCAGCGGGATCCTCCGGACGGACATCAGTCCGCCTGGGGGTCCTCTTTGAAAAGTGCATAAGATGGCAATTCCTCGCACCCGGCCTGGCGCTTATCCGGCGGTTCTTTCCTACGGTTTCCGGCCGTTCTTCCTGCTCGGCTCGCTGTATGCCGGAGGGGCGATCCTGTTGTGGCTGCCGTTGTTTTATGGTCGGCTCGAAACCTCGAGCGCCTTCCTGCCCGTAGACTGGCATGTCCACGAGATGCTGTTTGGCTATCTCGCGGCGATCGTCACGGGATTCCTGCTGACCGCTATTCCGAATTGGACCGGACGTCTGCCGGTGCAAGGCCTGCCGCTACTGGCGCTCGTCCTGCTGTGGCTTGCGGGGCGGGTTGCGGTGTTCTTTTCGGTGCAGACCGGCTGGCTCGTCGGAGCCGCAGTCGATTGCGCCTTTCTCCTGGCGGTAGCGGCCGCCGCCGCGACCGAAATCATCGCGGGCCGAAACTGGCGGAACCTCAAGGTGCTGTTGCCGGTCGCCGTGCTTCTGGCGGCCAACGTGATGTTTCATGTCGAAGCACACTACCAGGGCGTCTCGGACATCAGCCGCCGGCTCGGCCTCGGGGCTGCCGTCGCTCTCATCATGATCATAGGCGGACGCATCGTTCCCAGTTTCACCCGGAATTGGTTGGCTCGCGAAAATCAGGGACGCCTGCCGGCCCCGTTCAGCCATTTCGACGTAGCAACGATCGCGCTGTCCGCGGCCGCATTGGCGGCTTGGGCCTTCGTTCCTGAAAGTAGCGCGACAGGCGCAATGCTGATCGCCGGATCGGCTCTCAACGCTATCCGGCTTGTGCGCTGGGCGGGTGATCGCACGCTGCGTGATCCGCTGGTGGTGATCCTGCACGTCGCGTTTGCCTTTGTGCCGATCGGTTTTCTGCTCGCCGGACTTGCCGTCGTCCTGCCGGAGACTGTCCCTTCCGCGGCGGGCATTCACGCGTTCAGCGTAGGAGCGGTGGCATGCATGACGCTCGCCGTCATGACCCGAGCCACGCTTGGGCACACAGGGCGCGATTTGCAGGCGAACGTTGGCACACGCGTGGTCTTTGTCGCGATCGTGCTTGCGGCCGTCATGCGCATCGGCGCCGCGTTCCTACCTGCGCAAGCAATGCTCCTCCACATATCGGCGATGTTGTGGGTGGCGGCCTTCCTCGGCTACGCGGCCCTGTTTGGCGGGATGCTCGTTCAACCCAAATTACGTGCGCGGCAGCCGAACAAAGCGCCTTCTTGACGCGCTAACCTGGACCGCACCGTATCCAAAGAAACGGAATGGCGTCGACATCGCTTGGTATGACGAATCCGGAATTCGTATCACATTGGAGCAGGCAATTGGCGAATTGCGGTGTTGAACCCACACACTGATCGCGCCACCAATCATATCGGCTGTTCGTCGAGATATCTCAAAGTAGCCAAGCGCTTGATGGCAGTCGTTGCTAGGATTTGAGCTCGGTCGCGGTCGGCCTGGAGGGGAAGGCTTTCCCCCGCGTTGAGGTAGGATTCGGCCAGCAGCTCGCAGAGAGCATCCAAGGATTCCGGCGATCGGTCGCTGATTGACGTGTTCGTTCCAAGCGGACTGGCAGTGAGTTGTTGCGCGAGCTCTCGTGCCTCTGCCGCCAGATCGCTAAGCACGGTCCTGTCATGTTCCCCGCGAAACGCCGCAAATGCTTTCAATCGGATCGCGACCAGTTCTTCCATGGTGGCGAGATCGCCAGCGCCGGCTAATGTCGCGTGGGCCTCACGACGCGAAGAGAATGCACGCCGGCGTTCGATCCGCAGAACACGGGCATGTTCCAGTTCCTCTCTGGCCATCTGCTCGGCAGCGGATCGGATCTCCGTTGAGGGTGCGTTCGAAGCTACATAGGACCAAAAGGCAAAAGCGCGCTCTTCGTTTCTCACTGCCATCGCAAACGAATGGTAAGGGTCCACAAGTTCCGGCGAGACCACGGCCGTGTTCTCGTCATCGAAAACACCTTTCGGCGTCCATCGGAGCTGCCTCAGATCCGGATCATTGCCACTGGATTGTCGGGACCAGCGAGTGACGTTTTCGATATGGCCCGTTTCCTCCTTGACCAGGCGCTCGAAGACCTCGGCCAATCTCGCCTGACCCTTATCGCGCATTCGCTGTGCCAGTTCCGCGTACCTTTCCGCAGATTCTTTCTCCATCGCGAATGCGATTGCCAGAAGTTCGGCCATAGACCTGACCGGCGCCGCCGGCTCTGCTTGCAAACGAGACATGACTCTCTCCGATGCCAGTTTTTTTCAACACTAGGCCGACTGCCTGGAAGTTATTTGCGCTGCGTCAAAGAACTCTCGTCCAAAACCGCCGACACACACGCCAGAGGCCGCTGGCGGACGAAACCAGCTAGCTCCCAGCTTGAGAACGTAATGAAGGAAGCCGATGCCGGGGAGCATTTCCAAACGATATACGTCAACCGCTTCCTTACGACTCTCGAGGAACTGGCGCCGTCTTGCTGCGTGGGCAATTGCAACCCTGGCAATCCTAGCTGTCTGGTCGGCACCCACCCATGCCGGAACACTCAAGGACTACTTGGCAACCACGAAGCCGGGGGAGCTGATCCAGGGTGGCGATCGATACGGGGAATTCGAAGGCGTCCCGCCGCTGGCGCCAATCTACTCGGGAACCCGAAAAATCGGGTACGCCTACCTCAACACCGACTTTTCCAGCGCGGTTGGATATTCGGGAAAACCGATCAGGATCCTTGTCGGCATTGATGCCGCGGGGATTATCCGCGGGATCAAGCTGGTCGAGCACAAGGAACCGATCGTCCTCATAGGCATACCGCAGGCAAAGGTCGTCGCGGCACTCAACTCATTGATCGGCAAGGACCTCAGCCGCGTCGCTGCAGGGGCAGAACAACTCCCGCAGGTCGACATCGTCAGCGGTGCCACCGTGACAGTTCTGGTGATGAGCGACAGCGTCGTCCGCTCCGCCGTCAAACTGATCCGGAGCAACCGTCTTGGTGCAGCCAGTTCGACTGCGACGCCAGTCGCCCAAGTCGTGATCAAGAAACCGGATCTGTCCAAGTCTGAAATCCGCGATTGGGCTTCGCTCCTCGGCGATGGCTCAATTCGCAGCCTCCGCCTCACCGTCGGCGAGGTCTCCGACGCTTTTGCTCAAGCCGGCCATCCAGAAGCGTCCGCCAAGCCCGAGACAGCCAATCCAGGCGATCGCTTCGTCGACTTGTATGTGGCTGCGGTCAGCGTGCCGACGATCGGTCGCAGCCTTCTGGGAGATGCCGGTTACGAGCGGCTGCAAAAGAAGCTCAAGCCCGGGCAGCAGGCGATCATTGTTGCCGGTGACGGCGCTTATTCCTTCAAGGGTTCAGGCTATGTGCGGGGCGGGATTTTTGACCGGATCGAACTGCTGCAAGACGGCCAAGGCGTCCGGTTCCGCGATCGAAATCACACGAGGCTCGGCGACCTGGCGGCGAAGGGCGCGCCGAGCCTGCGCGAAATTGCATTGTTTTCCGTACCGGATGAATTTTCGCTCGATCTCACACAGCCTTGGGAACTGCAGTTGCTAGCCCAGCGCAGCTATGGTGCGCGGGACAAGGCAGTCCTTCCGTTCAATGTCGGCTATGCTCTTCCCGACCGTTACCTGGCGATCGAAGAGCCACCGGTGCAGGAGGCCGTCAAATCGGTTTCGGAAGCGGCCGCGCCAACACCTGCGTCGGCTGAAGAGCCAGGCGCGACTTTCCCCGACCAGGAACCGCTCTGGATGAAAATTTGGAGGATGGACACAGTTTCGGTCGCCATCACCGTGGCCGCGCTCCTTGTCCTTACCGCCATCTTCTTCTTCCAGAACTGGCTGGTTCGGCGGCCACGCCTGTTCGGTTGGGTGCGACGCGGCTATCTCCTTTTCACACTGGTCTGGCTTGGATGGTACGCCAATGCCCAGCTCTCCGTGGTCAATGTGCTGACGTTTTTCAACTCGTTGATCAGCGGCTTCAGCTGGGAATTCTTTCTGTCTGCACCTCTCATCTTCATCCTTTGGGGTGCCGTTGCGGCCGGGCTGCTCTTTTGGGGCCGTGGGCCGTTTTGCGGCTGGCTTTGTCCGTTCGGCGCGCTCCAGGAGCTGACCAATAATCTGGCGCAGTGGCTGAAAGTACCCCAGATCACGTTGCCCTTCGGCCTGCACGAGCGGCTGTGGCCAATCAAGTACATCATCTTCCTCGGCCTCTTCGGCCTTTCGCTCTATTCGGCGGGAATGGCCGAGACCTACGCCGAGGTCGAGCCGTTCAAAACCGCGATCATCCTGAAGTTCGCCCGCGAATGGCCGTTCGTGATCTTCGCGCTGGCGCTTCTCGTCGCCGGCCTGTTCATCGAACGCTTCTACTGCCGCTATCTCTGCCCGCTCGGCGCCGCGCTCGCCATCCCAGGGCGCATCCGCATGTTCGAATGGCTGAAGCGCTATCCCGACTGCGGCTCGCCCTGCCAGCGCTGCGCCAAGGAATGTCCCGTTCAGGCGATCCATCCCGAGGGGCAGATCAACGTCAACGAATGCATCTACTGCATGCATTGCCAGGAACTCTACCACGACGACCATCGCTGCCCGCACATGATCCAGGTGCGGCTAAAGCGCGAAAAATTCGAGGCGCTCGCGTCACCGTCGAGCCGGGGCAAGGGGCCGGCCAAGCCAGTGATCGCCTTCAAAGGCAAGCCAATCGAGCAAAGCAGCCCGGTTCCCAGTTCAACGACCTAAGACTCAACCAGAAGGAGACGGAATATGTCGGAAGAAGACCGCAAGAGAACCCTGAGCAGGCGCCAGCTGCTGGGTACGTCAGCAATCGTGGCGGCCGCCGGCGCGTCGGGCATTGGCGGCACGCTGACATTGGGCGGGAGCATGGTGTCGCCGGCGGCGGCACAGAGCGCTGCGACGGGAGGGCAAAAGTTCGAGGTCATGCCAGGCGAGCTCGACGAATATTATGTGTTCTTTTCGAGCGGCCAAAGCGGCGAAGTCCGCATTGTCGGCGCGCCTTCGATGCGCGAACTGATGCGAATCCCCGTCTTCAACCGCTGCAGCGCGACCGGATGGGGCCTGACCAACGAAAGCCGCAAGGTGCTGACCGAAGGGCTGCTGCCGGAAACCAAGGAATTCCTGAAGGACAAGGGCGGCATCTACCTCAACGGCGATCTTCATCACCCGCACCTCTCGTTTACGGACGGCACCTATGACGGCCGCTACCTGTTCGCGAACGACAAGGCCAATACGCGTGTAGCCCGCATCCGCCTCGACGTGATGAAATGCGACAAGATCATCCAGCTGCCGAACCAGCACACCGTGCACGGTCTGCGCGTCCAGAAATATCCGAAGACAGGCTACGTGTTCTGCAATGGCGAGGACCGGGTGCCGATCCCGAACGACGGCAAGGTCCTCGACGACAAGACGAAGTACCACGCCATCTTCACCGCCGTTGACGGGGAGACAATGAAGGTCGCATGGCAGGTGATGGTCGACGGCAATCTCGACAACGTCGATGCCGACTACCAGGGCAAATATTGTTATGCCACCTGCTACAATTCCGAAGAAGGCGTCAATTTGGCCGAGACGATGGCGAAAGAGCAGGATTGGGTCGTCATCTTCAATCTCAAGCGCATCGAGCAAGCCGTCGCCAAGGGTGATTTCAAGGAAATCGGCGGCGTGCCGGTCATCGACGGACGCCACGGTTCGCCCTACACCCGCTACGTTCCCGTCCCGAACAGCCCGCATGGCATCAATACCGCGCCAGATGGAATCCATGTGGTGGCCAACGGCAAGCTGTCGCCCACCTGCACGGTTTTCGATGTGCGCAAGTTCGACGACCTCTTCGACGACAAGATCCAGCCGCGCGATGCCGTCGTGGCGGAACCCCAGCTCGGTCTTGGACCGTTGCACACAGCTTTCGATGGCCGAGGCAATGCCTACACCACCCTGTTCATCGACAGCCAGATCTGCAAATGGAATATCGACGACGCCAGGCGCTCCTTCGCCGGCGAGAAGGTCGATCCGATCCGTCAGAAGCTCGACGTCCATTATCAGCCCGGCCACAACCATTCCTCGATGGGACAGACCAAGGAGGCGGACGGGAAATGGCTCATCTCCCTCAACAAGTTCTCCAAGGATCGATTCCTCAACGTTGGCCCGCTTAAGCCGGAGAACGACCAGCTCATCGATATCTCGGGCGATACCATGGCGCTCGTCCATGACGGGCCAAGCTTTGCCGAACCGCATGACGCAACCTTGGTCCACCGGTCGAAAATAAATCCCGTCAGCGCATGGGATCGAGCGGACGCGTTCTTCGCTGACGCCGTAAAACAGGCAGCTGCTGACGGCATCGACCTGCTCGCGGATAGCGAAGTCATCCGCGACGGGAACAAGGTTCGCGTTTACATGACGTCGGCTGCACCGGCGTTCGGACTTGAGAGCTTCTCCGTCAAGCAAGGCGACGAGGTCACGGTCTACGTCACCAACATCGATGAGGTGGAAGACCTCACCCATGGCTTCGCCATCGTCAACTACGGGATCAACATGGAGGTTGCGTCCCAGGCGACAGCTTCGGTGACGTTTACGGCCGACCGGGCAGGCGTCTACTGGTATTACTGCTCCTGGTTCTGTCATGCCATGCACATGGAGATGCAGGGCCGCATGTTCGTCGAGCCGCAGGCCGCGTGACGGCATGGCTCGATTGGCCACCCTCGCAACTTTGGGAATGGCGGCGTTTCTTGTCGCCATTCCCGGTAGCAATGCCGGTGCGGCGGAAATCGCCGTGCCGGCCGATGAGACGCCCCTTCAAACGATCCTCGATGCCGCCGCGCCCGGCGACGTGCTGTTGCTGGCAACCGGCAGGCACCGTGGTCCGGTCTCCATCACCAAACGGGTGACGCTGCAAGGCCAGGCAGGAGCAATCGTCGAAGGTGATGGCCAGGGAAGCGTTATCACCGTGGAGACAGCGAATGCTGCGGTGCGCGGTTTGGAGATTGTCGGTTCCGGATCCAACTTGGATGCGATGGACGCCGGCGTGTTCGTGAAAGAGACCGCCAAGGGCGCGATCGTCGAGGGAAACGCGATCCTCGGCAACCTCTACGGAATATATCTCCATGGCGCTGCGGGCGCCGTCGCTAGGGGCAACCGCATAGAGGGCATGCGCACAGGGCGGACGAACCAGGCTGGAAATGGCGTCTCCGTCTGGAACGCGCCTGGCGCCAAGGTCGTGGGCAACCAGATCAGCTTTGGACGCGATGGCATTTTCGCGACTGCCAGCAAACACAATGAATTCAGCGCGAACATCTTCCACGATGTGCGGTTCGCCATTCATTACATGTACACAAACGACAGCGTGATCAGCGACAACGTTTCAGTCGGCAATGTCGTTGGCTACGCCATCATGTATTCCAGCAGGCTGCGGGTCACGGGCAATTTGTCCGACGGCGACCGCGATAACGGGCTGCTGTTCAATTATGCCAATGGCTCAGAAATAAGCGGCAACGTGGTCCGCGGCCGAAGGCAGCCGATCGGCAGATGGGCGAGCAACGGACAGCGTTTCGCCGACACGGACGGACTTCCTGCGGGCGACGCGGACGGGGTGGTGACTGCGACAGGGGCCATTACCCGCCTAGGCCCCGAGAAATGCGTGTTCATCTATAATGCAAACAAGAACCGCTTTCGCGGCAATCGATTCGAGGGTTGCGAGATCGGCGTGCATTTTACGGCCGGTTCGGAAGGCAACGAGATGGCCGGTAACGCCTTCATCCGCAATCGAAACCAGGTGAAATATGTCGGTACGCGCTACCTCGATTGGTCGAGCGGCGGCCGAGGTAACTACTGGAGCGACAACCCGGCTTTCGACCTGAACGGCGACGGCATCGGCGACAACTCCTACCGGCCGAACGATATGATCGACAAGGTCCTGTGGACAGCGCCGGCGGCGAAGGTTCTCGTCAATAGCCCCGCGGTGCAGGTGATCCGCTGGGCGCAGACCCGATTTCCCGCAGTCTTTCCCGGCGGCGTCGTCGACAGCCATCCACTGATGAAGCCGGCCGACACGGAGGAGAGCCAATGAGCGTCAACATTCAATTGAACTCCGTTGCCAAGCACTTTGGCAGAGTCAGGGCCGTCGATGAAGTTTCATTCGCACTGAGTGATGCTGAGACCGTCGCCCTCGTTGGGCACAACGGTGCGGGCAAGACGACCCTGATCAAGCTCATGCTTGGGCTGAGCCGCCCCACATCAGGTTCCGTAACCGTGCTGGGGCAGGATACGTCAGCCGGAAATTCCGCCGTTCGCAGACATCTTGGCTATCTGCCGGAGAACGTTTCGTTCAATCTGGTTCTGACCGGCCGCGAAATGCTTCGTTTCTACGTTGGATTGAAGGGCGAGAGCCCGCGTTCCGTGAACGAGCTGATGGATCGAATCGGTCTTGCGCATGCTGCGGACCGACGCATTGGAACTTACTCGAAGGGCATGCGGCAGCGGCTGGGATTGGCGCAAGCGCTGATCGGAACGCCGCGGGTTCTTCTGCTGGACGAGCCGACCACCGGCCTCGATCCAGAACTGCGCCAGCAATTCTATCGGATCGTGCGTGAAATGCGGGATGCGGGGACAACGATCCTTCTGTCGTCGCACGCCCTCAACGAACTCGAAGGAAACGCCACGCGCGTCATTATAATGAACGAAGGCAAGAAGATCGCGGACGGGTCGCTCGACGAATTGCGGCGGATCGCTCGCCTGCCGACGGTCATTCGGATGAGGGCTACCGACGGCGGCGTCCAGCGCATCAGGGACTGGATGGGAAATCGGCCGGATCTCCGACAGGTGAACGGCCATACTATCGAATTGGACGCGTCCCCCGATAGCAAGATCGCGTTCCTGCGCCGGACAGCTGGCGCCGACGTGCCGTTCGACGACATCGAGATGGTGCCGCCCGGCCTCGATGAACTTTATGCCCATTTCCTCGGCGGGAGACCATCAGCATGAGTACGATCGCGCTTCTGGCCGTCAAGGAAATCCGCGAAGGGCTGCGAAACCGCTGGGTGGTGGCAGCGACAGCACTGTTGGCGGCGCTCGCGCTAACCTTGACGTTTCTCGGCAGTGCGCCAACTGGCAATGTCGGGGCCGGCGCTCTTGACGTGGTCGTGGTGAGCCTGGCCAGTCTCACCATATTCATCGTTCCGCTCATCGCCTTACTGATCTCCCATGATGCGATTGTCGGCGAGATCGAGCGCGGCACGATGACGTTGCTGCTGAGCTATCCCGTCCGGCGTTGGCAAGTGCTTCTCGGCAAGTTCCTTGGCCATCTTGCGATCCTGGCATTTGCGACCCTCATTGGGTATGGCGTTGCCGCGATTGCGCTGGCGGCGACTGGAAAGTCGATCGGCGGCGCCAGTTGGTTCGCCTTCGCAACAATGACGGCCTCGTCGGTGCTGCTCGGAGCCGTGTTCGTGGCGATCGGCTATCTGGTCAGCGCGGTCTCACGCGACCACGGAACCGCGAGTGGGATCGCGATCGGCATCTGGCTCCTGTTCGTGCTGATCTACGACATGGGGTTGCTGGGATTGCTGGTAGCAGATCAGGGGCGATTCGTGACTGCCGGCATGCTAAATGCACTGCTTCTTCTCAATCCGACCGATGCGTACAGGCTGCTGAACCTCATGGGTACTGCCGACATCAGTTCGGCATCCGGCATGGCTGGAACCGTCCAGAGTGTCGCGCTCGGTTCTTTTTCGCTCGTGGCGGCATTAGCAGCGTGGACGGTGGCGCCGATGGCGGCCGCCGCTTTCATATTTTCGAGGAGGGAGCTGTGAGGATGCGCTTGGGACTGACACTCCTCGCCGGAAGCCTCATAGCCATAGCCGGCTGTCAGCGCGGCCCGGACAAGACGCCGGCGCCGTTCGCCATGACCGAAGATGCGATGGGCCGCTATTGCGGCATGAACATCCTCGAACATCCAGGCCCGAAAGGGCAGGTTATCCTTGCCAAGTACGACGAGCCCATCTGGTTCTCCTCGGCCCGCGACACGATCGCCTTTACCATGCTGCCAGAGGAACCCAAGGACATTCGGGCGATCTACGTGTCCGACATGGCGAAGGCACCCAACTGGGATAATCCAGGCATCAACAACTGGGTGAATGCCAAGGACGCATTTTTCGTCATCGGCAGTGACAGGAAAGGTGGCATGGGAACGGCGGAAGCGGTGCCTTTCTCCTCCAGCGAATCCGCCCGGGCTTTTGCCAATGAGCATGGCGGTCAGGTCTTGGACTTCGCCGACCTGCCGCGCGGTTACGTTCTGGGGCAGGAGTCCGAGACGGCTTCCTATGGCAGCTCGGGCCCGCAATCGCTTGATCCCGACAACGCAAATTGAGGGCGCTATGATCTCCCATATGTCTCGCCGTCGGTTCATTGGCATAACCGCTGCTGCTGCTGGAATGGCGCTGCTTCCGCTCGCTCGCAAAGCTCTGGCGACACCGTCGGCCGTCTCGTGGCGCGGAGAAGCTATGGGCGCCCAGGCAACGCTGCTCATCAACCATCCCGACCGAGCCTTGGCCTTGAGGCTCGTTGACCAAGTTGCCGCCGAAGTCCGCCGCTTGGAAAGGATTTTCAGCCTCTATCGCGAGGATTCGGACCTTACGAGACTGAATCGCCAAGGATTCCTGGTCTCGCCAGCAACGGATCTCGTCGAAATCCTTGGTTGTTGCAAAGACGTCTGGCGTCTCACCGAGCGCGCCTTCGATCCTACGGTTCAGCCATTGTGGATCGCGTATCAACGTCACTTTTCCGATCCCCGAGCCACTGCCGCCGGGCCCTCGCGTCAGGTCATACAGGAGGCACTTGATCGGGTCGGCTTTGACAAGATGGCCTATTCGGAAGACCGCATCGAATTGCCCGTGGCCGGGTCGGCGCTCACGCTCAACGGCATCGCGCAAGGTTACGTAACGGATAAGGTTGTCGATCTGCTGCGTGCCGGCGGCGTTGAGCACGCGCTCGTCGACATGGGCGAAAGCCGTGCGATCGGATCGGCGCTGGAGGACCGGCCTTGGCGCATTGGCATAACTGATCCCTCTAATTCCGATTCGATTCTGAAAGTCTTACCGCTGACGGACAGCGCCGTCGCCACCTCGAGCCCGGCCGGCTTTCAGTTCGATGAAGACGGCCGGTTTACCCATATTATTGATCCGCGAACCGGATCCACTCCACAACGCTATGCGAGCCTGAGCGTCGTCGCGCTGACTGCCACGATTGCGGATGCGCTGTCGACCGCCTTCAGCTTGATGGACGTGGAGACAATTGCCGGTGCGGTCCGACGCCTCGATGGCGTAGACGCGTATGTTCTTTCGCAAGACGTTCTATGGACGCACGTCAAGTCTTAAAATCGGGGAGCGCGGATAGGCGGCAAAGGAACAAGTCTAGTTGCCCGCATTGTCAGGCGGCTCTGCCACGATCGGTTACCAAGTGAATCTCCTCCCGCAAGACTGCGAGATAATCGAGAATAGGCTCGTCCTTTCTCGTGATGGTGGTGTGGCAACGGCAGTGCCAACACGCCAATCGGCAGAAGGGGATGTGGAGATGAAGCGATACTGGCTCACCTTTAGGAAGTCGCCACCCAGTCGGCATAGGTACCTGGACCCCACTTGCGGGCGAGAACGCGGAGCCGTTGGGTCGCTGGTATAATGAGGAAGGACGGGCATCTCCTATTTTCTCAGGACGGACGGAACGTCAGTCATACTAGCCGTTCGCCCGTACGGCTCTTTGGAAAATGTCAACAAGCGGCAATTTCCCAGTCCCTCCAGGATTCTCGGAATTGTTTGCGTTTCGACAAATAGGCTGGCTGACCACGGGGTAGATTTTCGCACCGGGATCGACCATCGCCGCCGTCTCCTGGCTCCAACGTTTCTGGCGGCCGGGAATTCAATCGACATGGCAGACCCAGAACTTGCATCGACACTCTTGATCGACGTGCGGACCATCGCCCCGATAGATCGTCACCCGCGAATCTTCGGGGTGGCGACCGCGTTGGCCGAGGGTTCTTCTTTCATCATCGTCAACGATCACGACCCACGACCTCTGCACTATCAGATCGAGGCCAGATATCCCGGCGTATTCGCTTGGGAATACCTTGAGCGAGGGCCGGAGGTCTGGCGCGTCGAAATCAGCAGACCGCAATCGTCTGGCTGCGATTGTTGCTGCGGCAGCTGATGACCAGCCCAACGTCCGGCAGCACTTTGCAAGCATTCTTTTTCGTCGCCACCGACTGGTCTGGCCGCCGCCTAGCTAACCTTCGAAACATCAAAGGCGAGGATGGTTCCTCGCCATGAGAATGTCGCTGAAGGTTAACGGTCAGGCGATCGAGACGGAGATTTCGCCAATCTCCCGATTGAGCGGGTTTCTTCGCGACGTCCTTGGCCTGACGGGTGTCAAGGAAGGCTGTTGCGAAGGCGAGTGTGGCGCCTGCACGGTGCTGCTGGATGGCCAGCCGGTTGATTCCTGCCTGATGCTCGCCTTTCAAGCCACAGGGCGCGAAATCACCACCATCGAGGGACTCTGTGGGAGCGGCGTCAACGATCTGCAGCAGGCCTTCTTGAAGATGGGTGCAGTGCAGTGCGGATATTGCACGCCGGGGATGGTGCTGGCAGCCGAGGGACTCTTGCATGCCAATCCCAGCCCAGGCGAAGCCGAAATCCGCCATGCACTGGCAGGCAATATCTGCCGCTGCACCGGCTTCGAGACCATCGTGCAGGCGGTCGCTACCGCAGCTGCCGCGCGCCAGGGGGCAGAGCGATGAATGCGCTCGCGGTCTCAGCGCCTGTCGATATGGCCGAGTTGCGGGCGACGCTCGCCGCGGAAGCGGGGCCGGTGCATTTCGTCGCCGGAGGGACGGATATGCTGATCGCGGGCCGTCCGCTCCCTGAAACCGGACTGCTCATTGATCTCGCGCGCGTGGCGGGCATGGCCTTCATTTCCACGGATGGCACGGATGTTCGTATCGGAGGTGCCACCACTGTCGCAGCGCTTGCCGCGGATTGCAGGCTGCGAGTGCGGATTCCGGCCCTATGCGAGGCTGCCGCACAGTGCGGGTCGGTCCAGATCCGCAACCGGGCCACCATCGGTGGCAACATCGCTAATGCCGCCCCAGCCGCTGACTTGATGCCCGTGTTGGTCGCCGCGGGAACAAGACTGGCGTTGCTCAAACACGACGGGACACAATACGAGGCCGCGCTGTGCGAATACCTTCCAAACTCCGGTCATCTGATTACGGAAGTGATCTTGCCAGAGCGTGGCCTTCTGCCGCGAAGCGCCTTCGTCAAACTCGGATCTCGGCAGGACATGACCATCTCGCGCCTCAATCTCGCACTGCTGGCGGAGTTTCAGAGCAACCATTTCGGCGTCGTGCGGGTCGCAGCTGGAGCGCTTGGTCCCGTTTCTAGCAGACTACACCGGGCAGAGGTGGCGCTCGCGGGCCGTAAGCTCGGGGCCGCCACGTTGCGCGACTTCATTGCGGCGTTGATCGACGAGGTCGACACGGCCATTCCCGGCCGGAATTCGCAACTCCACAAACGCCGCGCGGTCGCAGGGTTGGGACTCGACCTAATTGCGCAGGCCATGGGGCTGAGCCCGCGTGATCGGCTCTTCGAGGAAGCGGCGGGATGAATCAGATTTCCCGTCGCGTGCCGCTCGTTGACGGTGTGGCAAAGGTCACGGGCGCATTGCGCTTCACGGCCGATTTGCATGTCGAAGGATCGCTGCACGGCGCGCTCGTTCTGAGCCCACGTGCTCATGCCCGCGTCGCCTCTATCGATGCCACGGCCGCACTGGCGGTAGAGGGCGTACACGCAGTCTTCTGGCATGAAAACACGCCCTCACGATACTACAACAGCTCGATCTGGTTCGCCGGACAGGAGGCGCTGGCGGACGAGCGGATGTTCCCGCCGGTGGTGCGCCATATTGGCGACCGGGTTGCGGCTGTGGTTGCGGAGACGGAGGAGATCGCGCGGCACGCGGCACGGCTAGTCGTAGTCGAATACGTAGATCTCCCCGCTATATTTGATCCTGAAGCCGCGCTCGTTCACGCCGGGCCAGTGATGCGGGACGATGGCATTCCCGCTTTCATGAACCCCGTGGCCGACGAAAGCTTCACGCATGGCGATCTTGATGCGGGATTTGCTGCGGCTGACCTGGTGGTGGAAACACATGTCACGATGCCGCGCAGCCATCACTGTGCCATTGAACCTCACGCCTGCATTGCCAAACCTGAACCCGACGGCCGAATCCTGATCCTTTCACCGTGTCAGAGCGTTTTTGCCGTGCAGGCTGTCGTCGTCCAGGCATTGGGAGTGCCACAGGATCAGATACGCGTCGTGAAGACCCCCATCGGCGGCTCCTTCGGCGGCAAGGCCGAGCCGATTCTCGATCCGCTGTGCGCGTTCTTCGCGCTGGCGCTGGGGCGGCCTGTGATGATCCGCTACGACCGGCATGAAACCTTCACAGCGACCCGCACGCGGTCGAGCGTCGTCGGCCGGATGCGGATCGCGCTTAGCTCCGACGGCCGAATCCTGGCGCGCGACACCGAGACGCTGGTGGACATCGGCGCTTATTGCACCGGCGGCAACTATCTTCCCAGTTCGATGCTTCAAAGGCTGGTTCGGCTTTATGACGTTCCCGCCGAGCGCTACACGGGCCGCGCAGTCTACACCAACACCGTCCCGGCAGGCGCTTTTCGCGGTTACGGGTCCCCCCAGATCCACACGATAGCCGAGATCACGCTTGACATATCCGCGCGGCGGCTGGGGGTGGATCCGGTGGAGATGCGGCTGAGGAATCTGATCGAGCCTAACGCGATTGAACCTTGGCAGGGGCTCAACGTCGGCAACGCTCGGGGGAGAGAATGTCTGATACGCGGGGCCGATGCATTCGGCTGGCAGGGGCGCCGGAGGGCGGATGCCGGGCGTGGGCGGTGGCGGCGAGGGGCAGGGGTAGCCTCGGCCACACACATCAACGGCTGCTATCCCGGTTTCCACGAGGAGACTACGGCGACGCTGCGGCTCCTGCCCGACGGCCGAGCGGAACTTGTCTGCGCGCTCCACGACCTCGGCTGCGGGGCCGACACGACGCTTGCGCAGATCGCAGGCGAGACGTTGGGTCTTAGGGCTTGCGACATTGCCATCGTTCCCGCCGACACCGATAGCTGTCCATATGATCTCGGCACACGGGCCAGTCGCATGACCTATATCTGCGGCGAAGCAATCCGACGTGCAGGCATCGCGCTCGCGGAAGCGATCCGGGCTGCTGCGGTCCTGGAGTTGAATACAGAAGCCAGTGGTTTGCGGCTCGAGGCGGGCGCAGTGCGCCGCCCGGACGGCTCGGGCCTGGCGCTCTCCGATCTCGCTGCTCGCCTAGCCGCACGGGGGGAAGAGCTGCCCGCGGCGACCGAAATCTATCGCGCCCAGGCCAATCCTGGCTCATACGCGGCGCATTTTGCGGAAGTGGAGGTCGACAGGCTCACAGGCCGCGTGCGGGTAACGGATTATCTTGCCGCCCATGACGTCGGTCGAGCGATCAACCCGATGCTGGTGGAGGGTCAAATCCACGGGGGTATCCAGATCGGTATCGGTTATGCGCTCTACGAAGACGTCGCGATCGACCGCGTCACTGGCCGGATGCGTGGCGATAGCTTCAGCCGCTACACCTTGGTCAACGCGTCCGAGATGCCGCCGATGCGAGTCCTGCTCATCGAAGAGGGTGAGCCGACCGGCCCCTTCGGCGCCAAAGCCGTCGGAGAGATCGCGACAATTCCGGTTGCGGCGGCTGTGGTCAACGCCGTCAATGACGCTCTGGGCACCGAACTGACAGATTTGCCGCTGGTACCCGAACGCATTCTCGCTGCAGTGAGCTGAAGGACAATAGTCATGCAAATACGTCTACGCTCCAGCAACACTGCTCTCATTCCAAAGCTTGGATTGCCTCCGTGCTTTCCAGGCGGTTCTCTCCCATGCTTTTTCACCGCCGATGCCGGCCTACATCAATCGGTAAGCAGGGCAGATCCCTTGAAGTTTCGCGAATACGTCGTGGGATAGCTGCGAGGGCAGGGGTATGCCAATCGATCACGCGCCCAAAACGAGGATAGCGGCACGGCGAAGAGCTTTGGACCGAAAGCTAGGGGTCGATCACCCAGGTAAATGACGATCCCGACCACATTTCACGTGCTTCCCGGACCTTAGTCCCTGAACCATTTGTGTCTGAAGTCGTTATGCAGGAGCGATCTTGAGAACTCGCCTTTTCCTGCGATGCGAGCAGAGTTCGCCGAGATTTGCCGTCGGCTGAAAGAGGCGGTCGCCATCGTGCAACGAATGACTCGAGGCAGATACATGGGCAAGCCGAATATCCACCCCGCCGAACTCGAAAACGCCCGCCGGTACCGTGAGGTCAAAGCAGCCTTGGCGGCGTAACGGACATTCGAGGGCGGCGCGGATCGAAGTAGTAGGCCTTCAGAACGACGTTCTCACAGCGCACTGCAAGCTGACTTGAGCAACCTGGCCGATGCCAACGACATCAGGGACAGGTTGGACGAGCTGGAAAGGCGCGTCGGTCCATAGTGAGTTGGTGTTGACGACAACAGTGGCTACGTCACCCAGCGCCAAGCCCACAGTCGAGGATTCGCTAGGCGATCCGCATAGCTGCAATCGTCGTCGACGTTAGGCGGCTAGGCCCGGCTCTCCGTTGCCGCGAACCGCGGGAACAGGATGTTGTTCTCCAGGTGGATGTGTTCCATCAGGTCTTCGGCAAACTGAGCCGTGCCGACGTAGAGCGCCTGCCAGGAGCGGCAGGCTCCGTCGGGCGTGGCGAAGTCGTCGGTGAGGCTTTCGAGGAGCCGAAGCAAGGTGCCCTGGTCGTCGTGCTCGTGCCGCAGTTCCGAAATCGGGATGTCGAACTTGCCTTTGCCCCACTGCCGCATTGCTGGAAACAGAATGGCCTCTTCCTTGGCCATGTGTTGCTCCAGTTCGCTCTGCATCTGCCGTAACGCATCCGAAAGGCCGGCCGGCACCTTCGGATGTTCGCGATGCACCGCCTCAACCTTACGCGACAGGGCGATGAGCTCGGGCAGAGCGCGCCGGTGCGCCTCGTGGTAGCAGGCTTCGATGTGGTTGATCAGTTCGTCGCTGTCCATCGCAGCCGGCGCCGCTGTCCCCGAGGTGTCGGTACCAAGCGCCTCCAACGCGCGCTCAAGCTCGTTGGGATCGACTCCGCGCCGGTGCGCGGCGCCATCGAGGGTGAGATCGCCGTTGCAGCAGAAGTCGATCTTGAATTTGCGGAAAACGGCGGTGGCGCCGGGCAGCGTAGCGGCTATTTCGCCGACGGTGCGTTCCCATAAATCTGGACCTGAGAGTTGGGTGTTCATGACGAAGCTCCATGCATTTTCAACACAACGGCTTTGAAACTCAGAGCGAGCCCATTCGCCGCGACGCACCGTCACGAGGACGAAATAGTGCCAACCGTTGGACCATGAATTGCCCAGATAAAGGTCCGCGTCTTTGCGCTGGAACAAAGAGGAGCAGATCAGCAAGCTGCCGCCATTGGCTTCCCAGCGGGAAGCCTAGGTGCGTGCGGCGCGGCTGAGTTCAGGGCATTTGGCTCAATGAACAAAGACGCCGCGCTACGCCAAGCCACCCTGGTCGAATGTTGCTTCTTAAAGCTCAAACAGGTCCGACGCGTCGCAACTCGCTTGAGAAAACAGGCGGGAATTCTCACGTTGTCGCCCCTCGCAGCTACGATCCTATGGATCAGGTGATTCTCCACAGCTCCTAATCAAAAGGCGCTGTCGATGCGAGATCATCCGAACATCGCTCGGGTATGATTGGCGCTGCGCCGATCAGTTCGAGACAGTAAGGCACGGCAGGAAAGACGGCGTTCAGGCATACGTCGATCGAAGCCGGCTTGCCTGGCAGGTTTATGATCAGCGAACGGCCGCGCACTCCCGCAGTCTGACGTGAAAGAATGGCTGTGCGGACTTGCCGCAAGCTGGCCTGCCGCATGAGTTCGCCAAAACCGGGAAGTTCCTTGGTGATGACTTGTTGCATTGCCTCTGGGGTAAGATCCCTCGGAGATGGACCGGTCCCTCCCGTCGTCAGGATAAGATCAACGCCGCATTGGTCGCAAAGCTCGATGAGCACATTCCGGACACTTTCCACGCCGTCGGGGACTAAGCGACGGATGAAGACGCAAGGCGATGCTACGACACGTCGAAGCCAGCGCTCGATGGCAGGCCCGCCAAGATCTTCATAGTCGCCGCGGCTTGCACGGTCTGACACCGTAACGATTGCAATCTGGGTCATTTTTTTTCCGTTCGAGATCCATCTTCAGATCGAAGCGGTCGCCTGCCATCCGGGTTTGGCATGGGCGTATCCATCGACGAGCGTGCCGGGCAGATCGAGGCACGAGAGGATGAAGCGAGCAGCCTTGGGATCCTCCGCCTCGTCGACAAGCGCTCTATAGGTCCTCGACACCTCGATCATGTCGCATGTGTGCGGAGAAAGGCGGATGCGCCGGACGCCTCTGGAGGTGAGATCCGCAGGTGCGGGGCAGAAGGCCTGCACTTGGTTGGAGAGCGTCTGAACGCCATTGATCGCGAGGAACTGCTGATCGTCGAGCGTGTCTACGGCAAGACCGTCCGGGTCCTTCTCACAGGTAAACTGGCACGAATCCTTGTGAAGGCCATGGATGCGCGCGTGGTAGCATCGGCCGGAGAGCGCGAGCGGCAGCCGGCCAAAGGCGAAGATCTCGAATTCTGCCTCGCGACATGCGCCGGCCATGGCGCCGACGGCGGCGAGCGACAATTCCACCGGCGGGCATATCGTTGTGGCACCGCGCTGGATGAGGAACCGCGCGGAAGCTTCATTATAAACGTTCAGGAAAGGACCGGTCACGAAGGGCTTGCCGGAGCGTGACGGCAGGGCGGTGACATCGTTGATTTCGACCAGCCGCTCGTCGCCGCAGAGGTCCTCGATGCTTCTGCGTTCCCGAACGGTCGCCGGTGCTGCCAGCGTGGACAGCACCACTTCCTTTCCGGCGCGCTCAAGGCGTTCGATGATCTCAGGCCATACAGGATCGGAAAACGGCATCCGCTTGCCGCATACGACTTCGCCGACATGGACACGGTCTATCGGAGCCTCGTCTGCTATCCTGCGGTAGAAATCCGAGAGGCGGTCGGGCGACCAGTGGAAGAAGACCGGCCCAAGCGTCAACGCAATTGCGGACAAAGTCCTATCTCCACTTCTTGCTATACGCTCCTGCTGTCTGCCGGGAACCTTCCGACTGGCCAGCAAGAATCCGATCGATTTCGATCGCGTCGCCACCTTGCTCGACGGCGTCAACGGCCTTCCGGAAGGCACGGACCACTTCCGTCACGTAACCTTTGCCACGCTGGCGTCCTTCGATCTTCAAGGCGGTTACGCCGGCGGCTTTCAGCCCGGCAATCATCCCGCCGGCGTTCAGGGTGACGGGATCCTCGAACAAATAGGAGGTCTTGCCGCCGGCCTTGAATTTGCCCTTGCACAAGGTGGGGTAGCCCACTGGCTCGCCTGGCTCGTAGCGGTCGATCGTGAACCCTGAAAGCCGTGCCGCCGTGCCGTTCGGCTCGTCGTCGTAACTCACCATTTCGGGTGGCGAACAGACGCCATTCAGATTTGGCGATTTTCCCGTCGCGTATGAAGAGAGATAGCATCGGCCTTCGATCATCACGCAAAGGCCGCCGAACACGAATGCTTCCGTTTCCACGTCGATGGCACGATTGAGCGCCGCGATCTCCTGGACCGAAAGCACACGCGGCAGGACGACGCGACGGATGCCGAAGCTATCCGCATAGAATCGGATTGCTTCCGGCGTTGCTGCCGCAGCCTGTACCGACAGATGAAGACGAATTTGTTTATGGTTCTTGGCGACGTGATCAAGGACGGCTATGTCCGCCGCGATGATGGCATTTGCGCCGCATTCGGCCGCCGTGTCCGCTGCCTTTTTCCAGAGGCCGACATCGTTGACGCGCGCGAATGTGTTGATGGCGACGAGAACCTTGCTGCCGTGGTCATGCGCGAAGCGGACGCCCTCGGCCAGTTCTTCCCCGGAGAAGTTGAGTCCCGGAAAATTCCGGGCATTCGTTTCATCGCGAAATCCGCAATACACCGCATCCGCACCCGCCTGGACGGCTGCCCTCAGCGTAGCGGGGGTTCCGGCCGGGCAGACAAGTTCCATGCGTCCGCTTGTCATGCCTCTGGCGCCTCGCGTCTGGAATTTCGATCAGCCATTTGGCGCGCGACACCCAGCGCACCAAGAATTCCCGTATCGACAAGACGAGCCAGTGCGCCGCGCAAGCCGAGCAGATCCGCCGGGCGAAGCTCGGCATCCTCGATCGTGTTCCTCAGCGCGAGCACCGCCTCCGTGCGGCCGCTGATCGAGATGATCCGGCTGAAGAAGAGCGCATCGCCATCAAGCGTGCCGTCGAGCAGGCTCAACAGTGTCAGAATAGGTCCTCTGATCTGGACGCTTGATGTCGCGGCCTCACTTTTCCTGACGACACGAACGATCGAACGCTCTGCGTCCGGTACGACGGTAAATGCGAAGCCGAGGTCGACCGGGTCGATGAAATAGCAAGCTGTTCGATGTTCGCCCAAGCGGTCGAACAATCGAGGCTGTCGCCCGGCCAAAGAGCGCAAGGACAGCGTGAGCAGCGGCCCGAGTGGCAAGCCGGCGAAGGCCGGGAAAAGATGGCGAACGACCGCCGGCAATCTCGGTTCCGTGCTAATCGTCACCATTCAGTACATCCTATCCACATGAGATCGTTCCGCAGGTCTTTCCGGCTATCGACTGGCTGCGTCCGTCTGCCTGCAAGTCCGCGAAATTCACACTGTTGGGACAGAAATCCTGATAGTGACTTTCGAAATCGAAGGCGGCCAGGTGGCCATGACACTGGCGGCGATGCTGGCAGGTGATGCAGATGCGTGACATGAAACGGTGCGCGGCTTGCAGCGATTGAAAGCTGTCAGGATCGATGTCAATCGAACGCATCGCGGAAGAAAGAAGGTCTTGCGAAGCGTAAGGTAGCCGCATGGCTTCGTCGAATTCGCTTCGCGACAGACCGATGTCATTCAAGATGCCTGTGCACTCATCCAAACCCATTGCCCAAAATTCTCTTGTCGCTGCCCTGCTCTGCCGGCGATCCGCGAGAAGGGAAATTACGGACCGCCAAGCTTCGACAGTTTCGCTCATGAGATTGCCTGCCATGTGAAATCCTTTTGCCTCGATCGCCTTCCTCGGAAATGATGTGAGAGGGGAAAATAGCGGGGACGGATCGTTTGCTCTTTGCGCTAGCGCAAAGTTCTTCGTCAGCCCTGATGGCAAAATTGTTCGCCCGACGATCCGGTCGAGCCGGATTTCGCCATGCATCACCGTTGCCTTCCCCTGTTTTCAGATCTCGGCTCATTCCTTTCGTTCCTTGATCGGAACGGGCAGCTTCGTGAGGTTGGTGTGCCTGTTTCGACACGGCTCGAACTGACCGAGATACACAAGCGGGTGATTGCCTCGAAAGGCCCGGCGCTCCGCCTTACGGCGCCTGTCGACGATCGCGGCGTCAGGTCAGCCTTTCCCGTCGTCGCAAATCTTTTCGGCACCCGGGAACGTGTAGCCTGGGGACTTGGCACTGACCTTCACGGTCTAGAAACCCTCGGCGCGCTCCTTGCGTGGATGAGATCGCCTCAGGCCCCACAGAACCTTCGTCAGGCCCGACAGATGTTGCCTGCTGCGCGCGGTGCACTCGTGGCGCGGCCGAAGATCGTCTCCCCGCCTAGAGAGTGGCGAGACGCCGATCCGGATTTTTCGCTTCTTCCCGTCCAGACTTGTTGGCCGGGAGACGCCGGCCCCCTCATAACATGGCCAGTGGTCATTACTCGCCCGCCTGGCGAGGACGACCCGAGTACATACAATCTGGGCATATACCGGATGCAGGTGCTAGCCCGTGATCGTGCGATCATAAGATGGCTGCCCATGCGAGGCGGAGCAGCCCACCATCGCATGTGGCAGGCGAGGGGTCTCGAGATGCCCGTGGCGGTCGTCATCGGGGCAGATCCCGCGACGTTGATCGCCTCGGTGATGCCGGCGCCTGAAGGTGTGTCGGAGCTGGCACTGTCCGGGATGATCAACAACCGCCGAGTCGGATTGGCGCCCTGCAAGAGCATCATGCTTCACGTGCCAACCAGTGCGGAAATCGTGCTTGAAGGTGCCGTCTCTTCAACAGAAGATGCGCTGGAGGGCCCTTTCGGCGATCACACCGGATACTACAACGCGCCGGAACGATATCCTGTGTTCAAGCTCAAGCGTGTTCGCGTTCGCGACGGGGCAAATTACCTGACCACGTTCACCGGGCGCGCGCCCGACGAGCCCTCGGTTCTCGGCGAGGCACTGCTCGATGTGTACAAGCCGCTCCTGCGCCAACAAATACCGGAAATCATCGACGTGTGGCTTCCACCCGAAGCCTGCTCCTACAGGATTGCGGTCATCTCGATCGCCAAGAAATATGCTGGACAGGCCAGGCGCGTGATGATGGGGTTCTGGTCCCTGCTGCCGCAGTTCTCGATGACCAAGATGATCGTCGTGGTTGATGACGACATCGACATTCGATCATGGCCGGACGTGATGTGGGCGGTCGCCACCCGAATGGATCCTTCGCGCGATCTGATGCAGGTGGATCGGACCCCTATCGATCAGCTCGATTTCGCGTCACCGCTCGAAGGACTTGGAGGAAAGATCGGGCTCGATGCGACGCGCAAGATTGGATCCGAGACCTCTCGCGAATGGGGAAGGGAGCTGACGATGTCAGCCGATATCGAGGAGCAGGTATCCCAACGATGGAACGGGTTTTTTTCGCAGACGACCGCGCAGGGGCAACAATGACCAAACGGCTGATAATCGGTGTCACAGGTGCATCCGGCTCCGTGCTCGCGCTGGAGACCATACGTCAACTGGTCAGGGCCGGGGTGGAGACGCATCTCGTCGTCTCCAAGGGCGCGCGATTGGCCGTCGCTCATGAGCTCGGCGTCGACGGCCTTGCCCAACTGACGTCTGTCGCCAACCACGCATATTCCTATCAGGACCTGGCCGCACCCATCGCCAGCGGCTCTTTCAGAACGGATGGCATGATCGTCGTTCCCTGTTCAATGCGGACCTTGGCGGCTATGGCACACGGTTTAGGCGACAACCTTCTCACCAGGGCCGCCGATGTCGTCCTGAAGGAAAAGCGCCGGCTGGTCGTGGTGCCTCGCGAGGCGCCGCTCCATGAAGGGCACCTCGACGCGATGCTGAGACTCGCACGGATGGGTGCAGTCATCGCACCGCCGGTACCGCCGTTCTATGTCAAGCTGGCCTCGATTGAGGAAATGGTGGTCGAGATGGCTGCCCGGCTGGTTGGCTGGGCGGGCGTCGACCCGGGCGACAAGCTCACGCGTTGGGGCGAAAAGAAAGTCGCAGCCGCGTGATCATCCTGATGGATTGGCTAAACGTGCAAGGACAGAAATGAATTTGCAGACGTCGAAAGGCGCGACATATGACGTACGGAAACTTCCACCTGAAAGGAAGCAGTCCGCTGTATTGTCAATGTTTGACGGACTCAAACCCGGTCAGACATTCGTGGTCGTTCTCGATTTTGATCCTGATCCTGATAGACTCAGGCGTCAGTTCGAAGCGTTCTTTGCTGGCGAACACATCTGGGTTTGCCTTAGACCGGGGCCACCAGAATGGCTGATCGAGATAGGAAGACCTCAACCTGCGCAGTGATGTCGAGCTCTACGAAAAGAGGCCGCACACGCCGATCGACCGATCTGGTCACCTCAAGACTCAGTTGGCAGTGACCGTGAGGGCCCCCTTCATTCCAAGCTCATAATGACCCGGTATCAGGCAGGCAAACTCGAACTTGCCGACGCTTGTGAAGGCCCAGACGATCTCGCCTTTTCCTTGGGGGCCGATGCGGATCGCATTGAGGTCGGCGTGTTCCATGTCGGGAAGCCTCTCCATCCCGGCCTTATGCTCCATCACCTGCTCATGCGTGTCCATGACAAACTCGTGGTCGTATTCGCCTTGATTGGTGAAGGCGAGACGCACTGTCTCGCCTCTTTTTACGGTGACTGAAACCGGATCGAACGCCATCGATCCATCTTCATTCTCGATCATGCTTATCCTGATGGTACGGGCTGCTTTGGCAGCCATGCCCGGCTGACCGATAGTCATCATTTCATGGCCGCCCTCAGTGCCGGAATGCATTCCTGTGGCAAGCGCCGGTGCGGCGAAGAGGACCATGGCAACTGTTGGCATCATGCATTTCTTCACGCGATTTCTCCTTTGTGAAATGTGTTGAGTTTCGCGGGCTCTGTTTGGACCGCGATCGGCGGAACCGGGTCGGCAGGGCCGCCTGCAGCCTTCACCAGCTCTTGCGGCTGATCGCCTATGGCCCGGTCTGCACCGAAGATAAACTGAGTTGCCGCATCGAAAATGCACCCTCCTTTGCGGTGCTCGCGATATCGTCAAACAGGAGTGCGAGATCCATGTAGACGCTGCGATCCCGTTCGGCAGCGCCCATTTCATCGAGGTCCTGCAGGAAGAAGAGAATGGCTTCGATGCGTTCGCGTTGACTGCGGGCATTGGCAAGATGTTCGCGGGCAGTTCGTCGGATTTCCAGAGCCGCAAATCGCGCCAGCGTCTCGTCGAGCTTAAAACGGCACTCACAATCTAGCTGGGCGCCCTTGATCAAGTTTGCCAGCCGGCCGACAACCGCCATGTCGGCAAAGCGCCGGGAGCCGTCGTCAATACTACTCAATGGAACGTTCTGTTTCATATCTTCTTCGCTGCTAGGGCAGACTTTTCGCGGCCGTTCGCAACGCGAACAGACGCAGCGCCTTTCCAGTCGGCCGACCCGGTCTCGAAAATTGTTTTTGACTATAATCGACCATTTTGCCGCCTGTTTGCGCTGGAGCAAACACGGAGATCGATCATCGACTGTATTGCCTTCGGATTGAGTTTTTTCCGACCGCCGATCTTGCGAGTTGAGAAGCGGCACGAGGACGTCGTGTCAGTCATCCCCCGTGGAGGAATTGTTGCATGGCTGCCGACGGGAGTGCGCTTGCTTTCGACGCGAAGCAGAGGCAGATGTCGGCGCCGTTTCGGCCATTTTTTCTAATCGCGGGGCTGGACGCGATCGTAGGCGCGGCGGTCTGGCTGCCATCAGCGTTCGGAATACAGGCCATCGGCCCGACCGGGATATCTCCCGGCGATTGGCATCGCGACGTGCTTCTTTTCGGGATGGTTCCAGCCATTTTGACTGGCTTTCTGTTGACGGCGCTGCCCCGATGGACAGGACGACGCGCAGTATCGCCAGTTACCACGCGTCTGCTGGTTGCTCTATGGCTGTGCAGCCGGGGGACTTTCCTGTTTCTGTCGCATTCGGCCGGGCTTGCCCTCTCTGCGCTTCTGGTGCTGACGCTCCTCTTGATCGCGGCGGGACGGGTGATCGCGAGCCGCGACCGCCGCAACCTGAAGATACTGTTTCTGCTGCTTGTCTTTTGCGGTGGCAACACGCTCGCAGCAGCGTCCTACCAAGTAGAATTTGCACTGCGGCTAGCCTTGGCTTCGATCGTCGGCCTCGTCATGATCATCGGAGGACGCGTCGTCCCGGCTTTGACGGTGGCCTATGTCGAGAGCGCGGGGGGTCGGATTTCCGTCAACCGTTCTGCCGTTTTGGAGTGCGCGGCGGCGACTGTCGCGGCATGCGCCCTTGGTTTGTGGGTCGTTGCGCCGCAGACACAACTCACCGGCCTTGCCAGCGCGCTCGCCGCGTGCGGCCAGACGATGCGAGCCGCCCAATGGAATGGCTGGCGAAGCGCGGCCTCGGCGACGGTTCTTGCCCTTCACATAGGATATGGCTGGATCATCGTGGGTTTCGGACTTCTGGCGATCCACATTTTCGCGCCGGCGAGCCTGGGGCAGGCGGTTGCCGTTCATGCATGGACGATCGGCGCCATCGGCACGATGGCCCTCGCCATCATGGCGAGCATGATCCGCAAACACAGCCGCCGCCCCTTCGCGTCTTCGGTTCCGGCGAACGGCGCGTTCGTAGCGATGACGATTTGCTGCCTGTCGCGCCTTCTGGTCGACTTGCTGCCCAGCTATGGCGCCGCTTTAACCAGCCTTTCAAGCACCTTGTGGGTTATCGCCTTCGGTCTGTTTCTGGTGGCCTTTCGTAGAGTGCTCATGCCGGATATGTGAGATGATGCCGGCTTACCAGATCCAGAAAAGCAGAAGCCAGCCGACGTCGGTGACGATCATGGCCAACCCGACGAAGAATATCGCGAGCACTCGTCGGCCAGGTTCCCGGTTGTAGAGACCTGTCACCTGCCAACAAAGCACTCCGGACCAGATAGTCGCCAGCGTAAGCATCGTGGCGCGCAGGGGGTCGACGAATGGAAGTTCGATGCCGTCCGAACGAAGCTGGCTGACCGTTAGCGCGGACAGGCCGAGAAAGACCCCAGCGCCGGCCAAGGGTATCAGTGCTTGGGCAAGGTGATGAAGTCGGGCCGGCTGCCAGGGACCAAGGCTACGTGTGGCAAGTGCCAGCATCGATGTAGTCAACGTGCCGCAGGCGATAGCCGTCGCAAGCACGTAGCCGACGAGCAGCGCCCCGTCGAGGAGCGTCATCACATCGCTCCTCTGAGGATAGTCGGTGAGCATCCACCAAGGCGCCGTGGCTTCGAGCGGCCAGATCACCCCGCTATCGACCAGCCGCTCCGCTATCCACTGCTTGGCGGCAACGAACCAAGGACTGACAGACCATTGAAATGCGCCAACGGCCAAACCCATAAGGCCAAAGACGATCAGTATCGTCTCCCAAGGTTTGGCCGCGTTCCCGGCAACATGAACAATCTCATGGTTCGGCGAACGGCGAGCCAGACGGATTGCCCCGCGAAAACCGCTGCACCGTCCGCACATGTGACAGTCGGCGGCACCGCGCATGGTCCGGAACGGCACCAGCGGCGCGCAGTTGACAGCCCCGGGCTTGACCCCGGAGAGCTGGGACTGTTGCCAGAGCGGCGGATCTACACGGAAATGCAGCGGAGCCAGCTTAGCCAGTAGGCCAAAGACACCGCTGACCGGACAGAGATAGCGGCACCACACGCGCTTGTTGCGCCCGTAGAGATAGCCGATCACGGCGGCCGCCAACGTCGAGCCGCCGAGAATCAGGAGCGTTGGACGGGGGTACTGGTAGACGCTCGTCATCTGGCCGTACAACGTTGTGCAGGCGAAGGCGATCGTGGGCCAGCCGGGCCACATCATCCAGCGCGGGATCGCTCTCCCAAGTCCACGTCCGCTGACGAATTCGGTTATCGCTCCTTCCGGACAGAGAATGCCGCACCACATCCGCCCGACCAGCGCGGTGCTCAAGAGCACGAGCGGCCACCAGACACCCCAGAAGGCAAACTGCGCAAAGCGGGTGAAATTGCTCCACAAATAGGCCATGTCGTCCGGAAGAGGCAGGAAGACGGGAACGACGAGCAGGATGGCGTAGATCAGCACGACGGACCATTGTGCGATCCGGATCGACTGTTGATTGCGCTGCAGCCAATCCCCGAGCCTCTGCCAGACGTCGCTCGGCGGGAGGGGCTGAACGTGTCGTTGCGGCGCGACCCGTATCGTCATGGTGCGCGTTCTGCGGGATGCGGCCGCGCTGATCGCAGCAGTGCGACGGCGGCGATCCAGTAGAGCGCGTAAACCAGGGCCGTCATCAGTTCGGGCCGGGCGCGATAGCCTGTCATGGCGGCAACAATGCCGCCAAGCCTGCCCGTATCGTCCAGAAGCCAGGACGTGTCCCAAAGAGATCCGGAGAGCGGCGGGATGAGTTCCAGCGCCATGGCGCGGTCAAGAGCAGCCATCAATAATGATGCGGCCAGCGCCAACAGAAGGATTTCCGTGGCGCGGAAGAATATGGACCAGGGGAAGCGCCTGGCGGCCACTTGAATCAGCCAATAGAACGCGGCCGCAAAAGCAAACCCCGCCACGACGGCCGCAAGGGTCCCGGGCAGTGTCGTTTCGCTCGCCGATGCCAAAAGGCCGTAGAGGAAAACAACCGTTTCACTGCCTTCCCGCATCACGGCGACAGCAGCCAGGAAGAAAAGACCCAACCAGTTGCGGCCGGTCAGCGCGCGCTCTGCGCCGCGTTCAAGTTCCTGCTTCAGCCCTCTGCCTTGCCTGTGCATCCAGACGACCATCTGCAGTATGAGCAAGGCGGCCAGGCCGGCCATGGCGATCTGAAAATAATCTTCTCGGTCTCCTTCGAGTAGGCTCGCCAAGGACAGGATGACCAAAGCCAGAAGTGCGGCCCCGGCGACGCCGGCGGCGACGCCGGCCCAAAGGAAATATCGTCCGGTTGTGGCTCTCGCGCTAGCGTGATGCGTCAGCCATCCCTGCAGGATGCCGACGACCAGAAGTGCCTCCATGCTCTCGCGCCAAACCACGAAGGCGACCTGTCCGAAGAGAGCGGTCATTGGATCGCAGGCTCCTTGGCGATGAGCATGGCGGGCGGCATGCCGGGATGAAAATCGTCGAAGAAGCGATACTCGCCGGGATTGAGACGCCGGATGACGACGAAGGATGTCACGCCGGGTCCCAGCACCTTCTCCTTGCGCAGCTCAACGCTTTCGAACTCGACAGGACTGGAGCCGGTATTGCGAAGCTCCAGTTTGAAGCGCGCGTTGGCCGGCACCTCGATCGATCGCGGCGCGATCGCGCCGTCGCTGAGCTCGATGATAAAGGTCGGATCTTCATCAGCGGCTGCCGGATGCGCGTTTGCCAGAAGGCAGACCGCGATGGCGACCGGCGTCGGAGGGGGGAAAAGGGTCATTTTCGGCTGTCCGTCCTGTTTTGCCGCTCTGCGTTGCGCGCAAGGAGGCCGGAAGGTGGCAATGCAGAATGAGCTAATACAAATTTCGAAGTGGCAGCTGACCTAGGTCTAGTAACCGCCCTTCTTGCCGACGCCGGCATAGGTGAATTCGTATTCGACGTGAAAGGTCTCGGGCCACGCTCCGACACCCGTCTCCTTGTCGACATGTCTTCCGAAATGCGAGGACGCGCCAGGCCCTTCCGAGGCAATACTAAACTGAAGGCTGTATTTGCCTGGTCCCATCAGCTTCACGTTGTCGCCATAATGCGGACCGTCGCTGGCGACCATGGGCATGAAAACGCCGCCCACCTTCTGATTCCCATCGAGCTTGGTCAGCACATATTCGATTCTAAGGTTGGGGATCCAATCGCCTTCGGCAAAGCCATTGGCATTGTCACGCGTGGCATGGATATCGGCTTCCAGATGCATATCGGAATCGGCCGCGGGTCTCATGATGTGAGCTGGCTCCATCTCGATCGGCTGCAGATAGACGGCGGCAACCTCCATGCCGCTCATCAGTTTAGGTTCGCCAATGGGATATTCCAGCGCGCAAGCTCCTGAAGCGGTCACCAGCAGAGCTGTGATTGATGAAAATAAGATCAACTGACGAGACATTGACTGCTCCCTTGCTATCGACGGCGACGATCTTTGCCTTCGGCTGATATTTTACCGGATCGGCAACGAAACGGGTTCCGACATATCCCGGAACCCAGTGAACCAACAAACATGATTACGATTGTCTACTTATCTAGGAGATCAGCCGCCTCTTTGCTCCAGCGCAAAGAACACAACGTTTTGTAGAAACTGGGGGCCGCCTCTGATGTCCGCCGATCGCGCCGGTTGCAGAGCGGTCCCATGTCCATCCACAACTCCACGGCGGTTCTGCTGGCCGCTGCTTCAAGATGCTGTGCAACCGAGCTGTCGCCGAACCAGAACAAGCGCCGGATCATCGGGGTAGGCCGTCACAGTGAAGCCCATGTCGCGCTCGAGTTCGATCGCGGCGCGGTTTTCGCGGCTCTCGATCGACTCGATGGCGTCGAGGCCCAACTCATCGGCATATTTCGCGACGTATGAGAGCAACTCCCAGCTGACGCCCAGGTGCTTGTGGTCTTCACGAGTGCAGATCGCGACTTCTCCGTGCCGGCGAGGCTGATCGCATGCCAACATCGCAACCGCGATCAGCAATCCGTTGACCGAAAAGGCAAGGAAGTTGTGTATCCGGGCATCATCGGAGCGCGTCATTGCCACGAGCCGCTCATGCGAAACCGCCTTCAGTCCGCCGAGAAAGCGAAACCGCAGGTCATCGGGCGTCACATGGGTAAAGAACTCTGCCAAAGCAGGCTCGTCTTCGGGCCTTGCGCGGCGCACTTCGAAGCGAAATCCAGTGCGTGTGGAAAGAATGCCGTTGCTGTCCGTGGTCATGTTTCGCCTGCAATCTCGAGTTTTTTCGATAGGATGGAGCTTCGCTTCATCGCCGACACAATGGCAGCCGATGCCACTCGCGTCCTTGATGCGCATCAAAGACGCGAGTGAAGTTAGGCCGCGCGGCGAGAAATGTCGGCCCATTTGATCGAGATCAATGCGGGTGGCCGAGATCAAAGTGTCTTCGAAGATTCAGCAGTTTATCGAAGAGGTCGCCCCCAATGGCCGATGTCGTTTCCAGGCTTGTCAGGGAGTGCAACTTTACGCGCAGCCAAGGTGCGGACTTTCCCACCATCTGGCAGACCATGCTGAAGATGCATCCGTACGTTGCAGGGCCGCCGATCCAGGACTTTGATGAGCAAGGACCTATCCTCAAGGTTCCCCTGATAACGGGTCGCCATCTCATGTTTGGCGCTTCAGGCTTTCGGCTTGATTGAATTCTGGCGAGGTCTCTCGTCCAAATCCGTGTGGATCAGCGCACGGCGCTGTTTGCGTGACTTATGACGCGATTCGAAAGAGGCGTAGGCCAGCACAGCCAGGAAGGCAAAGACATCCAACACTAGGATGGTGATCGTCGAGCTTTCCGTTGGCACACCAGTTCTCCTTCCTCAACTGGTTGAGGTGACGGCAAGAGTGACGGACAGGCGTTGACTTGGATCAACCAAAAGCAGTGATTGCCGCGATTTCGGTCAATCAGACTACGAAGTCATCGGTATCTGGCCCGTCGGTAACGGGGTCGTACCCGCATTCGGCGGCTAGCCGAGGAGCGTCATGAATCAAGACAATTTGGCCATGGACTTGAATGCCTGAGTTGCTCAGGCTGGACAGTGCACGCGAAAAGGATTCTCGAGTTATACCAAGTTCGGAGGCAATCAGCATCTTCTCAAACGGTAGGGCCGCTTTGTCTGGAGTGCGTTGCCTCTGTGACAGGGCCAAGAGGTAACATCCGACACGCTGTATCGCGGTCCTTAACTTGAGGCTCTTGATCTGCCGAACCATGCGTCGAAACTGTTGTGCGAGGCTTCCGATCACCGCCTGTGCCAGCAGAGGGTTCGTCTCCACGGCCGCGCGAAACGCCGCCGCATGAATCAACAGAAGGCGCGAAGGCTCAGGCACCCGGGCCTGCATGAGATAGGGCGCTCCGGTCAAGACAGCGGCAGGGATAACGAGGTCTTGGGCCCGAACGGCCTCGATCAGCACTTCTCGACCGTCGGCTGATCGTCCAAACAATTGCACGGATCCTGCCAGCACGATCAGTTGGAAGGTCGGCACATCGCCTTGCTCGAACAAAACGGTGCCTGAGGCTACACTGTGCACCACGGCGTTTCGTAGCAGGTCGGTGCGCATGGCTACGGACAGCGCCCGAAACAGCCGCAGCGCTTCCGGTGCCACTTCCTCACCCGTCATTCCATGCAACGGATTGTCCCCTCGATCGCGGCTCTCCCACACCACCGCATCATTCGTGACAGAAGTCACAGCAGTCTTTGACCTAGATCAAGGTCGCAAGGCGCCAGGTTGGCCATTTTGGCTTCGGGCGGGACGATTCCGCTTCTATGGACCAACTGTCGAAGGGGCCGTCGCCGATGCAAACGACTGTGTATCCGAAGTCCAGTCAAATCCTGGGTGCGAGCACGGCAGCGTTCACGGTCTGCTTCGCCGTATGGACCATCTTCTCCATCATCGGCATTCGCATGCGCCAGGAGCTCGGCCTCAGCGAAACACAATTCGGCTTGCTTGTCGGCACACCAATTCTTACGGGCTCTCTCTTGAGGGTTGTGCTGGGGATCTGGACCGACCGTTATGGCGGTCGGATCGTCTTTACAGCGAACATGCTCGCCGCCGCCGCCGCGACCTTTCTGCTGTCTTATGCCCAAACTTATCCGCAAATGCTCGTAGCCGCGCTTGGCGTTGGCATGGCCGGCGGCTCTTTTGCAGTTGGAGTTGCCTATGTGTCGCGGTGGTTCCCGCCGGAAAGGCAAGGCACAGCGCTTGGCATCTTTGGTGCCGGCAATGTCGGTGCAGCGGTCACCAAATTCCTCGCTCCCTTCGTGCTCGTCGCCTTTGGATGGCAGGTCGTCGCACAACTCTGGGCAGCAGCCCTCGTCGTCATGGCCGTCATCTTCTGGCTCACGACGGAGGACGACCCCGTAATCGTCGAACGTCGGCGGTCCGGCATCAGGCCGAAAAGCGCCTGGCTCGAACTTGAACCCCTGAAGAATGTGCAGATCTGGCGCTTCGCGCTCTACTATTTCTTTGTGTTCGGCGCCTTTGTCGCGCTCGCGCTCTGGCTGCCGCAATATCTCATCAACGTCTACGGTCTCGACATCAAGACGGCTGGCATGATTGCGGCCTCCTTCTCGGTGCCGGCGAGCCTCTTTCGGGCCTATGGCGGACACCTGTCGGACAGCTTTGGCGCGCGGCGCGTGCTCTACTGGACCTTTCTGGTCTCGGTCGTGGCGACCTTCATCCTGTCCTATCCGCCGACCGACTACGTGGTCCACGGACTCAAGGGTGCGACGTCCTTCCACCTGGAGATGAGTCTCGTCGGCTTCGTCATCACGATCTTTGTGCTGGGCTTCTTCATGGCTCTCGGCAAGGCTGCGGTCTACAAGCACATCCCGGTCTACTATCCCGAGCATGTGGGCTCGGTCGGCGGCCTCGTAGGGATGATCGGCGGCTTGGGCGGCTTCGTGCTGCCGATCCTGTTCGGTTTGCTGCTTGACCTCACCGGCCTGTGGACAAGCTGCTTCATGGCGCTCTTTGTGCTGGTCACTGGTGCGCTCCTGTGGATGCACGTCGCCATCCGCCAGATGGAACGCGGGGTCGCTGGCGAAGCCCTCGCCAAGCTCCCGCCATTCCCCGAGATGCAGGGCATGCCCAAACCCGCAATAGGGGCCCGATCAGGCGGTGCTCTCACCGACTGGCGTCCGGAGGACAAGGTATTCTGGGCTGAAAGCGGCCGCCAGATCGCCAGGCGTAACCTATGGCTTTCGATCCCGGCACTTCTCCTTTCTTTTGCCATCTGGCAGGTATGGTCCGTCGTCGTCGCCAAGCTGCCGCTCGTCGGCTTCACCTTCACCACCGACCAGCTCTTCTGGCTTGCAGCTCTGCCGGGAATCTCGGGCGCGACGCTGCGCATCTTCTATTCCTTCATGGTGCCAATCTTTGGCGGCAGGCTCTGGACGACCCTAACGACATGGTCGCTCCTCATCCCGGCGGTTGGGATCGGCTATGCAGTGCAGAATCCTGACACGCCCTATGTCGTGCTGTTGATGCTTGCGTTGCTTTGCGGCTTAGGCGGCGGCAACTTTGCCTCTTCCATGGCCAACATCTCCTTCTTCTTCCCGAAGGCGGAAAAAGGAAATGCGCTTGCGCTTAACGCTGGCCTTGGCAATCTCGGCGTCAGCGTCGTCCAGTTCGTCGTGCCGCTCGCAATCACCGCCGGGATATTCGGCTGGTTCGGTGGCGATCCGGCCATGGTCAAGGGGCCGACGGGCGAGGCGCCCTTGTGGCTGCAGAATGCCGGCTTCGTATTCGTGCCGTTTATCGCGATCTCGGCTTTTGCGGCCTGGTTCGGCATGAACGACATCGCTTCGGCCAAGGCATCCTTCACCGAGCAGGCTGTGATCTTCCAGCGCCGGCACAATTGGATCATGTGCTGGCTCTACACTGGAACTTTTGGGTCTTTCATTGGCTATTCGGCCGGATTCCCGCTGCTCACGAAAATGTTGTTCCCAGACGTCAACGCACTTCAGTTCGCCTTTCTCGGCCCGCTTGTCGGCGCCCTGTCGCGCTCGGGTACCGGGTGGCTGGCAGACAAATATGGCGGCGCGCGCGTCACCTTCTGGGTCTTCGTCCTAATGATCGCGGGTGCAGCAGGGGTTTTGTGGTTCATCGGCATCAAGGATCAACCTGGTGCATTCCTTGGCTTCTTCGCCGCCTTCCTGCTGCTGTTCTTCGCCACCGGTGTCGGCAATGCCTCCACCTTCCAGATGATCCCGGTGATCATGGCCAAGGAGATGGGCCGCTTGATGCCCACGGCAGATGCAGAGACGCGCCGTCGGCAGGCGGAGAAGGAGTCCGCCGCCATCACCGGCTTTACGTCAGCGATCGCAGCCTTCGGCGCCTTCTTCATCCCGAAGAGCTATGGCAGCTCGATCGCCTTGACGGGCGGGCCGAGCGCCGCGCTCTGGGGGTTCTTGATGTTCTACGTCAGCTGCCTCGTCATCACTTGGGCCGTCTACACCCGCAAGGGCGGCCTTCTCCACGACATCGAGCGTGCCAAGCGCGGCGCGTCCGTCCAACCGGCCGCAGCCGAATAATCAGAGGCAAGAGCAATGTCGCATTTTCTCGACCGGCTAACCTTCTTCCGCAAGACCGTCGACAGTTTCTCCGACGGCCACGGCATCGTCACCATTGAGGATCGCTCTTGGGAGGACGGCTACCGCAAGCGCTGGCAGCACGACAAGATCGTGCGCTCCACCCATGGCGTGAACTGCACCGGCTCCTGCTCGTGGAAGATTTACGTCAAAGGCGGCATCGTCACCTGGGAGACACAGCAGACCGACTATCCACGCACGCGGCCCGATCTCCCTAACCATGAACCGCGCGGCTGCGCGCGTGGTGCCTCCTATAGCTGGTACCTCTATTCCGGCGCGCGGGTGAAATACCCGATGATCCGCGGTCGGCTATTGAAGCTGTGGCGGGCCGCTCGTTCCACGATGCCGCCCGTTGCCGCATGGGCCTCGATCGTCAAGGATGCTGACAAGCGGCAATCCTACATCTCCATCCGCGGCCACGGTGGCTTCGTGCGCGCCACCTGGGACGAGGTGAACGAACTCATCGCGGCGGCCAATGCCTATACGGTAAAGGCACATGGTCCCGACCGTGTCATCGGCTTCTCGCCGATCCCGGCCATGTCGATGGTCTCGTACGCGGCGGGCTCGCGCTACCTGTCGTTGATGGGCGGCGTGTGCATGTCATTCTACGACTGGTATTGCGATCTGCCGCCCGCAAGCCCCCAGACCTGGGGCGAGCAGACCGACGTTCCTGAAAGCGCCGACTGGTACAATGCCGGCTTCATCATCGTCTGGGGTTCCAACGTGCCGCAGACGCGCACGCCCGATGCACATTTTTATACCGAAGTTCGCTACAAGGGCACCAAGAGCGCGGTCGTCAGCCCGGACTACGCCGAGGCGACCAAGTTCGCCGATATCTGGCTCAACCCGAAGCAGGGGACCGACGCCGCGCTGGCATTGGCCATGGGCCACGTCATTCTTCGCGAATATTACCTCGATCGCACGGTTCCGTATTTCGACGACTACGCCCGCAAATACACCGACCTGCCGTTCCTGGTTCGCCTGACAGAACGCGACGGCCGGCTCGTTCCCGAACGGCTCCTGCGGACCTCGGAGATCGCTGGCGGTTTGGGCGAGAGCAACAATCCGGAATGGAAAACGGTCGCGATCGACGAGGCCACCGATGCACTCGTCTCGCCGCGCGGTTCGATAGGCTATCGCTGGGGCGAGGGCGCCAAATGGAATCTTGAGGAAAAGGACGGCAGTGGCCAAGACATTCGGCTCAGGCTGACGCTTGCTGGCAAGAAAGCCGAGATTGCAGCTGTCGATTTCCCCTACTTCGGCGGTCGCGCGACCGAGCATTTTGTCTCGACCGATCACGGTGAGATCCTCACGCGCAATCTTCCGATCCGGCGGATCAAGCTGAGCGATGGCTCCAAGGTGGCAGTTGCCACCGTGCACGACCTGATGATGGCCAATTATGGTCTCGATCGTGGCTTTGGCGGCGATCACGCGGCCAAGAGCTATGACGAGGACGTGCCGTTCACGCCCGCCTGGGCGGAGCGCATTACCGGGGTAAAGCGCGATGCGATCATCACGGTTGCCCGTGAATTTGCCACCAACGCGGAGAAAACCAACGGCCGTTCGATGGTGATCCTCGGCGCTGGTGTGAACCACTGGTACCACATGGACATGACCTACCGGGGGATCATCAATCTCCTGGTTTTCTGCGGCGCCATCGGCCAATCGGGCGGGGGCTGGTCACATTATGTGGGACAGGAAAAACTCCGCCCGCAGACAGGCTGGACACCGCTTGCGTTCGGGCTCGACTGGAGCCGGCCACCCCGGCACATGAACTCGACGTCCTTCTTCTATGCGCAGACCGACCAGTGGCGCTATGAGACCCTGACGGCTGCTGAAATACTGTCTCCGACCGCGCCCGAAGGCGATTGGAACAAGAGTTTCATCGATTACAATGTGCGCGCTGAACGTATGGGTTGGTTGCCCTCGGCGCCTCAGCTGAAGCAGAATCCGCTGACGATCGCCGCCAAGGCCAAAGCCGCCGGCCTTGAGCCGAAGGACTATGTCGTCAACGCGCTGAAATCCGGTGAACTGGAACTTTCCTGCCATGATCCCGACGATCCCGCCAACTGGCCGCGCAACATGTTCGTCTGGCGCTCGAATCTCCTCGGCTCATCAGGCAAGGGTCACGAATACTTCCTCAAGCATTTGCTCGGCACTACCCACGGCGTGATGGGCAAGGACCTCGGCCCGGAAGGGGCGGTCCGCAACACCGAAGTCGTCTGGCACGAGACGGCGCCGCAGGGGAAGCTCGACCTCCTGGTCACGCTCGATTTCCGCATGTCGACCACCTGTGTCTACTCCGATATCGTGCTGCCAACGGCCACCTGGTACGAGAAGAACGACCTCAACACGTCCGACATGCATCCGTTCATCCATCCGCTGTCGGCGGCGGTGGATCCTGCCTGGGAGTCGCGCTCCGACTGGGAGATTTACAAGAGCCTCGCCAAAGCCTTCTCGGAAGTATCCCAGGAGGTGTTAGGCGTTGAGCAGGATGTGGTTCTCACTCCGATCCAGCATGACAGCCCGGCCGAGATGGCCCAGGCCCTCGACGTGAAGGACTGGAAGCTCGGCGAAGTCGAGCCACTTCCGGGCAAGACAATGCCGTCGGTGACAGTTGTCACCCGCGATTACCCCAATCTCTACGCCCAGTTCACTGCGCTGGGGCCGCTGATGGCGAAAGTCGGCAACGGGGGCAAAGGCATCGCATGGAACACCAAGCACGAAGTCGAGGCGCTCGGAGCGCTTAACGGCGTCCATATCGAAGGCGCGGCCAAGGGCTTGCCGAAGATCGAGACCGACATCGACGCCGCCGAGGTCATTCTCATGCTTGCGCCGGAGACGAATGGCGAGGTCGCGATCAAGGCCTGGGAAGCCTTGTCGGAGATCACCGGCCGCGAGCATGCACACCTTGCCTTGCCGAAGGAAGACGAGAAGATCCGCTTCCGCGATATCCAGGCCCAGCCGCGCAAGATCATCTCTTCGCCGACATGGTCCGGCATCGAAAGCGAGAAGGTCTGTTACAACGCCGGCTACACCAACGTCCACGAATTGATCCCGTGGCGGACGTTGACCGGCCGCCAGCAGCTCTACCAGGATCACCTGTGGATGAGGGCCTTCGGCGAGGGGCTCGTCACCTGGAAGCCGCCAGTCGATCTCAAGACGATCCCGGGTATCAAGGACGTCCGTCCCAACGGGCACAAGGAAATCGTCCTCAACTTCATCACGCCCCATCAGAAGTGGGGCATCCATTCCACCTATTCGGACAATCTTCTGATGCTGACGCTCAACCGCGGCGGCCCGGTGGTGTGGATCTCGGAGACCGACGCCAAGACGGCCGGCCTGGTCGACAATGACTGGGTCGAGGTCTTCAACATCAACGGCGCGCTCACCGCACGTGCCGTCGTCTCCCAGCGGGTCAAGCCCGGCATGATGATGATGTATCACGCCCAGGAAAAGATCGTGAACACGCCGGGATCGGAGATGACCGGCCACCGCGGCGGCATCCACAACTCGGTCACCCGAACGGTGCTGAAACCTACCCACATGATCGGCGGCTACGCCCAGCAGTCCTACGGCTTCAACTATTACGGCACCGTGGGCTCAAACCGCGACGAATTCATTGTCGTCCGCAAGATGGCCAATGTCGATTGGCTCGAAGGGCCGCTCGCATCCGAAGCGCCGAAGGAGGCTGCAGAATGAAAATCCGCGCTCAGATCGCGATGGTGCTGAACCTCGATAAATGCATCGGGTGCCACACCTGCTCCGTCACCTGCAAGAACGTCTGGACCAACAGGGAAGGCGTCGAATACGCCTGGTTCAACAATGTCGAGACCAAGCCTGGCGTCGGCTATCCCAAGGAATGGGAGAACCAGAAGAAATGGAACGGGGGATGGCGGCGCAAGAAGAATGGCCGCATCGAGCCTAAGATGGGCGCCAAATGGCGCATCCTTGCCAACATCTTCGCCAACCCCGACCTGCCGGAGATTGACGACTACTACGAGCCGTTCACCTTCGACTACCAGCACCTGCATACGGCGAAGGAATCGAAAGCTTTCCCCACGGCCCGCCCGCGTTCGGCGATCACCGGCGAGCGGATGGAAAAGATCGAGTGGGGGCCGAACTGGGAGGAGATCCTCGGCGGCGAGTTCGAGAAGCGTTCGAAGGACGTAAATTTCGAGGGTGTCCAGAAGGACATCTATGGTCAGTTCGAAAACACGTTCATGATGTATCTGCCGCGATTGTGCGAGCATTGCCTCAACCCGACCTGCGCGGCGGTATGCCCATCGGGAGCGATCTATAAACGAGAGGAGGACGGGATCGTCCTGATCGACCAGGACAAATGCCGTGGCTGGCGCATGTGCGTCTCCGGCTGCCCCTACAAGAAGATCTACTACAACTGGTCGTCCGGCAAATCGGAGAAGTGCATCTTCTGCTACCCCCGCATCGAGGCGGGGCAGCCGACGGTCTGTTCGGAAACCTGCGTCGGGCGCATCCGCTATCTCGGGGTGATCCTCTACGATGCGGACCGTATCGAGGCGGCCGCCAGCACTCCCGATGAAAAGGACCTCTATCAGGCGCAGCTCGACGTTTTCCTCAATCCGAACGACCCGGCCGTTCTCGCCCAGGCCCGGGCTGATGGGATTCCCGACAACTGGCTGGAAGCAGCCAAATTGTCGCCCGTCTGGAAGATGGCGATGGAGTGGAAAATCGCCTTTCCGCTGCACCCGGAATACCGCACCCTGCCGATGGTCTGGTACGTGCCGCCGCTGTCGCCCATCCAATCAGCGGCCGCGGCAGGCAAGATGGGCGTCGACGGCGACATGCCCGATGTGCGCAGCCTGCGCATCCCGCTCCAGTATCTCGCCAATCTGCTCACCGCGGGCAAGGAGGAGCCTGTCGCTCTTGCACTCGAACGCATGCTCGCGATGCGCAGCTACATGCGGGCAAAGACGATCGACGGTCGCCTCGACGAGTCGATCGCGGCGCGGGTCGGCCTGACGGGCACGGCTATTGATGAAATGTACAAGGTGATGGCGATCGCGAACTACGAGGACCGGTTCGTCATCCCGACGGCACACCGCGAATGGAGTGAAGACGCTCAGGACATGCGCGGCTCCTGCGGCTTCTCCTTCGGAAACGGCTGCTCGAGCGGCTCCACGGAGACGAACCTCTTTGGCACCAAGCAGACCAAGCGACCAACCAACCCGATGGAGATCGCGTGATGAGCGACCCGATCTCGAACAGGACGTTCAGAGCGCTCTCGGCGCTCCTAGCCTATCCGACGGAGGACCTTTCCTCGGCAATCCCGGAAATTACCGCGGCGATCGAGGCCGAGGGGCTGATATCGGTCGAAGCAAGGGAGCAACTGCGCCCTCTGCTTGCCGATCTGGGCACATTGGATCTGTACGATCTCCAGGAGCGCTATGTGGAGTTGTTCGACAAGACCCGTCGCCACTCGCTGCATCTCTTCGAGCACATCCACGGCGAAAGCCGTGACCGTGGACAGGCGATGGTCGATCTGCTCGAGCACTATCAACGCGGCGGACTTCTTATCGCGGCAAACGAGTTGCCCGATTTCATCCCGCTTTTCCTTGAGTTTCTGTCCGCTCGCCCGCTCGAGGAGGCGCGTGGCCTGCTCAAGGAAACCGCCCATATTTTCTCGCTGCTTGAGGAAAGGCTGGCCCAGCGGACCGGAGGTTATGCCGCTGTGTTCACGGCCGCGCTCTCGATCATAAACGAAACCGCTGTGGTCGCCGGCACGGTCGAGATCAATGACGAGCCCGACGACCTGGCTTCCATCGATGCCGCCTGGGAAGAAGCCGCCGTCACTTTCGGTCCAGGAAATGCGACCGACGGCTGCTCCGTCGATCGGCTGAGAATCCAGATGCGCGCGGCGAACCGCGACGCGCGGCACAACGTGGCCTGACCGGGAGGCTAGCTATGTCCAACGCAATCAACGACGTGCTCTTTGGCTGGTATCCCTATTTCTGCCTGACCGTCTTCCTGCTTGGGAGCCTGATCCGTTTCGACCGCGAGCAGTATACCTGGAAGACAGGTTCCTCCCAGCTTCTGCGACGGCGGCAGCTCCGCTGGGGTTCCAATCTCTTCCATGTGGGTATCCTGGCGATCTTCGGCGGGCATTTCGTCGGCCTGTTGACGCCGATCTGGGTGTTTGACGCGCTCGGCATCTCTCACAGTTTCAAGCAGGGCCTCGCCATCACCGTCGGCGGCATCGCCGGCGTTGCCTGCTTCGTTGGCATCGCGCTTCTCGCCCATCGTCGGCTGTTCGATGCCCGCATTCGCAATACGTCCGCTCCCGGCGACATCGCCATTCTGTTGCTGCTCTGGCTGCAACTCACTCTTGGCCTTTCCACCATCTTCGTCTCGCTCGGTCATATGGATGGCCACGAGATGGTGAAATTCATGAACTGGGCTCAGGGAATTCTCACCTTGCAGCCGGCGGCCGCAGCCTATGTCGCCGACGTCAACCCGATCTTCAAGGCGCATCTCCTGTTGGGTATGACCATCTTCCTCGTCTTCCCGTTCACGAGGCTGGTCCACGTCTGGAGTGCTCCGGTCTGGTATCTCGGTCGCCCCGGCTACCAGGTGGTGCGCACTCGCCTGGCGACCCGCCGATCGCCTGCGCCTGTGTCAACTGTCCCGTCGCCTGCGCCGGTGCGGCCTATTGCAATTCCTGCACCCCAGCCTGCGGAGTAAGTCATGACCGCTCTTATCATCGATCACGCGGCCAGCCGCGCACCGTCCTGCGAACATCCGCACGAGCACCGACCGGCGACGCCCGACACGACTCCATCGCGCGAGCGCGTGGCGATGCCCCCAGTAACGGTCAATGGTGTGACGATCTCGCGTAAGGCGATCGCCGCCGAAGTGCAGAACTTTCCCGCTCGCAATCCAGGTGAGGGCTGGAAAGCGGCGACGCGCGCGCTGATCATTCGCGAATTGCTCCTACAGGAAGCACGGCGTCTCGATATCGCCACGGAGCAAAGGACCGACCAGGACGGACGCCGGGAGACCGATGAGGATGCGCTAGTGCGCGGCCTCATCGAACGCGAAGTCCGTGTGCCGGAAGCGGACGAGGAGATGCTGCGTCGCTTCTACGAGAACAACCTTCGCCGCTTCGTGACGCCATCGCTCTACGAAGCCGATCACATCCTCATCGGCGCCCGTCGCGATGAAGACGAAGCTTTCGCCGCGGCGCGAGAAAAGGCGCTGTCGCTCAGATCGGCGCTGGCAAGCGCACCGGAGCGTTTCGCAGCGCTGGCGCAGGACTGTTCGGATTGCCCATCGGGAGCGCTTGGCGGCAGCCTCGGCCAGATCGGGCCGGGGGACACGACGCCGGAATTCGAAGCCGCCCTGATTCAACTCGCCCCCGGTGACATCTCTCCTCCGGTGGAGACACGCTACGGCGTCCACCTCATTCGCCTGTCGCGAAGGATCGACGGCCGCCAACTCCCGTTTGACGTCGTTCGGGAGCGCATCGCCGCCTACTTGACCGAGCACGTCAATCGGCAAGCGACGGCTCAATACGTCTCTCTGCTTGTCGGTCAGGCGGATATCAGGGGAATCGATATCGACGGTTCATCTTCGCCGTTAGTGCAGTGAGGACGGCGCAATGCTCGGAAACCTCATAGCCTCCCTGGAAGATCCTAGAGTTGCGATGGGTCTTGTCTCGGCGTTCGACGAGCCCGCCTTGTTGACCCGTTTGGCTGCGGCTGCTGATGCGTCCGGTCGCTTGCCAGCCGAGATCGTCGGCTCGGCCGTTCGCAATTTCCTGGACACCGCATCGGACGATCATTGGACGCAGCTCATCGGTCTCATGAACCGAGCGGAAGATCCCGGCCTCGCGGCCATGCGCGCAATTCTCGAAAAGTCCCTGCCGGCGGTGAAGGCTTCCTGACGATGGGTGCCCTGCGCAACGACTGCTTCCGCTCAGACGCGCAGATAATGTCGTTTGAGACCGCTCGAGCCGTTGCCGTCGCACTTGCTGAACCGCTCAACAGACAGGAAGACGTGCCGTTGGCTCGTGCAGTAGGACGCGTCCTGGCCGCGACGATCGAAGCTCCGCGCCCCCTTCCTGCGTTCAATCAGGCGGCGATGGATGGATATGCCGTCCGTCTTTCGGGCGAGACGGGCGTGCCGCTGGTCCTCCCTTTGTCCGGTCGCACGCGCGCAGGCGACAAACCGGACCTGTTGACGCCGGGGACAGCCCATCGCGTCATGACTGGTGCCCCATTGCCAGACGGAGCGGATACCGTCGTCATGCAGGAGCACGCAACCTGCAGGGGCGATCACGTGCAGTTCGGGCTTGACGTCGAAGCTGGTTGCCACATTCGACGGGTTGGCGAGGACGTAGCAAAGGGCACGGCTATCCTTCGGCCAGGCCGCGTCATCGGCTGGACAGAAGTTGCGCTGCTAAGCGCGCTTGGTATTGCGACGGTTTCGGTTGCCCGTCCCTTGCAGGTCGCGGTTCTCGCGACCGGAAGCGAGCTTCGCAATGCAGGCGAACCGCTTCCGCTTGGCGCCGTTTACGACAGCAACGGGCCCATGCTTGGCGCGCTGCTGGCGGCGCCGAGCGCGCATGTCACCTCCCTAACCGTTCGTGATGACCTGACTGCCATCGCGCAAGCGCTCGAAAGCATCGCGGGAGCGGCCGACCTCGTCATCGTCACCGCTGGTATGTCGGTCGGCGAAGAAGATCATGTGCGCAATGCCGTCGTACGTGCCGGGGGTGGCCTCGACATCGTCAAGGTGGCGATGAAGCCCGGAAAGCCGCTGGCTTTCGGCACGCTTGCAGGCGCGTATTTCATAGGACTACCCGGCAACCCACAAGCTGCAGCGTTTGGCGCGCTCGCCTTCGTGCGCCCGATGATGAAAGCCCTTCTCGGTCAAGCTCCAGCGAACCGCATCACGGCCGAGATAAACTTCACACATCCCCGCAAGCCGGATCGCACGGAACTGCTGCCGGTCCGCTTGAAAGTCGACCAGGGTCGATTGACCGCACATCGCAGCGGGCCGGACGGATCGCACAGAATGATGCCGTTGGCATTCGCGGATGCGGTTGCCGTTGTGCCCGGCGCATCAACGCCCGTCGAAGTTGGTACGCCCCTCGAAGTGCTTCCGTTCGACCAGCCGCGGTTCGATGTTAACTGACGCAAATTCTTACGGAAGGAAACTCTCGCATGCAGATCGACCGCCTTGGTTACCCAGTCACCGCGATCGTTTATTCAGACGGTCCCAAGTTCGAAGCTTTTTTGCAGGAATTCACCGCTGCCGCGGCCGAGCAAGGTATGCGACTGGCCGGCCTCATCCAGCATAGTGAGCCGAACCCAGGTCGCCTGAAATGCGACATGTATCTTCGGGACCTCGCCACAGGTGAGCTTCATGCGATATCAGATGATCGAGGTCCTCAAGCACGAGGCTGCGTTTTGAACACCGATCGGCTGCTCCGCGCCTGCACGGTTGCCGAAGCGCAGTTGTCAAGCCAGACCGCCTTGCTGGTCCTCTGCAAATTCGGAAAGACCGAGGTCGAAGGCGGCGGTTTTAGATCGCTGATCGCCAGGGCGCTTGAGCTATCCGTTCCCGTCCTGATAGGTATTCCCCTCATCAACTTATTGCCGTTCCGCGAATTCTCTGCGGGGCTTGCACGAGAAATGGACCTGTCCGAGATCGTATCCAATCCGCTTACGGCAGCGGAACGACTGCTGTCGCGTTGGTCGCCGATGAGCGAAACGAAGACAGAGGTTGCATGAATTGCGCGTCAGAGTCCCCAATGCCTACCGCCGCTTCCGTCCGACGGCAATGCGGTGCTTCGGTCGGGACTTGATGCGAAGTGAGGGCGCCTCACGCTGGCTTACGCCCAACACGTGCTTAATGACGTCGTTTGGCCGTGTCGTTCGCCAGCGATCTGCCCCTCCGAACCTTAGGTGACGCCAAGATAGCGATCAGGCTTGTGATTGATGGCAATGATCATGTTGACGATTGCCGCACCAAGGATCGACAGCACCAGATGATCGGGTGTCAGGACGAACAAGGCGGCGCCGAGGATTCCGAGATCAACGGCAAGCTGGAAGTAGCCAGCCCTAATCCCCAAGGTCTCCTGGAGAAAGATGGCCAGGATATTGATGCCGCCAAGACCAGTACGGTGGCGAAATAGAATCAAAAGCCCCGTCCCGCACAGGCCACCGCCCACCACGGCTGCGTAGGTGGGATCTAGTAGGGAAAATTCGACCCAGCGTGCCGATAATCGTGACAACAGGGAAACGAGGCTGACGGCGAGAAACGTCCTGACTGTGAAACGCCAGCCCATTCGCCTGATCGCGAGATAGTAAAAGGGCAGGTTGATAAGAGAAAATGCTACCCAGAACTGCATGCCGGTGGCGTATTGCAGTAGAAGGGCCATTCCGGCCATTCCGCCGACCAGAAGCGTCGCTTTGGCGTAGATCACCGTGCCGAGTGCGACGAAGAGCGTCCCCAAAAACATTGCAAAGGCATCCTCATGGAGGCCGTGCCTATCGTGCTCTCGGTGTTCCATTTGCGAGCCCCCGTTTGCGGGCAGGAGCGGTTTTCCAAATCTGTGCTGAAGAATTGGACCTACTGTTCCTGAGCCCATGTCGAAACGATCACGGCCATCTGTAGCCGACAAATGCCGCGCGATCTTTGCGCCGGCGCAAACCAGATCACGCGGAGCCCTGACATGCGCAGGAACTTGCATCACCGGAACATGCAGCCACACAAGGGCACACGACGGCAACAGTTTGGAGACATCCGGCGAGCCTGTGCGTGGACTCGGCAGTTCAACCCGGCAACAGACCGAACTTCCAGACAGAAAGCTTGTCGCGGCACTAGAGGAGGACTGTAACAACCGCAGAACTGGCGAAGTAGTTAAGCTTTCGCCTTTCGCTTCGGCGTCGATTTCTTGACACGTGCCGATGGTTTGCGGCCCAGGCCCGATGATTTTGCGAGCACAGAGCGGGTTGCGGAATAGCTCGGAGCCACCATTGGATAATCACGCGGGAGCCCCCATTTCGCGCGGTATTCGTCAGCGGTGAGCCCAAAGTCCGTCCTGAGGTGCCGCTTCAGCGACTTGAACTTTTTTCCATCCTCTAGGCAGACGATGTAATCGGGAAACACCGATCTTTTCGGATTGACCGCTGGTGTTAGTGGCGGCTGTTCAACGATGTCCGGCCGACCGAGATTTCTAAGAGTGGCGTTCACAGACGATATTAGATCCGGCAGACCAGCCACTGGCACAGCGTTGTTTTGGACAAACGCTGAAACAATATCGGCGGTCAGTCCTATCAGGTCCACGTTCCGGCGATCAGCTTGTTCGCTCAATGTATGAAACTCCAGTTTCTGTTCCGCATTCGTATTGGGGAAAGACGGATGGCGCAAGAAGTTGGCCCGCGGAACGAGCTATCTCTTCTCACTGAGAGTCCTGCCTGTGCTGTTCCAAGTCTCCTGGCCGTTCTTGGTTTCAATTTATGGCTATCCTGTCGGCGCCGGAGCCGCACAAAGCAGGCGACGACCCCTTGGATTCGCGGCTGGGAAAGGTGCCGCTCAACGGTTCACCTCTGCTTTCGTCCGTGGCGAATGATGTGATGTTATTCAAGCCACTGGCTCTCCCGCTGCCCACCTTCGAGAAGTGAGATATGTACGAAGTCGCGCTGGCTCCCGCTTTGTCGCGAAAACAACGTCCGAGCGGAATCTGAGAGCGGACCCACATCAGCGTGTGATGAGCCGTCACAAACAGACCAGATCAGGTTGATCTAGATCAAGTTCCTCACAGGCGGACGATGGTTTCATGAAGCGCGCTCAGAATGGGAGGCTATCACGAAGCGCACACTGCATCTCAGGATAAGGACTCGAACTGGGGACGACAGCGAACTCGCCGCTTTTCTAAAGCAAGCGATCCCCTTCTATGAGTCACTGTCGGGTGTTCGGGTGAGACTGCTCCGAAACATCGATGATCCTCGCTGTTTCATTGAAGTAATCGAATATGAAACAATCGAGGCGTTCCGGAGTGACGAAGCCCGCGTTCGAGACGACCCGCAGATGCAGAATCTGCTTCGAGAGTGGCGGACACTTCTCGTTGAGGGCGTGGAAATCGAAACCTATGAGGATTTGACAAACCTGATCTAGACAGGAGGGCCCAGGTGGGAATGAATCAGCCTGCGGTGACCGAATTCGCGGCTCCGCTCTATGTCGCGTGGGAAATAACCCACCACTGCAATGCTCGCTGTCTCCATTGCTATTCGGCGTCCGGACCCGAGGTCCCGTCGCGTGAATTGCCGCTGCCGGATGCCCTCGACCTCATCGACCAGTTGGCGGATGCCGGGGTGCTAGTGCTGGCTTTTTCCGGTGGAGAGCCCCTCATGCACCGGCATTGGCACGAGCTTGTCGGGCACGCGGTTAGACGCGGGCTCAATGTCAACGTCGGCAGCAACGGCTCGTGCATCAACGATCGGAACGCGGACCTCCTAAAGGAACTTGGTGTCAAGAGCGTCACCATCAGCCTCGACAGCCACGATCCCGCGACACACGATTATTTTCGGCAACTTCCCGGCTGTTTCGACAAGGCAGTGGGCGCCATCGAGCGGCTCATCGCTCGCGATGTACGGGTCGTCGTCGGCTTCACGCCAACCCAGATCAACTGGAAGCATGGTCACGACGTTATCGCGTTGGCGGAGAAGCTCGGAGCGGATGCGGTCAATCTCTCCGAGTATGTGCCGGCAGGCCGCGGGACGCGCGCCCTCGCGCTCGCGCCCGATCAGCTTCACTCCGTTCTGCGCGAATGGGTCGATGCTCGGGAAAAGTACAAGGGCCGCCTTGACATCATGTGGCATGACTGCCGCGTTGGCCTCCTGGTCACGGAGGAAGAGCAGCGGAAATACGTCGGATGCGGCGCCGGACGATTGATCGCGCGCATTATGCCCGATGGAACGGTCACGCCCTGTGTATTTCTTCCAACTACGATCGGCAACATCCCGCGGGACGGCTTCCGAAACCTCTGGGATCGCTCGCTCCTGCTGGCCCAGTTTCGTGATCGACAGGGCCACGTCAGCGGCAATTGCGGAACGTGCAGCCACTTAAAGACATGTGGTGGCTGCCGAGCCGTCGCTTATGCATATAGCGACGGCGACCCGCTCGCCGGCGACCCGCACTGCTGGGTCAACACCATGCAAATTGACGAGGCCGCCGGCATAGCCGCCGGCGAAGGCTTGCCGATTTAAGGAGGCCGCTATGAAAAAGGTCGAACCCGACACTGTCCTGCAGCCCACTGAATGGTGCGTGGCGCGGCCGCGGAAGGATGGTCATCTCTTTTACAACTCTCGAACCGACGAGATGCACCTGGTGCCGCCAACTGGCGTGCTCGTTTTCCACCTCTGTGATGGGTTGCGCAGTGTTAACGAGATCGAAGACGAGTTGGCCGGCGCGCTTGATAGCGATCGCGTCGCTGTTCACGGCGCATTGACTGAGTTCCTCGACAAGCTCGTGACCCGCGGCATTGTGGAGCCGGTCCATGCGCAGTGACCTGACGACAGGCGGCGGATTCCGACCTGACATGCCTTTCCATATGGTGTGGCTCGCCACTGACGCATGCACCGCCCGCTGCCTACATTGCTCGTCCAATTCGGCGAAGCGAAAATCGGACGAACTCGCAACTCCGGAGGTCATCGACCTGATTGATCAGCTTGCGGCGGCCGGTGTGGTCGACTTCGGTATCTCCGGCGGCGAGCCTCTTATACGTCGCGACCTATTCGAGATCATCGCGCATGCGAAATTAAGCGGGATGTCGGTTGGCGTGGCCAGCAACGGGGCGAAGCTGCCCGAGTGCGTCGCCCGCAAGCTTGCCGATCTCGGCCTGAATCGGCTTCAGGTGAGCCTCGACGGTCTCCCGCACGCCCACGATGCTTTACGCCTCTGGCCCGGACTTTTCGATCGGGTGCTGATCAGCATCGCAACGGCCAGCCAAGTCGGCTTGCGCGTGCATGTCTGCTGCACGATCAACCGGCTTAACGTGGATCACCTCGAAGCGTTCGTCGAGCGTCTCGCTGGCTTCGACGTTCAGCGTCTGAACTTCTCGCGCTACGTGCCTACCGGTCGCGGGACAGACTCGCTGGATCTTACCGATGACGAGTGGCGCTTTGTGATCGAAACGACTAGCCGGCTGAAGGCCCACTATAAAGGCCGGCTCGAAATCGTCAGCCATCTTGCTCAGCAAATTCTTGTTGACGACGAGGTCGCCGAAATGCCGGGCTTCATTGGCTGCCAAGCTGGTCGTGGGCAGGGGTGTATTACCGCGAATGGCACTGTGCTTCCCTGCGTCTTACTCCCAGTTGCGGTCGGAAACGTCCGGCAGGCCTCGTTTTCCTCGATCTGGAGCACGTCCCCGATCATTCGTTCGCTCCAGGACCGAGACAATCTTGAGGGCCGCTGCAATTCCTGCGTGGTGCGGTCCCGCTGCGGTGGTTGCCGAGCTGTCGCGTTCGCCAAGACCGGCCGGCTTTTCGCCGCCGACCCACGCTGCTGGCTACCCGATCGCCAGGCCGTCGGCTGCCTTCAACACTGAGGAAGGAGAGGAATATGGTACAGGAAATGACATTCGACCCACACGACGTGGTCACACGCTACTTTGAGTACATCCGGGAACTGCGCAACGGACAACAAGATGCTGTCGAGAAGCTGGTCGACCTCTGGGATGACGAGGGGGTATTCGAGTTTGCGGGCGCACCGCCCGTAAGCGGCACCTACAAGGGCAAGAATGCGATCCACGTCCTCTACAAAAATCGAGTTTCCGCCTGCGGGATGCCGCTAACGTTAGTCGGTGATGGCTCTTCGAAGCCGGCATCGGCTCTCGCTGCTGAGATCGCGCTCGGCGTCGTGGATACGAAGGTCAATCGCATGCGGACACTTGCGACAGGGCGGCCAACGACGAAGAGCAAGATGGACAGCCGTGGTCAACGCGTAGCCGTGGGTTGGACGACGGTGATTGGAACCGGGGACAAACGCGGGTTCGAGGTTACAGGCAACCACGCCTTCACGTTCATGGACGGGAAGATCAGCTCACTCAAGGTGACAGTATCACCTAAGGCGGAAGATACGCCCGGGCTTTCGCTTCAGGGGCTCGCCGTGGCAGACATTGGGCGTCTGTCCCTTGCTGCATGGGCTGTGGTTTAGGCGGCCGATCGGGCGTTCAGTTCTCGCTGCGGGTCGTATATCCGGCATGTTTGTCAGGTCCGATTCCGTCGGCTTCGGACCGCTGAGCCATTCGCTTGCTGTGCGTTCGTCGAAGCCCCCACGGCCAGGCCGCGTACGCTGTCAGTTCATTTTCGTGGCCATCAGGTGGGGACCGGGTCCAGATCGATGAAGACCATCATCGACCTTGTCTGCGATCGAGCCGCGAACTACCTGTTCCGGTTCCTGAGCACGCCATAGCCGGCCGCAGGTGTCTTGCACAATTGTCGTTCCTTTGCGCATCGTCGATGGCAAAGGGTACGACTTGGCTCGCGCGAGTTCAGGTCGGGCTGAATGCTGTCGCCTTTCCCGATGTCTATCCGGAGACAAGTCAGGTCTTATGAACTGATGTCATTGCGCCGAGGACCAGTCGCCAATATGTTTCAACTGCTGTTCAGGGAGGGGATGATGGTAGAGTTGAAGTACGGCGGATCTGAGCTCGGGCGAATAAAAGCCAAGAGCAACCGTCGGAAGGTCGAGGCATACTGGCTGGGTTTTCTTGAAGGGGTTCTTGCCAGCGAATCCATTGAGAGCTTGGAGGTCGCTTCGATCCGCGCAGAAGCTGAGCAGTTCCTCCAGCTTTTTGGAGACGCCGACGCCGCCGATCTTATCCAGGACTTGGACACCACATACAGTGATTACCACGGGGAGATTTTCGGGATTATCTCCGGAATCGTGGACTATCGCCTGAGACCATTTTCCGAGAGCAGCCCAAATGATTGCTGCAACAGGTTCTTCGGCTTCTGTGCCGGGATCGCCTGCGACAATCGCCTGAAAATCAAGGAGGTCGAGAAGCTGATCGACCGCGTCGACCGGAATGTTCACCTCTTCGATGACTCCAGGATTGCGGCTTTGAAGGCAGTAGCTGTCAGGGCGATATCGGACGGGCATCTGTCGATGGAGGAAGAGGAAGACATCGGCGGATGGATAGTTCGATTGGTTGGCGACAGCTGCGCAGACACCGGGTTGCCAACGTACGGGAACACGCCATCCATAGACGGCGTCCTGAGAGACGCGAGCATGTTGGTGTTCGAGAACGCAGGATTCGTAGTGACGGGTGCCTTCAGTCTCGGGCCTAGAAAGGTTATCGAGGGATGGATCGTGGAACGGGGAGGGCTGGTCTCCAGGAGCGTGTCTCGCAGCACCGACTATCTGATCATAGCTGCCATCGCTTCGCGCGATTGGCTCCACAGCCATCAGGGCACCAAGATCATTGAAGCCCGGAAGCTTCGCGAGAATGGCGGCCACATACATTTCGTGGAAGAGCTCACTTTCAGAAAGGCGCTGGGCCTTTAGAACGGCTCTTTCAACGGACGACGCAGTTCCAAACGACCGTTTGGAGCGGCCTTGCTCGTCACGAACATGCGCCTCAATGTGCTTGGAAAAGCCGGTCAGCCTCTGCGAAGGCCGCTTTTGACCACTAGCTTAAGGTCGGCAATGGTCGAAATAGGGTCCCCTACGCCGGCTCTGGCTCCGCCGCGGCAAATCCATGCGCCTTGAGCTCGGCGCTGATCCACTTCCGTGCCGCAGTGATACTCTGACGATAGTCATCCGCCGCTAGAGATAGTGACTCGGGGGAGGTCGCCCTTTCGAGATCTTCGAGTGACCATCCATCAACCAACCGTTTGCTAATCGCGTAGCAGGTAGCTTTGCCCACGCGAAATGCCATAGATCGCTGTGCCGCCCTGAGGATGATGCTGCGAAGCGCCTCGCCTTCTGCTTGCCCTGCGAAGTGTACTTCTAGCTCCGAAGTCATCCTGTCGACCGCGGAATAAAGGCCGTTGATGAAAAGCGTCTGCGCATCCTTATAAAAGCGGCCGGCACGACCCTTCATCTGCTTCCCGTCGATCTCCGCAGCATCGTCCAGTATCTCGATCGTAGGGACACGCTCAAGTGCCTGCGCCTCCTTGGAAAGCTTCGCGCCCTCTGGGGCCTTCCGGATCTTCTTCTCCGTCGCCCTCTGGCCGGACCTCCGTTCGCCGCGAAGGAAGCGATCCTCCTCGTCGTCGATCGAATCGATGTCAGCCGCGCGAGCCTCGTCGAGACCGACATCACTATCCTCGGTGCGCTGGGGAGTGTTGAGCGACTTCACGTAGGTCGAGGTCGGTAAGCGGAACTCGTCAAGTAGCTTCTGAAGGTCTTTCTGCAGATCGTCGAGGTTCTCGTCCCTCGGAGGGTGCGCCTTTCTGATCACGTCTTTCACCCATTCGGGCATCAGCTCGCGGACCATCACGGCATAGTCGTCGGTCGCAATCGGATTTCTCGCCTCGACGGAGGTGACGGCGTCACGATATTGGTTTGGAAGAGCAGCATTCTCCGGTAAGTATATCTCGACCGTAAGGACGGTGGAGCCGAAAGGTATCCCATAATTTGGGGCAATAGCCGACCATTTCGGTCCGGTGCGGAAATCGTATCGCTCACCCTTATGTACAAGTGAGCAGAACGACGTCGATGAAGTCGCTGGGTTGTTGAGTGCGCTGATAGAGTGGCTGTAATTGGCGTGCTTCGGGTCGTGCACATACTGAATTTTTACACCTGTCTCAGGACAGGTGACAGTTTCAGCGTTCGGAAGTTGCGGGATCACGTCTTGCAGCGTTTTAAGGGTGCGAGTCCTTCCTGTTTCATCCCGGCCGCCTCCTTTTGTCATGGCGACGTCCAAAGTCACTTTGACCCCCGGACGAAACTCCGCGAACCGCCGAAAGATCTGTGTTGCGACATAGCTGCGATCGACACGGATTCCTCTGCCGATCGGCTCCGACACCGTGTCATGCAGGTCGTCCTCGCCCATGAGCACGACTTCCGTCCAGTCGTGTGAGAGATCGGCTGTCTTCCGCACCGCCTCGGTGACATCGAAGACGGTCTCCTGCCGCCCCTCGACCTCGAAGGCAAATCGAACAAACGTATCCGCTTCATCGTCGAATCCTATTGTAACCTCGTGAACCACGCCTGCCTTGCAGGAGCGATAGCGGATTCCTGCGGGCGAGACTGTCAGGCCGGACACCTTGGCGCCTATGCCGAAATTTTCACTCAGCGACATCTGTTTGTTGATCGAGGCAGAGATGTTGGTAGCCGTCCGAAGTTGCCCGGAATCCATTCCCGGTCCGGTGTTCCAGAACGTCAACTTCCGAACACCTCCGACCAACGACGGGTAGATATGCACAGTTCGATGACCTTCGGGCGCCAGTGCCGCACTTTCCTGCGCGTTCATGAAGAACTCTCGGACAAGCGTATTTCGCGGCGCTTGACCGATCAGGCGGTTGATCAGAAACTTATCGTCCTGGATTGTCAGGCGTTCGAAGCTCATCGCACAGACCCCTATAGCTTGAAGACATCCTTCTCGGCTGCCGACGTGGATCCGAACTTCCGTTCGAGATCTGACGCTGCATCGCGAAGCGCCCTGACAATTTTCTTCACATCACTCTCATCAAATTCGTAGGCTCTCCGGTTCGAAAGATTCCCGATTTTCCGGACAGCCTCCAAAGCCGCCTGGGTCCTACCCTCGGCAAGCTTCACGAATTTCTCCCTCTTTTCGGACATGCGTGCACTCCGGCGCTCGGAAGAGCAAGTGATCCAACGGCGTGCTGAGGATGTCAATATTCAAGAGAATATCTCGATGAAGTTCATTGCGCATTTCAACTCACATTGCGCGAAACAGTCGCCCCTTCGAGCCACAGAACGGCAAGGGCGCGGTGCGGGTCGGATTTTCACCATCGCCCTGCATGGTATTTCACTGTCCCCCGCAGCGCGGCAATTCCACACGCTCGGCGAGTTCGCCGACTGCCTTTCCCCCCGTTCCGCCACGAGATGGCTGAGAGCGAGAATAGTGGCCAGGTTCATGGCGTCGCGCTTCGTCTTTTGAACCGGAACGGTTCAGTACCGAGCGCGTGTTCGTGAAAACGATCGGCACCGACCTCTATGCACGCTATTCTGCGGCCGATTGGCGGTGCAAGTCGACACCATCGGACTTGGCAGGAGCGTTCGCTACCGCGCTCTTGCCGCTCATGTTCAGCAAACCTCGGTAGCTGCCGCCAAACATCTCGAACGCCATCTTCTTCTCGGGCTCGAACGCTTGGCGGTAGAGCTCGTAGAGCTCGGCAAAGATCTTCTGGCCGCTGGCACGACGCACCAGCGCCTCGACGACTTTGGCTGAGCCGAGTGAAATTCGCCCGGTTGTTCCCTTGAGCTCGAATTCTTCGACCGCGCGCCGGACCACCGCGCCGAACACAAAGTCCCCGACCTCGACATAGTCGAAGAAGAAGGTGGCAGTAGGCACTGACACTTTGTCTTTTAGCGCTTCCGTCAACTCGAAGGCGCCGCTGAAGTCGGTGCCGGCGACCATGCCATTGAAGTCGACGATGGCATTCCAGGCGATGTCGATATCCCGTTTTGACACGGCGAGGTCGGGTGGGAGGACGCCGGCGCTGGCCTTCTCAAAGCAGGCGATCACATTCGAGAATTGTTGAAGCGCATCATCCACCTCGATCCCAGGCAACTCGACCTGGGTCAGAATGTTCGGATAGCCCTCGCTCGCCACCATTAGCTTGAGTGGCCCCTCTGCGGCGAGTCGCATGATTTCAATCAGGGCACGATGCGAGGTAAGGCCGCGCTTGCGGTCGGGATCGAGATCGAAGGTCAGCTTGCCCTTGTTGCTACCGGTAACGACGATCTCAAGAAAGTCCGCTACCACCCGCAGTTTCATCAATTCCTGAGGCGCAGGCACTGCCGGGAGGAACAGTTTGCCGTCGAGCCAGATATCGGCGCCCTCGGGGTGTCTGACTCGGACGCGCGCCGGCACCGGATGCGACCGAAGATGCGCGATGTCGGGCATGCCGGAGAAGAGCGGCGTCTTCGCGTCGATCCCGAAGCGCCGCTGCTTGATCGTGACGGTGACCGGAGGTGCTTCTTCGCGGAGGCCGATCTGATGGTCGATCAGCGCTTGGAGATCCTCGGCCGCGAAGCTCAGGCTGCCGTGGATACCACCATCCTCGAACCCGAGCGAGCGCACAAGCGCCTGCTTTTCCTCGGCGTAACGGGATCTGCCGGACACGATCGAGTCCATCCAGGTGATCAGGTCGCCCGTATGCTCGTCGGTGTCCGAGAAACTGTAACGCACGGTGAGCTTGTGCAGATCCTCGCGACCCTCGCCATGGGCCTTGCGCGCTCGGCGAAGCGCCAGCGCGATTTCGTCGGTCCAGAAGTGTCGCGCGAAAATCCGCACCGGCTCCCCGCCATCAGTGGCCTGGTACAGGACCAGGAAACACGGCATAGGATCCTTGGCAAAGCGTAGTACATTGCTGAGCTTCAGATCGACGAACGGCTTACCCTTTTCCTTCGACTTCACTTGAGCGCGCGCCGACATGTCGACCGGCTGCAAGTCGGCGGGAATGCCTTTAATCGCGCGCGCGCGAAATTCGACGATATAGTCCCATCCGGTCCGGTCCTGTCGCGACTTGTTGCGGGTCATGCCCGCACGTGCGCACCGTCCAGAGAAATCATCCTCGGCCCATTCACCAAGGTCGATAATCTGCAAGTTGTCCACGTGAGTTTGCTCGGCGTCTGATTGAAAGGTTGCCCCCTATATAGGCGAACGCCGCGATCGTCGCACCATGCCGGACATCCGGCAAGCGCAATGCAGGTCGGCTCGCAAGCACGAACTAATTTCATGGACCACGAGTGTGTCATCCTGCAGACCACCGATGAACCGTGATGTTAGAGAGAAAGCTGCTGCCTGAGCAGGAAGATCAACTGCGCTGGGAGGACACGAAAGAAGGCGTTCTGTTCCTATCATTTGTTGCCTTCAGGGATTGCCGTCGCTGACCGCAATTGGCCGCATGGGCGACGTTCCTGAGGCACCGACCCAACCGCAGCTGATATCGCCAAGGAACAGTGCTCGAGGTTCGGCTCCGGACGCATCTGCATCTCCTGCGATCGAGGCTAGCAAGGATTCCAGGAGATCGGCACGGCCGTGAACGGCACCGATGGCGTAGGTAATATGGGGCAAGCGTCGTTCCATTCGGGACACGCCTACCCGCCGGTCATTGGTTTTCTCTTAAATCCGTTTCACGAACAGTCCATGCGAGCTGACTCAGCAGCGGCCCCCGGCAACCGGGTATTCATCTTTCCATGCTCAATATACTTGACGATCACGATATGGGACAGGGCAGCAGATGAGCAATGCGCGGCAGCTAATGGCGGAAGTTCGCGCGCGAATGAAGTTACGCGAAGAAGCCTATCTGGAAGAACGTCACCGAAGGGTGGCAATCGCTATAAACGAGAGTCCGGTAGTTAACGGGCCCATGGCATTTGCGGAGTCCTTGGCCCTGTTGAAGGCGTTCGATGAACAGCACCAGAGCGGTGAACACGATCCGCTTCCGCCAGCCCGGGCGGCATCTGAGACGCTGCTGGTCGACAACCCTCATATGCATCGCCGGAATCCGGTGGGACGGTACGGACAGTGAGCCGCCCGACTTCACCATGCTGACGACGGCACGGGATCCGGCATCGGGCCGTCTGAAGATCGCCAGATAGTGGTCCCGAAGCCGCAGGATTGGCCAGAGTGGATCGATCTAACCAAGCCCGAAGGCGACTCCTTCGGCCTCTGCCTGTCCGATCGCTCAAGGAAGAGACGGTGTGCCGCGGGGCAGCCTGATTGCTATTCAGGCTTTGCGGGCCTGCCCCCCACCATTGTGGGGTCGGTTGCAGATCGGCAGCTTGTGGCAACAGAGTAGCGGACGCTCTCTGGCTCCTCGGATATGGCCGAAATGGGAATTGGCAAGTGACGAATATGCGGCAGCTTGCAGGCAGTTGTAATCCGTGGAATGGATTTGCGAGTCGAGCCGCCGGGCAAGGACGGGCCTAATTGCCTCGAAGTTCAGCCCTGTTGGAATGCCGCCCGGAAGAACGTGTAGTGGTATCTAACGAAGTCGACAGCCGCTCGGTGTTTGACCGCGCGTCCTGCAAGCTTTTCGTATGTCGTCCCGCAAAGTACTGGCGCTACGACCACTTCGTTCCGCAGCGGGTGAATGGCTATAAGGAATTTGTCAAACAGCGCATGGATGTCGGCGCGGAGAATGAGACCGTTGCTCGTATCATTGCGATAGCTCACGCTCTCTGAGAAGGGGATGATGTGAGCGGCTTGCAAGACTGCCTCCACGCGGCAGTTTGTCAAGAGGCACTTGCCATAGAGCCTAAGGAGATCAGCGCGAAATTTGTACTGCTCTGGCCGCGCCTCTTGCTTCGTGAAACGCCGCTGAAAACCATCGAGTATCGTCGCCCGATCCAGCTCCAATGCCTTTTCTTCATCGGTCATGTATTGCGTCTTAATTGAGGAAAGTAGCGCCTCCTGTCGTCCAATGAAGTCGTTCACGACGCGCCTGAATTCGGCAAGCTCTTCGCTTTCTAGTTCGTATGTTCGCAGGTGACGGAGGCGCCGCAAATGGTCTATCACCCGACTGCCAGTGTCTATCTCCGCGCGACCCCGAAGCTGAAAGTGTGGTTTCAATAGGCGAACACCTGTTAAAGTTGCTGTCGTGCCATCTGCTCCCCGTCCGACGTCATGAGCCACCCCTTCTGCCGTCAGACCCAACCCGCTGCCAAAATTGGGGTCTTCGTGTGCCCACACGACTAATGTATCTCCATTCGACACGTGGCTTCCCGGGCCACCAGAAATGCGCGACGGATGCGGCATTATCACTCGTACTCCCTCCCACTGCGCTGCCTCGACTGGTCGAGGAACCGCGCCGCCAAGATGAAGTTCACAATTCAGTTTAAGCAGGAATGTGGTCACGAGTGCCTACTGGAAGATGGGGATTGGCGAACTTCCGCAGGTCGAGTAAATACCTCACATGCGGTTCATCAGGAAGCAGCAATGCTAAACCCAGGGTCCCGCCCCGGGGGCCAGGAGCTACTAACCGTTCCGGACCCGTAGGCCGAGCACATCGAGTTCGGTCAGAGCTGCAAGCGGTGCCATTACTGCCGCCGATGGTGCGCATGTTCGAAGGACGTGATCTGATCCCAAGCAGCAGGAAAGTCGTCCATACCTGCCAAGCTTCCGGGATTTAATCAAGCGGATCGATCACATGGACCTTGTCAGCAGCGGACCCGTGTTGAAGCGAGATACTGCCCTGGTCATGGTTCTGAGTACGTAAGCTGTGCCAGAATGCTGGTCAGTCAGGTCAAAAGCACGGCCCGCCCCTTTGCGATAGCTCGAGCTTGCTTGGTCAGATAGCTGATGAACGCCTCAACCGTCTGGACCTTAGCGCGCGCAGACAGGTCGCCAAGCCTCATCTCGCGGTCGGTCGCTTCTGCGAACAGCTTAAGCATCCGATCATCGGTGATGCGAGTGGTGGCGATGATGCCATAGGCACGGGGAACTCCAAATTCCCGCCTAAAGTTCAAAAAACGTCGTGCCACGACGAGGTCGTAACGAATCCTCGTGAGCATTCGACACTGACGACTATTAGAACGGTCACCGGTAGCGCCCGAGACGTCAATCGGTTTTCAGCCACAGATAGGATTCAGCGAACGGTTGCGGTTGCGATCGGTGGAAGAGCCGATTTGTCGGTCGCGTTGCAGACGGGCCGAAAGGTCGGATGCCTCTCGAGGCGATGCCAACAGTCCGAATGGCTCTAGTCGACTTCCCCATCCACTTCGACAACGACCAGATCGTCGGCCTCTTCATCGTATTCGTAGGCAATTCCGTCCAGTCTGATCCCGCCCTCATCTGGCGGCAGGGCCGCCGCTCCGTCAGCATGGTCTGCACATGCGACGTATAACATTCGCTTGTTGCGAAGACTTCCCGGCTTGCCGCAAGCCTCGCAAAATCGGCAGGAGCGCGAATCCGCGAGAATCTCCGACTTGTCCAATGCCAGGCGGATCTCGGGAGTAACGGTGCCCGCTGCCGTAGCGTCGATCCTCAAACTCCCGTATTTCTCGTAAACCCGATCGAGGTTCAGTCGAGTGCCCGCAGGTAACGCCTGGGCTATCTCACCGAAATATTGATCCAGAACCCGTTCCCACCCGACACCGCATTGGAATGTCATCGTCGTCGGAATGAGGTCCGGATATTTCGCTTTCAGCTGGATAAAATCGGTCATTCGTCTGCCTGTCCCGCGTGACCTTGATGCTTCCGCCCGAAGCCGTAGCAAACAGGAAGTGAAGGTTCCGTTCATCGGCGGATATCGCTAGGCAGGTCAGTCTGCCGGAGGCATAGGCACCCGTGTCTATGGCGATCCGGTATGGCCTCGAGTCCGGCATGCTGTCCGACGTCGGGGTGTGGCCGTGCACGATGATGTGCGACAGCTGCCCCTCATGATCGAGGAACCTGTCCCGGATCATCATCAGGTCCTTTGGGTCCTGGTCGCCGACGGGACGGGACGGATCGATTCCTGCGTGAACATAAGCGAAGCGATCGTCGACGACGATCGGTGAGGCATCTTTCAGCGCCTGCAGGTGGCTAGCGTGGTCTGCTCGAAACCTGTCGGCTGCGTCCCGGATGCTGCCAGCAGACAGGAGGCCATAGGACTCCATAGTCTGGTAGCCGCCGATCCGCCGCAGCCATCTCCCGAACCTATCCTCGTCAACCTGGTCGGCGGTCATGAAGTCTAGGAAGTAGGCGTCGTGGTTGCCCCGGATCAGCCGTGACCGCGGCCACCGGGCGAGGGTGTCGCAAACGAGATCCATCGCTTCACGGCTGCAGGGACCGCGGTCGACGATATCGCCGAGGAACAGCACTCGAGGTTCGGCACCGGACGCATCTGCATCTTCTGCGATCGCGGCTAGCAAGGATTCGAGAAGATCGGCACGGCCGTGAACATCCCCGATAGCGTAGGTGACATGGGCCAAGCGTTGTTCCTTTCGGGACACGCCTACTGGCAGGTCATTGGTTTTCTCTTAAATCGGCTTTGATAAGCGATCTAGATCGCGCTTTTCTGCGGTCACGCAGTGCAAAGCCGTGTTCCAGTCGTGCTGGAGTGCCCTGCCGCAGAATGATCTATGCCTTTTCTTGTCGACATTCCCAAGGGTGCGAATGCAGCTGAGTCAGGCGAGGTCTGGAGAAAACTCCTTGCTAGCCCACAGCACCCCTGGGTGGACTGGGGAGAAAAATTGGAGAACAACAAAAATCGAATGCGAGCCATATAGTCGATCCGGAATATCAGTTGAAGGATCTTTGGCTAAACAGTTAGAAGTCAATGCTATTAGGAACGAGTGCCGGGGGGGCGTATCGTGAGATTCTATATTCGAAAATCGGTTTCAGTCGGACCGTTCCGTTTTAATTTGTCGAAATCCGGAATCGGAGCGTCAGTAGGCATACCGGGACTCAGGGTCGGAAGCGGACCTCGCGGCAACTACATCCATGCTGGAAGAAATGGCTTCTACTACCGAGCCACTTTGCCTTCGGTTCGGCCTGTTCGAAAGTCAGTGCCGGTTTCCATGAGCAGCCTACCGGGGCCGACTCCACGCCATCACCACGATGAAGTCGCGATGCATGAGATCGAGAGCGGTTCCGTACTCGATATGGTTCCGGAGTCAGCGGCGTCCCTCCTAGCCGAAATTAACGGCAAACATTCCAGAATCCGTCTAAGTATGGTTGCCTTCATAGTCGGAGCGTTGGTTGTCGCGGTTTTGCTCCTGGCAAGTCTCAAATCCATTGCTGCGGGTGGTGTTGTTCTCACCGTGTTTGCCATGATTGTCGGCTCCTACTTGGACAAAATCCGGCGTTCGGTTGTCCTTCTATACGACTTTGAACCCGACGTTTTGGAGCGATATCAAGGGTTTGTTGCGTCGTTTGAACGCCTGATCGGAACAGATTCTATATGGCACGTCGCAGCCGAGGGAAACGATCGCAATTGGAAGCGCAACGGCGGCGCGACGCGGATCCAAAATCGCAGCAACATCCGGCTGGCTCTCTCCAGCCCGGGCGTCGTGAAGTCGAACATCGACGTTCCATCTATCCCTGTAGGAAAGCAGGTGCTTCACTTCTTCCCTGATCGGATTCTGGTCGTGGACAATGCAAAGGTTGGCGCGGTCGAATACGGTGAGCTTCAATTGGATGTCCAGAGCACAAGGTTCGTTGAAGACGGACGGGTTCCATCCGATGCGAGGGTGGTGGGGCATACGTGGCTACACCCCAACCGGAATGGGGGACCGGACAGGCGCTTCAGGGATAACAGGCAGATTCCGATCTGCGCTTATGACGAAGGCCACTTTTCGAGCCGCAGCGGCCTGAACGAACTGGTTCAGATCAGCGCCGAAGGTCGATTGGCGACATTCGCAGCAGAATTGCGGCGGCTCGTTTCGTCGAGGGGGGAGCATGCAGGAAGAACAGGCCGGTCCGACTGATCCTCGCGAAGAAGTCGGCCACGCGTTCAGAGACGCGTTGCGGCTGCTGTTCATTCTCGTGCGCGGCAGCATTCCAATGGAGACGCCACAGGACGGCTGGGACCGAGTTTTTCTCGGCGAGAAGCGCGCACTCGCGATCGACTTCTGGCTGCGCTACCCGGACTACCTAGCCGAGCAGTTACTGGACCTGCACAAGTCCACCGGAGACGGTACGCTGTTCGACGCAGCTGCCGAAATTTTGCGGGAGGAAGAGCCAGACCTCCGTTTGGTGAAGATGGTTCGTTGGCGTCGCGGCGCCTACGACGACCTACAGACGTCGCTTGCAATACTGGGTTTCCGCGGCCTCGCGAAGTCGATGAGGCGCAAGCTGCCGAACGGCGGCTACATGTACGAATATCTTACAGGTCCACTGGCCCGGAACTTCCTCGCAGAGGCGCTGTCGGAGCAGCCTGGCCTGGCCTGGTATGAGCGCCAAACCACTCGGGCACTCAAGGTCGCCCAGAACAAGAGCGGAACCGCGCTGAAGGACATCCACTACGCCGAGGAGGAGTATGCCGGCACGCCGTTCGGTGAGGCGATCCCCTCCATTAAGGAACGCGTGCTGCGCAGAATCGCTGGCACTACGGGAGCGAAAGCATGAGCGAGGACAACCTGCCGACCGGAACGGCCCAATGGCTTGGAAGGATCGCGGAAGACGCGGGCGCGACTGCTGAGGCCGTCTCCAACGTGCTTGAGGAGTTCGGTGTTCGGGCGCAGCCTATCCTGCCGCGGGCGCGTACGGTCACCGCTACATCGATAAGGATCGAAGGCCAGAAGAAGACACTTCGATCGGAGGACAGATTCCTGTTCGAGTGGTCCGGATTGGGCCCGGGCCTATGGGCGTTGCTTTCAGAGGGGAACTCGAAAGGCAAGTCGAGCATCCTGCTGTTGGTCCGTGCCGCGCTCCAAGGCAGATTCCCAGGCCGAATAAAGAAAGACATCTGGAGTTGGATCGATTCCGCCAGCGTCGGATTCAGCATCGACGACGTGCAGTACGAGGTTCGCATCCTCAAGGAAGTAGGCGAGACGGATGAAAAGCAGGGCAAGGCGTTGCTTATGCGTAGGGACGGGACTGCCGAGGTTGCACTCTACTCGGGTTCCGCAGGTGAGGGGCTCACTGGTGCTGTGGCGGACCTCTTCATGGAAGAACTCGGATTCGAACGGTTCCATGCGTACAAGTCCGCGAGCGGGTCAGTCGTAGAGCATGGATGGCCAGCCATGTCAGCGGCCCTTTTCATCACGGGTCCCAGCAAGGCGATTTTCGGCGAGAACATGGAGGACGGCCTTCCTCTGAGACTCATCCAGATGTTCATTGGACTTCCCTGGGTCTCGACCTACACGGCCTTGGCGAGCGCGCTCAAACGGACCAAGGACGTATCCGACAGGAAGCGGCGAGCATCGACGGCCGAGAAATCCCGAATCGCCGCGCGCCTCAAAGAACTAACTGATCTGCTGGCGAAGAAGAAAGGCGAGGCGGCGAAGCTGCCGGACAGGTCCGGGTTGAGGCTCGACCTCGACCGCCTCGATGGCGAAGTCGCCACCGCCCAGGCAGCCGTCACAGGGACGAGAAACAGTCTCGAACAGCTGCGCACTCGCGCGATGAATGCCGCAGCTGTCCATACCGAGACGAGAAGATTGCTGCAGCAGGCCAAGGACGAGGCGGCGGCTGGCTATGTGTTCAGAAAGCTTAGGCCTGTCTGCTGCCCCGCGTGCGAGAGCGGCTTCCAGCCCGGTAGGTTCGAGGCAGTCGAAGCCGAAGCCTGTGGCCTCTGCGGGAGCAGCGAGGTGCATGGTGACGATGACGATGCGGCAAATCTGACCGCGATGGAGACAGCGGCGAAGGATGCCGACGCAGCGTGGAAATCTGCCTCAGCAGCGATGGCGAAGGGGGAGAAGTCACTTACAGACGCAGAGGCAATTCGGGAAAAGGCATTGCGTCTTCTAAAGGAGACGGAACGTCAGCTGTCGAAGGAGGACGTTTCGAGCCAGTTGGCACTCGATATCGCGGTCATCGAGGGCCGTCTGGAGGAACTTCAGCGGGAGGGCGATGACCAGGAAACGATCAGCGATGCCGATTTAGCTACCCAACGGATCCTAGAGGCCGCGACCGACCTTACCAAACGAATGATGGAGGACATGCAGGCTGCAATCATGAAAGACGTCGAAGGCGAAACCTTCAAGCTCGCCGAAAAATTCGGAGTGGCTAACCTCGAGACGCTTTCCTTCAAACCCCACCGCATGGATATCCGCCAGGGAGGCACGGACAATACGTTTGGCGGCCTGAACGTGGGTGAGAATCTTCGCATGCGGCTGGCCGCTTCCCTGGCCACACTGAAGGTCGCTCAGGCCCGCGGGTTCGGCCGTCATCCAGGAATGCTGGTGCTGGATTCCCCCGCCGCGCCAGAAATGAGCGCCAAGGACTTCTCCCAGCTCGTCCGCGCCGTAGGCGAAGTGGTGGCGGAAATGCCGGGAGTCCAGGTCATCGTGGGCGCGGTCAAACGACCCGAACTCGACGCCGTGGTGGATTTCAGTCACCGTAGGGAAGCTATCGGGAGTGCCGAGCTTTTCTAGGATAGAATGGACATGGATGAACTTGCCCGTCGCTTCGTGGATGCCTGCCGCCGCGGCGAGCCGCTAGACCTACGCAGCCTGTCGGCCGATGCGCTTTCACGTGCCGCTGCGGACATAGTAGACATGCCGGAAGCGGTAGAGTTCTTCCAGGCGCTTGGAAGAGCAGGAACGGGTGACGGCGCGTCAGCTGCCACAGACCTGGTCGCTCATACGGCCGATCCCGGAGTCATGGCCGAAACGGTAAGGCTGCTACCGACAGTCCCGCTTAGTGACAGATTCGCGCGGTCCCTTCTGAGGGCTTTCATCGCCCAGTCTGCCGATAGATCCCGTTATTCTGGCACGAGATCTCACGCCCTGCTTGGCGCGATGTTTGTCGCTCAAGGCCGCCCGGCGCTGCTTCGCGCCCTGCAGTCTCACTTGCTTGATGTGACCGCAGATGACGAGGGCGATTACTTGCGCCATGTCGCGCGGATCCAGGGCGTAGTCCTCGCCCATGTATCCGATGCCGATCTCTACAGGCAGCTGGAATTGCTTCTCGATGTGCCGGAAGCCGAGGACGAGGCGTTGGTTGCGCTGGGACTGCTTCATATCGCAGACGCACTCGGTGACGGCAACCGCGAAACAGCGATCTCGTCCCTGTCAAAGGCGAGCCAGCGAATGAAGCAGGCGATGGCTGCGGCAGAAGTGAGATACGATGCCGCGCTTTACTCATCCTGCCTCGACGTGCTCCTGGATTTCCAACAGGGGAACCACAGCCAGGGACTTCAGGATCGGCTCGCGTCGATTAGGACGTCCGCTTTCGAGTACATGGCGATCCTGATGCCGTCGAACCGTCGGATCGATCGGACTAGCTGGTTGGGCTCGTCCATCATGGAAGGCATTTTTTGGTCAGAGCTAGGCGCGCGGCTCGCCGCGCTAGACTTGAGCCTGCTGAAAAAAGCCTGGCTTGATGCCGCTCGGGTCATCGAAGACGAGCTTGCGCGCGTGTTCTGCGCGAGCAAGCTGATCCTGAAGAGGTCTGCTGACGGTGGCGTGGAAGCAGTGGTCCGGCCGCGGATCGTCGCAGCGATGCGGGAAGAGCGCTCGCGCCTCGCTTGTCTTGACCAGTGGCTCGAGGATAATCCCCAAGAGGGCTCTGCTGCCGCGATTGCGGGGATGAGGACACAAATCCAACATGCAATGGAGGCAAGTCTCCGGCGAAACCCTATTGAGGCGGTGGCCGCCGCAGCGACCGCCGCCGAAATCCTGTCGGAAGATCACGTTCCACTCGCACTGAGAGGGCAGGCGGCCAAGGTTCTAGCGGCTTCCATGTCGGCGGACTTTCTCCTTTATACCGATCCGGTCACGATCAGAATCCTTGAGGTCCTGCATTCGAAGCTGTTCGGAAATCCAGACTATCAGGGAGCCGCAGCCCGGTTCTTCCTGCTTATCCTGTACTACACGCTGCTTTTCGTGTCGTCTCGGGAAAACCAGACACCCGCAGCGGTGTCCGGCGTCGATTACCTCTTCAACCTCAGCCGCAAGGAGCCTCCCGTCGAAAGCGACCTCCACCGCGACTATTTCGGATTCCTGCAGGGCACGCCACTGAAGGAATGCGCACAGCGCGAAGTTCCGGGCATAGCGCACGGGCGGGCGGATGTTCACTTCCAGCAGGCAGGAGTGAAAACCGTCGCCGAGCTGAAGAAGACCCACACGCATCTGACCCTCGCACAATTGGTCGACGAGTTTGGCCTTCAGACGGTTTCCTATCAGCGGACAAGCGTGAGGTTCTGCGCTCTGATGGTCCTTGATCTGGTTGATCGAGGTGGAGGCAGCGATCACATCGAGAACTTGGTCGACGTCATCCGTAAACGGCCGCCGTCAGGGCAGGCCGATTACTCAGTTGCCGTGTTCCGAGTCCAAGGGAGGAAACAGTCGCCATCTTCTCTTTGAGGTTTGACGTAAAGCTATGCTGCTTGACGCATCGTGCATCAGCGACATCAGGCAGCTGAAGCCCTGGAAGCGGCCGTAGATGGCGATGCCGGCGGCTGCTTCGGCTTGATCGTTGTTCTAGAGTCCGCTGTCTGGTTGTTCGATCGGGGTGTAGATCAGTACGAAATTATGGAAGCCGCTGTCGCAAACGTCCCACGAGAAATGCACCCGGTTTCCTCGGTCCGCGTCGTTCCATGTCTTGGCTGAATACTTGCAGTCACCTTGGGAGCCATCGTTCTTCTCGGCTGGCGCTCCGTATTGATTCGAAAGTCGGCCTCCGATGAGCGAAGCGGTTTCGCCATCGGCAATCTCAAGGTAGACACCGCTTAACTTGTTGTCGGCAAAGTATAGCCAGACCGGGGCCCTGAATTCCGGAGCGGCGTAGATGCCATTCAGAAGCGCGGCGCCGCGGATTAGCGGGATAGCATGCCCAGCTTGGTCCTCCGGCGTCGATTGGCTCAATGCGATCTTGCTCGATTTCAAAACCTCGTCTGGCGACTGCCCCCATCTGGTGAATTGCCAATCGGCGCGAGCCACCGTCACGGGAAGGAGGGCGGCTAGCGCAAAACTGCGGAAAGCTGCGGCAAATAAGCGTGAAGCCCTTTCCATCGATGTCCTCTCTCAGTCGCCTCAAATCTCAAGCTATTGGCGAGCCTTCTGCCGTGCCGACTTTTTTGCAGCCTTGGCAGGGGCCTTCCGACCAAGACCCATAGACTTGGCTAATTCCGACCGCGAAGCCGAATAGTTCGGCGCTACCATAGGGTAGTCCGCCCGTAATCCCCACTTCTCGCGGTATTCATCCGGAGTCAGTCCGTAGTGGACGCCGAGATGACGCTTCAGGGATTTGAATTTCTTTCCGTCCTCGAGGCAAATAATGTAGTCAGGAAACACTGACCTCTTCGGATTGACTGCTGGATCTTGGGCCGGCTTCTCGGGTTCTATCGGCTGGCCAATTTTCGAGAGTGACGAATTCACGATGGAAATCAGTTCCGGCATAGAAGCCACCGGTACCGCGTTCTTACTGACGTAGGCGGAAACGATGTCGGCGGTCAGTTCGATCAGATTGAAAGTCTCGTCGGCCAAAGCAAATTCTCCTTTTCAAGCATCCGTCTTCCTAACTTCCCGATGTGGTGCAATCAACGATAGAAGCGTACGTTAATACTCATTTGCTCGAGCGCGTTTCGGGCACTTCGGACGCGACACGGGAGGTAACGGCAGGGATGCGGATAGCTTGGCGCAATCCTCGACTAGTAGCTCGACTGCCCAAGAGGTTACACGGAGCAGCCAGTGAAAGCGAAGTATGCCCACCAGGACGCCGCGGAGATGTACAGCATCTTGAGAACGGCGAACTGCATCAAGCGCTACGACAGCATTAGTCATCAGCTCCTTGCGGAGCTAGTTGTGGCCATTGCTACCGACGGAGAAGTGGTTGGAGGCAACAATCGCGGAAGCGATGTCATCTCGCCGTTATACGGAAAGATCGAGGTAAAGTCGCGCATGCTTGGCACGGATGGACCTTTTCCCCGAATATCGCTCAAGCCACACAATCTCGAGAAAGCCGACTGGATTGCGGCCGTACGCTGGACCAGGGATTTTGAGTTCTACGATGCTGTAGCCTTGCCAAGGGCCGTGGCTCAAGGTTTGTTCGCCGGTCGCCTGGCGGAAGGCAGAGCAACGCACGTGGCCTGGCAAAGCTGGATTGCCGCATCCGGAGCTGAAAGCCTTGCCGACCGGGTTCACGCTGCACTTGAATCGCTCTCATAGGAATTCAGCGGGTTCGGGAAATGTTTTCCCGCCCGCAGTTCGTCTTACCTGATGGCCTGCATGGCTGGCAGTGACCGAAATGGAGCCGAGAGACTTCCCGCGCCGACAAACCGTTTTCGACATGGGATACGATTTGTATGTGCTTCAGATTCTACAACGAAGGCTGATCGCTAGGCTTTCGACGGCTGACAATCCGGTCCGCGACCAGCGCAGGCATATAAAAGTTTTTGTCATCCTGGCTGTCAAACCCCATCCGCTGATAGACACTGCCGCCGATACCTGGGATGACGTTACCATTCTCATCCGCTTGCGCATCTACGGCTAGAATCCAGTACTCAAACTTGTCTCCAACCGAAGCAGGAAACTCAGCCTCGAGCCGCTTCCGCGCGCCCTTGAGCATCACTGGCGATGCGACGTGGATACGCCCCGGATCTGTCTCGTCAAGCATTCTCAGAAGGCTTGTCCGGATGGTGCACGAACTAGAAACGATGCTCTTCAGAACTACGAAGTGGTCGACGTGTGGGGGGATGGGGTCCATGTACTCCTGAATGATATTAGCGACTTCCTCGCGATACGGGACCTTTAACGTCTTACGGTCCATCCACAAGCAAGTTAGTCGGACATCCGCGCCCGCCTTAGCCATGACCTCGATAAATCCGCTTCCCAATGAGTCGACGTCCTCCACCCCAGCGACGACCAAAACGACTTTGCCCTTGAGGTCGACAGATTGTGACATCCGGTTCGCGAGGCAGTCGCCTAGGTGCTGCAACGCGTCTCGGTAGGCAGCGGGCGGTGTGCTCGCCTCCATCAGCGCTGCAAGCGGCTCGATGACGTCGTTCGTAGCTACGCCGAGATATCGCCTACGACTCGTCATTGCGTGTCCCTCATCAGTGCGAAGAACTCAAGGAAATCTGATGGCGGAGAAAGCTTCAATCGGTTCTCGAAATATTTCCACCGTTTAGTGCCGCATTCATAGGGAACATGGCCTCGCCCAGCGGAAAAGTCATAGATGAACGTTCTCGAGCGGATCCGGTAGTCAAAGTCGGGTATCTGATCGAGAACATTGCGAATGTCCTCGGCAAGCGGAAATTCCGGCTCAAGTGTCCGAAGGGTCCCTGATGAGAAATTGCTTGCGCGCTGCAGTATCTGGGCAAGCGTCGCATCGCGACCAAGGTCTTCCCAGGCTGCCAGGATGTGGCCGCGACTGTCCCTCCTTGCGTTGGGGGTGTCAAATGGTTCCAGCATAACGCGTACCGCTTCATAGTAGCCCGGAAAAGGGGGCTCGAAATGAATCACGCCCACGTCGCCTAGGTCATCTGGGCGGCTTTCGTCTAGTCCAGCGGCCACGTTAGCTCTGGAAACAACGATCTCGATGGACCCAGTGATACCGGCTGCTTCGTTGCACGAACGCTGTGAGCGGCAATCTTCGTCCAGACCAACCCAACCTTGGCTCAGCTTATCTTTCAGCTGCGAGAAGATCGAGCGGTCCGGACGATGGACGAGAAAATCATCGATGAAGCAAAGCGCTTGTGCTTGCAGGCGAATTCCTGTCCCGTCGTCGTTCGACATCAGACATTCCCCAGCTAGCTGAACGATACGCATCAGGGCGTATTCGCGCTCGTAGGCAGCCCCCTTGTCGGCACTGTCTCCGCCGCGCCGCTTCCTTTCGACTCTCTTCCGAGCCTCGGCGCCGAGCAAAGTCTCAATCTGATCGGGGGTCAACATCTCGATGAGCAATTTCTGACCAAGTCTAGCCGCGTGGGCGGGCTAGCGGATTCGGTTCCCAAATCGCGGGGTTCAGAGAAAAAGGCCCAGCCGACGTGCCTGGGCCTTCATCGCCGGAGCACGGGCCAGAGGGGGCACGTTTCCTGCGCGGTCGGCTACGTCTTGGCCTTACGCTTGTGAGAAGCGGCCGTTTGGCCGCTCCAAATACACAACATTGGCTTCCATACTTTGGGTGTTGCACCATCCAGGTACACAACATTGGCTTTCAGGCACACAACTTTGAGTGTGGCACCATGCCTCAAATTCTTCTCAGCTGCACCCGCTCGTGGCGCCGCACGTGTCGCACTTCTCGCAAGTCCCATTCCTTACCATGGTAAAATTCTGGCACTCGGAGCAGGAATTGCCGGTGTAGCCTTGCAGCAGCGACTTGGCGCGGCGGTCGGCGGCGAGTTTCTTCGCCTCGGCTGCTTCCTGGGCCGCCGTGTCGGTGAACAGCGCCGCGGTGGTGTCGGTCGAGGCATCGGAGGCCGCTTCCTCGAAGGCGATGTCCTCGGCCAGTTCCTTGGCCCGCTCCTCATAGTCGCGCTTGTAGGCGATCGCCTCGTCGCTCGCCGGCTTCAACGCCAGCACGTTGGAGCCGGAGAAGGCCGTCGGCGCCGAGCGGGTAGGGGTGCCGGAGCCGGCAAAGCCCTTCGGCTCGCTGCCGCTTGCCCTCGACACCAGCTTCACCGGCGAACCGCGGGTCAGGCCCTTGGAGACGGCGTCGGTCTTGCCCTCGCTGATGCCGCGGCCAAGCGCGGTGTTGGAGAAGTCCGACTGGTCGACATGGGCGAGATCGTTGCGGCCGAGATAGGAGATGGCCAGTTCACGGAACACGTAGTCGAGGATCGACGTCGCGCTCTTGATGGCGTCGTTGCCGATGACCATGCCGGCCGGCTCGAACTTGGTGAAGGTGAAGGCGTGCACATATTCGTCGAGCGGCACGCCATATTGCAGGCCGAGCGAGATCGCGATGGCGAAGTTATTGAGAAGGCCACGCAGCGTGGCACCCTCCTTGTTCATGTCGATGAAGATCTCGCCGAGACGGCCATCGTCATATTCGCCGGTGCGCAGGAATATGGTGTTGCCGCCGATCTTGGCCTTCTGCGTATAACCCTTGCGGCGGCCGGGCAGCTTTTCCTGCTCGCGCGACACACGCTCGATGATGCGTTCGACGATGCGTTCGGTGATCTGCGCCGCGCGCGCCGCCGCCGGTGCCTGGATCAGCTGCTCGACCGCATCGTCCTCGTCCTCCTCGCCATCGGCGAGCAGCGAGGCATTGAGCGGCTGCGACAGCTTCGAGCCGTCGCGGTAGAGCGCGTTGGCCTTCAGCGCCAGTTTCCACGACAGCATGTAAGCGCTCTTGGCGTCCTCCACCGTCGCGTCGTTCGGCATGTTGATGGTTTTGGAGATGGCGCCGGAAATGAACGGCTGTGCCGCCGCCATCATCTGGATGTGGCTGTTGATCGAAAGCGAGCGCTTGCCGATCTTGCCGCAGGGGCTGGCGCAGTCGAACACGGCGAGGTGCTCGGCCTTGAGGAAGGGCGCGCCTTCCAGCGTCATAGCACCGCAGACATGGATGTTGGCGGCCTCGATGTCCTTCCGGGAGAAGCCCAGCGCCGGCAGCATTTCGAACGAGAAGTCGTTGAGCTGCTCGTCGGTGAAGCCAAAAGTCTCCTTCACCCAGTCGGCGCCGAGCGTCCACTGGTTGAAGACGAACTTGATGTCGAAGGCCGACTTAAGTGCGGCATTGAGCGCCGCGATCTTGTCGTCGCCAAAACCCTTGGCCTTGAGCGAGCCGGGGTTGATCGCGGGCGCCTGGTTGAGATTGCCGTGACCGACCGCATAGGCCTCGATCTCGGCTATCTGGCTCTCGGAATAGCCCAACGTGCGCAGCGCTTCCGGCACCGCGCGGTTGATGATCTTGAAATAGCCGCCGCCGGCGAGCTTCTTGAACTTCACCAGGGCAAAGTCGGGCTCGATGCCGGTGGTGTCGCAATCCATGACCAGACCGATCGTGCCGGTCGGCGCGATCACGGTTGCCTGCGCGTTGCGGTAGCCATGCTCCTCGCCGAGTTCGATGGCGCGATCCCAGGCGGCCTTGGCGTGGGTGGCCAAATCCTGCTGCTTCAGGTCCGACGCCACGAGAGGCACCGGATTGACGGCGAGTTTCTCGTACCCGTCCTTGTCGCCATAGGCGGCGCGGCGGTGGTTGCGCATGACGCGCAGCATGTTCTGGGCATTGCGGTCATAGTCGGGGAAGGCGCCGAGCTCGGAAGCCATTTCCGCCGAGGTGGAGTAGGCGACGCCGGTCATGATCGCGGTCAGTGCTGCACAGATCGCGCGGCCCTCGTCGGAATCGTAGGGAATGCCCGAGGTCATCAGCAGGCCGCCAATATTGGCGTAGCCGAGGCCGAGCGTGCGGTAGTCGTAGGAGAGCTTGGCGATCTCCTTCGATGGGAACTGCGCCATCATGACCGAGATTTCGAGAACCATGGTCCACAGCCGCACGGTGTGCTCGTAGGCAGCGATATCGATCGTGCCGTCGGCATTGCGGTAGGGGAGAAGATTGATCGAGGCGAGGTTGCAGGCCGTGTCGTCGAGGAACATGTATTCCGAGCACGGGTTGGAGGCCCGGATCGCACCGGCGGAGGCGCAGGTGTGCCAGTCGTTCATCGTCGTGTTGAAATGCAGGCCGGGATCAGCGGAAGCCCAGGCGGCGTAGCCGATCTTTTCCCAGAGGTCGCGAGCCTTCAGCGTCTTCAAGACCTTGCCGTCCTTGCGGGCGGTCAGGTGCCAGTCGGCGTCGGTCTCGACGGCGCGCAGGAAATTGTCCTTCAGCGACACCGAATTGTTGGAGTTCTGGCCCGAAACGGTGAGGTAGGCGTCAGAATCCCAGTCGGTGTCGTAGGTCTTGAACGACATCGAGGTGTAGCCCTGCTTGGCGAACTGGATGACGCGGTAGATGTAGTTTTCCGGCACCGCCGACTTCTTGGCCAACTTGATCTCGCGCTTCAGCGCCGTGTTGATGGCCGGATCGAAGCAGTCGTCGTCATGGCCTTCGCAATTGACGCAGGCCTTCATGATCGCTTCGAGATGCTTCTTGACGATCTTGGAACCGGTCACCAGCGAGGCGACCTTCTGTTCTTCATTGACCTTCCAGTCGATGAATTCCTCGATATCGGGATGGTCGGCGTCGACGATGACCATTTTCGCCGCACGGCGCGTCGTACCGCCCGACTTGATGGCGCCAGCGGCGCGGTCGCCGATCTTGAGGAAGCTCATCAGGCCGGACGAGCGGCCGCCGCCGGACAGCTTTTCGCCTTCGCCGCGCAGCAACGAGAAGTTCGAGCCGGTCCCGGAGCCATATTTGAACAGGCGCGCCTCACGCACCCACAGATCCATGATACCGCCCTCGTTGACGAGGTCATCCTGCACGCCCTGGATGAAGCAGGCATGCGGCTGCGGATGCTCGTAGGACGACTTCGACTTGGTCAGCTTGCCGGTGAAGGGGTCGACATAGAAGTGACCCTGGCTCGGACCGTCGATGCCATAGGCCCAGTGCAGGCCGGTGTTGAACCATTGCGGCGAGTTCGGCGCGACGCGCTGCGTCGCCAGCATATAGGCAAGCTCGTCGCGGAAGGCGCGCGCGTCTTCCTCCGACGCCTTGAAGTAGCCGCCCTTCCAGCCCCAATAGGTCCAGGTGCCGGCCAGCCGGTCGAAGACCTGGCGGGCGTCGATCTCGGAACCATAGCGCTCGGCTTCCGGCAGCTTGGCGAGTTCGGCTTCATCGGCGACGGAGCGCCACAGGAAAGAGGGGACGTCGTTCTCCTCGACCTTCTTCAGGCGCGCGGGGACGCCGGCCTTGCGGAAGTATTTTTGGGCCAGGATGTCGGCGGCGACCTGGGAGAACTGCGCCGGCACATCGATATTGTCCAGTCGGAACACCACCGAGCCATCCGGATTCTTGATCTCGGAAAGCGCCTTGCGGAATTCGATCTCCGCATAAGCAGATTGGCCTGGCTTGGTGAAACGACGCTCGATGCGCATTGGTCCGGTCCCTTTTGTCTATATATAGCGCGTTCACCAGGGGATTTCTGCCCCCAAAAGACGAAACGCGCAGTCCGCCGATGCCGGCATTGCGAACAATGCCGGCATCTCCACTTCGCGGGCGCGGCCACGCACACGACAAATCGCCTTGCCGGGCGTTTGCCGAAGCTGCCAATCGACCCCGCGGGTCCCTCAAGACTGAATTTTTCGATTCCCTCACCCGAGGGAAATTCACACTATCTAGCGTCGAACCTAGCTGCAAACACTAAATATAGTATTAACAGACAATTTATTCCAGTCCGACAATTCTCCCTTTCGTCGCCCCATCACCCCACGATCCCAACGCTTCCGCCGGCCTCGTAAACAGGCGGAAATGCGGGCAAAACGCACATAATCCGGGAAAAAGACCGGGCTCAGAACTTTCCGGTCGCGCTCTCAACAGGAGCACATGGCCTATAAAAGGCGACTCGTTTCGAGCCGTCAAGGATTCGTTTGCGTAGCTTTTGTGACCCCAACATCTTGTGTGTCACACATGTGGATAACGGGGATAGAATTGACCGCTGTGGCGGCCATTTTTCCGCCGGCAGGTATGCGCGATCCCGGTGCGTGTACGCGGACTGCGGAAATACTGTGCCGCGAACTCAAAAAGCCCGGCACGCCGGTGCGCCAGGGATCAGCCGTAATGCAGCTTCGGCTTGGGTTCAGTGCCGGTGAACTGGACGCCGAGTCGGTCGCTGCGGCGCCAGCGGACCTCGCAGCGATAGGCGACGCCATCGAGCGGCACATAGAGAAGGAAATGATCGGGAACCCGGGCCTCGAGCGGTATTTTCAGTTCGGCGCCGCCCGCATGCTGGTTGCGCACCATGCAACTCACTTCGGAATTCTGGATACCGGTGATGATCGTTCCACCCTTGAGCACGCGCGGACGATGCTCGCGCTGGGGCTCGGTGGACTCTTGCTGAAGTGGGTTTACAGGGTTCGCCATCGATGAAACGCGCCAGATTGGCCAATTTCTACCGAAGAAAAATTAGCAAACCATTCACGCGATACATCACATGGTTGTGAAATGATTACGATCCACGCACGGGGTGGATGGCCTGCGCCCTAGGAGAACCTGCGTGGGTCGGCGCAGAAATAGGCGATGATCTGACACAGGTCCGGTTCATTGACCATGCGCACCGCTTCGCTGGAATTGACCCATTTGCGGATGCGGGAGTGCTTTTCCTTCCAGCGGTCGGCGACCTTGTCGACGTGCAGCGGATACACCAGCACCTCGCAAGGCACTTCTTCGCCCGAAGCCAGCACCTTGGCGTAGAAATAGCGGCCGGCTTCGAGGTGGGAAATGTTTCCGCGCAGTCCCGCTTCCTCGGCGGCCTCGCGCGCTGCCGCTTCGCAGAGCGGCTCCCGGGCTTCCGGCCAGCCCTTTGGAAGCACCCAGCGGCCGGTATCGCGGCTGGTGATCAGCATGACCTCGACGCCGTTCCCGGCATCGCGCCAGGGCAGGGCGGCAACCTGCAGACGACACGGCGCCGTACCAAAGAGTCGCCGGACCCTCTCAGCCAGGTGGTTGTGTGTGGTTGGCCGTGTCAACATCGGAGAAGCTAGCCCCAAGCCTCCAGAATCGTTTGCCGTCTCACGAATCTTACGGCTAATTGTGACCAATAAAAGTAAAAACTTTGGTCAAGCTGGCTGAATCCCGTCAACAGAGGTCGATTTCACAGGATATCTTGTCGGCGGATCAGTCTGCGCAAGCAAATATTATCGCCGGCGACGGCCTGATTGGGGAAAAAACGGCTTGCCGCGAATCAACCGGCGTGATCGTCGGCGATCGGCTTTTGATAGGTGAAACCCATGTCCCAGGGAAAATAGATCCAGGTGTCCTGGCTGACCTCGGTGACGAAAGTATCGACCAGCGGCCGGCCCTTGGGCTTGGCGTAGACGGTCGCGAAATGGGCCTTGGGCATCATTGCCCGCACGATGCCGGCGGTCTTGCCGGTGTCGGTCAGGTCGTCGATGATCAGCACGCCGGCGCCATCGTCGGCCAGCAAGGCCGGCGTTATCTCCTTCAGCACCTGCAATTGTCCCTGGCTGGTGTAGTCGTGATAGGAGGCGACACAGACTGTCTCGATGATGCGGATGCCGAGTTCGCGCGAGATGATCGCCGCCGGGACCAGGCCACCGCGCGTAATGCAGACGATAGCCTTCCACTGGCCTTTGCTGGTGCCGGCAAGCCGCCAGGCAAGCGCGCGGGCGTCGCGATGGAACTGGTCCCAGGAGACCGGGAAGGCTTTTTCGGGAAGGGACATTTTTCGCGCACTCCACGGCACGCGGCGGCCGCGTGCGAGAAAACAGGGGAATGCGCGCGGAATTAACTGGAAACCCTTGGGTTTGGCAAGGGAGAGCGGTCGCGATCGCTGTGGACTTATCTCGACAGGAAAGTCGCTACCTGCGCCGTGCGCAGCACCGTGCGTGTCACCCCGCCGAACAGAAGCTGGCGCAGCCAGGAGTGGCTGTAGGCGCCAAGCACCAGGAGATCGGCACCGGTCTCCGCGATCCTGTTCTGGATCATGTCGTCGACCGAACTCCCGCCCGATTTCTGCACCGAGACACTGACGGTGGCGCCGTGGCGCGACAGGGCCGACGCGATTTCGGCGCCCGCGGCCTCCGGGCTTTCGTCGAGCGTATCGGGCGGATCTATGACCAGTATGTCGGTTTTCTCGGCCTCGATGATGAAGGGCAAGGCATCGAAGGCGGCGCGGGCGGCCTCCTTGCTGCCGTTCCAGGCGAGCAGCACGCGTTTGAAGGTGGTGACGAGAGGACCGGCATGCGGCACGACCAGGACCGGCCGGCCGGCATCGTAGACCAGCGTATCGACGTCCGCGCTCGGATCGCCGCCGGTCTCGCGTTGGGCGGCGATGATGAGATCGGCGGCGCGCACGCTTGAAATGCCGGTCAGCGCGCTGTCGCCGGAGAAGCTCTCCAGGCTGCGCCATTCGAAGGAGAGGCCGGAATCCTCGACCCGCCCGAGGAAGACAGCCTGGAGCTTGTCTGCCCGCTCCCGATTCATGTCGGCGGAAACCTGCAGGAACTCCGTATCGGGAAAGCCCGTCGCCGACGTGTAGGGCACTGGGAGCGCCTCGGCATGGATGCCGATCAGATGGCTCTCGAAGCGGCTGGCAAGCGGAATGGCGCAGTCGAGCACCCGCTCGGCGTCCTGTTCATTCTGCAGAATGGCAACGATGGTCTTGAAACGCATGATGATCCCTCAATCTTGCGAGCGACCGGCCTCGCGGCAGGGAAACGTTACAGCCCCGATCTTGGTTCCGGCCCGGCCGGATCAGTTCGCCTTGTCGGCGAAGCCAGCCACCATGGCCTCGACGTCGGCGCGCGCGGCCTCAAGCGCATCCGCGCTGCGGGCACGCACCACAAGTTCAGTCCAGAACTTGCCGTCGCCATATTTGGGGTAGGAGCCGATGATCGTATCCGGATGCGCTTTCTGGATCTCGCCCAATGGCCCGCCGACAAGGCCCTCGCCGAACGGGCAGTGCACCGTGGCCGACAGCATTTTGGTGCCGGCTCTCAGGGTCGGGACGACATTGTCGAGCATGGCCTGGAAGATCGACGGCACGCCGGCCATGACATGGACGTTGCCGATGCGGAAGCCGGGCGCCACGGACACCGGGTTGTCGATAAGGTCGGCGCCGCGCGGCATTCGCGCCATGCGCTTGCGGGCCTGCGTATATTCGATGCCGCGCGCGGCATAGCTCGCCTCCAGCAGGGCGTAGGCCTTGGCATCGTATTCGCAAGGCACGCCGAACGCCTTGGCGATCGAATCGGCCGTGATGTCGTCATGCGTCGGACCGATGCCGCCGGTGGTGAACACATAGGTATAGCGCGCGCGCACGGCGTTCACCGCCGCGACGATCTCGTCCTCCTCGTCGGGCACGATGCGCACCTCTTTCAGGTCGATGCCGATCGCCGTCATGATATCGGCGAGGTGGCCGATGTTCTTGTCCTTGGTGCGACCGGACAGAATCTCATCGCCGATGACCAGCATGGCGGCAGTAACGATTTCAGGCATGGAAGGCTCCGGCAGACGCGCAGTCTGAATAGCGCGGCGGACGAGCGGCGGCAATGCCGCCCAAATGGCGGACGACCCGGCATACACGGATATCACCTGGATTGCAGTGGTTGGCTGGCCTGGACGGGAACAAGCCTGATTGTTCTCGGACCCGGGCTGTGAACGACCGCCTCGCCAAGTCGGTCTGTTTTGTCCATCCTTGCGGCGCCATCGCGGGCGGGTAAGGTGCGCGGCTCGGATCCGGGTGACGAATGCTGATGTCGATTCTGCTCTGGCTGTTTGGCGCGGCGTTTCTGGCGGCGATCCTCGTGCTTGCCTCTCTGCTGCTGGCCACGCTGTGGATCGCGGCGAAAGCGGAAAGATTGGTGCCGCCGGTCGGAAAATTCGTCGAGATCGACGGCAACCGCATCCACTATGTCGATGTCGGGCAGGGACGGCCGATCGTCTTCGTGCATGGGCTTGGCGCCCAGCTGCATCATTTCCGGCACACCGTGTTTGGCCGTTTCGGTCCTGGCTACCGGCTGATCGCGCTCGACCGTCCGGGCTCGGGCTATTCGACGCGGGCAAGCGGAGCGACGGGCCGCTTGCCCGAGCAGGCCGAGATCATCAGGCGCTTCATCGAAAGCCTGGGACTGGAAAGGCCGTTGGTGGTGGGCCATTCCCTGGGCGGCGCCATCGCGTTGACCCTGGCCGTCGAACATCCCAATGCGATTTCAGGCATCGCACTGCTGGCGCCCTTGACGCATCTGGAGACAAGGACGCGCCAAGGATTTGACCTGCTGTACATTCCTTCACGCCTGTTGCGGCGGTTCATGGCCTATACCGTGGCGATACCGGCAAGCCTCAGATATGCCCGGCCGACGATGGACTTCATCTTCGCGCCGCAAGCCGTCCCTGGCGACTATATGAGCGGGGGAGGCGGATGGCTTGGCTTGAGGCCCGGCCACTACCATGCGACATCGACCGATGTCGTGGCTGTCGAGGAGGATCTCGGCCACATCGAGCGCCGCTATGGCGAGATCGCCATGCCGGCCGGCATTCTCTTCGGCGGCGCCGATCGCGTCATCGGCATGGCTGTCCATGGCGAGCCGATGCGGGAAAAGGTCGAAGGACTAGATTTCGAACCCGTCGACGGTCTCGGCCACATGCCGCAATTCGTCGAGCCGGAACGGGTTGTTGCCTTCATCAAACGCATCGCGCGACGTGCTTTTTCAGATGCGGCATCACCAAGGGTTCACGACAATTTCAATGAACCATCCGGCTGATCGCCGGGTTTACCCCGTGTCGCATCCCAAGGCGGCCAAGATACGGAGTAATTCAATGTACAGAAAACTTTTCGCAGCATCCGTCCTGACGATCGGTCTCGCCACATCGGCGATGGCCCAGTCGTCGGACGCTACCTATTCCAACCATCACAATTGGTGGCTGTTCAGCAATGAGGATTCCTCTGCCGTCGACAAGAGCACCACCGGCAGCATCAACGGCGATGGTTCCGGATTGAATACCCTTGGCAATCCTGGCCCGGCCGGACCTTGTGCCTCAAACACTCCAGGCCCCGATGCCAATGCTCAGCGCAACATCAACGATCAGTACTGCGGCAAATAGCCAGCCGCGGGCTTGTCGCCCGCCGCCGGACGCCATCTTTCCTGGCGTCGGCGGCTGGCGCCTGGCTGGATATCAATCCGAGATTTCGGTCTGAGGCCGGTCGCGGCCGTCGGCAAGTTCCTCATGCCATTTGCCCTCGGCGTCCTCATACTGGATGCCATCGGTGGAACCCGCCACTTGTTGTTCGGCCGAAGCGATCTCGGCGGCACGCAACGCATCCTGATGGGTGGGAAATGTCTCCGAGAAGGTCGCGCCGACCTTGTAGGCCCAGCCACCGTCATGCTCGACGATCTTGTAAGTCAGCTTCGCCATCAAAACCTCCAGTTAAAGGTCCGCCTGCTCAATGCAACCGGTCGTCTGGCAGCCGGTCGTCGGGCACCAGCACTTCCGATTCCTTGGCGGCCTCGATCAGTGCCCGGCGCGCTTCCGCCGTCGAACGATATCCTTCCAGCACTTTGAGGCAAGTGTCGAGGGCATCTCGATGACGAGGTCCGCGATTGAGCGGCCACACAGTCATCAGGCACTCCGCCGCCTCCTGGGTCGAGCGGATATGGCGATATTTGCCGACATGGCCAAGCTCGACCACGACGGGCGTCTCAAAAGGCTTGTTGTCCATCATGGCCGCAACGCAAAGCAGCCAATTTGGTTGCAAAAATGGCCTTCGGCCTGCGCCCAAAGGTCGCGTCGAGTCCGTGACGCGCTTTGCATCTCGGCGTGGCGCAAGCGTTGCCCCGGACCGGATCCGCCCTCGGATCAGCCCCGGGGCATGCCTCTGGGTGCCATGTATTGGCGTCTCAGTAGCCGCAGTCGTTGCGCAGCCAGCGCGCATTCGCCCGGCCGGTCCCGCCGCGGCCGCGCCCGCCGCAGCCTGACCCAGCGCAACATTTTGCAGCCAGAATTGAAGCAGGCCGTTGGCGAACCGTTCGGGATCACAAGCGCGAGCACGCCTGTACCGGGAGAATGGCCGATCAGCCCGCCGCCTTCATCCAATGTTCCATCGTCGTCACCGAGCGGGCGAGCTGCGGCGCCGGATGGATTTTTTCGCTGAAGGTGGCGGCCGCACGCCATCCCCAGCGCGGATCCGCGAGGAAGGCGCGTGCCAGCGCCACCATATCGGCTCGGCCTTCGGCTATGACAGCCTCTGCCTGTTTCGGGTCATCGATCAGCCCGACCGCACGGGTCGGAATGCCAGCGCCCTTGCGCACGGCTTCCGCCAGGTGCACCTGATAGCCCGGCCCGGTGGGCAATTTCTGCAACGGCGAATTGCCGCCGCTCGAGCAGCAGAGATAGGCGATGCCTTCGGCCTTCAGCGCTTTCGCCACTTCGATCGCGTCCTCGACGTCAAAGCCGCCATCGACCCAGTCCTTAACCGACAGCCGTGCGCCGAGCATCAGCTTTGGCACCGCTTTCTTCACCGCCCTGGCGATCTCGACGACAAGACGCATCCGGTTTTCCAGCGAGCCGCCCCAGCGATCAGTGCGCTGGTTGGACAGCGGCGACAGGAACTGGAAGATCAGATAGCCATGCGCCGCATGCAGTTCGATGAAGTCGAAGCCGGCACGTTCGGCCCGCCTGGCGGCTTCCGCGAACCGCTCGATGAGCTGCAGGATTTCCTCGTCCTCCAGCGCGTGCGGCACGTTCCAGCCGTTGTCGTAGGCGATGGCCGAGGCCGAGACGGTCTGCCAGGGATCCTCGTTTGGCTGCAATGGGCCGCCACCTTCCCAAGGCTTGCGGTTCGAGGCCTTGCGGCCGGCATGCGCCAGCTGCGTGCCGAACTTGGTGCCGGGTGCGGCCACGCGCCGGGCCGCGTCCAATGCGCGGCGCGCGGCTGCTTCATTGTCTTCGGAATAGAGACCGAGGCAGCCATGGCTGATGCGTCCGCGCCGCTCGACATCGGTCATCTCCACCGTGACCATGCCGGCGCCCGACATGGCCAGGTTCATCCAGTGGTAGAGATGCCAGTCGCTGGCCGAGCCGTCCTCGGCGGAATACTGGCACATCGGCGCTACGGCGATGCGATTGGGGAAGGTGAGCCCATCGAGCGTGATTGGCTGGAAAAGCGAGGTCGTCATGAAAAAAACTCCGGGAAGGGGAATGCGCTATCTAGGCAATGGCATCGTTCCATACCACACACGAGACGGTGAAGCGCGCTGGACCAATCGCTAGCCCGATTGCGCCTATACCGGTTCGCGGCTACGCCTGCGTCCGCCAGCAAGCATTGAGGTGTCAGATGGAAGACCGCATTCGTATCCGCTCGGAAGAGGTTCTCTCCGACGACTGGGCGGTCCTGAAGAAGACCGTGCTCGAATATCGCCGGCGTGACGGGGAATGGGAGACGCAGGTCCGCCAGACCTATGATCGCGGCGACGGCGCGGTGATCCTGCCCTACGACCCCCAGCGTTCGACCGTGCTTCTGGTGCGCCAGTTCCGTTACCCTGCCTATGTCACCGGCCACCGCGAGCCGCTGATCGAGGCCTGTGCCGGGCTGCTGGACGAAAACGATCCGGAGACGGCCATTCGCAAGGAGGCCGAGGAAGAACTGGGTTACCGGTTGAACAAGATCGAGCGGCTGTTTTCGCCCTACATGAGCCCGGGCAGCGTCACCGAGCGGCTCTGGTTCTTCGTCGCCCGCTATTCGCCTGCCGACCGCATTTCGGCCGGCGGCGGCGCCCCGGAGGAGGGCGAGGACATCGAGGTCCTGGAAATGCCGCTCGACGAAGCGCTGGCCGGCATCGCCGACGGCCGCATTGTCGATGCCAAGACCATCATCCTGATCCAGCATCTGAAACTGAACCCGATCTCGGCTTGATCAGAGACCGGGGGATACCAATTCAGCCTGCATGATCCAACAATCGGGTGGTGGCCGCCTCACGATGATGTTCGGAATTGACGCGATCGATGCCTTCCACGGTGATGGCGAACGTGCCGTTTTCCGTTCTGGCTATCCAGCCCTTCGCTTTTAGATACCAGAGGTGAAACTCGAGGTGCTCACGCGGACAGCCTGACATTCGTTCGAGCTCATCGTCGCCAATGCCAGGATTATTGACGTCCTGTCGGCGTTTTACATAAAGCAGTGAGAGCACTTTGGCTTGAAAGACGGAATCTCGATCGAGGTTCTTCGTGTTGCTCGCCTCGTCGGTCAGTCCGGCCCGCAGGTCCAAATGGGCCTTGTACTGAATATCGTATTGCGCACGCTTGACCGGATCCTTGAGGGTGTTGTGGGCCTCGAGAATATCGCTGAAGCGCGATTCATCACCGGTGACCTGGTTGTCGGGATGGTAGCGCATGGCAAAATGACGAAAAATGCGTTCTATTGTTTCCGAATTGGCATTCGGACTGATTTCCAGCATTTCGTAGAAGTCGACGAACATACCAGGCCTTCCCGTACCGTGTCTGTTCGGCTCTCCCCGCCACAGTTTCGGGCAAGCCTGGCGACGATTATAGAGCCGAATATTTCACGATTTGCTAATGTAAAGAACGTACAAAGGACAAGAACGGAACTTCAGCAAAAACGTAAGACCTTTGCGTCCTGCACCGCAGACTTTAGTCTGATAGCGTTTCGCTCGTTAGAGGCAGCTTACCATGACCGACAAACCTTCTGAACCGCCAATTGAGCGTCGAAGTCACTTGAGAGAAGTGGTTTTGAAGGATGCGTTCATAATCACGCAGGATGGCGAAATAGGCTGCGCCGTCAGAAATCAGCATGAGCACGGCGCCGAGTTGCGTGTCGCCGCGGGGGTTGAAGTGCCAGATACCTTCCGGCTGCGCGTGCCGTTGGACGATGCGACCTATCGAGCGGAAGTGCGGTGGAGAAAAGGCGAGCGACTTGGCATCCAAATCCACGGCAATTTCTCGCTGAAGGTTAGATGATAGGGGAGCCGGCCTGATATTCAGGGGCGCGCCTGCCAAGGGAGCGCAGTTCGATATTCAATGTGGTGCGGACGACGGGAATCGAACCCGTACGATCAGAGATCGAGGGATTTTAAGTCCCTTGCGTCTACCAATTCCGCCACGTCCGCCTGCTGCGATTACAAGCACTTAAGCGAGGTCCGGTCCAGCCACTTACTTTCACTTGGCACCGGATTGGCACCGACGGCCAGTTTACTGTTCCGCGCCTGTTCTCATCGCAGCTTCTATCGCCGCTGCCGCGCCTTCGTCTGATCTCTTGAACAAGTGCGCGTAGACCGACAGCGTGACGACGGGTGACGCATGCCCCAGACGGCGGCTAATTGCAACCACGTCGAGCCCGCCAGCGATGAGGGCGGAGGCGTGGGTGTGTCTCAAGTCATGGAAACGCACCTTGGGAAGCTCGATGGTAGCTGGCGCGCCTTCCGCGGCTGGCTTCCTCAAGCGGTCGATCGTATCGCGCCAGGCTCCCGAAACGCGAGACGGCGCTATTGCTTCGCCATCCGGGGTGCAGAAGACCAGCGCATCCTTGCCGAGCTTCCCGCCAGGATGGCGCGTTCGGGCTTTTCAGGCTGCGCGAAAAAGAACCAGTGGTACCAGTCGCGGGCGAATGTCCAATCGGCGCGTTCCAGATGCTCCAGCACCGGCAGTCCGTCTACCGTGATCAGCTTCCGCACCCTGTCGGGATGATCCATCGCCATCCTGAATGCGACCAGACTGCCACGGTCATGCCCGGCAACGACGAAGGTCTGGTACCCTAACCGTTCCATCATCTCCACCAAGGCCTTCGCCTTCGCTCGTTTGGACGAGTATCGGCTCGCCGGGTCATCCTTCGGTTGGTAAGAGCGCCCGAAGCCCGGAAGGTCAGGGCACAGGACGTTGAAATCGGCCACCAGCAGATTCGCGACTTGGCCCCACGTCATATGAGAGCGAGGATGGCCGTGGAGGAGCAGCAGCGGCGGACCAGATCCGCCATGCCTCACCCTTATCGGCCCACTCTTCGTTCCGATCGTTTCGAGCACGAAGTTCTCGAACATCCGCATATCCTTGGAAGGCAGCCGGGTTTCCAGTTAGGGAACTCGCCGCGTCCAAAATGGTTCAGACCGCTCGCGCAGTGGAACTCCCTGTAGTGCGGCAGATGCCATCCGAACGCGCCGACCCAGTGCTTGGCTGGCGGCGCAACAATCCTTCATCCTCGAAGGCGCCCCAGCGCACCTATGATCCGAGAGTTGCTGCCGGGGTTAGTGGCCATTCGGCGAACAATGGATGCGTACCCATCCGCTGCCTCCTCTTGCGGCTTCCACCGCCCGCTTGCCGCCAGGCAGAGCCTTTACAACTGCGGCACGGGCATCGCGGCAAAGGCCGGCGATCGCCATTGATGAGGCGCTATTGAGCGTGAAGAGATGCTTCGCCATAGGTTCACTGCCTCACCCGTTCGATCAGAGGCATACTAGTGCGGCTTGTCTGCACAGACGCTACAGCTGCGAGCGCAGTCTGCTCGACAACCAATCCGTCACCTTTTCAGTCCACGGCCGCGCTTGCCACTCTTCAAGACGGATCTGCCTCGACCGCCCAAGGTCCTGGTTGAACAGATCGATCTGAGTCTGTGCGAAATCCTTGCCGTAAATGTTCAGATTGGCCTCGTCGTTGAGACGCAGTGACCGCTCGTCCAGGTTGGCCGAGCCGAAGCTGGCCCACACATCATCCACGATTAACAGCTTGGGGTGATACATTGTCGGTTGAAACTCGTGGATGCGCACCCCGGCTTTGAGCAACTCGCCCCAGAAATAGCGCGAGCCTTTTCGCACGATAGGGACATCCGTCAGCGAGTTGGGCACGATGACGTCGACCGCGACCCCTCTTTTCCTGGCGTCCAAGATTTGCAGGATCGCAATGTCGTCCGGAACGAAATAGGCCATTCCGATCCGCAGGTGATCCTTGGCGGCAGCCATGGCGGCCAACATCATCAACTCCATGTCTTCCGAACCATTCGGCTGGGAAGCCAGGATCAATTGAGCGCTGAGTGATCCTGCGGGTTCAGAAGGCGGGTAGAATTTTTCTCCCTGCAAAGTTTCGCCTGCCGCCTCGAGCCAGTTCTCGGCGAACGCCGCCTGGAAGGCGGATACGGCGGGTCCTTCTACCTGATAGTGGGTGTCTCGCCACTCGTTCGGGTTGCGTGCGTCTCCCAGCCAGTTGTCGGCGATCCCGACGCCTCCGGTAAATGCGATCTTCCCGTCGACTATGAGCAGCTTGCGGTGGGTTCGATTGTTCACCCGATCCATCGTATACCAATGGACGGGTCGATAACGCTGAAACCGCACTCCGGCGCTGGTCATGACGTGGATCAAGTCTTCGTCGAAGGGCAGGCTGCCGACCCAGTCGACAAGCACGCGAACCTCGACGCCATCTCGCGCCTTCGCAGCCAAGGCCATGGCGAAGTCGTAGCCCACTGTTCCCGACCAGTAGATGTAGGTTTCCATATCGATGCTGGAATGAGCAGCATGGATCGCTCGCAGCATCGCGGGAAAGATCTCGTCGCCATTGACCAGGGTCTGTACGGCGTTTGCATCGAACATCTGTCCGTTTGAATAGCTGCTCATGCTCCTTGCGAATGCGGGATCCTCGGCATCGAAAACGTGTGGGACGATGGTGCGCAGCGCCCGTGGATTCGGCATCAGGTTAATCGCCGCCAGCGTGACCAGACCCGCGGTGATGGCAACCGCAAGATATTTGAGTTTATCGAGCCAGCGACCAAGCTTTGTCCGGGCGGCGACCGCCTTTCTGATAGCAGATCGCGTTCCAAAGATGCTCGGCCGCACGTCTCTTGCCATGTTCAAACGGTGAATTCGCCCGACAAGAACTCTCGATTGGGATGAGGGTTCCCGGATGGAATGGGCCGGGTTGGCTCCGGTCCGCGTGGTATCGCTCGGCGATTGAAGTGGAACGCCGAGACCCTCCCGGAGTTGTAGCAAATCACCCTGTTCCGAAGGACAACTGATGACCCACGATCAAGAGCAAGATAGCGACCTGACCCCGGTCCAGGCCACGGACCGGATTTGGGAGCTCGCCAGAGATATCGACATCTGCATGTTTGTGACGTGGGACGGGGAATACAATCGCGCCCGTCCTCTCTCGGCGCGCGTCAGGAGGGAAGAGGGCGCCATCTATTTCCTCGTCAATGACGACAGCGCCAAGAACAAGCAGTTGGCGAAATATCCCAAGGTAACGTTGGCCTGGAGCGACAGCAGCCACTACAAATACGTTACGATCTCGGGGTCGGCCGCAGTGACAAACGACAGAGGCAAAATCGCGGAGCTCTGGGAAAAGACCGACAAGGCCTGGTGGGAAAGCGCCAGCGATCCTGAAATTAGGCTTATCAAGGTCACGCCGGACGAAGGCGAATTGTGGGACAGCCCAGGGCTTGTCATGGCCACCGCGAAAATGGTTTTCGCCGCAGTTTCCGGGGCCAAGCCCGATGTCGGCGACAATGCCAAGGTGCAACTCTGAAAGTTCCGGTGAGGCTTGTTGCGGAAGTCGGAAGCGGCCTTGCCTCTGATGAGTCGTCGACTTTGTAGCGCGACGTTCGAGATCGATGACAATGGCAAACAATCAAGTGAGGAGCGCCATTACCAAGATCGGTACGGTGACGTCGCGACCGTACGCCTTTCTGGTGTTTTTTGCGTACACCGGACTTTGGCTGGTTTTCGAACGCAGCAGTCTCGACTGGCATGGTGTGGCGACGCTGGCGACCTGGGCGATGACGCTGTTCATACAGCGCGCCGAGCATCGGGACACTCAAGCCTTGCATGCTAAGCTCGACGAGCTGCTGCGCGCCTCTGCGAAGGCGGACAGCACGACAGCCAAGATCGACGACAAGGAACCCGAAGAGATCGAAGCCGAGCGAAAGCGGCGACAGAATGACCGCTGACATTGATCGGTGCGGAACGTTCAGCCCATCGATGCGGCGATGCCGAAAATCGCCGCTGCTACAACTACGACCGCGGCGATGACAAGTAACGGCCAATTCCGGCGCGGGCGCGGCGCGCTTTCCACCGGTCGCATTGCATTGGCAAAGGTAGCCTGGTTGTTGAAATCCGGCTCGCGCAAGGGAGCCGCAGCAGCGATACCCGGTGTGTCGGCGGCTTCCGCATCTGTTTCTAAGGGCGCTGCCGCGGGGTCGAAGCCGGGCGTCTTGTCATGCGTTTTGCCTGCCTGGACATCGCCTCGATCTTCGGATGGCGTTCTTCTGGTCGGGAACATGATGATACCTCCTGCCGCCGAACTTCTCCCCGGCATCATGGTTCCAATAGCCCCTTGTGAGCCAGCCACCTCAGCTTAAGGCGGAAGGCTACGTGCCGAGAAAGAGGGCGCCGACGAGGAACAAACCGGCAGCCTGGTGGTTGGATTGCAGCGTGCCTGGCACGCCCAATGGAGCAGGAGAGAGAGATGGCAGAAAGAAAAGGCTTGGAAGACCTGTTTTACGACGGCCTGAAGGACATTTACTACGCTGAGCGCAAGATACTCGCCGCCCTCAAAAAGATGGCAAAGGGCGCGGAGTCCGCCGAACTGACCGCCGCTTTCGAGAAGCATCGGGATGAAACCGAGGCCCAGGTTGAACGCCTGCAGCAGGTCTTCGACATTTTCGGCAAGCGAGCCCAAGGCAAGGTCTGCCCCGCGATCGACGGCATTCTTGAGGAAGGGCAGGAGATCCTGGAGGAGTTCGAGAATGCGCCGGCCCTCGATGCCGGGCTCACAGCCGCAGCGCAGGCCGTCGAACACTACGAGATCGCCCGCTATGGGACCTTGGTGACCTGGGCGGGCCTGCTTGGCCTGAAGGATGCGGTTCCGCTTTTGGAGCAGACGCTCAAGGAAGAGAAGGCGACGGATAAAGCGCTGACGAAGCTCGGTGATGCGGGCGTCAATCAAAGGGCCCTGCAAGAAGCGGCCTGATTGGCTCGATCGAGGAACGCTACATGACTATCCATGAAGACGCGCGACCCGAGCGGGGCGCACGTGAGGAGGCAATGCCGTCGGGCCAGGGCCCGAGCCAACGGCAGCTGCTGTTCGAGCCCAACATTTCCATCAACGGCCTGATCAACGAGGGCACGGTGCCTTTCTTCCTTGGGCGCCTACAAGACGTGCGCGATAGTGGCCAGGACATGCTGATGGAACTGAACACCAATGGCGGCGATGCCGACGCGGCGCGACGCATAGCTCATGAGGTCCGGCTCTTTCGTCGCCACAGCGGCCGCAATGCTTATTGCGTCGGCAAGACGAATGTCTACTCGGCTGGCGTGACTGTGTTTGCCGCTTTCCCGAAGCCGTGCCGCTTCCTTACCGAGGACGCGGTTCTGCTTGTGCATGAACGGCGCATGGAGACGAACATAACCCTTAACGGCCCGATGAAGTCTTGCATCCAGATCATTCGCGAGCAGCTGGCTTTGCTCGAGACAGCGGAGCAATTGGAGAAGGAGGGCTTCACGGAACTCGTCGCCGGAAGCACGCTCAGCCCCGATGAGCTTTATCGGCGGGCGACCAAAAACTGTTACATCCACGCCAGGGAGGCTCTCGAGTTGGGGATCGTGGCCGGCGTGCTACGCTAGCGGGCCTTGGTAACGGCCGACACGCAGAATGCTGCCGCTTCGACGGTGGAACCTCCGTTCGCATAGGAAGTTTCGATAGGCCAATTCAAGGAGTCCCGTGATGCCCTCAGACAAGGTCCCAGCCGCTCCGGTCCCCGGGTCTCGCTCGGCGGTAAGGCAGAGCCGCCATCCCACGCCGTCTCCGGCAACGGAGAAAGTCTCCGGCGCTGGGCCGGCCATTTCAGAGCATTCGAAAGACGCCAAGGCGCCGAAATCGGGTCGTCAGCCCGGCGCCTACGTCAAGGATCGGACATGAACGCGGCGAACCTCCAACTCGAAGGCCTAATGATGGCGGTCGCGGCAATCAACAACGCGCTCGTCCATCGCGGCATGTTGTCGGTCGATGACATCGATGTGGCTTTGCGCAAGGCCGAAGCCTCCGTGACCAGCGATGAGCGCGTTTACGAAGATATGTCACCCGCCAACGGGACGCGATCGAAGCCGGAGTCCCGTCATTCGGCGAGTTGGCCCGGCAGGTAGGCAAGACCAAGACGCTTTACAACGACCAGATGTAGCAGGAGGATCGCATGCAAATCGTGGCTACCACTGTCGACCATGCCGGCACTCCGGTGGTGGAGTTCCAGGGCGAGGGAGGCGAACAGATCGCAGTGACCCTGGACGCCCCGACGACCCTGTCCGACGGCGAGTTGATTGCGAGGGCCAAGGTCATGCTGCTCCATGCGGCCCAATTCGAGGACGGCGCCCCAAACGGACCCTCCGAGCCCAACAACCGGGAGGCGTCCCTGTACACCCTCGAATACCAGGAAAAGGGCCGGATCCGCGCGGTAACCGGCTTGTCGTTTCCAAGCGTTCAGGCAACTGCTGAGGAATGCAAACGCTCCGCCGAGGACCTGTGGCAAGACGCACTGTCACGGGGCGAAGCGCCGCTCGGATGGGCCGTGCGTGCGCGCGACGAACATGGCACGGTGGTGGCGACGGTCGACTTCGCTGACCTGCAGCGGGAGGCTGCCGCCGTCGATCCACGAAAAACCAGCAAGTCCGGCCCTGATGAGCCCTTCAGCTGATCGCTGACGGCCTGCACAGATCCGGCCGTGCGCGGATACGGCGGAAAAGTCCCAATGCGACTGCCCTCTTGGCCTACACTTGCTGTGGCGGTTCTGGCGGCCACGGGGCTCGCTTCGGCCACTTTGTGGTATCTGACCGAAGTTCAGGCGCCGTATTCGCCTGATGATCCGTTGTTTTCTGAGGCCGGCGATGCAGCGCGCGGCCAGCTTGTGTTCGCTGCGGGTGGCTGCGCTTCCTGTCATACAACTCCCGGGCAACCCGATGATTTGAAACTCGGAGGCGGCTTGGCGCTCGCCTCGCCCTTTGGCACATTTCGGCCGCCCAATATCTCCCCCGATCCAGTGGACGGCATTGGGGCGTGGACGGTCGCGGATCTTGCGAACGCGTTGATCGGCGGCGTCTCGCCTTCGCGGGAGCATTATTATCCGGTATTTCCCTATACGAGTTTTACCGGGATGAAGGTGGGGGATGTAAAAGATCTGTACGCCTATTTACGGACCCTCCCCAAAGTGGCCGGGCGCGCGCCGCCGCACCGCCCGAAGCTTCTTTTCCGCATCCGCCGGTCCGTCGGGCTATGGAAGCTGATGTTTTTTCGCCAAGGACAGAACGCCAGCCACCTCACTGGAGATCCCGTGCATGACCGGGGTGCCTACCTGGTTGAAACGGTCTCTCATTGCGCCGAATGTCATTCCGCGCGCAACGTTTTCGGTGCGATCAAACCGGATACGCGGTTTGCGGGCGGTGTCGACCCGCAAGGCACCGGCTTCGTTCCCAACATCACCCAGGCAAGACTGCGCGAATGGACCGAGGATGACATCGCCACCATGCTCGAAACCGGCGAGACGCCCAATCTCGGCCGGGTTGGATCGTCCATGGCCGACGTCGTGAAGAACACCGCCATGTTGCCCGACAGCGACCGTCGGGCGATCGCACGCTACATCAAAGCCCTGTCGGCCGTAGCCACGCCGCATCCGTAAGGCCCCACCGTCGCGGGTCGATCTGCTTTCCGGTCTACGACTACCAGGATCCGCCAGGCCGGCGCGCCGGGTAGGTGTCATTGAGCGTAAAGATACGCGGCCAGGTCGCGGGCTTCTCGCTCCGAGATTCCTGTTACGGGCATTGCCGTTCGGGGAGAGAAGGTTTTCGGCGAGACGATCCAGGCGACGAGATTGTCGGGACGGTTTTCCAGCACGCCGGCAATGTATACGCGCTTCGATAGTTCTGTCAGCGGCGCGCCGGTCTGGCCGTCGGCACCTTCTATGCCGGGGATGGTGTGGCAACCCGAGCAACCGTAGCGACGGAAAATCTCTGGAGCATGGTCGGCATTGCCGCCGGTCATCATCCTGGCGGTGGCCGCCTTGGTGTTGTTGTCGCGCACGACATTCGTCGCGACAAGCGCGGCCGACGCAGCAAGAACGGTCACGGCGATGAAGCCGACCGGGCCGGAGATAAAGGCAGGATGGTCAGGCATTTTGCATCCCCCTGTCGCCTGAGCCACGGATCCAGAGCGCCAGCATGACCATTGCCACACCCGCATAGATGGTGCCGGCCGGCACCCACATGATCATGCCCGCCAGTTGCTGGTCTTCCAGGGGTGTCAGTCCCCACGCCATGGCCGTCTGCGTCTGCGCGACGTAGAGCACGCGCGGCGCCAACGCCATCAACGCCCCGAGCACGCTGGTGTGGATCATGGTCACGAACAGATGCCATGCGGCGACCCCATGGTCGCTTCTCCAGACCATCGCCCACCAGAACAGTATCGCCGTGGCGAGGAAGCTGAGATGCTGGAGCCGGTGCAGGGTCGCATCTGTCACGGCCGTGTCGAACAGGATCGGCACATGCCACGCCCAGATGGCCACGCCGTGAAGGATCGTCGCATTCGCCGCGCTCGTGCACCAATCCCATGGCCGTCGCAGCAGGGGCGAGCGCATTGCCGCAGCAGCCATGTGGCGCGCGCGCCTGGGCAATCCCCATAGCAGGATTCCGGCCGGCCGCGCGAAGACGATCAGCGGAGCCGAGACGGCCATGACGACCTCATGCTCGATCATGTGGAAGGTGAAAAGATGTTCCCCCAGCCAGTGCAGTGGGGACATCAGCGAGCCGGCGAGCGTCAGCAAGCCGCCGGCATAAAGCAGCGCACTGATCAGCGTGGCGCCGGGCCGTCTGGTTCGCCACGCCAGCCTTGTCACGCCCAGTCCAAACAGTATAGCGAGGACCGCGAGCGGCGTGACGATCCATGGATCGAACGTCCAGGACCCTCCAGCACCATGCGTCTCGTCGCCATGCGCCATGGCCGGAGTGGCGACCATGAACAGGATTGACGTGCGGATCAGCGTTGGCATGGGTCCAGCACCATTGCGGCCGTCCCCTGCAGGGCCAGCGCGAACAAAAAGGCGAGCGCGATAAGGAAGCCGGTATCGACGACGAATCGCCCGGTTTTTCCCAGTCCCGGCAATCCAACTCGCGACACGACGATGCCTGCGATCGCGAAGACGATCAGAAGGCCGCAGAAGATCGCGGTCCAAGAGACATTCTGCCGGCAATCCAAATAGGGCGTGACCTGCCCAAGCTGGGTGCTGAGCCCCCAGGCCGCGAGGGGAAGCAGAAGTCCGATGTGTCTTAGCCAGGTTTTGGTCAAAGCCGTGGGACCCAATAAAGGCAGGCATACATCGGCAACCACGTCGCGACCACGAAGTTCCAGTACATCGCATTGTCGTTGACGTCACCGAAGCGGCGCGGATTGTCGGCGTGTCGTGAAAACATCAGGCAGGTCAGCACCAGGGTCTCGACCACATCGGTCAGTATATGCGTGGTGTGGAGGCCGAGCATGACCCACACGATCGAGCCATAGGCGTTCTGGTCCCACTTGATGTGCATCGCGGGGAATTCGAAGGCGCGTAGGATCAGCGGCACAATGCCGACCAGCGACATGACGATCAGCCCGATGCGGACCTTGCGCAAATCCTGTTGGCGCGCCCAGCGATTGACGAGGATATTGGGCAGGACGCTCAGCACCAGGAACACCGTAAGAATCGTCCCCGCCAAAAGGTCAGGCGGTGCGGTATCCAGAGGCCACAGCGGCGCCAGGCTCATCAGATAGAGATAGACAGCAATGGCCAGGGCAAAGCCGGTGCCTTCGATCAGCATGAAGGCTAGGGTTCCCCACCAACTCTGGCTGGCGGAGCCGAGGCCATGCGGTGGGAGATCGGCGAGATCGATGACGATTTTTTCCTTCATGCTTCGTCCTCCGGCACGCCTTTCGGCCAGAACCAGCCGATGAGCGTGATCCCCAGCGGTATCGAGCCCCAGACGACGGCCCACGGGCTGAATATCGACCAGATCAGCATCAGCGTGGTGGCAAGTGCCGCCCATAGGGGCCAGATGGAGTCTCCGGGCGACGCCTCACGCGCTTCCGGCGATGCGTGAACGACGCTGCTGGTCAGCAGTTCCCGGCGGTCGACCCGCAGTCCGCTGGCGACCGGCACAGCTTCGATGTCATCGGACAAGGGATCGTGGCGATCCACTACCGGCAGCCGCGCGAAATTGTAGGAGGGCGGTGGCGACGAGGTGGCCCATTCCAGCGTCCTGGCGCCCCAAGGATTGGCTGGCGCCAAGGATCCTGATCTGGCGCTGCGTATGGCGTCGACGAAAAACAGCAGGAAACCCAATGAGAGGATGGCGGCGCTGAGGCTGATGAACAGGTTCAAACCGGACCAGGGCATCTCCGGCTGGTAGGTGTAGATGCGGCGCGGCATGCCTTGCAGGCCAAGAATGTGCATGGGGAAAAAAGTCAGGTTGAACCCCGTGAAGATCAGGCCGAATATCCAGCGGCCAAGCGTCTCGCTCATCATTCGCCCGGTGAACTTCGGAAACCAGTAATAGACCGCGCCCAGCAACGGAAACACCGCGCCGCCGACCAGCACATAGTGGAAATGGGCGACGACGAAATAGGTGTCGTGAACCTGCGTGTCGAAGGGAACGGAGGCCACCATCACCCCGGTCAGGCCGCCGATGACGAATATGACCATGAAGCCGATGACGAACAGGAACGGCGTCTTGAACACGGGCCGGCCGGCCCACATCGTTGCCAGCCAGCAGAAGATCTGTAGCCCCGCCGGAACGGCGATGGCCATGCTTGAAGCGGTGAAGAAACTCTCCCCGAGGCGCGGCAGCCCAGCGACGAACATGTGATGAACCCATAGCCCGAACGCCAGGACGCCGGTGGCGATCAGGGCCATGACCATGCCCAGGTAACCGAACACGGGCCGCCGCGTGAATGTCGCCACGATGGTCGAAACCATCCCCACCGCCGGCAGGAAGATGATGTAGACTTCCGGGTGGCCGAAGAACCAGAATAGGTGCTGCCACAACAGCACGTCGCCACCTTCGGCGGGGTTGAAGAAATGCGTACCTACCAGGCGATCCAGGATAAGGGAGGAGCTGGCGACCATGATCGCTGGCATCGCCATGATGACGAGAAACGACGTGACCAGCATCGACCAGACAAACAGCGGAATCCTGTCGAGTGACATGCCCGGGGCGCGTTGCTTGAAGACGGTGACGACGATTTCGACGGCCACGGCCAGGGCCGATACCTCGGTGAAGGTGATCATCTGCGCCCAGATATCGGCCCGCTTTCCGGCGCCGTACTCCGGGCCGGCGAGGGGTACATAGGCGAACCACCCGACATCGGGACCGGTGTCGACAGCGAAAGCGATCCAGAGCAGTAGCCCGCCAGCGAGATACACCCAGTAGGAGAACGCGTTGAGCCTGGGGAAGGCGATGTTGCGCGTTCCCACCATCAACGGCACGAGATAGATCGCCATTGCCTGCATGACGGGCACGGCAAAGAGGAACATCATGTTCGTGCCGTGCATCGTGAAGATCTGATTGTAGCGATCCGGGCCGATGAAGCGGGCTTCGGGTTGCGCGAGTTGCAGCCGTATCAACAGCGACAGCACCCCACCCAGGGCCAGGAAGACGAAGGCCGTGGTGACGTAGCGCCGGCCGATGATCTTGTGATCGACCGTGGACAGCGCGCCCCACAGCCCGGACGGCGTCGACCAGATCGCCGTGAGGCGACGGTGGAGTTCGGACGCTTCCATTGAACTGTCACGGAGCCCGTCGCCATCCTGCGTCATTTAAGGCTCTCCATATAGGCGGAGATATTTCGCAGCTCGATGCTGGTCAGCGGAACCATCGGCATGTTGTTTCCGGGTTTGAGCGTCTGCGGATCGGCTATCCAGGCCGCCAGCGAGCCGCGGGTGGTTTCCAGCAGCCCGGCGGCGATCGTCCGCCGGCCGCCAACATGCGTGAGGTCAGGTCCGGTCGTGCCGCCGGCAGGCGTGCCGCGGACCGTGTGGCAGGCAGCACAGGGTTTTGCCATGAACGACGCCTGCCCGGCGGCTATGTCGGGATCGGCCGACCCGGCAGCATCCAGGCGTTGGGTTGCGGCCCAGCCTTCAAAGGCGGCCTGCGTTTCGGCGATCACCAGGATGGCCATGTGGCTGTGCTGGAGGCCGCAGAACTCCGCACATTGCCCGCGATAGACGCCCGGCTTTTCAGCCCTGAGCAGCAAGCTGTTGGACCGCCCGGGGACAAGGTCCTGCTTGCCCGCGAGGCTCGGCACCCAGAAGGAGTGAATCACGTCGGGGCTTTCGAGCCGAAGCCGCACATCCCTGCCGACGGGTATGTGGATTTCATTGGCGGTCTGAAAGCCAGGGCCTGCCGGGGAATCGGCATAAAAGACCTGCCACCACCATTGCTGTCCCCGTACGGTGATGGTCAGGGCGGTGCTGTCGGGAAGACCGATGTTGCGCGTGGTGTAGAAGCTGGCGATGGTCATCCCGGCGATGATGACGACGGTCGCGGCGATCGCCGCCGATACCGCCACGGTCAGCGGCTTTTCGGATCCGGTCTCTTGGCTCACAACGCTGCGGCGTGCACGCACGAGCGCCAAGCCAAGCATGATCATGACAAGGATCCAGATGACCGTGCATACCGCGACGATGCCGACGATGAGGTGCTCGACATGGATCGCCGGGCCGCCCTTGGCGCCGAGCGCCGACTGATAGCCGCCGCAGCCCGACGCGAGGACAAGGACGGATAGCGGGAGGGCGCGGTGCGTCTTCAAGGTGTCGGCCCCTGGTCCGGGTGAACGCCCGCCGGCCCTTCGTCGAAGAGTATTTTCGCCGGACCGCGATTCTCGGCCGGGCGGGTCTGCTTGTCGTCGTTGCGGCTCGGCGCGGCCACCTTCGGCTTGTAGGACCCGATCGTCTGCACATAGCCTGCAAGCTGCCAGATCTGTTCCGAGGTCATCCGGTCGCGAAAGGCTGGCATGCCATGCGGGCGGCCGTCCCGAATGGAGGCGACGATCGAGACCATTTCGGGGCCGTAAAGCCACCAGCCATCGAGGAAGGAGGGACCGACGCCGCCACGGCCGTCGCCATGGCACGAGCCGCAACCGAACCACGCATAAAGCCGCTTGCCCTGGCTGAGGTTCCAGGCGTCAGATTCATAAGGTTTGCCGATTGCGAAGTAACTCTCAGGTGGCGATCCGCTGATGCCGTTGGGCATCAGTTTGAAGCGGTCGAGATCGGCCGCGACGGGCGGGTCGAGGCGAAGCTCTCTCGGCTCCCCGAACCACCCCAGAATGGCGCCAGAGGCGGCAAAGAACAGAAGGCCCGCCAGCGCGAACGCTGCCTTCGAAAAGCTGGAAACCTTCTCTGCCAAGCGGCCCTCCGCCCGAGAGCAATTCCAGGAACGACTAAGCGGTTCGGCCAGGAATTGCGTTAAACAAAGAGATAGAGCGGTCCTGGTGGAAGGATACCGCTCTGAAATTCAACCATCCGGAGCGGTGGGCGATCGGCTGAGACGGACCGGCAAGAGTTTGTAGGAAGGCGTCTTCGACTTGGGGTCGTGATGAGCCAGCGGGAACAGCGGGTTCGTCTCTGGATAATAGGCCGCGCAGCAACCTTTCGGGATGTCATAGGCGACGACCTTCAGTTCGGTCACCGTGCGAGCTGTCGCCGCGTCGATTGCTGTCGTCAGGTCGACGTTCTCGCCCTCGGCGAGCCCCAGACGCGCAATGTCCTTTCGGTTCAGGAACACGACCCGGCGCGTGCCGCTGATGCCGCGGAAGCGGTCGCTGTAACCGTAGATCGTGGTGTTGAACTGATCGTTGGAGCGAAGCGTCGCGAGATGGAGGACATCGGCGCTCCGCTCAGTCCCCAGCTCCGGAAAAAGTCTTTCCGGCGTGATGAAATTCGCCTTGCCGCTTTGTGTCACCCATTTGCGCTCGCGCGCCGGCAACGGCCTGGCGAAGCCGCCAGGTTTGAAAAGCCGCTTGTTGAAGTCCTTGAAGGTTTCGGGGTAGGTGCGCTCGATGGCGTCCCGTATTTCGGCATAGTTGCCGACCCAGGCGTCCCATGGAACCTTGGTGTCACCGAGCGTGGCCTTGGCGATGCCGGCGACGATGGCCGGTTCCGAAAGGAGTTCCGTGCTCGCGGGTTGAGCCTGGCCGCGCGACCCATGGAAATGGGCGATGGAGCTTTCCATGGAGACCGCTTGAGGGCCTGTCGCCTGTTCGTCCACTTCGATACGCCCCAGACAGGGGAGCAGGTAGGCGATCTCGCCATGCACGACATGGCTACGGTTGAGCTTCGTCGCGATCTGAACGCTCAGGCGCAGTTTGCGCCATCCCTCTTCCATTGCGTCGGTATCTGGGACCGCTTTCAGGAAATTGCCGCCGAGGCTGATGAAAGCACGGGATTGGCCATTCATGATGGCTTCGCATGTCTCCACCGTCGAGTGGCCGGTCCAGCGCGGCGGTTGGAAGCCATACAGCTCGGCGAGCTTGTCCAATGGGACGAGACCCGGCTTTTCCGTAATCCCGACGGTGCGCTGGCCCTGCACGTTGGAATGTCCACGCACGGCGCAGATATTAGCCCCGGGCTTGCCGATATTGCCGCGCAGCAAGGCGAGATTGCACACCATATGGACGTTCTGGACGCCCATCAGATGTTGCGTCAGCCCCATGCCATAGACGGACAGCACTGCATCGGCGTTGGCATAGGTCGCAGCGGCCTGCATCATCTGGTCGCGGCTGAGGCCGGAAACGCGCTCCAGCTCCTCCCAGCGATGACCACGGCACGCTTGGGCGAATTCTTCAAACCCGGTCGTGTGCTGGTTGATGAAATCGTGGTCGAGCACGTGTTTCTTGTCGGCTGCGCGCATTGAGGCCGCGAACGCGACCATTGCCGCATTGCCGGGATCTTTCGGCGTGCCATCCTCTCCCGCAACGATGCTTGTGCCGGAGGCCTTCAGAATGTCGTCGGCTTCGATCAGCGCCTTGCAGACTCCGAACAGTGCCGCGATGTCGCCGCCATTGTTGACCTGGTAATATTCCGATGAAATCTTCGTCTCTTTTCCGGTCAGCATCTGGACGGGCGACTGCGGATTGACGAAGCGCTCCAGTCCGCGCTCGTGAAGCAGGTTGAAGGTGACGATCTTGACGCCGCGCCGGACCGCGTCCTGGAGATCGTGGAGCAGGCGAGGCGACGACGTTCCGACATTCTGGGCGATGTAGAAGATGCAGTCGGCGTTTTCGAAGTCCGACAGGATAGCCGTGCCGACAGAGGCGCCGATGCTTTCGGGAAGAGCCACCGACGAGCTTTCGTGGCACATGTTCGAACTGTCGGGCAGATTGTTGCTGCCATACATGCGAGCGAACAGCTGATACATGTAGCTGGTCTCGAGCGAGGCGCGCCCTGAGGTGTAGAGGTCGACCTGCCGCGGATCGAGCGCACGCAGTTCCCGTCCGATCTCGGCGAATGCTTCGCTCCACGCCACCGGTAGGTACCTGTCCGTGGCTGCATCCCAGCGCATGGGATGGGTCAACCGCCCCTGTTCCTCCAGATCATGGTCCGCCCAGCGTTCCAGTTCGCCCAGAGTGTGCTTCTCGAAAAAATCTGGGCCGGCGCGCCGCGACGTGACTTCCCAAGCCGTCGCCTTCGCGCCGTTCTCACAGAACTCGAGCGGGTGCGTCTTGGCCGGCTTCGCCCAGGCACAGCTGACGCACATATAGCCTTCCGGCTTGTTCTGCACCGCCAGCAGCTTCGGCCCTTTGAGAGGCACGTGTTCCTGGACCGTGATTGCTGTGACAGATTTTGCGGAGCCCCAGCCGCCGGCCGGTCCGCCATACGGTTTGCGTGGCGAGCGACGCGATTCCGAAGTCATTTTCGTCTCTTTCCCTGCCCAAGCGACTGACGATGTATTGCAACGATCCAACTTGCCGCAGCGACGATTGTTCCTCCGTCATGTGACTTGGCTACGGGTGTTCAGGCTACAGGCCGACTTGCCAGGCCCGATACGAGGGCCTGCAGGACTTCGGTCCCGTTGACGCACTGTCGCGGCGCGCTAGGTCAAGGCAAAACGCCGGATGCTTGTCTCTGGCGCGGGGAGCTTACCGTGTGGCGCATCCAATGCCTTGCAATCGACGGCAAAGGCCAAGCTGGCCCTCTTGGCCCCATGTGGTTGCTGACGCTTGCGATTTGCACCGCATGTTCGCCTTCCGATCAGATCGACCAGCAATCGCGAACTGCCGCATCGGCGGCCCAGACGGTGGCGATGACGCTTGATGTCTGGGCAGCAGGCGAGGCGCCGTCCCGATATACGCTCCGCACCCTGCAATCCGTCGGCAAGACGCTTGCCGACGTCCAGTCGCAACTCAGGTCCGCCGGATCAGCCGAACCTGCCGAACAGGCCGCGTTGGCCGCCGCCGTGGGCCGGATGTCTGAAGCGGTCGCGCGGGGCGAAGCGGGGCTGCAAACCGGCAGTCGCTCCGAGGTGCGAAACGCACAGGACGACGCTCAGGCGGCTGCCCGCGCCCTGGCTGCCGCTTACGCCAGATATTTTGCGCCGAAACCATGAAGAAGCTTCTGGAAATATCGCTCGGCGTCGTTACCAGCGTTGGCGGCTTTCTCGAAGTGGGGTCGATGGCGACTGCCGCCCAGGCCGGCGCGACCTTTGGTTTCCACCTGATATGGGCAGTGGTTCTCGGCACGTTCTGCATCATTTTTCTCGTCGAGATGGCCGGGCGGTTTGCCGCTGTGAGCCAGCACACGATTGCCGACGGAATTCGGGAGAGGTTTGGCTTCCAAGTTTTCCTGTGGCCTTTGCTCGCGACTTTGCTGGTCAACTTCCTGGTGATGTCGGCAGAGATCGGCGGCGTTTCGATCGCGCTGGAACTGGCCACCGGCATCGGTTTTCAGTGGTGGGCACTGCCGGCTGCCTTGCTGGCATGGCTGATGCTCTGGAAAGGCACGTTCGGCCTCATCGAGAAAGGCGTCTCGATCCTCGGTCTGGTGACGCTGTGTTTCGTCGTCGGCGCGGTCATGCTGAAGCCGGATTGGAAGGCGGTCGCGGCTGGCGCAGTGCCTTCTTTGCCAGCGCACGACGCGGCAAATTACTGGTTCATGGCTGTGAGCATTCTGGGTGCTTCGATATCGCCATACCTGTTCATGTTCTATTCCTCGGGAGCGATCGAGGACAAATGGGACAAGAGCTATCTTGGGGTCAACAGGGCGATTGCCTGGCTCGGCATGACCTTCGGCGGCACGATCTCGGTCAGCGTGCTGATCGTATCCGCGCTCGTGCTTGCAACGAATGGCATCGTGCAGGTGGATGATTATCATCAGTTGCCATTGATGCTGATACCGATATTCGGCTTTTGGGGCTTTGTGCTGTTCGTCGCTTCGCTCGGCATTGCCTGCTTCGGCGCGGCGGTCGAAGTCGGGCTGCAACAGGCCTATCTGGTGGCGCAAGGTTTCGGCTGGGATTGGGGTGAGGATCTCAAACCGCGTGACGATCCCGGGTTCAGCACCGTCTATACCGTTTCATTGTTTCTGGCCGCCATTCCCATCATGCTGGGACTCGACCCGCTCAAGCTCACCATATTCTCGATGGCGCTAACGGCCGCCAGCCTGCCGCTGACCGTGGTTCCATTCCTCTTTCTGCTCAACGACGAGCGCTATGTCGGCGCGCACCGCAACGGCATCGTCTCAAACGCCGCCGTCATCTTCATCATCACGCTCGCCTTCGTGCTCGCGGTGGTGACGATTCCGCTGCAGATATTCGGAGACGTATGATGAACTTGCTGCGCGATGTCCTCGACAAACAAGTACTCGACCGGAAGGGAGTGAAGATCGGCAAGGTCGACGGGCTGGTTGCCGAGCTGCGGCCCGGAAAGCCGCCCCGGATTGTCGCGGCCGAGCTCGGCTCGATCACCCTTGCGCGTCGCCTCGGCGCACGGCCCGGTCGCTGGGCAGCCCGGCTTGCCGCGTGGCTTGGGGGAGACCGCCATAGCGAGCCGCACCGGATTTCCTGGAAGAAGGTGCGCGATATCGGGCTCGAGATCGAGTTCGACATCGACGGGCGCGAGACGTCGATCTTCGACTGGCAGGATTGGCTGCGCGATCATTTCATCGGTCGCATACCGGGGGCGTAGGCATGACCACCACCGTCAACCTCGAACATCTTGCCGGCAGGCGCGTGCTGTCGCTACGCGGCAAAAGCGTAGGCCATATAGAGGAGATACACGCCGAACAGGTGGGCGGCGATCTCGTGGTGACCGAATTTCACGTTGGCATCTATGCCGCGCTGGAGCGGCTTTCTGCTTTCTCTATCGGCTCGGCATTGCTCGATCTTTTCAGGCTGCGGCGGCGCGATGGCTTCTATCGCATCCCTTGGGATATGCTCGATATCTCCGATCCGAAGCGGCCGCGTTTGCTGTGTCCGATGACCGAACTCTCCCAGATGACAGGCGAAGCCGAACCGCATCGGATTCAGGGAAAGCGACGAGGATGACGCGGTTGTCGCCTGGCCGTATGCGAAAGCAGCGCAATGTTGGCATCGGCCGCGAGGCGCATTTGAAGTGACCACATCGCCGGCAACGGGAACATAGGCAGTCCGCGCGCATTGCTAGTGAACGCCATTGCAGGCACGGCTTACGGTCTCGACCATGCGACCCCTGATCACGGACACCTGGAACCTGGTGCGCGAAAGTGCCGTGGGCTTTGTCAACGACAATGCGCTAAGCCACGGCGCTGCGATTGCGTTCTACGCCACGACGTCACTGGCGCCGATACTGCTCATCGTCGTCGCGATCGCCGGCCTTGCTTTCGGTCACGAGGCCGCCCAAGTGGCCTTGTCTGCCCAACTGTCGGGTCTGATGGGGCCGGAAAGCGCAGACCTCCTGCGGAGCGTACTGGCAAGCGCGTCCCGAAAATCGTCCGGGACCTTGGCGGCGCTGATCGGCATCGCCACCTTGCTCGTAACCGCTTCAGGTGTCTTTGGCGAGATGCAGCAGTCGCTGAACACGATATGGAAGGTTGAACCGCAGGGTGTTTCGTTGTCGCGCCTTATGCGTGCAAGGGCGGCAAGTCTGGGCCTGGTCGCTGCACTGGGTTTCATGCTGCTCGTATCGCTCGCGGCCAGCGCGGCGATCGCGGTGTTAGGCGATATCATCAACGCTCACATGCCGTTTGGCGCCCTGATCCTCGCCGCCATCAATCTGGTCTCGTCGTTCGTGCTGATCTCGATGATGTTCGCCGCGATTTACAAAATCCTGCCCGATCGAAACTTGACATGGCGCGATGTCGGCATCGGTGCTGTCGTCACTGCTTTTCTGTTCACTGTCGGAAAATCGTTTATTGGCTGGTATATCGGCTCCAGCGCCATCGCGTCGTCCTACGGAGCCGCCGGCGGTCTCCTCGTCATATTGTTGTGGGTCTACTATTCAGCGGAAATTTTTCTTCTCGGTGCGGAATTCACGCGCGCCTACTCGGTTCGGCACGGCAGCAGATCGGATCTGGGCGCGCTGGCGCACGGGGACGTGCCTGCGACAGGTGAGTTGCCATCGAAAGACGTCGACCCATTTGGTACAGGCAACTCCGCCGGGATCGTGACGCTGGTTGCAGTGGCTTGCGCGACCGCTACGTTGACCAGCCTCGTCCTCGGCTTGCGTCGTCCCTGACATGCGCCGTCCGAGCCGCAGAATTCAATGACGGGTCAGCCGGCGGGTGATTGGTTCGGAGGCCCGGCCGTCCTTGGCAAGATCATCCAAATAATACACGCGGGCGTGGAACATTGGTCGACGCTGGCAGTTCTGGATCGCTTCAGATGCCGCCGCGTGGTGTCTGCGGAAGATCGGTGGAAACACCAGATCGGCCCGCGCCTCTTTCCCTCAGGACGGCGCGGGCTTCCACGACCGCACCTTACCGCGAGATTCCGGCGAAGGATGCTGGAGCGAGCAACAGGAGCCAGCCATGAAACACCAGACACTCGATCAATTGCAGGCGATCGCTGAGGTAAACGCCTCGGTGCCTGCCCCGCGCATGACCAGGACGCAGAGGTTGCAACGTTGGGCCGACCTTCTCGGGGAGAACCCGTCGCGATGCCTCGCCGCGCTTACCGGCACCGAACACATGCGCGCCTCGGTGCGGCAGGAAGCGCGCGCCGCAGGCTCGCCGATCACGGTCGCGTTCGAAGATTCGCTGTTGCGTGCATGCGGCCTGAGCAATGACAGCTACGGCGAAGCCAAGCGCTTCTTCGAACTCTCCGACTGGCAATTGCACGATATCGTGTGCAGCTGTCATGTCGGCTCCACCATGCAGGCAGGGTGGGTTTCTGCGCGGGTCCGCAGGATCTTGACCGGCAACAGGATCGCTGCGTGGCTGCGGCGGCAGTTGTGGGCACATTGAGATGCGTTCCGCCGAAACCGGAAACCGCTGGAACATTGTGCCATGATCGCTGTTAGGGACGCGGCCGGATGCCTTCCCCCCTTCGGTCAGTCCCCAGTGGCTCGCTGCCTCTCCCCCCGGGCAGCGGGCTCCGGAAGCCACCGGGATAGCTTGGGTCGATCGACGTGCATCAGGCCTCACGCAATAGGGGTCAACGGCAATGAGCAGAAGGTCCAAGGATCAAGGAACGCCGGTGCCCCTGCAAGGAACATCGAGCCAGGGTTCCCGGCGCACGCTGGCTACGGTTCTTGCCCTGGCGTTCCACGTCGTTCCGGCCGCCGCCCACCAGGCCCCGGCCGGATGGCAATATGACAGCTCCTGCTGTTCGGGTGTCGACTGCTACCAGGCGCCTGCTTCGGACGTGAAGGAAACCCGGAACGGATATCAGCTGTCGACCGGAGAATTGATCCCCTACAGCGATCACCGCATCAAACGCTCGCACGATGAATATTTTCACGAATGCAAGCCCGGCGGGGACGCCAAGCCCCAGCGCTCGTACTGCCTATATGTTCCAGATCGCGGCATGTAGCCCGTGATGGGCCCATCCAATCTGCCGGTTGAGCATCGGGAAGTGACCATGGCTCGAACTCCGGATGATCTCTATGTCGTGGTCTGAATGACCAGCGTAAGCGTACCGTCTCCATCGACGTTGGCCGCGATGACCTGGGAGGAGTTCAGCCCATTCTGCGTTAGCGCCGCCGTTGCCTGCTGGGACCCGTCGATCGAGTTCTGCAAGGCTCGCAGGTCATCCGCGGTGGTCTGGGCAACGATACGCTCGGCCTGCATCTTGACGTCCGGGGGAAGGTCGTCAATGGAGATGATGGCGACCCGCGTAAACCCGTTGCTGAAATCGAATTGACCCTGATCTGGCGCATCCTGATCCAACGGATCCAAGGGCAGGGACAAGTCGCCCGCTGCCCGCGGCCCCGCAGTCTGAGCATGGCTGGGCGACAGCTGAAACAGAACTGAAATCACAAGTGCCGCGAAAAAGCGCAATGGCGGATTCTCCTTGTTGGACCCGCACCCGTCAGACATCCATCATAGATCTGGCGGGCTCCCGGGCGATATTCTCTTCGATCTGTTCGTGGCCCGGCGTCTGCGGCAGGGCCTTCCGGAAATTCCTGGCATAGTGGGACGGCATCTTGGGCGGCATCATCGGTTCATAGGCATCGACAAGCGCCTCGACTATCACCGGGCCGTCGACGGCGAACGCTTCGTCCAGAACAGCCTCGATCTGGTCGGCCCGATCGATGCGCAACCCCTTTGCGCCCATTGCCTCGGCCGCCTTGGCAAAGTCGATCGGCGCCAGTTCGCAGCCGAATTGCGGGTTGCCGAGAAACATCATCTGCTCCCACGCGATCTGGTTGAGCATATTGTTCTTGAGGACCAGAAGCTTCAGCGGAACGCCGTAACGCACCGCGGTGGAGAATTCGCCGAGCTGCATGGCGAGGCCACCGTCACCGACGATGGCGGCGACCGGTCGGCCAGGGAATGCGATCCCGGCGGCGATTGCGTAGGCTAGCCCGCAGGACATCGACGCCAAAGCGCCCGAGAGGCCAAATGCCTGGCCCTCGCGCAAGTCGACATGGCGTGCCGCCAGTTCGGTATTCTGGCCTGAATCGGTTGCCAGCACCGTATTGCTGGCCAATCTTTCTCCGAATGCGCGGACGACCAATTGTGGTTTTACGGGATGGGCCTGCGCGTCCTCGGACTGCCGCATCATTTCGCGCCACTTGCCCATGTTGTCCTGCGCCCGCAGCAGAAATTCATTGGAAGGCTTCTGCGTCAGCCGCCGGTTGAGCGCGCGCAATGTCTCGGCCGCATCGCCGACGAGCCCCGCCTCTACCGGGAAGCGCAGGCCGATCCGTTGCGCGTCGCAATCAATCTGGACGCCCCGGGCCTGTCCGGGTTTGGGGTAGTACTCGATATATGGAAAAGTCGAACCGACGATCAGCACGGCGTCACAGTTCTCCATCATATCCTGCGATGCCAGTGTTCCCAGAATGCCGATGCCACCGGTCGTGTAGGGATGATCGTCCGGCAGCACCGCCTTGCCGAGCAGGGCCTTGGCCACCGGCGCCTGCAGCAGCTGGGCAGTTCGCTCCAGTTCGCTTGCCGCCCCCAGCGCACCACGGCCGGCCAGGATCGCCACGCGCGGGGCCTCGTTGAGAACGGCTGCTGCCTTGTCCAACTCGACGTCTTGCGCCACCATATGGCCTGTGAACATATTTTGCGGCGTGTGCTCGGGACGATTGCGCTTGGAGCGTTTCGTCGGCTCGCTCTCCTGTTCCTGGGTGTCGCTGGCAATCGAAAGATGAGCAACGCCCTTGCGTGCCAAAGCGGTGCGGCACGCGAGACTGGCGACGTTTTCCATATGGGCGGCGTCGGAGACCTGAACATTGTAGACCGCAACGTCGTTGAACACGCGTGTGAGGTCGACATCCTGTTGGGTGAACGTCTCGATCAGATCGTGAAACTGCATTCCCGTGATTGCCAGGACTGGCGCCTGGTCAAGCTTCGCGTCGTAGAGCCCGGTCAAGAGATGTGTGCCGCCGGGGCCCGATGTGGCCAGGCAGACGCCCAGCTTTCCGGTCCATTTTGCATAGGCGCATGCCATGAACGCAGCCGATTCCTCATGCCTGACCTGGATGAACTTTATTTTTCCGCGCCTTGTGCGAAGCGCTTCCATGATGCCGTTTATGCCATCTCCCGGAAGGCCGAACACCACCTCCACATTCCATGCGATCAGTGTCTCGATGAGTATCTCTGCTGCGTTGGACATGCCGAATTGTCTCTCCGGTGGATGGCGACCGAACCGGCGAACGGCGAGTTGGTTCCTTGATACCGGAAATCAATGGAGTCAGGTCCGGTCTGTAGGTCAGGATCGGATGGAATCCGCCTAGGCGCGCTCCATTCACATGCCTGCGAGAGTAGAACCGCAATTTGCACTCCGCCGACCCGGAGCCTCGGCCCATTTCGCCGGTTCGATGTTGTGCCCCGGCTGGCCGGTCACGGCACCTAACTCCCCGTACCCAGCCTTGTTCCAAAAGCGCTGCTGGCGACGCCATGTCGTCCGACGCTTCGGCCCGGACATTATTCGCCGGAGCTTAAGGCGTGGCGGAACGAACCAAACAGCCGCGCATTAAGCTTAGGCTGCATTCACACTCGTACTGTTTGGGAGTTGGATCGTTGTCATCCGGACGCTATGCGTTGGTCAACAAGCCGAACGAAGAGAATTCCATCGTCGATCTTATACCCGCCCTCCGGGCTTTCGCGCGAACCTTCTGCCGTGTCCCCGATGACGCCGACGACCTTTTGCAGGAGACACTGACTAAGGGGCTTGCCAATACCGACAAATTCGAACCCGGAACACGCATGAAGTCGTGGCTCTTCACCATCATGCGCAACACGTATTACACCCGAATAAAAGCCGCCGTCCGGGAGGCGCCCGGTCTCCTCGATTGCGCGTCCTTACGCCCGATTTCGGAAGCCACGCAGGAATGGTCCGTCCAGAGCAGGGAGGTTCACCGTGCCATTCAGCAGCTGCCCGAACATCAGCGTGAGATCCTGATGCTGATCGGAGTGCTGGGGTTTAGTTATGAGGAAGCCGCCGATATATGCGGCTGCGCGATCGGGACGGTCAAAAGCCGGCTCAATCGGGCGCGCGCCGGCGTGCTGGAATCACTCGGCGAAAGGTCACTCAAGACACTGGTGGAACGGCGAGCACATTTGTCGGACGGACAGCTTGATCTCGGCACCGACCATCATCCCTGATGGGATTATCCAGCGATTGTCCAAGGGCCGAGTTCCCCGTGGATCAGTTTGTCAATTCCCGCCGCCGCTTTTCGACAAGCGCGTTCTGCAATTCGACGGCAAGTCGGATCAACCGATCGGGTACCTTCTCCTGTTCGATCGCGGTCAGGAGTGAAGCGATTTTCAAATCCACCAAGATACCAGTGGGAGGGGTGGTCTGGCTCGAGCGGGGCATCGTCGCCTCTGAGGAATGTCGATCTCTTCGCGTCCAGTGTGACGGCACGCGTCCCGCTTTGCAAGGAGGTCCGGCATGCGCGAACGACCTACATCCGCGGCTACGATTGATGGTGGCAACTAGGCCGATCTCTTCTTGGAGGCGGTAGCTTTGCCCTTCCGCGACCCGCTGCCCTCCTGCGCTAGGCTCTTGCGCAATATCTCGGCAAGGTTGACGACGTTCTCCTTTGGCCGGGGAGCGGATTTTGGCGGCGCTTCGCCTTTGCGCTTGGCTTCGATCATCGCGATCAGCGCATCTTCGTAAGTGTCTTCAAATTTCGAGGGATCGAACCTGGTCACTTTCTTTTCGATAAGCAGGCTGGCGATTTCGGTAAGGTCGGAATCGTATTCGACTTTCTTGATCTCCTTGAAAACGCTTTGCTCGGAGATTACTTCGCTGTCGCTGCGCAACTCGGTCAGAAGCATGCCTTTGCCGAAGGGCTGGATCAGGACTTCACGACCGCGCTGATAGAGGACCACACAAGAGCGGGCAGCGACCCTTTTCTTTTCCATGGCCTTGCGGATCACTTCAAAGGCCTCGGCCGCCGCGCCGTCCGCAGGGATCAGGTAATAGGGCTTTTCAAGGTAGCGTGTGTCGATATCGCCCAACTCGACAAATTCGCCGACCTCCAATGTATGGGCTGAGGTAAGCTTCAGCTTCTTGATCTCGTCAGGCTCGATGCGGACGTAGTCGTCAGTGTCGATTTCGAAACCCTTCACTTGATCCTCGGCATCAACGGCCTCCCCGGTTGCTTCATCGACATAGGCACTTTTGACCGGCAGCCCGTCCTTGCGATTGAGTATCTTGAAATGGATCCTGGAGGCCTCGCTGGTGGCGCCAATTATCTTCACGCCACAGGTGACGGATCCGACCTTCAAAAAACCTTTCCAAGCGGCTCGTGGCGCAACCATGCGGGACCTCTCAATCGCTGATGGCCACCAACGGATGCCGGTCGCAATTGTTCCTGGAACACCGCCGTCGGGATGGTGTTAGGCACCCTCGACGCCACGGGGAAGGCAGAACGTGGCGGCACCGAAATCGACAGGAGACCTCCTATGTCCGAAGCGCAGACGACAATCGACATGACGACATCCGCAAATAGGCAGAGGAGCGGAAAGGTAGGCCAGCCGGGTGCGCGGCCGGCGAGAAGGTGGCGTTCTAAGCATCGATTTCGGCGAACCGGAAGAATCATTCGTAGCTATCGAATGGGAAGAGTTCTTTCGTATCTTCGAGGACATGATCTGGCGTTTCTTCATCGGGCCAAGACCGGCGCCGGTAAGACCAGCCGCTTCAAAAAATTCGTCAAGCGTGACCGTATTAGAGCGACAGCCTCGGTCCGCGGCGCACGGATAGATCGGTAGCGCGTCGCGGCATTGCAGCCTCAGTTCAGAAGGCCGGCACGCCGGAACTGACTACATTGTGCATGACGCGGTTCAGCCAATCCTCGGTGGAGAGCCCGGCCTGCCTTTGGTCGATATCGCGGAGCGCCAATTCGAGCGTCCTCTCGACCAGTCGATCGGAAGCGTTGACGTCTGCGAGTAGCAAACGCGCCGCCAGCCTCAGCTTGGGCAGAAGCGCGAACACGTCGTCGGGAGAGGTCGGCTTGTCGTCGTCGCGCGAGAACGGCGGGAACAAGGCATTGGAGACTTCCTTGCTGGTGGAGGATTTCCAAAGATTGCTGGCACAACGCAGATGCTCAGGAATGGTGATATCGCCTACGCCGCTGAAGAACACGAAGGGCACGCCCCGCCGGAGCAATTGGTCTGCGATAGGGGATACCCGGCGGCCGTTGATGTCGATATCCAGGATCGCCGCCTCGGCCGTCTGCGTATGTATCGCGGCCTGTTCGAGCGTGGCCGCCGGGCCCAGAATCACCGCGCCCATATTGCTGAAATAGCGTGCAAGGTCGTCGGCCAGCAACCATTCATCCTCGACGATAAGAAGCCGCACGCCTCGCAGATTGCGCACCCCACTATCCTTTCTTTGATCAAGAACGGACGTTGCCTGTTTGGCAAGACCGTTCATCCTGCGCGGCCTGCAGGCGCCTGGTCGACACCGAGCCCAAACCTGTCGCCGTAACCGGCTTTCTTTCGGTCAAACGCTTGGTCACTGAACACCGTCCGTCCTCGGCACAACGGATTTGGTCCCAGCTTGTTCCGTCGCCCGGCGCCGCGGCCGAGGCAGAGGGTTTCAGGTCGTCGCCGTTAGGCGGCGTTGCCCGGGATGGCTTCCAAGGTATCGGTATCCTCGGGGCCGGAAGTGTCAGTCAATCGGTTCATCCGTCGGTCGCGGCGTGGCGCCGGCCTGACGCTTTCGGCCGATGTTGCGATTGGCAGCGGGATTGTCGTGTGGTGTTGACTATAGGGTAGGGGCCGACGGTCTTGGGGCCACCGGCGGGCTCCGGCGTCGGTATCGGTTTCGTCCCCTCCGCGATGGAAAGCCGCTGGCACTTGGCGACCGGATGGCGGGTTTTGCGGCATCAGGTCATTCTTGGGTGGAAAGGCTGGTTCAGTCTCAGCCATGAGGCCGCATTACCACCTTGATGCAGCCATCCTGCTTGTCGCGGAAGGTCTTGTAGAGGTCGGGACCGGCGTCGAGATCCGCCCTGTGGGTGATGACGAAGGAGGGATCGATCTCGCCCTCCTGAACCTTGGCCAGGAGCGGTTCCAGGTAGCGCTGCGTATGTGTCTGACCCATCCGGAAGGTGAGCCCCTTGTTCATGGCGGCGCCAAACGGGATATGGTCGAGAAGTCCGACATAGACGCCGGGAACGGAGACCGTACCGCCCTTGCGGCAGCAGTAGATCGCCTCGCGCAGCACATGCGGTCTGTCGGTGCCGAGATAGACGGCTGCCTTCACTTTGTCGACCATGGCGTCGAAGCTGGCGCCCGGATCGGATTCGGTACCGACGCAATCGATGCAGCGGTCCGGGCCACGACCGCCGGTCATCGCCATCAGGGCGTCATAGATGTCGGAATTGCTGAAATCGAGCGTCTCGGCCCTGCCGTGGTCGCGGGCCATGGCGAGCCGCTCGGGAACCTTGTCGATGGCGATGACACGACCGGCGCCGAGCATCCATGCGCTTTGGATGGCGAATTGGCCGACTGGACCGCAGCCCCAGATCGCCACCGTGTCGCCCGGCTCGATGCCGGCATTCTCAGCCGCCATATAGCCGGTCGGAAAGATGTCGGACAAGAACAGCACTTGCTCGTCATCCAACCCGTCGGGCACTTTGATGGGGCCGACATCGGCGAACGGAACGCGCAGATACTCGGCTTGGCCACCCCAGTAGCCGCCGACCAGATGCGAGTATCCGAACAGGCCGGCCGGCGACTGTCCCATCACCTTGGCCGCCTCCTTGGCATTGGGATTGGAGTTGTCGCACAGCGAGAACAGCCCGCTTTTGCAAAACCAGCACTCGCCGCAGGAAATGTTGAAAGGCACCACGATGCGGTCGCCTTTCCTGAACTTCGAATGGCCCTTGCCGACTTCGACCACTTCACCCATGGTTTCATGGCCGAGCACGTCGCCCGACTTCATGGTCGGCATATAGCCGTTCATGAGATGCAGGTCCGATCCGCATATGGCGCAACACGTCACCTTGATGATAACGTCGCGGTCGTCCTCGATTGCCGGGTCGGCTACCTGTTCGCAGCGTATATCGCCTTTGCCGTGCCATGTGAGGGCTTTCATCATGTTGCTCCCTGGGCTGGAAGGGCCGATGCGATCGCGTCGGCCGGTGGATGTGGAAAGATGCGGGGCCGCCCGGGTGTCGGCCGACGGCCTCGGCGTGTCGTCGACAAGTCAGCCTTTCGGAGCCGATCCCGGTTCGGCCATCTTGCGGTGCTGTTCAGCCAGGGTGCCAGCCGGGGTGACATGGGCGGCTGCCACCTGGAGCTTGTTCCTCCGGCCGCTGATGACCTGTTCCTCGCCCGCCAGCAACGCGTCATAGCCGGCGCGCGCGACGTCGGCCGGATTGTCCTTCTCGTCGGTGCCGACCTTGGTGTCCATCATTTCGGCACGTTCGAAGAACCGCGTCTGCGTCGCACCGGGCATCAGCACCGTCACGGTGACGCCGGTGTCCTTCAATTCGTGCCGTAGCGCGATGGCGAAAGAATCGATGAACGCCTTGGTGCCGTTGTAGACTGCCTGGAACGTGCCCGGCATGAAGCCGGCGATCGATCCGGTAAACAGAATACGCCCGCGTCCGCGCCTGGCCATCCTCGCGGCCAGTTGATGGGCCAGATAAATTGTTCCGGTGATATTGGTGTCGACGATGCGACGGATCTTGTTCCAGTCCTGGTCGACGAAGCCGTGACCCAGGCCGCGCCCCGCATTCAGAAAGAGCAGGTCGATATCCCGATTTCCGATCCGCGACACCAATCTGTCGGCGCCCTCCACGGTTGCCAGGTCGACCTCAAGCGCCTCGACCGCCACGTCGTGCGAAGACAGCGCCTCTGCCGCCTGCTTGATCGCCGGCTCATCGGCCGCGATGACAAGGTTATAACCGGCCTTCGAGCAGAGCTTGGCAAGTTCCTTGCCGATGCCGCTTGAGGCCCCGGTTACCACCGCGAGTTTAGTTGCCGTCATCATATCCTCCGCTCCTGACCGCCGCCCCCAACCATCCCAAGCCAGGATTGTTCCGTGGTCGGTTGCCCGCGTCCGACGACGCGCTCCCGGTCGACAAGTTTTCTCGGGCAAGGTGGAACAACCTTCGTGGCCGACAGTTCGGCGGCAAAGGGAGCCGCGGATGCAGTATGCGCAAGACATCGCCCTCAGGCGCGTTGATATACTGATCGAGCAGTATGTCGTCGCCAGAAGCAAAACCTGTGACTTCGTCTCGACGGAACTGGCTTGCAATGCCATCCGGTCGGTCATGCGCAGCCCCGTCAATGATGCGGAACTCGACCTCATGCTGGCCAGGAAGGCAATGAAACAGGGCCTGTCGGTTCGCTTCGACCGCACGGGACGTTGGTCCGACGTGGTGCCGAAAGCAGGTCAGGAGGACTTGAAATGAGAACGATTCTGCTAATTGCGGCGCTCTTCGCGTTGGCTGGGTGCAATGAGAACAACGCGGATCCGGCCAAGTCCAAGACCGATACGGTGAACAGTCAGCCTGTCGACAAAAATCCGAAAGTCGACAGCAATCCGACGCCTCAGACGAGCTCCGGCGGGGATCAGCAAGGCACCCAGCCCACGCAGCCAGCCAAGCCCTGAACTCGGGCGGGAACCGGCCTGTGCCCTTGCCCACGCAGGGATATGAGGCGGGGCTGCGTCACTCCGCGTTGAGCAGGGCCCTGCAGGTTTGGCTGAGAACACGTGGCAGGACGCTGAACGCATACCCAGTGTGCAGCCGTTCGAGCGGCGTGTGATAATCACGCCCCCACGGGCCGATATTGATCGTCGGGATACTGGCAAGGCCTCGGTGCGCGGGCCAGCGCACCCCGTCGCTCCACATAGGCGTGTTGCGGGCGACCACATCGAGCGAGGATTCTGCCGCTTCACCAAAGAAGCTCATATCGGAGATGCCGGCGAAATAATCGGCGCAAGCAATCGTACAGCCGTAGAGTCCGTCTGCGTTGGCGGCAATGTCGCCGGCAATCGCGCGCAGCCTTCTGGCTGCGGGGGTCTGCGACAGGTTCGTTGGCAGGTAAGGTATGGAGCCAAAGCCTATGACCACCGCCGGACCTGACAAACGGCTCAGCCGCCATGCCTCTTCGATGACAAGCCGGCATTGTTCAGGTAGCGAAAGTTCACTGGCCGCGAGCGACGCGCCCAGTGCGCCAACCCTGGATATGGCTTTCCCATCGAGGCGGTCAGCGACAGCCTCGTAACGGTATAGGGCAATGTTGTCGACTACGTCGATAGCGGCCGGCTCGTTACCCGGGCCGAGCCGCTGTTTGAGAGCGCCCAGGCAAGTCGAAGCCGCTTGTGCGCAAAGCTGTTCGAACCGGTCGAACACCTCGCCGGGTGTCCTGCGATAGCTCAGTACATTGAAGCTGGCATAGGCGCTTGCCGGTGTCGTCACGTCATAGCCGGCCTTGCCGTCGCGAATGCTGAGCAGGCTCGCCGGCGTGCCGGGCTCCGACCGGGACTGATCGGTCAGCTCCGGCGCCCATTCCACACGCGTGGCTATCGCGGCAGCCAGCGTCGCGGCATTCAAGCCATTCAGCGGAAAACCGCTATGGGCGGGAACGCCGACAACATAAGCCGTCGGCAGCAGCTTGCCCACAGTGCCCAGCGCGATGATTCGCCCCTTACTGCCGTCGCCATCGTCCGCGATCGCATCGAGATTGATCGCGGCCGCAAATTCCAGTTGGCATTCGTCGGCGATGGTAGGAAGAGCCTGCGCCGCCCTGCGCGCGCCGGCCGAGTTGTTCTCTTCATCGGGTACGGCGAGGAAGAAGATGTTCCCCGCCGGATTGATGCTCTCCGCGAATTGCGTGCAGACGGCCAATCCCGCGGCAAGGCCCGCCTTCATGTCGAGCAGACCGCGTCCGGCGAGAAACTCTCCGGAGGCAAAATCGACGCGTGCGCGTCGGGCGGCGGCCGTCTCGGCTGTGGCCAGGGTCTTGCCGAGCGCAGGCGTGAGCAGGCCCGGCCGGGTCGCGAGATCCTCAAGCTCGCCATAGTCGCGCGTCGTGACGGTGTCGTAATGTCCCGTCAGCACCACAGTGGCCCGGCCACCTCCGCGCAGCAGCATCGCCACGCAGTGTCGGCCGTCTCCGGGCTCGACCTCGATCGTCCAGATTTCCGCATGGCGAAAGGCTGTCTCTTGGCGAAGTTTGCCGGCAAGCCATGGCCCGAACGATGCTTCATCCTCGCTCCCGGTGACGCTCCTGCGCTCGGTCAGGGCGAGCGCCCAGCGTTCGGCGCAGGCGGGCAAGCCCTCTTTTGCTCCACCGTTCATCACCGTCTCCGACATGCTTCGAGAGGTCGAGTTTAGCGTCGGCTAGCTTGTTCCTTCAAGAGCGCGACCGGCTGGGCCTAGCAGCGGCAAGTCTCCCCTGTCGATACCTCGTTGTCGGAATGTGGATGCTGATTATCTGGCCTGCGATTGGAACAACTCGCTCGGTGGCTGGTTGGGCAGCATCCCGTTCCAGGAGATGCGGGCCGTCGACCAGGCAAGTCAAACACGGTTGACCAATCCAGATCTCCACAATCTAGGGAGATTATATGACCTCACGCGACAATGGCCCTCCCGGCAGCACCGATCAGAAGCCACGCTGGGAAGGCCCGCCGGAAAACCGTCCTCGCGGTTATTTGCCGGCGAAGGATGATCCGGCTGAAGATCGTGACGCAGCGGGCGAAAACCTGAAGGATCCCGACAAGCACGACCTGGGCGATGCGCTCACGACCAGGCGCAACAAATAGAATGCGACAAATGCCACGCCGGGAGCAATCGAAATACTGACAAGGCCGCGCATATGCCGCAGGCAACAGAAGCGCGGGCTTGCGGAAAAGGCGCGGAGCGGGGCGCCTGGGCGACACCCAACAAGTATGGCCGCGCAGGCAACAGTCTGCCAATTCTGAAACCCTGTCGCGATGACTTTGGGGATTATGTCTTTGCTTGTCCAAACCCCTTCCCTCGCCACCGGCATCGGTGCTATCGCAACCCGCTGATGCGCCTCATGCAGATACTCGCAGGAAAAAATTGGCACCGCAATTGGCACCGGACGGGCGATGAGGGGCAGGGACGTAGAGGTACGCAAGCGGCTATCGAGATTAGACAATTACCGGAAAACCGAGCTGGTCGGGACCTTTACGGACACATCGGGATTGCCGGAGCCGTATTTTAAGTCCCTTGCGTCTACCAATTCCGCCACGTCCGCAGCCCAGCCCTTTTCAGATGCCAGACACAGGCCGTCAAGTCGTGTTCTGCGGTGCCTGAACACGCAACCCAGAGGAGATCGCGCAACGATACTGGCGCGATCACGGAATTATCCGCGCCGTGGGCATCTGTAAATATCTGCGCGGCGGACTTGATCCGCCATGGCCGGCGCCTCTCAGGCCCAACCCATTCCCCCGCCCACTGGGGACGCCGGCCGCCCCCCACTTCCGCCAAGACTGGTCTGCGCGCAGCTTGTTGGGCAACGCCGGTGGCGACGCTCAGAACTTGTCGGTCGGCGCGTAATCGACGCCGACACCGACGGTCCAGCCGACGGTGGTGCGTGTGTCTGAGAAGGCGGTGCCCGCATCTTGCGACGTCTCGACGCCGGCGAGGGCGACGCCGCCTATGCCGTAGACCAGCACACGATCAATCGCCTACGACATTTCCGGGCCCGCCGAGTTCCACCGTGCCGTCGATCGAGGAATAGCTGAGGTCGGCTTCGGCGCCGATCCGGCAATCTCCGGGCAAATCCACGCTTCCTCGCTGGCCAAAACGCTGTCGGCTTGGCACAGTCGGGCAAACAGGAGTCTTTGATGGCCCGGAAGCCGCCCGCCCGTGCGACGAAACCCAAACCGTGGACCGACATGGCGACCGATCTGGTCGATGTCGCGATGGGCCGCAAACCCGCCGATCTCGTGATCCGCAACGGGCGCTGGGTGAATGTCCACTCGGGCGAGATCATCGCCGGCACCGACATCGCCATATCAGGCGGCCGCTTCGCCTATTGCGGGCCGAATGCCAGCCACACGATCGGGCAGGGCACCAAGGTGGTCGACGCAGGCGGACGCTATCTCGTGCCCGGCCTTTGCGACGCGCACATGCATGTCGAGAGCGGCATGGTAACGGTCACCGAATTCTGCCGCGCCGTCATCCCGCACGGCACCACCTCGATGTTCATCGATCCGCACGAGATCGCCAATGTGCTGGGCCTGCCGGGCGTGCGGCTGATGCATGACGAGGCGGTGGCCATGCCCATCAACGTGCATGTGCAGATGCCGTCCTGTGTGCCCTCGGCGCCCGGGCTTGAACATGCCGGCGCCGAGCTGACGGTCGCCGATGTCGCTGAAGCGATGACCTGGGAAAACATCATCGGACTTGGAGAGGTGATGAATTTCCCTGGCGTCGCCGCCAACGATCCGGTGATGTCGGGCGAGATCGCCGCGACGGTCAAGGCTGGCAAGACGGTCGGCGGCCACTATGCCTCGCGCGATCTTGGTCTGCCGTTCCACGGCTATGTCGCCGGCGGACCCGAGGATGACCACGAGGGCACGCGCGCCGAGGACGCCATCGCCCGCGTGCGCCAGGGCATGAAGGCGATGCTCAGGCTGGGCTCGGCCTGGTACGATGTTGCCTCGCAGATCAAGGCGGTGACGGAGAGCGGCATCGATCCGCGCAATTTCATCCTGTGCACCGACGATAGCCATTCCGGCACGCTGGTCCATGAAGGCCACATGGACCGGGTGGTGCGCCACGCCATCCAACAGGGGTTGAAGCCGGTGACCGCGATCCAGATGGCAACGCTCAACACCGCCCTTCATTTCAAGCTGGAACGTGAGATCGGTTCGATCGCGCCGGGGCGGTTGGCCGACCTGCTGATCGTCTCCGATCTCACCGCAATGAGCATTGACGAGGTCTATGCGCGCGGCGTCAGGCTGGCCAAGGGCGGCAAGCTCGACATCGATATTCCGGCCTATGATTATCCGAAGACGGCGAAGAACACCGTCAAGCTCGGCAAGAAACTGAAGGCCGGCGATTTCGATGTCGCGGCACCCAAGGGCGCCAACGAAGTGCGGGTGCGGGTGATCGGCGTCATCGAGAACCAGGCACCCACGCGCGCGCTGGAGGCCGACCTGCCAGTCGAGGATGGGCTGGTCGCCATGGATCGCCGCAACGACATATGCCAGATCGCGCTGGTCGAGCGGCACAGGGGCACGGGTGGCGTCACCAATGCCTTCGTCTCCGGTTTCGGTTACATGGCCGACTGCGCCATGGCCTCCAGCGTCGCCCATGACGCCCATCACATCATCTGCGTTGGCACCAACAAGCAGGACATGGCGCTGGCCGTGAACCGGCTGGGGGAAGTCGGCGGCGGCGTCGTGCTGTTCTCCAGAGGCAAGGAACTGGCACTGGTCGAAATGCCGATCGCCGGGCTGATGTCGGACGAGCGCGCCGAGATCGTCGCCGCCAAGGCTGAGAAACTGACCGAGGCGATGCGCAAGATGGGCTGCTCCCTCAACAACGCCTACATGCAGCACTCGCTGCTGGCGTTGGTGGTCATTCCCGAGCTCAGGATTTCCGACGTCGGGCTGATCGACGTGACGACGTTCCAGAAAGTCGATCTGTTCGTCTGAGGCCAGCCGTCCGCTCTTGGCTGTCTACCCGCCGGTGGCGATGGTCAGCACCTTGAACGGCGTCGTGATGATGACTTCGGCGGCGGAGCCGACGACCTTTCCGAGGCCCTGACCGATATTGCTAAGCTGTGCCGGGTCCTCGTCCGCGGCCAGGCCGGCCGGCGTGCGCAGCCTGTTCCCGAGCAATTGCACCAGGAACGGGTTGTCGGCGAATTTGGCGTGGTTGAGGCCGCCGTCGCCGCCCTTCGTCTTGGTCAGGTCGACCACGGCCACGCCATAGGAGGCGAGGTCCGCCGCATTGCCGTAATCGCCGACTCGCGGCTTGTCGCCAGAAATGAGGGACGACAGCTTCAGGGCCCGATCGTCGCCTGAAAGCAGGATGGCGAAGGGCTTGGTAGGTTTGCCGTAGCGGATCATCTGCTTCTTGAACACGTCGACATCGATGTCCGGCGAGGCCAAGATGACATAGCCGAGCTTGCCGCCGAGATCCCGGTCGCCGGTGATGGCGAGTTGGCGCAGCGCCTCCATCGTCAACCAGGTGCCCATTGAATGGGCGATGATGTCGATGCTCTTGACCCGAGTCTTGGCAAGCATCCTGAGCGTTGCCTCGAGGTCGTCGCGCGCGGCATTGGCACTGTCCCTGTCGTAGAGATACCCTGTTGTCTTGGCGCTCGAGGCCCATGAGAACAGCACCGGGGTACCCGGATATTTCGTGTCGTGGGCGATCTGCGTCAGCCGGTAGATGCCGTCGTCGAAACCATTGTTGAAGCCATGCACGAAGACCAGCGCGCGGTCGCCGCGCATGGTGATGTCGGCGCCGACCGCCTTGGCGAATTGCGGCGCGCCTTCATAGTAGGTGACATCCTTGGCTGTGAAGTCCTTGGCCGGATTGCTGTTGGCGGTCCCCTTGGCCCGCTCGATGGCGCCGACCTGATGGCTCCTCGGAACGGTGACGTCGACACGGGCATAGCTGGTGGTCAGGGAACGATCGCTATCGAACACCTGCCGCGGATCCTTCGTTGCCTTCTGGCGCGTCGTCGCAACAAAAATCTCATGCGTGGCCGCGATGTCCGAAGCCGGTGCGGCGATGGTGGTCTTGTTGAGGAGGTCATGCGTAGGGCCGGCGCAGCCGCCGATGGCGAGCGCAAATGCGAGGACGAGCAAACCCTTCAAACGCACAGTCACACGTCGGCTCCCGCAGCGGGGGACGTCAAACGCATGACGTCACTGACTATTCCGATAAGGCCAGAGGCCGGCGCGGTCCAGTTCAAAGTGGATTGATGGCTCGGCAATGGTGCACGGCGAAATCCGCTGCGCCGCATCTATTGCCCAAGCAGGCTGATGCGGTCGGTCACGTCCCGATCGCTGGCGAAACCATCGTCCTCGCGCAGCCGCTGGCCGATCATCTTCACCAGGGCCGGATTGTCGGCGAATTTCGTATGGTTGAAGCTGTCGCTGCCCTTGACCTTTGAGAGATCGACTACCGTCACGCCATAGGTGGCAAGATCGGCGGCATCCTTGTAGTCGCCGACGCGCGGCCGCGAACCGGCGATCAGGCCGGAGAGCCTGAGCGCCCGGTCATCGTCCGACAACAGCAGGATGAACGGCTTGTCGGGCTTGCCGTAGCGGCGCATCTGGCTCTTGAACACATCGACATCGATGTCGGGAGAGGCCAGCACCACATCGCCAAGCTTGCCGCCGAGGTCGCGGTCGCCGCTGATGGCCATCTGGCGCAGCGTTTCCATGGTCACCCAGGTTCCCATCGAATGCGCGACAATGTCGATGCGCCGCGCACCGGACTGCTGCAGCATTCGCAGGGTCACTTCGAGCTGGTCGCGGGCGGCGCTGGCGCTTTCCTTGTCATAGACATAGTCGGTGGTCTTGGCACCCGAGGCCCAGGAAAACAACACCGGTGTCCCGGGATAGCCGGAATCATGCACGATCTGGGTCAGGCGATAGACGGCGTCGTCGAAACCGGTGTTGTAGCCATGGACGAAGACCATCACCCGGCCGCCGCGCGCCGCGATGTCGGCGTTGAGCGCGCTGGAGAATTTCGGTTGGGTATCGTAGCCGACGACCTCGGAAGCCATGAAATATTTGGCCGGATCATCCGACTTGCCGCGTGAGCGACGCTCGATCTGGCCGGTCGTGTGGACTCCCGGAACGGTGACGTTGACGCGGGCGTAGTTCAGCGTCGCCGAGCGTTCGCCGTCGAAAACCTTGTTGGGATCGTCGGATTTCTTGCGCGTCGTGGCGATGAAGATCGAGTGGTTGCCCGCGATTTCCGTCACCGGCGCGGACATGACCGCGCTGCCGAGCAGTTCCTCGGTTTTGCGGCCGCCGCAGCCTGCCACCAGCAAGGCGAGCGCTAGAATGCAAATCGTCTTCAAATGCACGTCAAAAATTCCGATCGAGCCCAAAAAGGGCCATCCACCCTCCGCGATATCTCCCCAGCAGGCGAAGTGCGGCGGAAGTAAGTCATGTCCAGCCAAAATGCGGTCGGCGCCTCGTGACGGTCATCGCAGTGTTGCGCGAAAGCCAAAGCGGCAGGAAGGCCGCAACGTGGCGGAAGGCAGGGGCCTGCATCCCGCCGGATGTCGACTTCGGGCGTCCAACGATGCCCGGCTAGGCTCGATCAAAAAGCGTGAACAAACATTCGCAAGTGCTTGCAAGCATTTCGGGAAGGCGCCGTTGCAGGCACGGGCTCGACCGGGCAATGGTCTTGCGGAGCTGGATGTGTAATAGGGTTCCGGATGTGTAATAGGGTTATTGTCTAACTCGCCCGCGGGCGATCCGGGATGATCTTGCCATGACCAGCTTTTCCGCGCGCGTCGCCACCGCCGCCTCCGCGATCCGCCAGATCTTCCCGCAGACACCGCTGCAGGAAAATGACTATCTGTCGAAAAAGACTGGCGCGCGGGTGCTGTTGAAGCGCGAGGATTTGAGCCCCGTGCGGTCCTACAAGATCCGTGGCGCGTTCAATTTCTTCCGCAAGGCGCTTGGCGAAGGCAACCAGGCCGAACTGTTCGTCTGTGCGTCCGCCGGCAATCATGCGCAGGGCTTTGCCTTCGTCTGCCGCCATTTCGGCAAGAAGGGCGTCGTGTTCATGCCGGTGACGACCCCGCAACAGAAGATCGACAAGACCAGGCTGTTTGGCGGCGACTTCGTCGAGATCAGGCTGGTTGGCGATTTTTTTGACGACTGCTACCGCGCCGCCTTCGAATTCACCGAAAGCTCCGGTGCCCACATGGTGCCGCCCTTCGACCACAAGGACATCATCGAGGGGCAGGCGACGGTTGCCTATGAGATCGCGGACCAGATGTCGGGCGGGCGCATGCCCGACATCGTCATGCTGCCGGTGGGTGGCGGCGGTCTGGCTGCCGGGGTGACGCACTATTTCGCCGATCAGGGCCGCGATGCGCGTTTCGTCTTTTGCGAGCCGGCCGGCGCGCCGAGCCTGCGCGAGAGCCTTGCGGCCGGAAAACGGCTGAGGCTCGCCAAGGTCGACAACTTCGTCGACGGCGCGGCGGTCGCCGAGATCGGCCGCGAACCTTTGCGCTATCTCAAGGAGTTTGCCGCCGACAGCGTGCGGCTGATCCCGGAAAACCGGCTCTGCGCGACCATGATCGAGATGCTCAACATCGAAGGCGTTGTCCTGGAACCCGCCGGCGCGTTGGCGATCGATGCGCTGAAGGATTTTTCGAGGAAGGAAATCCGGGGCAAGACCATTGTCGCTGTGGTGTCAGGCGGCAATTTCGATTTCGAGCGGTTGCCGGATGTCAAGGAACGGGCGCTGCGCTTCGAAGGCCTGAAGAAGTACTTCATCATCCGCTTCCCGCAGCGGCCGGGCGCGTTGCGCGACTTCCTCGAAATGCTGGGTCCGGATGACGACATCGCGCGCTTTGAATATCTGAAGAAGTCGGCGCGCAACTTCGGCTCGGTTCTGATCGGCATCGAAACCAAGGATCGCCGCAATTTCGATCTGCTCAAGGCGAATTTCGAGGCCGAGGGCGTCCAGTATCAGGACATCACCGACAACGAAACACTGGCGGGTTTCATCATATGAGCGGAAAGGTCTTCATCGCCCTATTTTCCGGCATCAATGTCGGCGGCAACCGCATCGTCAAGATGGCCGAGCTGCGGTCGTTCTTCGAGGATCTCGGCTTTTCCGCCGTCTCCACCTATGTGCAGAGCGGCAATGCCGTATTCCGGTCCGACAAGGGCGACGCGGCGGCGCTGACCAAGCGAATCGAGGCGGCTTTCGAGGCAAAATGGGGTTTCCATTCGCGCATCATGGTGCGCGATTTCGGATGGTTCGAACGGCTGGTGCGCGAAAATCCCTATCCGGAAGCGGCCGCCGACCACACGAAGCTCCATGCCTACGCGCTGGAGCGTGAGCCGACCGCCGATGAGGTGGCGCGGCTGGCCGAAAAATGCATCGGGCCCGAGCGCTTCGAGGTCAAGGGCGACGTCCTTTATCTCAGCGCGCCGGACGGGCTTGGCAAATCGGTGTTTGCCAACCTCATTCCACGCACGTTGAAAGTGCCGGGCACGGCCCGCAATTGGCGCTCGGTGCTGGCGCTGCTGGAGATGGCGCGCAAGTCCGATAGCGATTGATCCAGGTGTCTCGCCGGAAATACGCGGCGGCGACACGCATGAACGAACTACGCCGCCTCGGCGCGTTTCCAGTCGAAGGCCAGTTCTTCGCGGAACGCAAAGCGCTTGATGTGGTCGGCAACGACGCTTTCGAGCCGCTCGATCGAAGCGGCTTCGTTGGTCGATACCGTGATGTGCAGCGCTGCCCCGTCGGCGTCCATGACCGTGCGGCCGAGTGAAAGGTCGATGACGCCGTGGTTGGGGTCGAACTCGACGGGAAACTTGTGCGCCCAATGTTTGCACAACTGCTGCAGATAGCGGCTCGCGTGCGCCGTGGTGACATTGGCATGGCTGGTCGGCATGAAGGGGGTTCTCCGAAGCTCAATCTCGTGACGTAGCGCCGCTTTTCACGGCAGGCGCCATAGCCGGATAGATAGGCACCACCAAGCGAAACATCACGGAGTGGCCGCCGGTCACTCCAAAAGGGTGATCGATTACCAGCTTCCGGTGTTCGCCATCGACGCCCACGGTTCTGCCTTGGCCTTGGCGGGGCCTTTCTGCAGAAGCTCGATGGAGATGCCGTCCGGCGACCTGATAAAGGCCATGTTGCCGTCGCGCGGCGGCCGGTTGATGGTGACGCCATTGTCCATCAGTCGCTGGCAGGTGGCGTAGATGTCGTCTACCTCGTAGGCAAGGTGGCCGAAATTGCGCCCGCCCTTGTAGTCTTCAGGATCCCAGTTGTAGGTGAGTTCGACCAGCGGCGCCTTGTCGGCGATGCCGCTCTGCTCGTCCTCGGATGCGGCCAGGAAGATCAGCGTGAAGCGGCCCTGCTCGTTTTCATAGCGGCGAACTTCCTTCAGCCCGAGCTTGTTGCAGTAGAAATCGAGCGAAGCATCGACATCGGCGACGCGGACCATGGTGTGCAGATAGCGCATGTGTTTTCCTCGATCTGTTGGGTTGCGGCGCAACATAGGGTCGGCCCGGTCAAAGGGCAATCGTCCGGCGTCAGGCGGCGCCGGCAAAGAACAAATCCGGTATTCCCGCAATGAACCGTGAAAAAAGGCACGTCAGCTCTTGCACACACCGGAAGCCGCGGTGTTAATCTGGTATCAAGAATCAGTTGCGGTGTTCTTGAATAAAGGGGGCATTCTTATGGGGGAAAAGGCCTCTTTGACCGGGCGGGCCAATACCCTTGGCGACGCCTTGACGCGCGACGAAGGCGGCGACGCCGCCGACTTGGCCGAAATCGCCGGCGCCATCAAGTGGTTCGATGTGGCCAAGGGCTATGGCTTCATCCTTCCCGATGACGGTGTTTCGGGCGATATCCTCCTCCACGTGACATGTCTTCGACGGGACGGCTTCCAGACAGCCTTGGAAGGCGCACGCGTGGTCTGTCTTGTGAAGCAAGGCGAGCGCGGGCTGCAGGCCTTCCGTGTGCTTTCCATGGATGTCACCACCGCCGTCCATCCCGCGGAAATGCAGGAACAGCGCACCCATGTCGCGGTGACGCCGGAGAGCGGGCTCGAACGCGCTTTGGTCAAATGGTTCAACCGCACCAAGGGGTTTGGCTTCCTGACGCGCGGCGAGGGGACCGAGGACATTTTCGTCCATATGGAGACCTTGCGGCGCTACGGCATCACCGAGCTTCGGCCGGGGCAGGTCGTGCTTGTCCGTTTCGGCCGCGGTGACAAAGGCCTTATGGCCGCCGAAATTCACCCCGATATGGGCACCTTGCCGGTCTCGCACTAGGGCGAACCGGCCGAGGATTTCATATGACACACAGGAACGGGCTGACGGCGGGCGTGATGTGCGCCGTGGCTGCCGTCATGGTCGCCGCCGCCGCATTCTTCTATTTCCAGGTACCCAGCGCGGCCGATGGCCGGGCGATGATCCTTCCAGTTGATCCCGCGCCGCTGGTTGCCGTGACCAAGAATGGCAAACGCTCCTTCTCGATCGAAGTCGCCGATACCGAGGCCGAGCGGGAAGCCGGCCTGATGTTTCGCGAGGACATGGCCGCCAATCATGGCATGCTGTTCGTCTTCGACGAGACGCGCGACGTCAGTTTCTGGATGAAGAACACGCCGATGGCGCTCGATCTGATCTTTGTCGGCCAGGACGGCAGGATCCGCGCGATCAAGCAGGGTGAGCCGCAATCCGAGGCGATCGTCTCGCCGGGCGAGCCGGTCCGCTTCGTGCTTGAGCTCAAGGCCGGCACGGCCGCCAGGGACGGCATCGCGGACGGCGACCTGCTGCGCCATCCAGTAATCGGCACGGCATCGGGTCCTGGCATGCCGCCCGCGGACAAGGGCGATTCTCCGAACGTCGACTCCGACTGAGCCGGGGATCACCTCCCATGCAGTTTTTTTCCCATGACGGGTTCGATCTTGCCTTCCTCGACCGCCAGCCGGCCTCGGGCGCGGGCGATCCGGTGCTGATGATTCATGGCTTTGCTTCGAGCCACTATGTCAACTGGGTGTCGCCCGGCTGGTTCAAGACGCTCAACGATGCCGGTTATCGCGCCATCGCCTTCGACAATCGCGGCCACGGCGCGTCATCCAAGAGTTACGACGAGGCCGATTATACGCCCGCGAAAATGGCTTCGGACGCGGCAGCCCTGCTCGATCATCTCGGTATCGGGCGGGCCCATGTCATGGGCTATTCGATGGGCGCGCGCATCGCGGCCTTCCTGGCGCTGTCCGATCCGGACAAGGTGGCGACGCTGGTCTTTGGCGGCCTCGGCATCGGCATGATCGATGGGTTCGGCGATTGGGATCCCATCGCCGCCGCCCTTCTTGCCGAGGATCCGTCCGCGACCACCCATCCGCGCGGCCGCGCTTTTCGCGCCTTCGCCGACCAGACCCGCAGCGACCGCCAGGCGCTTGCCGCCTGCATCGCCACGTCGCGGGAATTGCTTGGTGAGGACGACATCGCCCGCATCGCACAGCCGACGCTGATCGCGGTCGGTACCATCGACGACATTGGTGGATCGCCGGACGAGCTCGCGGCGCTGATGCCCAGCGCCAGGGCCTTCTACATCGAGGGCCGCGACCATATGCTGGCCGTCGGGGACAAGACCTTCAAGCAGCGGGTGCTGGAGTTCTACGCCGAAAATCCGCTTTGAGGCGCCGGTTCCTGGGACGAGCGCCTCGGATTCCGAAACTAAGCTAGGTCAAGGCCTGCAGCGAACGCGCCATGTTCAGCCTTGCCTGCGGTTCGAAGCGCTGCTGGAACTCCTGCGTGTGGAAGATATGCGGTCGGGCAAGGAAGGTCTTAAGCACCGCGCCGCGGCCCGCACGCCACATCGGCTCTTCAACCCAGCCATATTCACGGCGAACCGCCCGTTCATAGGCATCGAACGCAACTGCGTCAGCGCCCAGGATCGACAGGTCCATATCGAGGAACAGGCTGGCGTCGCGCGTCGCCGCTGCGTCGTCGAACAGCGGCAACTGGTGCGTGGCGGTGGCGAGGATCATCGCGCTGACGCGGCTCAGGCGCCCGGCATCGGTGCGGCCGGCGAGCTTTTGCTCCGCAAGGGCGGCACTTTGCGCCTCATTGTCCTTGGCTCTGCTGTCGTAGATGGCGTCGTGGAACCAGATCGCCGCTTCGACGGCTTCGGGGTCGTCCAGAAGCGTTCGATAGTCGCCGGCCAGCGTTAGCATCGCTTCGATATGGGCGAGGTTGTGGTAATGGCGGCCGGCGGCATGGTAGAGGACTGAAAGCTCGGTTTTCAGGGCGTCGTCGATCAAGGGTTCGTTTCCATGGCTGCTTGAATTCCTGCGAACCAAATCCATTTGACACAGCACTAAGGAAAATTGAGTTCAATCGTGCTATGATCTGGCTTATAGGTGCGGCCGGACAAGCAGGCAGACTAGCAGGACGCAGGATGAGACGTCGATGAACAGCATCAGCATTTCCCGCCACGGCGCGTTGCAGCCGGTCGATCCGATCTGGCGTTCGATCCGCGACGAAGCGATGGAAGCGGTCAACCGCGACCCGCTGCTGGCCGCGTTCCTCTATTCGACGATCCTCAACCAGGAAAGCCTGGAAGAGGCGGTCATTCACAGGATCGCGGAGCGGCTTGCCCATCAGGATATCGGCTCCGATCTCATCCGCCAGACCTTCAAGTCGATGCTTGCCGACGACAAGGACTGGCCAACCACGGTGCGCGTCGACATCCAGGCCTATTATGACCGCGACCCGGCTTGCGACCGGTTCATCATGCCGGTGCTCTACTTCAAGGGCTTTCACGCCATCCAGACCCATCGGCTGGCGCATTGGCTGTGGAACCACGGGCGCAAGGATTTCGCGCTCTACCTGCAGAGCCGTTCGTCCGCTGTCTTCCAGACCGATATCAATCCGGCCGCGCGCATCGGCAAGGGCATCTTTATCGATCACGCCACCGGCCTCGTCGTCGGCGAGACTGCGGTCATCGAGGACGACGTGTCGATCCTGCATGGCGTGACGCTGGGCGGTACTGGCAAGGCCGGCGGCGACCGCCATCCCAAGATCCGCTACGGCGTGCTGATTGGCGCCGGCGCCAAGATTCTCGGTAACATCGAAATCGGCCATTGCTCCAAGATTGCCGCCGGATCGGTGGTGCTGTCGCCTGTGCCGCACAACAAGACGGTCGCCGGCGTGCCGGCCCGCGTGGTCGGTGAGACCGGCTGCGACCAGCCTTCGCGCCAGATGGACCAGCTTCTGCCGTCGCAGAAGATGGATCACGTGATCAGTTTCGATATCTGATTTGCTGGCAGTGCCCGCATGATTGCGATTTGCCCGGCGGCATTGCCGCTTCCGGTGCAATAAGACCGGCTTGCCTTTACATCGCCATTGTCGACGTGCCAGAAGCGCCGTTCAAACGAGCAAGCCCGATGATCGGAGAAGACTGTTGAAGCCGGACGAAATCAGAAAGCTGGACGCCTATTTCAAGCGCGTCTTCCAGAACCCCAAGCTTGAGGTCAAGGCAAGGCCACGCAAGGAAGATTCGGCCGAGGTCTATGTCGGCGACGAATTCCTCGGCATCGTCTTCAAGGACGAGGACGACGGCGACTATAATTTCTCGATGGCGATCCTGGACATCGACCTGGCCTGAGCCCGCAATGCCACGGCAGGCCGCGTCGAGCGCGGCCGGCCCGCTTTCAGCCGGTCAATGTCTGGCCTTGAGGAGCAGCCCTGCCTCGGCCGTGATCGCCGCGTCCAGCGTCTGCCAGTCGCCGAGGAATTCCCTTGGGAAGCGGTAGGTAAGGCTGAGATCATCCCCGACATGGATGTCCCGCTCGCAAGGAGCCAGCGATTCGCTGGCGCTAGGACCGCTGAGGCAGCGGGCCACGAAGGGGTCCTTGCCCGCGCGCTTGCCGACGACCAGCACCTCGTTCATGTAGCCTGATTTTTCATTGAACCCATAGACCGTCGTGCCGCCAAGCCCTGGAATGCCGGGCTGGACGATCAACGCGCTGTAGATTGGCGCGAACCGGCCACTCATGTCGCGCGACATCATCTGCTGCTCGAAGGACAGGAAGATGATGTTCCTGTTGGCTCCGGCGTGATTGAAATCATCGCGCGACGCCTCGCTGTAGCCGTCCATCTGGGGATAGCGCAGATAGAGGTCGAGGCGCGAGGCGATGCCGTCGCGCCGGGCTGGCTCGAACCTGATGAAATTGGCCGGCACGGTGATGATGTTGTGGCCGATCACCACCTCGCGCACGGTCGCGTCGTCGGTGTATCCGGCCATGGCAATGGAACGGCCGAACCATTTACCGCCAAGGCTGATGGCTATCGACAGCAAGGCCAGAGCCGCGAACGCGTAGAACACCCGCTTCATCAGCTTGGAATCGACCACGGTGAGTTCTGGGCCGTCGGCGATCGCTGCCTGCTTCATTTCGGTCCTCGTCCATCACCATCCGGGTGCCCCGCGGCGGCACACATCGCACGGCACGGCTCTTGCAGCCTTTCTGAAACGACTGTGCGATTTCATGGTAAATGGAGGGTTAATATGGCCCAGATGGAACTCCTGCTGTTCGCTTTTGTCGTCGGGCTGACGGTTTGCGGCCTGACGGGCTCGACAATGGAACTGGTATCGGGTCGCAAGGTCGCCTTCGCCGAGCCTTATGTGTCGCCCTCGCATGTGCTGCGCTCGCTGGCTGTCACTGCCGGTGCCGGGCCGTTCATGCTGGTCAACGAAGCCCTCGATGCGCGGCGCCAGGACCGCATTTCGATAGTGGCGCTCCTGTCATGTGGCTGCACCGCTATTGCCTGGTCGCTGGCCCTGGGCATCGTCGTGCTCGCCATTGCTTCCTGGGCGGTCCGTCTCCTAGGGTTTCCAGCCTGAGACGATTCGGAGACCGACAATGCCGCTTTATGCGATCGATGGAACCGAGCCCAGCTTCGCCGATGCGGATTCGAACTGGATCGCGCCCGACGCCACGCTGATTGGCGACGTCAGGATCGGCCGCAATGCCGGCTTCTGGTTCGGCGTCGTCATCAGGGGCGACAACGAGCCCATCGTCATCGGCGCCGGCACCAATGTGCAGGAACACACGGTTATGCACACCGATCCCGGCTTTCCGCTGACCATCGGCGAAGGATGCACCATCGGCCATCGCGCCATGCTGCATGGCTGCACGATTGGTGACAACAGCCTGATCGGCATGGGCGCCATCGTGCTGAACGGCGCCAGGATCGGCAAGAATTCACTGGTCGGCGCCGGCGCCCTGGTCACCGAAGGCAAGGAATTCCCGGACAATTCGCTGATCGTCGGTTCACCGGCAAAGGCGATCAGGGTGCTGGACGACGCGGCGGTCGAGCGGCTGCGTGGCTCCGCCGCGCACTACGTCGCCAACGCCGGGCGCTTCAAGGCGGGGCTGAAAAAGGTCTGAAGCCGGCTTTGGCGATGGGTGTCGCCCGGTTCGTCGCTGCAACTCATCGTCCCTTGGAGCGTCGCTTGGCCGTCGCATCGCGCAGCAACGAAGCTCCGGCTTCAAAGCCGGCTTTGTCGGCCTCCTCAAGGGCCGTCGTGTAGTCATCGATACGGGTTTCGAGCGTCGGGTCCGCGCCGGCGGCGAGAAGCAGGCGGATCGCCTCGACGCTGCGGATGGCCACCGCATAGTGAAGCGGCGTCCAGTCGTTGACGCCCCGCATGTTGGGATCGGCGCCGTGATCGACGAGGATGCGGATGATGTCGAGCTTGTCCGCGCGTTCGGTGGACAGCGCCGCGATGATCGGGGGAAATCCGGCATGATCTTCGTAGTTCGGGCTCGATCCGGCTTCGATCAGCGTTGCGACGAAGCCGAGAGGGCTCCAGTAGATCGCATATTCCAGCGGATTGCCAAGACCGAGTTCGAACGGCATGCGCTCGTCGAACCAGCGAGGCGAGCCGCCCAAGGCTTTGCCGAGTTCGTCGAAGTCACCGGCCTTGAAGGCGTCGTCGATCGCCCTGAATAGGCGATGGCGCTCGCATCGATCTTCCGGGATTTCCAGCATCAATGTGACCCAGGAAACGAAACCAACGGCCCGATTGTGCATCGATCTGTTGTGCGTGGAAAGGCGGGGGCGGCGCGATGCGCCACGTGTCATCGGGTCAGTTTAGCATCTTCCCTACAGAAATGGCGGAGCCGGCCCGGGGACGGGGCCGGCTCCTTTGACCCGGTCGTTGGGGACGGGGAGGGTGGGGACTCGACCGGGTTTCTCGTTGAGCGCGTCGCAGCCGTGCAACGCGCCTGACCTTGTTGGCATCCTCAGCGGACGCTGGCGACCGCGTCGGAACGGCCGTCGTTGATCGTTACCCAAACGCCGGAATTTTCCGTCGATTGACGCTTGAGATAGGTGTAGTCGGTGTCCGTCCAGGACAGCACCTTGGTTTCCAGATTGTCGAGGATGAACTCGCCGAGGCTGGTGCGCACGGTCAGAACCGCATGGCCGTCGCCGTTCGGCTGGCGCGCAACCGTCATCAAAAGGTCGCCGGCGGGCACGCCCACATTCATCAGCTCGCGGCGCTTTTCCAGCGCGTAATCCTCGCAATCGCCGTAGCCATTGTCCGGGTAGGCCCAGTATTCCTCGACACCGTAGTTTTCCATGTCGGTGCGCGGCTTGACGCGGGTGTTGACCGAATTGTTGATGCTGACGATGGACGCCCAGAGTTTGCGGGTCAGGTCGACCGGCTCTCCCTTTGGGGTCTTTTCGTTGCATTCGCCCGGCATGCGTTGGCAGAATTCATAGTGGCCAACAGGCTGCGTGGTGCGTCCGCCGGTATGCATATAGGCCGGTCCCGCGGCATATGCTGATCCCCAGGCGGAAAGCTGCATCGCCATTGCCACCAGCAACAGCTTGCCCCTCGTTCTTTTCATTATTCAGTCTCCCCGTTCGAAGGAGACATTGCCACATGTGGATTTATTTGACGCAAAAGCGCGAAGTAGATTTTAAGTAAAACGCCCGTAGAATAAACATAAAATTTGAATCATTTGAGTATTGAATTGTTCGGATTGCGGGATTGGTTTTCGGCGAATTCGGCCGCGCGCGGACCATTCCTGACTATGGCGACCTGTCGCCCGAGGACGTATCGATCGTCGCACCCCGGAATCAAAAAGCCGGCCGTGAGGGCCGGCTTGACGGGCGTGCTTTGCGGCCTGATCAGGCGCGCGGCGTGTTGAATTCCGAATCGAGCGTTTCGGGGCGCTGGATGACGGCGAATTCGATGGCGACGCCATCTTCGAAATGCCGAACGATCTGGCCGCGCATCGTGCCGAGCATGACCTGGACGCCGATCGCCGGTTTGACCTCGATCTCGATCGCGGCGCCGGACAATGACAGATCGATGATCCGGCACTGATACTGACGGCCGTCGGTGAGCTGCAGCACGCTGGTCGGGTTGCGTGGCGAGACGCGCTCGTGTCGGCGGTCTTCCGGCAGGTCGAGCTCGTGCTTGTTGGCGAGCCATGTCAATTGCGCCGCGAGCTTGTCCTTCTTGCGGTCGGACGCAATCACCGTCATTGCGAAGCCGTCCGGCAACGTGCGCGTCAAGACACCTTCGATGCGACCGATATGATCGATATAGGCGATGACTTTCTCGCCGGGCATGCCGATGCGGTCGGTGCGAAGCGCGACGTTGCCAGGCGACATGTCCACGACCTGGCAGGGGTGCTCGGTGCGGTCCTCCAGCATGAAACGTCCGTATATCTTGACCCGGACGCGCTGAAAGTTACGCCTTTCAGCTTGGGACGGCGCATAGTCGACCGCCGCTGACCTCATGACTGCCTACACCCCGTTTGGCATCCCGCGCCTTAATGCGAGGGACTTCATCAGAGAAGTACAACAAAGCGGGTTAACAAAGGGGAAAAACAGGCCCGCGGGACTGTGTGATCATCAACTATCTTCGCGCCCGCCGTCGAAGACGACGAGGTGGCGGATGCGGCGCGCCCGGCCGAGCGCCGAGATCGTGTCGGGCGCCCCGATCTCGTCGGGAACGAGCGAGGGAACGTCGATCGCCGGACGGTTGTTCAGCAGCTCTTTCTCCGGGTCGATGACGCGTATTGAATCGATCAAGGCGTCCGTGATCGGATCCGCGCCCAGCCAGAACGGCTTCTCCGCGGCGCTGATCACGCCGAGGCAGCGCGGATTTTCAATGCCGCCATCGAGCGGCAGGGCGAGCAATTCGAACTTGTTGGAGCGGCCGTTGCGGCTGAAGCCCTCGAAAATGATCAGCACGACCGATTTCTGGTCGAAAACCCCGTGGATCAGCCGCGAAACCAGCCGCTGATCCTTTTCGCGCCACAGCGACGGGAAGGAAAACCCCTTGAGTTCGCGGCCGTAGCAGGCGCAGAGCCTGGTGCCGGCCAGACGAAACACGGGCTGACCACGCGTGTCCCTTTCCAGGATGAACGTATCGGCCAGCAGCGACTTGATGTCGGCCGGCTCGACTTCCGATCGCTTCGGAGCGGGGCGTCCGTCACGCAGGCGGTTCCAATAGTGGAACAGCGTGATCGATCCGTTTTGGTTCATACTAAAAAGCTCCGCGCATTCTGTCGTCTGATGTCCCATCGGTGAACAGAAGGGCGCCCTCCGATGACCTACATGCGTTCCGGAGCAGGAAGCGTGCCAGCGTCGTTAACACTTGTTCACGGGTCGGGGCCGTTAAGGTTAACAAGTGGTTTACGTTGCGCCCTGGCGAGCCGCGTGGCACACCAAAACCACTCCAGAAGCGGTCGTTTCGCGACGATCGGCAGCACTTCAGTCAAGAGTTTTAGGGGAGCAGGGGGCTCGACCGGCCGTTCAAGGGAAACCTTGGACGGCTTCTTTTTTGATTCGCACCTGTGATTCGGAGCGGGACGATTCGCCATTTGCGGTTCCATCGGCGGTGATCTAGATGCTGGCCAGGCCGAACCAGCCCCAGACCGAACCGGCCCCGGACTGAACCAGCATCGAGTGCGATTGCAGATGAATGAACCGCAAAATCCGTCCCAGCCCGAACCGGCCGAAGCCATGCCGCCGCCGGCGCGTGAGCCGGTGTTCAACCTGCCGCCGATCGTGCTGGCGGTGATCGGCATCTGCGCGATCGTCTATCTGCTGCAGCAATATGTGCTGAACGACGCCCAGCAAATGACGCTGCTCTATGACGGGGCGTTCATTCCGGTCCTCTATACCGGCCAATACGGCTTCGACTGGTTCCTTTTCACCCGGCCTTTCACTTACGCTTTCATGCATGGCGGCTTTGCCCATATCGCCATCAATATGGTCTGGCTCGCCGCCTTTGGCTCGCCGCTGGCCAATCGTCTCGGCGCGCTCCGGTTCGCATTGTTCTTTGCCGCCACCGGACTGGCTTCGGTGGCGCTCTTCTGGGCCATGCATCCATACGGAGAAGCGCCGCTGGTCGGCGCATCGGGCGCCATATCGGGCATGATGGGGGCCGCGGCGCGCTTTGGCTTCCACACCGACCGCTCGGCCGGCAAGGCTGCTTTCGCCGGCCCGGTGCTGCCGGTCGCGATCGTGTTGCGCTCGCGCGGCGTCGTCATTTTCCTGGCCATGTGGATGATCATCAATCTCGCCACCGGCCTTCTCGGTTTCGCGCCGGGCGTGGACGGCCAGATCGCCTGGGAGGCCCATATAGGCGGCTTTGTCGCGGGCTTCTTCGGCCTGCGCTGGTTCGACAGGGGATGGCAAGCGCCTGAATGGGAAGCGCCCGACCACACTTGAAATGCAACCCATCACGGCGCACGATGTTCACTCTTATGCGAAAACCGGTCAGGTCAGGAACCGGTTGGCAAAGTAGAGGAGGACGCCATGACAGTTAAGGCAATTCTCGAGAGCAAGGGCCATGACGTGCTGACGCTCGGGCCCAACGAAAAACTCAGCGAAGCCATTCGCATCCTGACTGAACACAAGATCGGCGCACTGGTCATCACCAATGGCGATCGCAAGATCGTCGGCATCCTCTCCGAGCGCGACATCGTGCGGGTGATCGCCAAGGAAGGAGCCGCCGCGCTCGACATCGCGGTGCGCTCGGCCATGACGCCGAAGGTGAAGATCTGCAATGAGAACCACACCGTCAACGAGGTGATGGAGATCATGACCCGGGGCCGCTTCCGCCATCTGCCGGTGGAAAAGGACGGCCTGCTGGATGGCATCGTATCCATCGGCGACGTGGTCAAGCGCCGCATCGAGGACGTCGAGCGGGAGGCCGAGGAAATACGCGCCTACATCGCCACCGCCTGAACTGTGAAAGAAGCCGCCGGCCGGAGGGCCGACCGGCGGAACCCTGGTCTATCTGTTGTCGAGTTCGGAGCGGACGAGTGCGAGCCCGCGCCTTGTGATGCGGTAGGGCCCGCCGCCCGACGACGAAACCGCCTTCTTGCGTTTCAATTTTCGAAACAGGTCGAGATCGACGTCAGGATAATGCCAGCCGTCGCGGGTCAGGCATTTGACGGAAGCGATCCTTTTCTTGTCGTTCTTTTCGATTTCAATGCGTCCGCCCTGCGCGAGCAGGTGCAGGATGCGCTGTTCAGTACGCGAAATATCCATGTGAAGAGTTTCCGGGAAAACGAAAAATGCCGCCGCCGCGAAGCTTCGCGGCACGGGGTTTCAGGTTTTCTGCCCTGCCTCATCGAGAGGTCAGGGCCTTACCGGGACTGAGCGTAAGTGGACATCCACTCTCCATTGGGATGAGCGTCCTATAGGCGAAAATGGCTGGGAAGGCCAGACCGAGGCTTTGCGCTTGTCTCTTCTGGCAGTTTGCACTAGCGAAGCGGGTACGATTTGTACCTGCTGAATGTGCAGCGCATTCGGCAATCATCCGGAATTTGACGGCAGGCCATGAGCATCATCGATACCCGTACACCCGACGCAAAACGCCTGATATCAGGTGCCACCGGCGACTGGGAGATCATTATCGGCCTTGAGGTTCACGCTCAGGTCATCTCGGAGGCAAAGCTCTTCTCCGGCGCCTCGACCGCATTCGGGGCTGCGCCCAATGCCAATGTCAGCCTAGTCGATGCGGCAATGCCCGGCATGCTGCCCGTCATCAACGAGGAATGCGTCAAGCAGGCGATCCGCACCGGCCTGGGCCTGAAGGCGGCGATCAACCACAAGTCGGTCTTCGACCGGAAGAATTATTTCTATCCGGACCTGCCGCAGGGCTACCAGATCTCGCAGTTCAAACAGCCGATCGTCGGCGAGGGCACGGTGATCGTTTCCGTCGGTCCCGACCGCCAGGGCGAGTTCGAGGACATCGAGGTTGGCATCGAGCGCCTGCACCTGGAGCAGGATGCCGGCAAGTCGATCCATGACCAGCACCCGACCATGTCCTATGTCGACCTCAACCGCTCCGGCGTGGCGCTGATGGAGATCGTGTCGAAACCCGACCTGCGCTCCGGCGACGAGGCCAAGGCCTATGTGACCAAGCTGCGCACCATCATGCGCTATCTCGGCACCTGCGACGGCAACATGGACGAAGGCTCGCTGCGTGCCGACGTCAACGTCTCGGTGCGCCGGCCAGGGGGCGAATTCGGCACCCGCTGCGAAATCAAGAACATGAATTCGATCCGCTTCATCGGCCAGGCCATCGACTACGAGGCGCGCCGGCAGATCGCTATCCTCGAGGACGGCGGCAAGATCGATCAGGAAACGCGGCTGTTCGATGCCGTCAAGGGCGAGACGCGCTCGATGCGCTCCAAGGAAGAGGCGCACGACTACCGCTACTTCCCCGATCCGGATCTTCTGCCGCTGGAATTCGACCAGGCCTATGTCGACGCCCTGGCCAAGGCATTGCCGGAACTGCCCGACGACAAGAAGGCGCGGCTGATCTCCTCGCTCGGCCTCTCGACCTACGACGCAGCGATCCTGGTGTCGGAAAAGCCGATCGCCGATTATTTCGAGAAGGTAGCGGCCGGGCGCGACGGCAAGCTCGCCGCGAACTGGGTCATCAACGATCTGCTGGGCGCTCTCAACAAAGCCGGCAAGGACATTGAATCCGCTCCGGTTTCGCCCGACCAACTCGGTGCGGTCATCGACCTGATCAAGGAAGGCACCATCTCCGGCAAGATCGCCAAGGACCTGTTCGAGATCGTCTGGAGCGAGGGTGGTGATCCTCGCCAACTGGTCGAAAGCCGTGGCATGAAGCAGGTCACCGACACCGGCGCCATCGAGAAGGCGGTCGACGAGGTGATCGCGGCCAATCCCGACAAGGTCGAGCAGGCACGCGCCAAGCCGACCATGGCCGGCTGGTTCGTCGGCCAGGTGATGAAGGCGACCGGCGGCAAGGCCAATCCGCAGGCCGTCAACGATCTCGTCAAGGCCAAGCTGGGCATCGAGTAAAGGCATGTTCGTCCGCACCGCCGGGGATCGCGACCTCGCAGCCGTCCGGGCGTTGCTGGTCGAAACATGGCATGCCACCTATGACGCGATCTACGGCGCCGAACGGGTCACCGAGATCACCAATGAATGGCACTCCGTCGCTTCTTTGAAGGCCAGGCTGGTCAAGCCGAGCAGCGAGTTCCTCGTTGCCGATGACGGCAAGCGCATTGGCGGCATGGCCTTTGCCGAAGCCGTCGGTGACGGCGGCGTGGTTATGCTCAGGCAGCTCTATGTGCTTCCTGCGCTGCAGGGCCGAGGCATCGGCGGCATGCTGCTCGACGAAATCATCGAGAGTTTTCCGGAAGCCCATGGGATTCGGCTCGAAGTGGAAGAGAAGAACACCCGCGCCGTAGCCTTCTATCGGGCCAATGGCTTCGTCCAGGCCGGCCGCACCGACAATTGCGGCTCCGCCGGTTCGGCCATCCCGGCGTTGATCTATGAACGGGTACTTGCTGCCTGACCACCGTGGCGGCGTGATCACCTTCGCGCGAGCGCCCGCCCCGGGCTCCGTTTTCGTTTGACGGCCCTGATGTCCGCCACCAAAGGTGCTTAGGCCGACCCGCTCGAAGCCGGAATAACCTGACACGCGCGGGACGGCTGGGGGAAAACCATGCCAAGCCTGCCGGAACTGATGCCGACCGAGGTGTCGGACGAAACCTTTGGCGGCGTCACCTATCACATAGCTGGCGAACTGGTGCCTGTGCTTTCCGTCGACGTGACGCGGATGCCTGTCTATTTCGAGCACCACATCCTGCTGTGGAAAAATTCCACGATCACCATCGGCCTGAAATCGCTGAAGGGGTCGCTGAAGCGCATGATGGCCGGCATGCAGATCTTCGTCACCGAGGCGTCGGGAGCGGGCATCATCGCCTTCAGCCGCGACGGACCCGGTCACATCGTGCCGATTCACCTGCGGCAAGGCGAGGAGATCCAGGTGCGCGAGCACCAGTTCCTGGCCGCCACCGGCAATGTCGACTACACGTTCGAGCGTGTACGCGGCCTGGCGACGATGCTGTTCGGCCAGAGCGGCTTCTTCATCGACCGGTTTCGCGGCGATACCGGGGACGGCATCGTCTGGCTGCACGGCTACGGCAACGTTTTTGAAAAGACGCTCGCTCCGGGCGAAACCATCGACATCGAACCCGGCGGCTGGCTGTTCAAGGATGCCTCGGTCAGGATGGAAACCAAGATCGACCGGCTGTCGAGCGGCTTCTTCGGCGCCAACATGAATTTCATCGTCAACCGCTTCACCGGCCCCGGCAGGGTCGGCATCCAGTCAATGTACCTGCATATGCCGACCGAGGAGTAGGCTGGGGGAGCCGCAAGCGGGACGGGTGAAGGCCAGGATCGGCGCGGTCGCAGGTGGCGACAGTTCGCGTATCAGCAATTCGAGTTTCCGCTGTGTGCCTGGCGCCGGCAGCGTTGAGACTGCAAACAGCAATCGATAGCGCGAACGCCGATCAGGCGGTGGAAACGTCCACATTGTCGATCAGCCTGGTTTTTCCCAGCCAGGCGGCGGCGAGGACGCGGCCCATTCGGTCGTGCCGCCATGGCGCAAGTGTCAGGCTTTCTCGGGCCTCGACATAATCGACTTTCTGGAAGCCGGCGACGATCAGGGCTCGGCTTGCTTCGGCGATCGTTTCTTCCTGACCTGCGCCCGCCGCCAGCGCCGTTGCCGCCTTGCGCAGGATAAGGTTGAACTGGCGGGCGGTCTGGAGTTCGGCTTCATCGAGATAGGCGTTGCGTGACGACATGGCGAGGCCATGCGCGTCGCGAATGGTCGGTGCGCCGATGATCTCGACGGGCAGGTCGAGGTCGCGGCAAAGCTGCTTAACGACGCAAAGCTGCTGATAATCCTTTTCGCCAAAGATGGCGAAGTCGGGTACGGCCTGCAGGAGAAGCTTGGCCACCACTGTGGCGACGCCATCGAAAAAGGTGGGTCGAAAGTCCGTTTCGAGCCCGGCTGACGGGCCGCCGACCGAGATTTTCGTCGCAAAACCGGGGGGATACATCTCGTTGACATCAGGCGTGAAGGCGAGATCGGCCTTGGCCATCGTCAGCATATCGAGGTCGCGGGCCAACTGGCGCGGGTATTTGTCGAGATCCTCGCTCGGCGCGAACTGCGTCGGATTGACGAAGATCGACACCACGCATCGATCGGCTCTTTCGAGGGCGATCTTGATCAGCGAAAGATGCCCGTCATGCAATGCGCCCATGGTTGGCACCAAGGCGATGCGCTGCCCATCTCGCCGCCAGTCGCGGATGCGTGCGCGAAGCTCGGCAACGCTGTCGACGACGTCGGGCCGGCTCATGCTTCATCCCCGCCATTTGTTTTTGAAAAGACATGGGCACGGCCGGGGAATTCGCGGTCCCGTACCTCCGATGCGTAGCGCTCGGCGGCATGCGCGATCACGCTGCGCAGATCGGCGTATTGCTTGACGAATTTAGGCACCCGGTCGACGGTCAGCCCGACCATGTCGTCGATGACCAGGATCTGGCCGTCGCACTCGCTGCTGGCGCCGATGCCGATGGTTGGAATGGCGATGCGGCCGGTGATGTCCGCGGCGACCGTCTCGATCGTTCCTTCAATGACCAGGGAAAACGCACCGGCCTTCTCGACCGCGAGCGCGTCGGCGATCAGGGCGGCAACATTCTCGTCCGTCCGGCCCTTGATCTTGTAGCCGCCGTCTTTCTCGACCGATTGCGGCTGCAGGCCGATATGGCCCATGACCGGGATACCGGCGGCCACGATCGCCGCGATCTGAGCGGCCATGTCGACGCCTCCCTCGAGTTTCACCGCCTGGCAACCGGTCTCGCCAACGATGCGCCGCGCCGAGGCCACGGCTTGCGCGGCTGAATCCTCATAGGTGCCGGCCGGCATGTCGACGACGACGCAGGCCTTGGCCGAGCCCCGCATCACGGCCTGGCCGTGCGCGATCATCATCTCCAGCGAGGCGCCCAGCGTCGTCTCATGGCCATGCAGGACCATGGCGACGCTGTCGCCGACCAGGAGCAGGTCGACATGGGGATCGAGCAGGCGGGCGATCGGGTAGGTGTAGGCGGTGAGGCAGACGATCGGCGTGCCGCCCTTGCGGCGGCGAATCAGGTCGGCACCGATGCGAATGTCGGTGGTCGGCAATTGCGTGGCCAATCGTCGCCTCCTTCAGCCCCTGGGCGCAGAGGATTTCCGCCTGGGCGCGCAGAGCTTTAGAAAGAGCGGCAAGGCTTGGCAAGCGTGCATCCGGCCACCCCAGGGATCACAGGCCCAGGGATCACAGGCTTGTGTCGGGTCCCTGGCGCGCCATTTGCGCGCTCCCGCGGCAAAACCCTTGCCTTCCCGAGGGCCTGACGCCATAAGCAGGAAACGGGCGCCACCAGCGCGAGGGTTCTGAGATGAAGACTTTCCTGACGCAGTTTTTCACCTGGTGGAACAGCCAGACGCTGGGAACGCGCCTGCACACCTGGCGGTACGGCAAGAGGGTCGGCCAGGACGAGGCCGGCAATGTCTACTATGAAGGCGGTATCGATTCGGAAGGCCGTACGCGCCGTTGGGTCATCTACCGCAACTATTCGGAAGCGTCGGCCATTCCGCCGGGCTGGCACGGCTGGATTCACCATCGTGTCGATGTCGCTCCCCCCAGCGACGACTACCGGCCGCGCGACTGGCAAAAGCCGCACCTGCCCAATCTGACCGGCACGCCCGCGGCCTATCGCCCGAAGGGCTCGGTGCTGACCAACCAACATCGCCCGCAGGTCACCGGCGACTACGACGCCTGGACGCCGGGGTCGTAACGGCGCGGGTTTGTAACCGTAAGGTGCAGGCCGGTCCTTTATCGCCACAATTGGTGTTTAGCTGCTTGCTGATCAGAAAACGGCGACTAGCCTTGGCGATCGATGGAATCACCTGGGCGCGAACCACCGGTACCCCTGCATGAGCTTTTTCAACCTGATATCGACAGGCGGTCTGACGCTAGCCGCCAGCCTCGCCGTCAGCACCGTCGCCTTTGCGGCTTCACCCACACCTGCCGCCCCGGCGCCGCCAGCGGCAGCGGGATCGGATCGCATTGCCAACCCGGTCGCCGAGTTCGCCGGTATCGACAAGATCACCGGCCGCATCATCACCTTCGATGTCTATATCGACGAGACGGTGCAGTTCGGCGCCCTGCAGGTGACGCCACGCGTCTGCTATTCCCGGCCGGAGAACGAGGAGCCGAAGACCGATTCCTTCGTCGAGGTCGACGAGATCACGCTCGACCGCAAGATCCGCCGCATCTTCACCGGCTGGATGTTTGCCGAAAGCCCTGGCCTCAATGCCGTCGAGCACGCCGTCTATGACGTCTGGCTGAAGGAATGCAAGCAGAAGTCGGATGTACCGGCGCCTGATGCTGGCAAGGCCGACGGAGCGAAAGCCGACGCCTCGAAGCCGGCCGCGACCAAGCCCGCCTCGGCCAGGCCCAAGCCCCCGGTCACTCCGGACGCGGCACAGCCGGACGACGCCGCGGAACCGGACACGACCACCGCCAACTGATCTCTTGGAACCGCCATGGCGGGCGCGCGTTGGAGCATCAAGACGTGCCCGGAGGATATGCTATGTCGGACAGCAAGCGGATCATGGCCAACAAGGCCGAGTTGTTGGAACTCGAAAAGGGGTTCTGGACGGGTGACAGTGCCTACTACGCCGCCAACGCGGACACCGAATGCCTGGTGGCGTTTCCGCGGATGGCCAAGGCGATGGATAATGCCGATCTGGCCGAGACCGCGACCAAGCCCAACCGCTGGCGCGATCTCGACATCGAGCTCAAGGGCATAATCGAGCCGGGCAGCGACATCGTCATGCTGACCTACGAGGCGCATGCGACGCGCGAGAATGGCGAACCCTACGCCGCACTGGTCAGCACCGGCTATGTCCACCGCGTCAACGGTTGGAAGATGATGTTCCATGCGCAGACGCCGATCGAGGCTGCGCCCAAGTAGGGCTTGATCCCTACGGAAAGAAGATCGCTTCACCCTTGAGCGCGTCGGCCAGCATCTTTTCATACTTGCCGCGCGGCACGTCGACAGCGCCAAAGCGCTTGAGGTGCTCGGTGGTGAACTGCGTATCGAGGAGCGCGAAGCCGCGTGCCTTCAGGCGCTCGACAAGATGAACGAGACAGATCTTCGACGCGTCCGTCTCTTTGGAAAACATGCTTTCCCCGAAAAACACCCGCCCGAGCGAGACCCCATAGAGCCCGCCGACCAGACGCTCCCCCCGCCATGCCTCGACCGAATGGCAGTGTCCCATCCGGTGCAGTTGCACATAGGCTTCGCGGATCGGCGCGTTGATCCAGGTCGAGCGGCGCTCCTCGCGCTTTTCGGCGCAGCCGTCGATCGTCGCCTCGAAGTCGAAGTCGAAACGGATGTCGAACGGGTGCCTGCGGATCGTCTTCTGCAGGCTTTTGGGCGTGTGAAAGCCCTCGAGCGGAATGATGCCGCGCTTTTCCGGGCGCACCCAGAACACTTCCGGGTCACCAGCACTTTCGGCCATCGGGAACACGCCCGAGGCGTATGCCTTGAGCAGAAGGTCGGTGGGGATGCGATAGCCTGGCGCGTATGGACGGGTCATCGCGTCCCCGCGCTATTCGCCCTTGGCCAGATATTTTTCCAGCCAATGGATGTCGTAGTCGCCGTTGGCGATGTCGGCATTGCCGACGAGATCGCGAAACAGCGGCAACGTCGTCTTGATGCCGTCGACGACGAATTCGTCGAGCGCCCGGCGCAGCCGCATCATGCATTCGACTCGGTTGCGCCCATGCACGATCAGCTTGCCGATCAGGCTGTCATAGTAGGGCGGGATCTTGTAGCCGGAGTAGACACCGGAATCGACGCGGATTCCGAGGCCGCCGGGCGTATGAAAATGGGTGATCGTGCCGGGCGAGGGGGTGAAGGTGCGCGGATCCTCGGCATTGATGCGGCATTCGATGGCGTGGCCGTTGAACTTGATGTCTTCCTGCTTGACCGAAAGGCCGCCGCCAGAAGCGACGCGGATCTGCTCGTGGACCAGATCGATGCCGGTGATCGCTTCCGTCACCGGATGCTCGACCTGGAGACGCGTGTTCATCTCGATGAAATAGAACTCGCCGTTCTCGTACAGGAACTCGATCGTTCCGGCGCCCGAATAGCCGAGATCGGCAATCGCCTTGGCGCAGATGCCGCCGATGCGCGACCGTTCCTCGGCGTTGAGCGCCGGCGAATTGGCCTCTTCCCAGACTTTCTGGTGGCGCCGCTGCAGCGAGCAGTCGCGTTCGCCGAAATGCACGCCGCCGCCGAAGCCGTCGCCGAACACCTGCACCTCGATGTGGCGCGGCTTCTCCAGGTATTTCTCGATGTAGACCGCGTCGTCGCCAAAGGCCGCGCCGGCCTCCGAACGCGCCGTCTGCAGGGCGATTTCGAGGTCCGCCTCGGTATGCGCCACCTTCATGCCGCGTCCGCCGCCGCCGGCCGACGCCTTGATGATGACGGGATAGCCGATCTCGGCGGCGATCCGCCTGGCTTCCTTTTCCTCGGTCACCGCACCGTCGGAGCCGGGCACCACCGGAATGCCAAGGCGCTTTGCGGTGCGCTTGGCCTCGATCTTGTCGCCCATGACGCGGATATGGTCGCCGGACGGACCGATGAAGGTGATGTTGTGCGCCGCCAGGATGTCGGCGAACTTGGCGTTCTCCGACAGGAAACCGTAGCCCGGATGCACGGCGTCGGCGCCGGTGATCTCGCAGGCCGCGACGATCTGGTGGATGTTGAGATAGCTGTCGCGAGACGGCGGCGGACCGATGCACACGCTTTCGTCGGCCAGCCGCACATGCATGGCGTCGGCATCGGCGGTCGAATGCACCACCACCGTCTGGATGCCGAGTTCCTTGCAGGCGCGCAGCACCCGAAGTGCGATTTCGCCGCGATTGGCGATGAGGATCTTCTGGAACATCCGGCTCGCTCTACTCGATCACGACAAGCGGCATGCCGTATTCGACCGGCGTCGCGTCCTCGAACAGGATCGCCGTCACCGTGCCGGCGCGCGGCGAGGGAATCTGGTTCATCGTCTTCATCGCCTCGATGATCAAGAGCGTCTGTCCTTCCTTGACCTTCTGGCCGACCTCGATGAACGGCTTGGCGTCCGGCGACGGCGCCAGGTAGGCAGTACCGACCATGGGCGAAGGGACGGCGTTCTTGGACACGTCGACCGCGGCCGGGGCAGCCACGGCGGCAGATTGGGATGCCGCTGCCGGCGCATAGGCCGGTTGCGGTGCGGCGATCGCATGGACGGTGGGCGCCTGCCGTGACACCCGTACCTTCAGGTCGCCGAGTTCAACCTCGATCTCGGTCAGGTTGGTGTCGTTCAGTATGCCCGCCAGATCGCGGATCAGTTGCTGGTCAACACCGGTCTTCTTTATCGACATTTTCGAGCCTTCTGTTTGTTGGCCGGTCATAGGCGTGCGGCCAGCGCTTGCAGCGCCAGCGTGTAGCCGAGCGGCCCAAAGCCACAGATCATGCCGACAGCGACCGGCGCGACCATGGAGACGTGGCGGAACGGTTCCCGCGCGTGGATGTTGGAAAGGTGAACTTCGGCGACCGGCAGCGGCGCGATCGAGCGGATGGCGTCGTGGATGGCAATCGAGGTATGGCTGTAGGCGCCTGGATTGATGACGATGCCGGCGGCCTTGTCGCCGGCTTCCTGGATCCAGTCGATAAGATCGCCTTCATGGTTCGACTGGCGGAAATCGATCTCGATCCCGAGCGCTTTGCCTGCCTGCTTGCAGTCGTCGGCGATGGCCGCGAGCGTCTTGCCGCCATAGATGCCCGGCTCGCGCTTGCCGAGCGCGTTGAGATTGGGACCGTTCAGGACGAAAACCGTTTTCAAAAAAGTCGACCTTTTCCGGCGCCGACGTCAAGCCGGCGCGCTGGGCCTCTATACCGGGCATAGTCGCCCGCGGAAAGAGCGCAAGTGCGTTCTTTCACTGTCCACAACAGGCCGAAACGTGCCCGTGAAGAAAACCACTCGCCGGTCAAAGCGCGGCTTTCGCCGCCTCGATCTTTTCGGCAAGCACTTCCTGCCCGAGCGCCCCGAACACGACCTCGTTGCCGACGACGTAGGAAGGGGTTCCGGTGATCTGCAGCTTGTTGGCAAGGTCGTAAGTCTTGGAGAAGGCCTCGGGGATCGACGCGTCCTTCATCTTCTCGCGCAGCGTCGCCTCGTCGGCGCCGAGCGAAAGTGCGATCTTGATCGCGGTTGCCTCGGTGGCGCGCCCCTGGCCGCCGAGCAGCGCATTGTGGAACTCGCCGTACTTCTCCGGCATCATCAGGTGGAACGCCATCGAAACGACGCTGGCCTTCTGCGAATCCGGGCCGAGGATCGGGAATTCCTTGAGCACGAAACGCAGATCCGGATCTGACTTGGTCAGGGCCCGCATATCCTCGATGGCGCGTTTGCAGAAGCCGCAATTGTAGTCGTAGAACTCGACGATCGTTACCTTGCCGTTCGGGTTGCCGACGACGCCGTCGAAGGTGGAGTTGAAGATCTGGTCCTTGGCGTTCTTGATGACGCCGAGCGCCGCGAGCCGCTGCTCCTCCTTCTGCTTGGCCTCGAGTGCGTCCTGCACTTCGAGCAGCACTTCCGGATTCTTCAGGAGATAGTCGCGGATGATTCCCTCGACCTCGGCGCGGTCGATTTTGGTATCGGCCACGGCCGACTGGGCAGGCTGCGCCGTCTGGACAGGCTGCGCCGTCTGGACAGGCTGCGCCGTCTGGGCAGGCTGCGCCGTTCCGGCCTTCGCAACCTGCAGATTGCCGGCCACGAAACCGAAAGCCAGCATGGCAAGGGCGACCGCAACCCCCGTGGTGCACAGCAGCAGTGCCTTCTTCATCGTTCTCGTTCCTTCTGCCTGTTTTCCGGTCTGGCTGTGTCGCAGCACACGGCCGGAGGGTTCATGAGTTTACTGGCTCTTGCCTGATGATTTGTAGTTTATGATGTCCTGGGCGCGTATCCAGCGCGGCTCGCCGCGCTTCATCTGCTGTTGCGCCCGCATGGCGAAGATCTTCGCATCCTTGTAGTTACCGGAATAGAAATGGCCTTCGGCGGTGGCAAGCTCGGCGCCCGGTATGTCTCCCAGCTCGCCGTAAGCCTGCGCCAGATAACGATAGCCGGTGGAGTTTTCCTTGTCGCGCCCCAGGCCATTGTTGATCTGCACGACAGCTTTCTTGAGCGAGTCGGGCGTGCCGACCGCCATCAGCGCCTGGCCAAGCGAGACAGGCAGCAGGCCGGACCGTGCCGGATCGAGGCTGACAGCCTTGGCGTAGGCGTCGGCCGCATCCCTAGGCTTGTTCGCCTTCATCAATATATCGCCGCGCAGTTCCTGGAAGTAGGCATTCTTGGGCTGCGCCTTGATCAGGGCGTTGGTCTTGGCGAGCGCCGCGTCGAGGTTGCCGTAGAGATAGGTCGACTGGGCATCGCCGTATAGCGCCGCCATGCCGCCGCGCATCTTTTGTATCAGCCGCGCCGCGGCGGCCTGGCCTTCCATGTAGACGGCAATCTTCACCCGCATCATGTCATGGCGCTGCTGCAGCGTCGGCGCGTCGAGCTTGTCGACATTGGGGCTCTGCTTGACCAGCACCTCGAGATTGGCGATGCGGTCCTGCGGCATCGGATGGCTGATCCGGTAGGGATCGACCTGCGCGCCTGACAGCGACAGCGCGGTCTGGAAGCGGTGGAAGGTCTTCAGCATGCCCATGCCGGACTGGCCGGTGGCATTGAGATAGGTGATAGCCGAGCGGTCGGCCGTGATTTCCTCGGTGCGCTGATAGGCGAGGATGCTGCGCTGCGCCATCTCGCCGCCGCCAGCCGCCACGCCCATGCCGGCCCCGGCAAGGCCGCGGCTGTTTGTCGTCGCGCCGGCGACCATGGCGCCGGCACCGAGCAAGGTGGCGATGATGGCCATGGTCTTGGCGCGTTCGAGTTGCTCGCGCAGTTTCTGCTGGTGGCCGCCGGCGATATGCCCGGCTTCGTGCGCGATGACACCAATGATTTCATTCGGTGTTTCAGCCGTCATCAGCGCGCCGGTGTTGATGAACAGCCGGCGCCCGGTGACGAAGGCGTTGAAGCTGGAATCATTGACCAGCACGATGTCGATGCCGTCATTCGCCAGCCCGGCCGCCTTGAAGATCGGCCGTGCATAATCGCGCACCAGAGCTTCGATCTCGGCGTCGCGTACCACTGGCACGCCCTGGGCGAAGGCGGTCACCGAACCGGCCACTGCAACCGCGGCGGCAAGCGAGATCGTCGCGAAGACACGCGCTGCCCGGGCAATCGTCGATCTGGGTCGGCTCAACATAATGTGTCCACTGGTAGACGAGCGGGCGAAAGATGAAAAGTCGGCGCCTGAAAAACTTCCTCAACTTGTGATCCTCACATCAATCGGGCATTTGTGCGGCGCATGCGTCAGGACCTGGCGCGCTCAATCCTCGCAACAGGGGTAAAAATGGTCGTTTCGCTCTCCCATCGCGGCAATGTCGAGCCGTTCCACGCCATGGATGTGCTGGCCGAAGCGAACCGGCTGAAGGCACAGGGCGTGCCGGTGATTTCCATGGCGGTCGGCCAGCCATCCGATCCGGCGCCTGTCGGGGTTCGCGCCGCCGCGGCCAAGGCGCTGGAGGTTGGACGCATCGGCTATACCGACACCTTGGGCCTGGCCCCGCTGCGCAAGGCGATCGCGGGGCATTACGCGGATCACTACGGCCTCGATGTCGACCCTGGCCGGATCGCGGTGACCACCGGATCGTCGGCGGCCTTCAATCTCGCTTTCCTGGCGATGTTCGATCCCGGCGACCGGGTCGCCATCGCCGCGCCCGGCTATCCCGCCTATCGCAACATCATGGCAGCCCTTGGCATCGACGTGGTCGAAATCGAGCTCGGCGACGCGGCTTATTTGCATGCCGGCCATCTGCAGGCCGCGCATCGGGAGAAGCCTCTGAAGGGCGTGCTGTTTGCAAGTCCGGCCAATCCGACCGGCGCCGTCATACCGGCCGATGAACTGGCGGCCCTGGTCACCACGGCGGAATCCCTCGGCATCGCCGTCATTTCCGATGAGATCTATCATCGGCTAGCCTATGGCGCCCCAGACACCACGGCACTCGCCTTTAGCAACAGCGTGACGGTGATCAACTCGTTCTCGAAATACTATTGCATGACCGGCTGGCGCATCGGCTGGATGGTGTTGCCGGAAGATCTCGTGCGGCCGGTAGAGCGCATCGCCCAGAGCCTCTACATCTCGCCGCCGGAGCTGTCGCAGATCGCGGCGATCGAGGCCTTTGCCGCAACCGAGGAATTGCAAGCGGTGAAGCGGCGCTATGCCTGGAATCGCGAGCTTCTGATGAAGCGCCTGCCGGAGCTGGGTTTTCCCCTGGCGGCGCCCATGGATGGCGCCTTCTATGCCTTTTGCGATGTCACCCGGCACAGCAATGACAGCATGGCCTTTGCCCGCAAGATGCTGGCCGAGGCGCATGTGGCGGCGACGCCTGGCCGTGACTTCGACACCCGGGCGGGCCACCGCACGATGCGGTTTTCCTATGCCGGCAGCCACGACGACATGGTCGAGGCGATGGCGCGCATCGAACGCTGGTTGAGGTAGCGCCATGCCGGAGCTCGAACAGGCGCTGGCGGAAGTCGCGGCGGAAATGGCTGAACGCACCGATCGCGGCGATGTCGCGACCTACATTCCCCAACTGGGCAAGGTCGATCCGAAGAAATTCGGTATCGCGGCCGTCACCAATGACGGCGGCGTGCTGGTGGCTGGCGATGCCGACCAGGCTTTTTCGATCCAGAGCATCTCGAAGGTGTTTACCCTGACGCTGGCGCTCGGCAATGTCGGCGACGCGCTGTGGAAGCGGGTCGGGCGCGAGCCGTCCGGCAACCCGTTCAACTCGATTGTCCAGCTCGAGCATGAGAACGGCATTCCGCGCAATCCGTTCATCAATGCCGGCGCTATCGTCATTTCCGACATCCTGCTTGCCGGCCACCAGCCGCGCGAGGCGATCGGCGAGATCCTGCGCTTCATCCAGTTCCTCTGCGACGACGAGACCATCATCATCGACCGCGAGGTCGCGGCTTCCGAACGGGCCACCGGCTACCGCAACTTCGCACTCGCCAATTACATGAAATCCTTCGGCAATCTCCATCATGCGCCGGAATTGGCGCTGGGCGTCTATTTCCATCATTGCGCCATCGCCATGAGCTGCCGGCAACTGGCAATGGCCGGTCGCTTCCTCGCCAATGGCGGCAAGAACCCGGCGACCGGGTATCAGGTGGTGTCGGCGGAGCGGGCGCGGCGCATCGGCGCCATGATGCTGACCTGCGGCCACTATGACGGCTCCGGCGATTTCGCCTTCCGCGTCGGTATTCCCGGCAAGAGCGGCGTTGGCGGCGGTATATTGGGTATCGTGCCGGGGGTCGCCTCGCTTGCCGTCTGGTCGCCCGGCCTCAACGCCAACGGCAATTCCAAGCTGGGTTCGATCGCGCTGGAAAAGCTCGCCAGGATGATGAACTGGTCGATCTTCGCGCCATAGCGATCACGACCTGCCGGATATGAAAAATCCCGCGCCGTTCGTTTCGATCGGCGCGGGATTCTTTTTGTCAGAAAATCAATTCAAGAATTTGAAAAGCCTAGAAAAAGCCTTTCCGCTGCCACCAGCCGGCACGCTTGGGCTTTTCTTCGGATTCGGCTTTGGCTTCCGGCTCATCGGCGACGGTCGAGGAAACCACCGGTACGACAGGTGTATCGGCGGCTGCCGCCTTGCGGCGTGATGGCCGGGCCTTCGGTGTCTCCCCGGCGACCGCTGCCTCGTCCGATGCCGTGGCTGGCGTCGCGGCGGCTGCCTGAACGGCCGCTTCCGCGGTCGGCTCCTCGGCCACAGCCTCGGCGGCTGCCTTCTTGGGCTTGGCTGCGCGCCGCGGCTTCTTTGGCTTTTCGGTGCTAGGCACCTCGTCGCTCACAGTAGCCGCCGGCTCTTCGGCGGCCGCCGCAGCCACCGGCTCGATCGACACAGGCTCGCTTAGCGAAGCGTCAGCCTCGGCAGGCTCGGTCGTTTCGCCGGCTGCCGCCTCCGTCTCGCCTTCACCGTCTTCGCGACGGTTGCGCTTGCCGCCGCGCTTGCCGCGCCGGCGCTTCTTGCCTTGGCCATCGTCGGATGCTTCCGCCGTTTCGACGGTCTCCGTTGCGGCGACCGCAGCTTCGTTGTCCAGCTCGGCATCGTCATGGTCCGCTGCGCTTTCCGACGCAGAGAGGCCGTCCTCCGAGGTGGAATGGGGCGCGCCGTCGGTCGGGGCTCCATGCTCGCGGTCGCGATCCTTGCCGCCGCGCCGCCTGCGACGCTTGCGGCGCTTGCGGTCGCGGCCTTCGCCTTCCTCGCCGGATCTGGGCTGCTGATGCTGCGCCGGCTGGGCGTGCCGTGGCTGCTCGGCCTGTACCGGCGCTTCGTCCTCCTCCTCGGCGACGACGATCTCGTCCTCGGGCTCTTCCGGCTCGACATAGGCCGGCAGGCTGCGCGCCTCGACGAAACCTTCCGGCTTTTCGGCCAGCGCGCCGCGGAAGATCGCGTAGTGCTGGGCACCAACCGTATCGTCGGCCTCGATGGTGACGGTCAGGCCGAAGCGGCTTTCCAGTTCCACCAGCGTGCCGCGCTTGTGGTTGAGCACGTAGAGCGCGGTCGCGGCCGGCGTGCGCACCGTGATGTGGCTGCGCGAATCCTTGAGCAGGAACTCCTCGATCGCCCTTACCACCATCAGCGCCACCGACGAATCGGAGCGCACATGGCCGGTGCCGCCGCAATGCGGGCATGGCTTCATGGTCGATTCCAGCACGCTGGCGCGGATGCGCTGACGCGACATCTCCATCAGGCCGAAATGCGAGATGCGGCCGACCTGGATGCGGGCGCGGTCGTTCTTGAGGTGATCCTTCAGCCGCTTCTCGACGGAGCGGTTGTTGCGGTTCTCCTCCATGTCGATGAAGTCGATGACGATCAGGCCGGCAAGATCGCGCAGCCGGAGCTGGCGGGCGACTTCCTCGGCCGCTTCCAGATTGGTGTGGAGCGCGGTGTCCTCGATCGAGTGCTCCTTGGTGGAGCGTCCCGAATTGACGTCGATGGCGACCAGCGCTTCGGTCTGGTTGATGATGATGTAGCCGCCGCTCTTCAGCGTCACTTGCGGCTGCAGCATGCGGTCGAGCTGCGCCTCGATGCCGTTGCGCACGAAGATCGGCGTCGTATCGCGGAACGGCTGAACCACCTTGGCGTGGCTCGGCATCAGCATGCGCATGAAGTCCTTGGCTTCGCGGTAGCCCTCGTCGCCGGAAACCAGGATCTCGTCGATATCCTTGTTGTAGAGATCGCGCACCGAACGCTTGATCAGGCTGCCTTCCTCATAGACGAGGGCAGGGGCGGTGGACTGGAGCGTGAGATTGCGCACGTTCTCCCACAGCCGCATCAGATATTCGTAATCGCGCTTGATCTCCGCCTTGGTGCGGCTCTCGCCGGCGGTCCGCAGGATGACGCCCATGCCTTGCGGCACTTCGAGATCGGCGACGACCTCCTTGAGGCGCTTGCGGTCGACCGCGCTGGTGATCTTGCGCGAAATGCCGCCGCCGCGCGCCGTGTTCGGCATCAGCACCGAATAGCGGCCGGCAAGCGACAGATAGGTGGTGAGCGCTGCACCCTTGTTGCCGCGCTCTTCCTTGACGACCTGCACCAGCAGGATCTGCCGGCGCTTGATCACTTCCTGGATCTTGTACTGGCGGCGCACCGGCTTGCGGCGGTTGCGCACTTCCTCGAGCGCATCCTCGGCGCCAACCGATTCGATCTCATGATCGTCCGGATGGGAAGAGGATACTTCCTCGAGCATCCCGCGGTCATTGTCGGCGGAAGTGGCTTCGCTGCCCTGTTCCGCCTGCGGCACGGGTTCGGAAATCACGTCGCCTTCGACGGAGGCGGCGATCGACTTGGGGCCACCGTCGCTGGTTTCGCCTTCATCCTGTTCGGAAGAACCCCCGTTATCTTCGGATGCCCCGTTAGCTTCGGATGCACCGTCACGTTCGGATGCACCGGCGTGTTCCGAGGCATCGGGTTCCATGGTTCCCGAAACGTTGGACATGTCCTCGGCGACGGCATCCGCGCCATTGTCGTTGTTTTCGTCTGTCTCGCCGGCGGCCTCGTTTGCCTCGCCGGAATCGGCCGTGCCGGCATCGCGCCTGTTTTCACCACGGTCGCGGCTCTTGCCGCCGCGCCGGCGACCGCGCCGCCCGCGATCCCGGCTCTGGCGATCGTCGCCTTCGCCGTCCTCGTTCTCTTCGTCCTCGGCCTCCTGCGCTTCCGCGCGCAGCAGTGCCTGACGGTCGGCGACCGGAATCTGGTAGTAGTCGGGGTGTATTTCACTGAAGGCGAGAAAACCGTGACGGTTGCCGCCATATTCGACAAAGGCTGCCTGAAGGGAGGGTTCGACGCGCGTTACGCGAGCGAGGTAGATGTTTCCTTTGAGCTGCTTCTTGTCCTGGGATTCAAAGTCGAATTCTTCGATACGGTTACCGCGTACGACGACAACGCGTGTTTCCTCCGGGTGGGAGGCGTCTATCAGCATTTTGTTGGGCATTATTTCGTTTCCCCCCGGCAGCCGTCAGCCGCAGCTGGCGGGGCAAAGCCCGCTGCTGTGTGTCTGGATGAGAGTGGGTGCCGGATAATTGAACGTCCGCCGGACGGTGCCTGCGTGTCATGGCGGTGCCGCCCGCAGCCATATTGGCGCGGTTTGATGCGGACCTTTCCATGATTGCGCTTGAAGCCATCGTCACCAGCAGAACCTTTTGAACCAAAGCCCGGAAACCGGACCAGCTTGTTTGCTCATACAGAGCCGGCGCGGGAACAACCCGGCCGTTTTCCTCACGCAGGCGATTCCCCCGCCACGGGAGCACACCTGCGAAATTCGTCGCAATCACCTGAAGCCTTTTCGCGTGAAGCGAAAGGAGCCGCCTTTCATCTGACCCTGTAGCAGGAAGCTGCGGAGGAGGGCGGTTCCAGGATTGCAGTGATCCACCATCGCTTTTATGATTTGGCGGGTTGGAAGGCAACCCCGATTTCCGATGCCGGCAAAAAGCAGTTCCGTAACGTAAGCCTGGGTCCGAACCTTGCATGAAAAGGCTTGGTTAACCTTCTCTGGATACCAATCGTTAATCGAATTCGCGGCCTGACCGGCACGTCGATGAAATGAACGGGCGCCGGGCGCCAAACCGGGAGCGACTGGAAGAGAGATGGGACTGGCGGACTTCACAGACAAGGGATGTCGTGTTGGCGGCCAGAGTCTCCATGCCTTCTGCCTCGTGTTGCTGGTGGTGTTTTCGTCTGCCTTTTCCACGCTTGCCAATGCCGCCGACGCGCCGCTTGTGGCGAGGGGTTACAAAATGGCCGGCGATGCCACCAAGATGCGCATCGTCATGGATTTCGATCGCGAGCCTGACGTCAAATGGTTCCTGCTGCGCGGGCCCAATCGCCTTGTCATCGATCTTGCGAACACCCGATTTGCCGTAGATGCCAAGGATTTGAAGCCGCGTGGCCTGGTCAAGGGTGTGCGGCTGGGCGAACTCGGCGAGGGCGTCGCGCGGCTGATTCTGACCGGCAAGGGACCATTCGCCGTCGACAAGCTCGATGTGCTCAAGAATGAGGACGGAACCGGCTACCGCATTGCCGTCGACATGTCGGCGGCCTCCGAACGTGAATTTGATGCCGCCCTTGCCAACCAGGCGCTGACCACCGGTTCCACGGTTTCGACCGACAAGGGCGGCCGGGTCGGCACCGGACCTGTGTCCAATCCGGGCCGCCGGTTCACCGTCGTCATCGACCCCGGCCATGGCGGCGTGGACGGCGGTGCCGAAGGCCTGAACGGCACCATCGAGAAGAACGTCACGCTGGCCTTTGCCACGGAACTGCGCGACAAGCTCGCGGCGGTCGGCAGATACGATGTCTTCATGACCCGTGATACCGATGAATACCTGCGCCTGGACGACCGCGTGCGCATCGCCCGCCAGCATGAGGCCGATCTGCTGATTTCGATCCATGCCGACACGATCAGCGTCAAGGGCATCCGCGGCGCCACTGTCTATACGGTCTCCGACAAGGCTTCCGATCCGGAAGCACAGGCGCTTGCCGACCGTGAAAACCTGTCCGACCAGTTCGCCGGCATGGTCATCAAGGACGACAACAAGGAAGTGACCGACATCCTGATCGACCTGATCCGGCGCGAGACGCACACTTTCTCGATGAGTTTTGCCCATACTTTGGTCGGTCAGCTCTCGACAAGCGTCGGCCTTATCAACAATCCGCAGCGTTCGGCCGGGTTCAAGGTGCTGAAGGCCCCGGACGTGCCGTCCGTGCTGGTCGAGCTCGGCTATCTCTCCAACGCCAAGGACGAGGCGCAACTGCTCGACACCGAGTGGCGCGGCAAGGCAGCGCAAAGCATCACCAACGCCGTCGCATTGTTCGCTTCCGCGCGCGCCGGGCCTGGAACCGGAGGTTGACGATGCCCGCGGCGCCTGCAATCAGAGGCGGCGTTGCGGGATGATAACACCCGGTGCTTTTATTTCAGGCTTGCGGCCTCGAAACGCGGCCCTGCCGTATTTTGTCCACATGGTGGCGACATGGGTTTTCGATTACGGATTGGGACCGGCTCGAAAGCTTGCGTGGAAGGCGGCTTCGTTTAGGAAATTCCCGAACCAAGGACTGGAGCGGGTATGATTCGTCTCATTGGCTATTTCTTCGGTATCGGCACGACGCTGGCCCTCCTGGCCGCGGCGGGCGTCGCCCTCTACATCGGCCATGTGGCAAAGGATCTGCCCGACTACGAAGTGCTGGCCAAGTACGAGCCTCCCGTGACCACCCGTATCCATGCCTCGGATGGCGCGCTGATGGCGGAGTATGCACGAGAAAGGCGCCTGTATTTGCCAATCCAGGCCATCCCGGATCGCGTCAAGGCTGCCTTCCTGTCCGCGGAGGACAAGAACTTCTACAGCCACCCTGGTGTCGACATTACCGGGTTGGGCAGAGCGGTGATGACTTACGTTTCGGGTGGCCCCATGCAGGGCGGCTCGACGATCACCCAACAGGTTGCCAAGAACTTCCTGCTCACCAACGAGCGCTCCCTGGAGCGCAAGGCCAAGGAAGCCATCCTTTCGTTTCGCATCGAGCAGGCCTATTCCAAGGATCGTATCCTTGAGCTCTATCTCAATGAGATTTTCTTCGGCTTCAACGCCTATGGCGTTGCCGGTGCCGCACTGACCTACTTCGATAAATCGGTGAACGAGCTGACCGTGGCCGAGGCCGCCTATCTGGCATCGCTCCCGAAAGGTCCGGCCAACTACAATCCCTTCAAGCACGCCGACCGGGCAATTGAACGGCGAAACTGGGTGATCGGCCAGATGGTCGAAAACGGTTACGTTACGCCCGAAGAGGGCGCGAAGGCGAAGGCCGAGCCGCTTGGCGTTGCTCCGCGCCGCACCGGCTCCTACCTTTTCGCCGGCGAGTATTTCACGGAGGAGGTTCGTCGGCAGATCATCGCCCGATATGGCGAGAACGCGCTCTATGAGGGCGGGCTGTCGATTCGCACCACCCTTGACCCGAAGGTCCAGCTTATTGCCCGCAAGGCGATGCAGAACGGATTGATGAAATACGATACTCTGCGCGGCTATCGCGGGCCGGTGAAGACGATCGACGTCTCCGGCGACTGGGGTGTGCCATTGGGTGCCGTCAAGGGACTGGAAGACGTTCCCGAGTGGTCGCTTGCCGTCGTGCTCGACAGTTCGGCATCCGGCCTGTCGATCGGCCTCCAGCCCGCGCGCCAGGCGTCGGGCGACATCGTCAAGGACCGCGTCGAAGGCACCGTCAGCAAGGATGACATGGGTTTCGCCATGCGCCATCTGGTCGATGGCAAGACGGTCAAGGCAAAATCGCCGGCCGACGTGCTGAAGCCCGGCGACGTCATCTTCGTCCAGAAGAACGACGGTTCCGACAATGCCTACAGCTTGCGCCAGGTTCCCGAGGTGGAAGGCGGCCTGATCGCGATGGATCCGCACACCGGCCGCGTGCTGGCCATGGTCGGAGGTTTCTCTTATTCGCAGTCTGAATTCAACCGCGCCACCCAGGCCATGCGCCAGCCGGGCTCCTCGTTCAAGCCGATCGTCTATTCGGCTGCGCTCGACAATGGCTATACCCCGGCCTCCGTGATCATGGACGGACCGATCACCATCCAGAGCGGCAACACCACCTGGACGCCGAAGAACTATGACGGCACGGTCGCCGGTCCGGCAACGCTGCGCTCCGGTATCGAGAAGTCGCGCAACCTGATGACGGTGCGCCTTGCCAATGACATGGGCATGAAGCTGGTCGTCGAATATGCCGAGCGCTTCGGCGTCTATGATCATCTGGCGCCATATCTGCCGATGGCGCTGGGTTCGGGCGAGACGACCGTCATGCGCATGGTTTCGGCCTATTCGATCATGGCCAATGGCGGCAAGTCGATCAAACCGTCGCTGATCGATCGCATCCAGGACCGCTACGGCAAGACGGTGTTCAAGCAGGATGAGCGTGGCTGCGAAGGCTGCAACGCGCCTGAATGGAAGAACCAGCCGGAGCCGGAACTGGTCGACAATTCCGAGCAGGTGCTCGATCCGATGACCGCCTACCAGATCACCTCGATGATGGAAGGTGTCGTCCAGCGCGGCACCGGCGCCACCATCGGCGAGCTTGGCCGCCACATCGCCGGCAAGACCGGCACCACCAACGACGAGAAGGACGCCTGGTTCATCGGTTTCACGCCGAACCTCGTGGTCGGCCTCTACATGGGCTACGACACGCCGCGCGGCCTTGGCCATGGCGCCACCGGCGGTGGTCTTGCGGCCCCGATCTTCAAGGATTTCATGCGCGTGGCGCTGGACGGCACGCCCAATGTCGACTTCAAGGTGCCTGACGGCATGAACCTGATCGCCATCAACCGCAAGACCGGCATGCGCGCATCCTCGGGCGATCCCGGCACCATCATCGAGGCCTTCAAACCGGGCACCGGCCCCGCCGACAGCTACTGGGTGATCGGCATGGGCGCCGATGGCTCCAACGCTTCCGGCGGCGCCCTGTCGCCGCAGGCCAACCAGGCCATCCAGGACGGCGGCGGCGGCCTTTACTGACGAATTCAAACGTCCAAATGGGTCAGCCTCGGGCTGGCCCATTTCGCTTTACACATGGCGGCACCGTCCCTATGTATCGCGCCGACCGAAGCGTCATTCAGCAACAGGACAAAATATCAGGCCATGCGCGCGGAAACGCAGAATATTGTCGACGAGATCAGGCAGGCGATAACCCTGCTGAGGAGGCATCTTTGACTGGGATCAGGCCATAAAGCGGCTTGAATACCTGAACGTGCGAGCCGAGGACGCCAGCCTCTGGAACGAACCGCTGGAAGCGCAGAAGCTAATGCGCGAACGCCAGGGCCTCGAGGAAGGCATCGCGGCGGTCAAGGGCCTGACGCAGGCGCTGGAAGACAATATCGGCCTGATCGAGCTCGGCGAGGAAGAGGGCGACGAAGGCGTCATCGCCGAGGCTGAGGCCGCGATCCGTTCGATGCAGGGCGAGGCCAAGGCCCGCCAGGTCGAGACGTTGCTCTCGGGCGAGGCCGACGCCAACGACACCTATCTCGAAATCCATGCCGGCGCCGGCGGTACCGAAAGCCAGGACTGGGCCTCGATGCTGTTGCGCATGTACACGCGCTGGGCCGAGCGCCGCCGCTTCAAGGTCGAGGTGCTGGAAGTGCATGACGGCGAAGAGGCGGGCATCAAATCCGCCACCTTGCTGATCAAAGGGCACAATGCCTATGGCTGGTTGAAGACCGAATCCGGTGTCCATCGCCTGGTGCGTATTTCGCCCTATGACAGCAATGCGCGCCGCCATACGTCCTTCTCCAGCGTCTGGGTCTATCCTGTCGTCGACGACAGGATAGAGATCGACGTCTCCGAATCCGACGTGCGCATCGATACCTATCGTTCGTCCGGCTCGGGCGGCCAGCACGTCAACACCACCGATTCGGCCGTGCGCATCACCCATATCGCCACCGGCATTGCCGTCGCATGCCAGGCCGAACGCTCGCAGCACAAGAACAAGGCCAAGGCCTGGGAGATGCTGCGCTCGCGCCTCTACGAGGAAGAGCTGAAGAAGCGCGAAGCGGTCGCCAACGCGACCGAGGCCTCGAAAAGCGATATCGGCTGGGGTCACCAGATCCGTTCCTACGTGCTGCAGCCCTATCAGCTGGTCAAGGATCTGCGCACCGGCGTCGAGAGCACAAGCCCGTCGAGTGTGCTCGACGGCGACCTCGACGACTTCATGGAAGCCTCGCTTTCGCAACGCATCGAGGGCGGCGCGGGAGAAGCGGTGGCGGATCTGGACTAGAATCCGGCATATCTTGAGGCGGGGATCGAACGGGATAAGTGCACCCTTGCCGAAGGGCCCCACAGGCTGATCCATTTCGGCGACGAGAGCAGCCATGATACGCATTGCAGCCGTTCCGGCTTGTTGCTCTATTCGCTCGTCTGCGACGGCGCCTATGTCCACGTCGCCATGGGCACGCTGGCTGACGATCCAACGATTCGGCCGACGGCGCATATCTAGTCGGCTCCAAGGCGCCGTGGTTCACCATCGCCGACGACCCACCGCAATAGCCGTCCCGGACGCATAGCCGGAACCAATCAGTCCCGGAATTCGTTGACTGCCATCTTGCAGACCCGGCGATGTCAACCTTCTGTTTACCAAGCCGGCGCACCCTTTAGAGCTGACTTATCGGCGCTCGGCTGCACCGTAGCCGAAGCAATTTCTTGCGCCGACCAAGGAATCAGCCCAGCATTCGGGCTGTAACAGAAGCATTTATGGCCGGACGCGGCATATCTGCGAGCTGACGATACGGCCACTGGGAAGACACGTTCCGGGAACGGGCAAGCGCAACGCTTGATGCTCGAAAGGAATGTTTCGATGTCTGCTGCCTCGTCTAGATCGGCCCAAGCCGTTCATCCGGCCGGCCGACTGCTGTTTTCCTTGTTTGCGATGGCGGCGCTGACGGCGCCTGCCTTGGCCCACGATGCCAAGCCCAGCCCGGTCCTGCCGCAGGGCTGGAGTTATCCCTTTGCTTGCTGTGCAAACTACGATTGCCGCACGACCCATTCGGGCGAGGTGCTGGAGAAACCCGAAGGCTATGTGATCGCCGGGACAGGGGAGGTGGTCCCGATGACCGACAGGCGCGTGAAGGACAGCCCCGACGGCGAATTCCACTGGTGCGCGCATCAGGCGGGTCTCGACGCGGGCAAGACCATCTGCCTGTTCGTGCCGCCACGCTCGTACTGACAAAGCAAGTGCATCGTCGCTTCGAACGATGACGATGCTCAGTCGCGATGGAGCATGCTGACAGGCAGTTGCCAGGAGCGCTTCTTTATGTTGCCCTGCCGCATGGGCGGTGGACAATGGAGAAGACTTCATGGCCATCAAGGGAAGCTGCCACTGCAAGGCGACGATATTCGAGGTCTCGGAGGCGCCGCAAACGGTGACGCAATGCACCTGTTCGTTCTGCTCGAAACGCGGCTCGCTTTGGGCCTACTATACGCCATCGCAGTTCAAGCTCATCACGCCGCAGAAGAACGTTTCCTTCTACCAATGGGGTTCAAAGACCATAAAGCATGGGTTTTGCGCCACCTGCGGCTGCGGCACCTTCACCGAAACGCCGGACTGGTCGACCGGCGAGCCGGATTTCGACAATCCGAAGATCAGCGTCAACTCGCGGCTGTTCGACGATTTCGATCTCGACAAGGTCGAAGTGGTGGTCATCGACGGCAAGAATCTCTGGTAGCCCTTGATGGCGCTTCGTCACGCAGCTGGCTCCGGGGAAAAGCTGCAACGGCCACTTTTCCCGTTCCGTTTTTCGCCGCATTTCATGGTACAAGTCGCGCCAAGGGCTGATTTGGCGCCATCGTAAGGCGTGACTTGGAGAGGGACCATTCTATGAAAAAGACCGTGCTCGTCGTTATGGCGACGGCTCTGCTCGTGACTGCCTGCACCACCACCGATCCGTATACAGGCGACCAGAAGATTTCCAACACCGCCGCGGGCGCCGGTCTTGGCGCTCTTGCAGGCGCCAGCCTTGGTCTGCTTGCCGGCGGCAATGATCGCCGCAATGCGCTGATCGGCGCCGGCATCGGCGCGCTGGCCGGTGGTGCGATCGGCGCCACTATGGACCAGAACGAGGCGGAACTGCGCCGGCAGCTCGAAGGCACCGGCGTCAGCGTTACCCGCAGCGGCGACCAGATCATCCTCAACATGCCATCGGATATCACCTTCAACACCGACCAGGACGCGGTGAAGCCCGGCTTCTACCAGGTGCTTAATTCCGTCGCCCTGGTGCTGAAGAAGTTCAAGCAGACCACGGTCGATGTTTTCGGCCACACCGATTCGACCGGTGGCGACCAGCACAATTTCGATCTGTCGCAGCGCCGCGCACTGGCGGTCGCCAACTACCTGTCCGGTCAGGGCGTCGACCAGCGTCGCTTCGCCGTCACCGGTTTCGGCAAGACGCGACCCGTCGCCTCCAATGCCACGGCCGAGGGCCGGGCCCAGAACCGACGCGTCGAGATCCAGCTTTCGCCGCTCACCTGATTGTTCGGCAAGAAATGCGAAGCGGCCCCACATGGGGCCGTTTTTTGTTGCGCGGACTCGACCCCCTTCAGTGTGGTACTGGAAAATTAGCCAATTCTAAATAATAGCTTTCCCGCGGTCATGGAAAGGAATAGCATCGATGCTGTTCCAGAGGGGATGAGGCGGTACATCTGGCCGCGAAATCAGCACTTTCCGCCTCGGTCTTGCACGGCCAGATCATGAAATCTGGGAGGAATGCATGACAAGAACAATCAGCCTTGGACGCTACGGCGTCCTCGCTTTGACAAGTGTTGTAGGTGCCTGGTTGAGCCTCGCTGCGGCTCATGCCGAGGACGCCAACAAGGCCGACATCGAGGCCTTGAAGAAATCGCTTGTCAAATATCAGGACTACACCGCCGCCGTCCGCGATCTCTATCTGTCGACCGTCGGCTGCGTCTACTACAGCGGCGAAAAGATACCTGGCTCCATGGACTATCCGAAGGGCGCCATGGGCATCCATTTCGTCAACGTCCCGAGCGTCGGCCAGAAACTCGACCCGATGAAGCCCAACGTCCTGATCTATGAGCCGACCAAGAAAGGCCTGAAGCTGGTCGGCGTGGAATGGCTGGTGCCGCTAACCCCGGACATCAAGGCGCCGCCGAAGCTGTTTGGCCAAACCTTCATGGGTCCGATGGAGGGACACTATCCGCTTATTCCAAGGGAGTTCGTCCACTACGATCTTCACGCCTGGCTCGACGACAATCCGAACGGCATGTTCAGCCCGACGAATCCGAAGGTGAAATGCAACAAGGCCGAGTTTCCGATGCTGGAGAAACCGACCAAGATGATGCCCGGACCGATGTGACCTGGAGCGGACCAGCGTCCAAAAGAATCGCTGGCCCCCCAAAGCTTCGTTTCCAAGCAATTCACGACGGAAAAGCACGATGCGGCTTTTCTTCGATTGCTCTTGGCTGCAGGGCGAAAAGGAAGGCAAGCCGGCTAGGCGGCTTGCTGGCTGGCATCAAACCTTGGCGACGATGCGCATGAAGGCCGGCATGTCGTCGCCGAAGCCGACGGTGGTGTCATTGTCTTCCTGATGGTGGCGGGCAGGGCGGCTGTTGCTGCGCTGCGGCCTGGTGTCACCGCGCTCAGGTGCGCGCGGCTCATTGCGGTCGGACGATTTGCGCTCGGTGTTTTCCGAGCGGATCGCATCCTTGCGCGCGCGCCGTTCGACAATATCGGCCGTCTCGGCCACATCCGGCTGCGGTTGAGCAACCGCGGTCGCGGCATCTTCCTCGCTGCGTCTGCCGCGACGCTCGCCGCCCTTGTTGCGCGCGCCCCTGTCGTTGCGGTCCTCGTCCTTGCGGCCGGCGCGGCGCGGCGCGCCTTTGCCACGGCGCGGAGCATCGTCCTCGCCTTCGCTGGCAACCACTGTCGACAGGTCGCCGTCATGCCACTCGATCTTGTTGCCGATCAGCCGCTCGATGGCGTCGATATATTTGGTGTCGGACTTGGTCGCGATGGTGAAGGACTTGCCTGAGCGGCCGGCGCGGCCGGTGCGGCCGATGCGGTGGACATAGTCCTCGGCATGGATAGGCACGTCGTAGTTGAAGACATGGCTGACGTCGGGAATGTCGAGGCCGCGCGCGGCGACATCGGAGGCGACGAGATAACGCAGCTTGCCGTCACGGAAATTGGCCAGCATCTGCATGCGGGCGCGCTGGTCCATGTCGCCATGCAGTGCGCCGGCGTCGAAATCATATTTCAGCAGCGAGCGGAACAGCTCCGAAACCTCGATCTTGCGATTGCAGAAGATGATTGCGTTCTTCAGCTCCGCATCCTCGGCCTTGATCAGGTTGCGCAGCGTTTCGCGCTTGTCCCAAGGCTTCGAGCCCGATTTGACCAGTCGCTGGATGATGTTGGTGGCCGCCGACGCGGCCTTGGAGACCTCGACGCGAACCGGCGCGTGCAGGAATTTTTCCGTCAGCTTGGTGATCTCCGGCGGCATGGTCGCCGAGAAGAACAGCGTCTGCCGGGTAAACGGAATCATCTCGCAGATGCGTTCGATATCGGGAATGAAGCCCATGTCGAGCATGCGGTCGGCCTCGTCGATGACGAGGATCTCGACGCCGTTGAGCAGCAATTTGCCGCGCTCGCGGTGGTCGAGCAAACGACCCGGCGTCGCGATCAGCACGTCGGCGCCGCGCTCCAGCTTCTTGTCCTGCTCGTCGAACGACACGCCGCCGATCAACAATGCGATGTTGAGCTTGTGGTTCTTGCCGTATTTGACGAAGTTTTCTTCGACCTGCGCGGCAAGCTCACGCGTCGGCTCGAGGATCAGCGTGCGCGGCATGCGGGCGCGGGCGCGGCCCTTTTCCAGCCGGGTCAGCATCGGCAGCACGAAGGAGGCGGTCTTGCCGGTGCCGGTCTGGGCAATACCCAGCACGTCCTTGCCGAGCAAGGCGTGCGGGATCGCACCAGCCTGGATCGGGGTCGGCTGGGTATAGCCGGCATCGGTGACTGCGGAAAGCACCTTCGGCGACAGGCCGAGGTCTGAAAAGGTCAACGCTTCTTGAGCGATCGTCGTGTCTGAGGACAAGTGTTGCTGTCTTTGGCTGGTTCGGGGAAGCGCAACGTCATTCGTCGCGGCAAGCGCCACGCGCCTGCAAGATTGGTATTGCGATTAGGCGCAAGCCCGCGATTTGTCAACAGAAACGGGCAGGGTTGGCGCGATTGTGAAGTTGTAACCTTAATCGCGATGCTTAATCCGGCCGCTTGTCTGTGTGCCGGCTCAGTAACGGAACTGTTCGGCCAGGATGCGCTCGTTCCAGGAGTGATTGGGATCGAACAGCAAAGTCGCGGTGGCCGTCGGCGATTCCCGCACCGTAACCGAGGTGACCGCCTTGACCTCCGTGTGGTCGGCGGCAGCGTTCACCGGCCGCTTTTCCGGCTCCAGAATGTCGAAGCGCACGCTCGCCTTGTTGGAAAGCAATGCGCCGCGCCAGCGTCGCGGACGAAACGGGCTGACCGGCGTGAGAGCCAGAAGTGGCGCATCGAGCGGCAGGATCGGGCCGTGCGCGGAAAGATTGTAAGCGGTCGATCCGGCCGGCGTCGCGATCATGACGCCGTCGCAGCTCAATTCCTCCAGCCGTACCTGGTCATCGACGCTGATTCGGATCTTGGCCGTCTGATAGGATTGGCGCCACAGCGCAACTTCGTTGATCGCCACCGCCGTGACGTGTTCGCCGTCCGAGGTGGTTGCCAGCATCTCCAGCGGGCGGATCGTTTCGGCGACCGCGGCCGCGATGCGCTCGGTGAGCCCGCCGGACCGATACTCATTCATCAGGAAGCCGATCGTGCCACGGTTCATGCCGTAGACTTTCTTTCCCGTACCCATCGTTTCGCGCAAGGTCTGCAGCAGGAAGCCGTCACCGCCCAGCGCCACCACGACAGTCGCTTCGGCGACAGAACATTGACCGTAGCGCGCCGACAGGCTCTCCAGCGCCGCCTTGGCGTCCGTTGTGTCGGACGAGACGAAAGCGATGCTGTTGGCGGCTGTGCTCATGGCTTCCCGATCGCGACCGATTGGCGCCGGCAGGTACTGGCCGCGCCAGCGCCGGGGTAGCATGGGGCGGGCGGGTCTGCAAAGAGACCCTCTGCCAGTTCGCGCAGCGACGCGCGGCAGCGCCGCCGCACGGGGCGGTCGCGGTTGATGTCGTGGCGCGATCGAATGTGATGGTTAAGGTCGGGCTTAAGGCCTCGTAAAGCCGGATCGATCATGTTAGCCGGCATGGGTGGCGTGGGGCGCCCGCGGCACCGCCTTATCCTTCGGGACGCAAAGGACGCTGCGGTACGGTAGATTTGTGTGCATGATCCCGCGGATCCTAATGCCAGCGGGACATGCGCCAGCCAGACGAGGCCGACACATTGCCGGTAGCACGCCTGATCATCGTCTTTGTCATGTTGGGAAGTTTCGCGCTTGTCTTCGCCGAACTGGTGCGCCAGTCGGAACAAATGAGCGCCAGACCGGTTCCCACCGCGTCACGCTGCGGTGATGCCGCCGGGATGCCTTGCCCGCAAAGGGCCCTGTAGGCCGCCAGATACGCTGACCGATCGGCACCATCCGAGTATCGCCGAGCTCGACAGGCACCTGCCGTTATCCTGAGGTGGCAGATCACCGGCTGGCGCAAGACCGGTTTATTTCGCTCCCCGGCCGCCCCGCTGGGTGATCGGCGCTGCTGTACCCCATTGTTCGCCTCGTACCTCCGCCGGCGTCGCGTCCACCATCACCTGCACGTTGGCGCTGCCGCAAAATGTACTATCTGGCCAAGTCGTCACAAAGATATTGACTGTACGTTTAGTTATAATTATCGCTTGTAACGAAAACAGAGTTGGCCAGCCGGTATGCGCCGGTGAATGGCTACGAAACAAAGGGGAATGTCTTGGCAGTCATCCGGCAGGTTCCGGTGCGTCGAGGTGCTGTGCGCCGATGGTTCCGCCAGACCCTTGAGGTTGCGGTCGGCGGATACGGCTTTCTTTCGTCAGCAGGGATGGACCCGAGGCGACACCGCCGCCGGTCCCAACAATGGGAGCAACTCGCATGAACTGGAAACTCGCCGCGGCCGCCGTCGGGCTGTCGTTGTTCGCCGCAACGGGCGCTGCCCGCGCCGACGGGGAACTCAACATCTACAATTGGGGCAATTACACCAGCCCGGACCTCATCAAGAAGTTCGAGGAGACCTACAAGATCAAGGTCACCGTGACCGACTACGACTCCAACGACACCGCGTTGGCCAAGGTCCGCCAGGGTGCTTCCGGCTATGACATCGTCGTGCCCTCCGCCAGTGTCGTGCCGATCTGGATCAGTGAAGGCCTGCTGCTGGAAACCGACCCCAACGCAATGGAGAATTTCAGGAATGTCGATCCCAGGTGGGTCGACGTTCCTTTTGATCCGGGCCGCAAATACACCGTTCCCTGGCAGTGGGGAACGACAGGCATTTCGGTGAACAAGTCGGTCTATGCCGGGGACCCCAACACGTCGGCGCTGTTCCTCGACCCGCCGGCCGAGCTCGTCGGCAAGATCAATGTCGTGCCCGAAATGGGGGACATCATGTTCCTCGCCATCGCCTATGAAGGCGGCCAGTACTGCACCAACGACATGCAGGTGCTGAAGAAGGTGCACGACAAGCTGGTCGAGGCGAAGGCGAAATGGCTTTCGCTCGACTATGCGGCTGTCGATGGCCTGGGCAGGGGCGATATCGCCGCCGGCGTCAACTGGAATGGCATATCGCTGCGCCAGCGGCTTCAGAACGACAAGATCGTCTACGGCTATCCGAAGGAAGGCTTTCCGATCTGGATGGACAATGTCGCCGTCCTCAAGGATGCCAAGAACGTCGAGAACGCCAAGCTCTTCCAGAATTTCATCATGGATCCGAAGAACGCCGCGCTGATCTCGGGTTTCGCTCGCTACGCCAACGGCATCAAGGGCTCCGAGGCTTTCATGCCGGACGATATGAAGACCGCGCCTGAGGTGAATATCCCGGCGGAATTCGCCGCCAAGGGCCAGTTCATGCCGGCCTGCCCGCCGGATGTGCAGGCGCTTTACACGAAAATCTGGACCGACCTCCAGAAGTAGCGCCACCAGCCAAACCCAACAAAGAGCCACCGGGCCGCGATGCGCGGTCCGGTCACCTTCATGCCAAGTGCGATCACGTGATCGCGGGAGATTTTCGATGTCCGATCTCGACCTTTGCTACATGCCCGCCAGCGAGGCGCTGCGGCTGTTCAAGGCGAGGAAACTCTCGCCCGTCGAACTGATGCAGGCCACCATCCGCCGCGCCGAGGCCACCAAATCGGCGATCAACTGCTTCACCTTCACGCATTTCGAGGAGGCGATGAAGCTGGCCGCGAAAGCGGAGGCGAGATACGCCAAGGGCGCCAGGACAGGCGCGCTCGAGGGCCTGCCGATCGGCATCAAGGACGAGAGCTACATCAAGGGCAAGCCGACGTCGCATGGCTCGCTGCTGTCCAGGGATGCCATAAGCGGCCACACCTCGACGATGAATGAGCGCATCATCAAGGCCGGTGGCATCGTCCATGCGCGCACGGCTACGCCCGAATTCAGCTGCGCCGGTTATACCTGGTCGAAGCGGTGGGGCGTCACCCGCAACCCCTGGAACCGCGACTTCACGCCAGGTGGCTCGTCGGGAGGTTCGGCGGCAACGCTGGCTTCGGGCACGTCGTCGATCGCCACCGGCTCCGACATTGCCGGATCGATCCGTATTCCGGCGTCGGCCTGCGGTCTCGTCGGCTACAAGCCGCCTTATGGGCGCAACCCGGACGAGCCGCCCTTCAACCTCGATTTCTATTGCCACACCGGGCCGCTGGCCCGGAACGTCCGGGATGCGATCCTGCTGCAGAATGTCATGGCGGGGCCGAGTCCACTCGACATCGCCACGCTTCGCCCGAAGCTGCGGCTGCCGCTCGATTACCAGCCGATCAAGGACTGGAAGATTGCCTTCTCGATGGACCTGGGCTCTTTCGAGGTCGACGCCGACGTCCGCGGCAACATGCTTGCCGCCTGCGACGTGTTCCGCTCGCTTGGGGCAACGGTCGAGGAAGTCGATCTCGGCTGGGATGACGGGGTGCTCAAGGCAGGAATGGCCTATCTGGAGCATCTTTTCGGCGCTTCGCTGTCGCAACTGCTTGCCGAGCACGGCAGCGACATGACCAGCTATGCCAGGCGGTTTGCCGAGGATGGGCAAAAATCCAAGGCCACCGACTTCGTCGCGACACTGGATGTGGCAGCGCGGATGTATCAGACGCTGGGTCCGCTGCTGGAGACCTACAATGTGCTGATCTGCCCGACGAACGCGCTTCCCGCGGTGCCGGCGGAGTTCGACCAGACCACGGGAACCGTCGAGATCAATGGTAGAGAGGTGAACCCTTCGCTGGGCTGGGTGATGACGACGCCGTTCAACATGATGAGCCGCTGTCCGGTGCTTTCCATGCCGTCGGGGCGGGCGGCAAGCGGCGTGCCGACGGGCTTCCAGATCGTCGGCCGCACCTATAGCGATGCCGATGTCTTCCGGGCCGCGATGGCCTATGAAACGGCACGGGGGCAATGGTACACAAGCGCCGGAACGCGCCCATCGCTTTGATCTGGCGATGCAAGGGAAATTGACGAAGATGGTGCAACGCAAAGCGACGGCAAAGCGCACGGTCGCGACAGCCAAGGGCAGGGCTTCGGCCAATGACGCCGCGCCCAAGGACCGCCGCCGCGAGCGCGGCGAAGCCAGCGTGCAGCGCATTCTTGACGCCACAATCGAGCTCATCGCTGAGGAGGGGCTGGCGAGCGTCACCATGCAGCGCATCGCCGAGCATGTCGGCTCGTCCAACGCCCTGGTGGTCTTTCACTTCCGCAGCAAGGAGAATTTGTTCAGGGCAGTGCTTCAGTATCTCAGCGATCAATATGACGCGCTGTGGCTCGCCCTGGTGCGGGCGCCCGGCCTGACGCCGGTCGAAAGGCTGCTGGGAGCAGTAGACTGCGCGCAACGCTTTGCCCGGCAGCATCCGAAATGGGTGTCGGTCTTTGTCGTGTTCTCCAGCGACCGCAAGAGCATGCAGATTTACAATGAAATCGGCCTGCCCAGCGATCTCGCCTACACCGCCGAAGCGCGGGAACTGCTGGTCGAGATTGCGCGCGACGGGGGTTACGGCGGCGTCGACATCCACACGCTGTCGGAGAGCCTGAATTACCTCGTTCACGGAGCATGGTACTGGGATCACCTCAACCCGTCCGGCCGCGACACCGACGTGCTGCGCAAGACCATGCTGCTGCTGTTGCATCAGGCCTTTCCACGGCATTTCGACTTGCTGCGGTAAACTCGCCCCTCAAGGGCTCTGCCGCAGATGGCAGCCGGCCTGCCGCTTCCGCGCCAGGTATTCGTCGATCAACTGGAGGTAGCGCACCTTGCCGAAGCTCGGGAAATGGCCGCCATGCACGACTGAGACGTCGAGATCGCGCATGGCGAGCAGTGTCGCCATGTAGTCGGAAATATCCGAGTGGTAGACATCATCGATCAGCGGGCCGTCATAGATGATGTCGCCGGACAGCAGGATGCCGGTCTTCTTCTCGTACAGCGCAATGCCGCCGGGCGAATGGCCTGGCGTGTGGACGACCTCGAAGGCGCGGTCGCCGAGATCGATGATGTCGCCATGCGCGAGCAGACGGCCGGCCGGCGCGGGCTGGATGCGGTAGCGTGCTGTTTCCCAGCCTTTTGGCTGGCGGTCGAACATCTCGTCGGTCGCATAGGTACCTGCAGCGGTCCATTCGTTGCGCGGATCGGCCAGGATTGCCGCTTCAGCCCCATGCACGCAGCGATCGGGGAATTCATGGTGGCAGCCGATATGGTCGAAATGCGTGTGGCTGGCGACGCAGGTCAGCTTGCGCTCGCTCACCAGGGGCACATGGGTGCGCAGGCTGAAATGGCCGAGACCACTGTCGAACAGGAGATCGCGGTCGCGGCCGCGCACATGCCACATGTTGCAGCGGAAGAACGGCTTGATCCAGGGCTCGTGGATCAGCGTGATGCCGTCGGCCATGCGCATCGTCTCGTACCAGTCCGGTGCGTCGATGACCGCGAGCATGCCCATGTTCAATCCGCCAGCAGGATGATCTGGTCGGTATCGCACGAAATCGCCACCGTGTCGCCCGGCCGGACAGTGGCGGTAGCGGGCAGCTTGGCGATGAACTGCAAGGAGGGTTCTTCGACGGACGTCGCAAGCATGCGCTTGAAACTGCCCTGGAAGACGACGTCGCTCACGTCCGCCTTGCCGAGCTTCGTGCCACCCGAAGTCGTGCCCAGCACGAGGTGCTCAGGCCGTATGGCCAATGCGGCCGCCGACCCCAACGGCAACGCACTGGGCAGCAACACCGGTCCGACCGGCGTCGCGACGGTGCTCGTCCTGTCTCCGGTCTCCACGACCGTGCCGGCAAGGATCGTGCTCTCGCCCATGAAGGTCGCGGAAAAGCGCGTCGCCGGCCTGGCATAGACGCGCTCGGGCGGCCCTTCGTCCTCGATGCGGCCGTCATTCATCACCACGCAATGGTCGGCCAGCGCCATCGCTTCTTCCTGGTCGTGGGTGACGTGAATGAAGGCGGTGCCGACGCGCTTCTGGATCGCCTTCAATTCATCCTGCATCTGGCGGCGCAGTTTGAGGTCGAGCGCGCCGAGCGGCTCATCGAGCAGGAGCACTGCCGGCTCGATGACCAGCGCGCGCGCCAATGCGACGCGCTGGCGCTGGCCGCCGGAAAGATGGTGCGGCTTCTTGTCGAAGGCGGCGGCCAGCCCCACCAGTGCCAGGGCTTCGCGTGCTTTTGCCGCCCGCGTCGCGCCGTCGACACCCTGCATGCGCAGGCCGAAGCCGACATTGCCGCCGACGCTCATATGCGGGAACAGCGCATAATCCTGGAAGACCGTCGTCGTCGGGCGCTTGGCCGGCGGCACGTAGGTACAGTCCTGGCCGCGGATGAGAACCTTGCCTTCGCTGGGGTTGACGAACCCGCCGAGAATGGAGAGCAGCGTCGTCTTGCCGGAACCGGATGGTCCGAGCAGGATCGTATAGCTGCCGGAATCGATCGTCAGCGAGACGTTTTTCAGCACGGGATGCTGGCCGAAGCGGTGCGAGACGTCGCGGATATCGACCAGGGGCGCGTTCATGCCGGCTTTCTCCGCCGCAGCAAGGTCAGTTCGAACAACACCACCAGCACGATCGAGACGGCAAAGACCAGCGACCCGACGGCGTTGGTCTTGGGGTTGAGGCCGGAGCGCAGCAGGTTCCAGATTTCCACCGGCAGCGTGGTGTCGAAGCGGGTGAGCAGGAAGGAGATAACGAACTCATCCCAGGAGAAGGTCATCGACAGGAAGAAGCCGGCGAAAATGGCCGGCGCCATCACCGGCACGCTGATCAGCAGCAGCACCTTCCATTCAGGCGCGCCAAGATCGCGTGCGGCGCGCTCGATGTTGATCTGGTGGTCGCCCATCTGGCTGTAGATGATGGCAAAGCACAGCGGCAGGTTGATCACGACATGGCCGATGCCGGCGGCAAGCAGCGACTTCGGCACGCCGGCCCAGTTGAACAGCACCAAAAGCCCCATGCCGATGATGAGGTAGCTCACCGTCAACGGCAGTGTGATCAGCCCGCGCAGCAGACCCGAGCCGGGCAGCACGAAACGCGCGAAACCCCAGGCCGAAAGGAAGCCGAGCGTGACGGCGACGGCCGAGGAAAGCATAGCGACCAACAGCGAATTGACCAGTGCCGACGTCAGCCGCGTATCCGAGAGAACAGCCTCGTACCAGCGCAGCGACGGGCCGGTGAACGGCGGAATCGGGAAGGAGGTCGACTGCAGCGAGAACAGCACCAGCACGATGACCGGCAGGAAGATGAAGCCGTAGACGGCAAGCGCATAAATCCTGGAAGCGATGCGGACAATCCTGTGCATGCTCAGGCCCGCTCGATCTTCAGCCAGCGGGCGCAGGCGAGGTAGGCAATGGTGACGACCGCCATCAGGATGATCGACAGCGCCGAGGCCAGCGGAAAGTCGCCGCGACGGCCGATCTGCATCATCACCAACTGCGGCATCAGAAGCTCGTTGTTGCCGCCGAGGATTTGCGGTGTGATGTAGTCGCCGATGCACAGCACGAAGGTGAGGAACGCGCCCACCATGATGCCCGGCAAGGTCAGCGGCAGGATGACATGCAGGAAGGTGCGCACCGGCCCGGCGCCGAGATCGGCGGCGGCCTTGCGGTAGCTCGGGCTGAGCTGCTTCAGATTGGCGAAGATGGTCAGCGTCAAAAGCATGACGAAGAAATGCACGAAGCCGGTGACGGTGGCCAAGCGCGTATTGGCGAGCTGAAGCGGCTCGCTGATCAGGCCAGAACCGGTCAACGCGCGGTTGATGACGCCGTTCTGCGCCAGCACCAGCAGCCACGAATAGGAGCGAACGACATAGGACGTCCAGAACGGCAGCACGGCCAGCATCAGCGCCAGCCTCTGCCAGCGCTCCGGCACCTGTTCGGCCAGGATCCAGGCGAAGGGATAGGCGAGCAGCACGGAGACCACGGTGACGGTTGCCGTGACCTGCAGCGAGTTCACCATCGCCTGCCAGTAGGAGGGATTGCTGAAGAACTGGCTGTAGTTGGCAAGCGTGAAGCCGCCGTTCTCATGCGACGTGAGGCTCGAAAACCCCATGGCCACGAACGGGAGCACGAAGAACAGCAGCGTCCAGCCAAGTGCCGGCGTGACCAGCGCCCAGGGCAGGGCGCGGCCCGTCCGGTGCAGGGCACGGCCCGCCCGGGGCAGGGCACGGCCGCTGTTTCCCGCAGAGTTCATGAGCCGCGGTCGCTCATTTCGCCTGCAGCATTTCGGTCCACATGTCCTGCATCTTCTTGTCGAGGTCGGCATTGGGCGCCGGGTAGGCCTGCGCACGGGCGAGGAAGCCAGGCTGCTCGTCGAAGCGCAGGACCTTCTTCTGGTCGTCGGTCAGTGTGGCCTTGGTGTTGGACGGCATGCCCCAATAGCAGGAAGAGGTGGCAAGCCGCGCCTGGCCTTCCGGGCTCATGATGTACTGGATGAATTTCAGCGCCATGTCCTTGTTCTTGGAATCCTTGAACATGGCGAGCGACTGCGACCACAGCACCGCACCCTCTTTCGGAATGGAGAAGTCCAGCGCCGGGTTTTCCTTCGCAAGGCCTGCCGTCACCCATTCGCCGCCGCCGACCAATATGTCGACCTCGCCGGTCGCCAGCGCCGTCTGGCTGGCGGTGACTTCACCGACCAGCTTCGCATTGGCCTTCATCTTGAGAAGCTCTGCCTTGAGGGCGGGCAGATCGGCTTCGCCGAGGTCGGCCGTCTTCTTGCCGATGGCGAGAGCGGCCATGCCGATCACGGGAAGATAGTAGTCGTAGATGGCGACCTTGCCCTTGTATTTGTCGCTGCTCAGCGACGCCAAGGACTGCATGTCGGCCGGGTCGACCTTGGTCTTGTTGAAGCCGATCGTATTGTAGCCGAATTTTTCGGTGATGCCGTAGCGCTTGCCGCCGACGACGGTCGATCCGTCCATCTTCACCTGCGGGAAGAGGTCGGCGAAGGGCAGCTTGTCTTCCGGCAGCGGCTCGAACAGGCCCTTTTCCACGCCGCGCGGCACGTCGATACTGTCGATCACCATCACGTCCCAATCGCCCGGCTGCGACTGCTCGACGATGGCGAGGCCGGCGCCGGTGCCTTCGAATTCCTTGACGTTGACCTTGACGTTGTTGGCGTCCTCGAACGGCTGCAGCAGCGCCGGATCGGAATGATCGCACCAGATCAGCGCGTTGAGATCGGCGGCCTCGGCAAGGCTGCCGGCCGCAAGCAGCAATGCCGTGGCGGCGCACGCGGCCTGCAGCCGGCGCTTCAGGATGGAAAGCGGATTTCCGGATTTGATGGACATCGAGTGTTCTCCCTTGCCTTTATGGCTTCTTGCAAAAAATTGAACCAATTCTAAAATTGAGTCAATTCGATTTTTGTGGCAAGAGGCTGATATGAGCGGATTGCGGGCACGGCAAAAGGCGGACCGTCACAGGCGCATCATCGATGCTGCGGCGGCACTTTTCCGCGAGGCCGGCTATGAGGGCGCCAAGATCGAGGCGATCGCCGCGCAGGCCGAAGTGTCGATCGGCACCATCTACAATTACTACCAGAACAAGGGCGACATCCTCGGCGCCATCGTCTCGCTGGAGGTCAATGAGGTGCTCAATGCCGGGCGCGGCGTGGTCGCCCGGCCGCCGGCCAATGTCGGCGACGCGCTGGACACACTGATCGGCATCTATATCGAACACTCGCTGCACTATCTCAGCAAGGAGATGTGGCGGCAGGCAATGGCGATCTCGACGCAATTGCCCGACAGCCCGTTCGGCCAGGCCTACACCGGCCTCGATCGCTCGCTCACCGAACAGATCCGCGCGCTGATCGTCCGGCTACAGGAGATTGGCTTGGTGCGGCAGGACATCGATGGCGCGGCGCTTGGCGAACTGATCTTCAACAACATGAACATGATGTTCATCGAATTCGTGAAACGCGAAGAGGCTAGGATACCGGAGCTGAGGGCGGCGATACGCAGGCAGAACAGGATATTGGTGGCGGCGATCGGAGTGTGAGGAAGTCAGGAGCAGGCAGGAGAAGTCGTCGCTTCGGCGTCACACGTCGTCTTACCCAAAGCTTGGTGCTTGAGTTGAGCTTGAAATCTGATACAACTTAGAGGGGCATAAAAGGGAGGGGTAAATGGGGGCGTTTTCCATCTGGCATTGGGTGATCGTGCTGCTGTTGATCGGTGTGCCTGTTTTCTTTGCCGTTCGATCAGCCGCGAAGCCGTCACAGAATCCTGAGGCTCTTGTGGGCTTCGGCGGCTGGCTGATGCTGCTGGCTATCGGTCAGACATTGTCACCGCTGCGCACACTTGCCGACTTCGCCAGTTCGGCCGACGGCTACCAGCAACTCATGATCCTCCCGAATGGCTCCCTGGCCGTGTATGGCGAGGTTGCTCTTAATCTGGCATTCCTGGCGCTTCAGCTGGTTGTGCTGGTGGCAATGCTGCGGGGAAGCCGACGGTTCCCGCAATTGTTTCTGCTTCAGTGGCTTGCGATCCCCGTCGTTTTTATCCTGGACACGATCTGGATCGCATCAATTCTGGGGGTCCCGGTGAACCAGGTGCTCGCAGGCGATGCACTGGCGGCACCCGTGGCCTCGTTTGCGGGAACCGGACTCTGGGTTGCTTATCTCTATAAGTCTATGAGGGTGAGGAATACGTTCACCAGGACGAACGTGTCGGCCCAAATCGCGAGCGCCTCGTAAGGGTGCCCGCAATCGCGCTCGCAAGTCTTTGGCTCTCGGGGTAATCGTTGGTCAGAACTGGTGCCCCCGGACGGAATCGAACCGCCGACCTTCGGTTTACAAAACCGCTGCTCTACCAGCTGAGCTACAAGGGCACGGCGCTCCGGTTAGCATATTTGTTGCGCCAGTAAAGACAAAACTCCGTTTTTGGACCTCAGCCGTGGTGGATGATGCTCCGAGCCTGCGTGCTGAAATCCGCGAAGGCGCTTCCTACATAACGGGGCAGGTGCAAATGCGCTGAACGGAGTGTCGCATGATACGGCTTGTCATCATTCTCCCTATCGTTGTCGTGGCATGGATGCTGCTGGTGAAGCTCATCAGTGACGTGAAGAAGGCCAATGTCGACTGGACCGGCGTCACCACGATCATCGGCTTCATCGCGCTCGCTTTCTGGCTGCGCCATATCACCGGCATGGGGTGAGAAAATAGGGAATAGGAATAGGGGTTGCATCGTTCGGATGCGCATGGTGCCGTTTCACCACTGCCTACTGCCTACTGCCACAAAAAATCTCCTGATCCTGTCGAACCTTTCGCTGCCCAACGCCGACTGATCCTCAGAGGCGAATGGTCGCCTCGATCAGAGATCCAGGAGATCATCATGTTCAAGCGCAGTTTCGTTTCCGGCCTCCTCGCCATCGTCGTTGCAACCGGCGCGCTCGCCAGCACCGTTCAGTCTTCGTCGGCTCATGGCATGCATCGCCATCATCATTACGACGACTACCTCTACTACCAGGATTACCCGGACTACCCGGATTACTGGTGGGTCTATGGCCACCATCACCATCACCATCACCATCGCCACCACATCATCATCTACTGAGCGCAGTCTCGCGGCGTGATTGAAGACACCAGTGCAGGAAAGGGCGGCTTCGGCCGCCCTTTTGCATGGATACGGCGCTTCCTGTCGCCGCCACGGGCGATGACGCGATTGGCGCAATGTGCCGAAGCGCACGGGTCTCGATGATCAACGCCGGCGAGGGCCGCCGCGCCTTTTCAGGCAGCGGATTCCTGCTTGTTCGAAAAAAATCAAAACCCCGTCGAACCTTTTTCAATGCCGCGGCGACAGATGATCAAGAGGCGGATGGATCGCCTCGGTCAACGAAGCAAGGAGATCGTCATGTTCAAGCGCACACTCGTTTCCGGCCTCATCGCCACCACCGTCGCCGCCGCCGCTTTGGTCGGCACCGTCCAGCCCTCGGCGGCTCACTCGCATCACCACGACCTCGGCATCGGCATCGCCGCCGGCGTCGGCGGTTTCGTCCTGGGCAGCCTGCTTGCCCAGCAGCAGCCGCGCACTGTCTATGTCGACGAAGATGGCGGTTCCTGGCACGTCCGCCGCTGCTTCGAGCGCTACGCGAGCTACGATCCGGATTCCGACACCTATATCGGCCATGATGGCTACAGCCACTATTGCCGGCTCTGAGGGGAGGCAGACGACAGGAAAGTGGACCAACGACAGGAAAGAGGGGTTGCTAGGCAGCCCCTCTTCGTCGTTTGAACACCGTCTTTTTCTAGAGGTGCGTCTTCGTGTCGGTGTCGAGGGTCGGCAAACCGGCCGCGCGGCAGGAGCCGCCAATTTGAAGCCGGGCTGCCTCCGTCTCGTCGCCTATCGCCACCAGTTCAAAGCTGCTTGCGGCTTCCGGATAGACCTTGGCGATGAATGGCTTGTCGCCATGGACGCCCGACGAGGCCTTGGCGCTGACGGTGCCGCAGATCACAATCTCCCGGTGGCCGTTCAGCGTTCGCTCGCCGGCGAGCATCGTCCCGAACTTGGCGGAGGCCGGATCCGGCAGGTGTTGGCGGACACCGGACGTGATGATCTCCTCCAGCGCCAGCGAGATCGGAATGGGATTGACGCGTTGGTCGCCGGCATCGGGTCGAGGTGCCGCCGCCACGCACCCGTAAGTGAAGTCACAAGCAAAAGCTGAACCGGTTTCCTCATTCGCGCCCTTTCGCATGCATCCAGGCGCCACGGCAAGACGGTCAAATCCCATGCGGCCGGCGGTATACAGCGATTTTCGGAGCGTCTAGTCTATCCCGGTGCCAACTGAGGGGAGGGTGGCTTGGACGAGCAGGACCCGAAAGAAGACCTGATCGAAACGGTTTTCCGCAACGGCACGGTCACCACTGTCGGCATCCTGCTGGCATTTTCGTTGGGCTTCATAACCCATTGGGCCGCCAACCCGATCCCGTGGCAGACCTACCACCTTGTCGCCGTTTTGCCGATCCTGGTCGGCATCGCCTTGCAGATGCGGGCACTGTCGCTGCTGCTCGACACAAGATCCCTGCAGCGGCGGGTCTATGAGCGTGCCAACCGCATCTTCATGGCCGGCCTCGTCTTTACCGCCTGCGGTGTCGGCATGGCGATCCTGCTCGATTTCTTCGACATAGCGGCCAAAAGCGCGCTGCCCGGCGCGGGTTGATCAGCCGGCTTGCACGCCGCCGATCATCCGCGTCACTTCGGTTGCCGCATTGCGCACCAACGGCCCGATCTCGGCCAGCCGCTCCGGCGTCACCCGGACCGTCGGCCCCGACACGGAAACCCCGCCTATCGGTTCGCCATATTCGTTGAAGATGGCGGCGGCGACGCAACGCATGCCGGGGTGGCGCTCCTCGTCGTCGACCGACCAACCGCGATGCTTGATAACAGCCAGATCGTGGGCGAGGGCGGAGATGTCGGACAGGGTCTTGTCCGTATAGCGCTGCAGGCCCGCCTTGCGCAGGATGGTTCCGACGCGCTCCGGTTCGAGATGCGCCAGCACCGCCTTGCCGATGCCGGAGGCATGGAAGGGGCTGCGCGTGCCGGGCCGGAAGAAGGCGCGGATCGCCTGGTGTGTTTCGACCTGGCTGACGAAGACCACGCAGTCATCTTCGGCGACGCCGAGATTGGCGGTCTCGCCGGTATTCTCCATCAATTCCTGCATGACGACGCGGGCGCGGTCGACCAGCTTGCGGCGGCGCAGGAACGCCGCGCCCATGCGATAGGTCTCGACACCGATCGACCAGAGCTGGTCCGACGTATCGAACTCGACCATGCCGTGGTTTTCGAGTGTCGTCAGCATGCGGTAGGCGGTGGAGGCGGCGAGCCCGCTTTGCGCCGATATCTCGCTCAGCGACAGGCCGCTGCCTTCCGCGACAATGGCCAGGATACGCAAGGCCCGGTCGAGCGATTGCACCGAGGCAGCTTCGGTCGGACCATTGAAGGAGCGCGGGCGCCCGCGCTGACGTTTTTCGCTGGTTTCCATGGTCGGCATTCTCGGCCGTTTCTGCCAAGATGCAATGAAAAAGTTTTTCATGAAATTCTAGGCTCAAATCCTGGAAAAGGGAAAAGTAAACAAAATCAGTTGGTAGAAGCTGTTTTCTAGAAATGAAAAAATATTCTGGAAAAATTGAAAAATTACCCGCCCGGTGACATCCTTAGCCATCCAACAATCATCTCGTGGAGGCTGGAAATGGCCAGGATGCGCGCTGTCGATGCCGCCGTTCTCGTTCTCGAAAAGGAAGGCATTTCCTGCGCCTTCGGCGTGCCGGGCGCGGCGATCAATCCGCTGTATTCCGCGATGAAGGCGAGGGGCACCATCCGCCATGTCCTTGCCCGTCACGTCGAGGGCGCCTCGCATATGGCCGAAGGCTATACCCGCGCCAAGGCGGGCAATATCGGTCTTTGTATCGGCACTTCGGGGCCGGCCGGCACCGACATGATCACCGGGCTCTATTCGGCCGCGGCCGATTCCATTCCGATCCTGTGCATCACCGGACAGGCGCCGCGCGCGCGCCTCAACAAGGAGGATTTCCAGGCCGTCGACATCGCCGCCATCGCTGCGCCCGTCGCCAAATGGGCGGTGACGGTGATGGAGCCCTATCTGGTGCCGATGGCGCTGCAGAAGGCGTTCCACTTGATGCGCTCGTCGCGCCCAGGTCCGGTGCTGATCGACCTGCCGGTCGACGTCCAGCTGGCCGAGATCGAGTTCGACATCGATGCCTATGAGCTGCTGGCGCCGTTCAAGCCGGCGATGACCCGCGCCCAGGCTGAAAAGGCGCTGGCGATGCTCAATGGGGCTGAGAAGCCGCTGATCGTCGCCGGCGGCGGCATCATCAATGCCGACGCGTCCGACCTGTTGATCGAATTTGCCGAGATTGCGGGCGTTCCGGTCATCCCGACGCTGATGGGCTGGGGCGCCATCCCCGACGACCACCGGCTGATGGCCGGGATGTGTGGACTGCAGACCTCGCACCGTTACGGTAATGCGACGATGCTGGAAGCCGACTTCGTCTTCGGCATCGGCAACCGCTGGGCCAACCGCCACACCGGCTCGGTGGACGTCTATACCAGGGGAAAAAAATTCATCCATGTCGACATCGAGCCAACGCAGATCGGCCGTGTCTTCGCGCCGGATCTCGGCGTTGTCTCGGATGCGGGTGCGGCGCTGAAGATCCTGCTCGACGTCGCCACCGAGTGGAAGACGGCGGGCAAGCTGCGCGACTGGTCGGGCTGGGCCAAGGAATGCCAGGACCGCAAGAAGACCATGAAACGCAAGACCCATTTCGACCAGGTGCCGCTGAAGCCGCAGCGTGTCTACGAGGAGATGAACAAGGCGTTTGGCCGCGACGTCACCTATGTCACCACGATCGGCCTGTCACAGATTGCCGGCGCGCAGTTCCTGCATGTCTACAAGCCGCGTAACTGGATCAATTGCGGCCAGGCCGGCCCGCTCGGCTGGACCCTGCCGGCAGCACTCGGCGTGCGCGCCGCCGATCCCGACCGCACCATCGTGGCGCTGTCGGGCGACTATGATTTCCAGTTCATGATCGAGGAACTGGCCGTCGGCGCGCAGCACAAGCTGCCCTACATCCATGTCGTCGTGAACAACGCCTATCTTGGCCTGATCCGCCAGGCGCAGCGCGGCTTCTCGATGGACTATGAGGTGAGCCTGGCCTTCGAGAACATCAACCGGACTGACGATCCGGAGGGCGGCTACGGCGTCGACCATGTCGCCGTCGCCGAGGCGATGGGCTGCAAGGCGGTCAGGGTGCGCAAGCCGGAGGAATTCGCCGGCGCCTTCAAGCAAGCGGAGCGGTTGATGAAGGAACACCAGGTTCCAGTCGTGCTCGAATTCATTCTCGAACGCGTCACCAACATCTCGATGGGCACCGAGATCGACAAGATCACCGAATTCGAGGACCTTGCCGAACGTCAGGAAGACGCGCCGACCGCGATCGTGATGCTCGACTGATTTTGTTTGAGCATCGGATTGCCCCAAAACTGGTTTCCACTTTTGGGTCCGATACTCCAGGGAGAAAAAGAATGCCGCGTTTTTCAGCCAATCTGTCGATGCTCTTTGGCGAGGACGATTTCCTCGACCGCTTCGATGCCGCCGCCCGCGCCGGCTTCAAGGGTGTCGAATATATCGGCCCTTATGATCATGCGCCCGAGGTGGTCGCCGCCCGCCTGAAAAAGAACGGCCTGACCCAAGTGCTGTTCAACCTGCCTGCGGGCGACTGGGCCAAGGGCGAGCGCGGCATCGCCGTGCTGCCGGACCGCGTGCCGGAGTTCCGCCAGGGCATCGCCAAGGCGATCGCCTATGCGCAGGCGCTGGATTGCAAGCAGGTCAACTGCCTGGCCGGCATTGCGCCGCAGGGCATTGCACGGGACACGCTTGAAAATGTCTTCGCCGAAAACCTTGCCTTCGCGGCGGAGAAACTGGAGCAGGCCGGCATCAAGTTGCTGATCGAACCGATCAACACGCGCGATATCGAGGGTTTCTTCCTCAAGTATTCCGACCAGGCGCTAGCGCTGATCGACCGCATCGGCTCCAAGAACCTGTTCCTGCAATACGACATCTACCACATGCAGATCATGGAGGGGGATCTCGCCCGTACCATCGAAGCGAACCTTCCCCGCATCGCGCATATCCAGCTTGCGGACAATCCCGGCCGTCACGAGCCGGGGACGGGCGAGATCAATTTTCCGTTCCTCTACGAACACATCGACCGGATTGGTTATTCCGGCTGGGTGGGTGCGGAATACAAGCCAAAGGCGGGTACGGACGCCGGGCTGGGCTGGTTTCGGGAATTAGCCGGGCAGGGCAGCGCGGCGGCTTAGCCGTCGGGAACTACCAACGTCGGCGCTGCCCTCACCCTTGCCCTCTCCCCGTGAAGAACGGGGAGAGGGCATCGCCAGCGTCGGAGCGCTTCCCTTCTCCCCGTCACTATACGGGGAGAAGGTGCCGGCAGGCGGATGAGGGGCAGCGCCAGCCTTTCGACGAAGTCGAACGAGATATTCAGGAGAACCACAATGGAAACCATAGGCTTCATCGGCCTCGGCATCATGGGCGCGCCGATGGCGGGGCACCTGCTCGATGCCGGCTATAGGGTCATCGCCAGTGACCATCGCTCGAAGCCACCAGCCGATCTTGCCGCCAAGGGGCTGAAGACTGTCACCGGCCATGCCGCCGTGGCCAAGGCGGCCGACATCATCATCACCATGGTTCCCGACACACCGCAGGTGGCCGACGTTCTGTTCGGCGACAACGGCGTTGCCGTTGGCCTCTCCGAAGGCAAGCTCGTCATCGACATGAGTTCGATCTCGCCGATCGAGACCAAGGAATTCGCAAAGAAGATCAACGAACTCGGCAGCGACTATCTCGACGCGCCGGTTTCGGGCGGCGAAGTCGGCGCCAAGGCCGCATCCCTCACCATCATGGTCGGCGGCGACGAAAAGACCTTCGAGCGCGCGAAACCCGTGTTCGAGAAAATGGGCAAGAACATCACTTTGGTCGGGCCGAATGGCGTCGGACAGACGACCAAGGTCGCCAATCAGATCGTCGTCGCGCTGACCATTGAAGCCGTCGCCGAAGCGCTTGTTTTTGCATCGAAAGCCGGCGCAGACCCGGCCAAGGTCAGGCAAGCGCTGATGGGCGGGCTGGCAGCGTCGCGCATTCTCGAAGTGCATGGCGAGCGCATGGTCAAGCGCACTTTCGCGCCGGGCTTCCGCATCGAACTGCACCAGAAGGATCTCAACCTGGCGCTGGAGGGTGCGAAGGCGCTCGGCGTGTCGCTGCCCAATACATCGACCACCCAGCAGTTGTTCAACTCCTGCGCCGCTAATGGCGGGGCGAAGGAGGATCACTCGGCGCTGGTCAGGGCGCTGGAGCGGATGGCCAATTTCGAGGTCGGCGGCGAGGCGGCTGAAGTGAAGGGCAAAGCGGCATAGGCGGGAGAGGGCGGCACAATGTTCCCAGGCCGCCAGCTCTTGTCCTACACAAGAACGGGTTCCAGCGCTGTCGCTGGAACCCGTTTCTCGTTTCGAGATGTTTTGGCAGGCGGCTTGCCGCGGCTCAGCCGCGCTTCAGAAATGCCCGCGCCGCATAAAGGCTCACCGCCGCGGCGTTCGACACGTTGAGCGAGCGGATGGCGCCGGGCATGTCGAGGCGGGCCAGTGTCGTCACCGTCTCGCGCGTCTTCTGGCGTAGGCCCTTGCCCTCGGCGCCGAGTACCAGTGCTATCCTGTCGCCGGCAAAGCTGGTTTCGAGTTCCGCCTGCCCGTCCGAATCGAGCCCGATGGTCTGGAAGCCGGCCTCGTGCAGTTGGCCGAGCGCGTCGGCGAGGTTCTTCACCTCGATCTGGTCGATATGCTCCAGCGCGCCGGAGGCGGATTTCGCCAGCACGCCCGATTCTTGCGGGCTATGGCGCGCCGTGGTGATCAGCGCGCCGGCGCCGAAGGCGACCGCCGAACGCAGGATGGCGCCGACATTGTGCGGATCGGTGACCTGGTCGAGCACCAGCACCAGCCTGGTGTCGCCAAGCGCGTCGAGGCGCTTGGGCTTCAGCGGCTCGGCCTCTATCAGCACGCCCTGATGCACGGCGTCCGACCCGGTGACCTTGTCGATGTCCCTGGGTTCGACCAGTTCCGCCTTGAAGGGCAGGGCGGCAAGATCACCGATCTCGAGCCGTTCGGCGGCATTGCGTGTCACCAGCATTTTTTTGATCCGGCGGCGCGGATTGTCGAGGGCGGCTCGCACAGTGTGCAGGCCATAAAGGCGCACCAGGCCATCCCCGGCGCTTTCGCCCGGTGGTACGGGTTGGCGAGGCCTGAACGCCGGCGCGCCGCCGCTTTTCTCGTCGCGAAAGGCGCGGCGGAGCTTGGCGTAGTGGGTGTCTTTCGGGGTGTTGGAATTGTTGCTCATGGCCGGCTTCTATAGCCGTCTCCTCCCGCCAAGGATATGCCCTGTCGCCGCAGCCGGCGAACAACATCGAAAAACCCTTCCTGCGCGGTTGACACCCACTGGCCTTGCCGCCATAAGGCGCTTCGCTGATTTCGGAGAAGACAACTCGGGTCCGGATCGGCGTGAATGGCTCCGGCGGCAGACTGGAGAGGTGCCCGAGTGGTTAAAGGGGACGGACTGTAAATCCGTTAGCTTAGCTTACGTTGGTTCGAATCCAACCCTCTCCACCACTGCCGGCCCGGAAACCCTGAAACGTGAAAAACATCGGATCGAAAAGGTGCATCGCGCTTTTCGGGTCAATCCGGCACCCCGGGTGCCGATCACGTTGTCGTCTGGATGATCAATGTCAGCGTGCCATCACCATCGATGTTGGCCGCGACGACCTGTGAAGAGTTGAGCCCGTTCGCCCTCAGCGCCGTTGTTGCCTGAGGCGATGCGTCGATGGAGTTCTGCAGCCGCAGCAGATCTTCCGCACTTGTCTGGGTAATCACGGCTTCCGCCTGCGCTTTGATTTCCGCGGGCAGATCCTCGACGGCGACAATGGCAACACCGGTGAAATTCTGGTCGGCAGCCCCTTGCTCGGGCAGCGGTATCTGGTCCGGCTCGGGCTCCAAGGGTGTCGTCTGAGGAACGGGTGTCAGCAGAGGAACCTGCGGGCTGATGGCTTGCCCATGGAGGGGCTGCGTGACGACCACTCCGGAAAGCACAGCAACTATCATCAACATCCGCATCGTCGTTCCCTGCTTTTTTCGAAACGTCGAGGACAACCCTTCTGCCGGGCGATGGTTCCGTACCACGGCAGCCGCTGCGCAATTTCAGTCGCCCGCTTGCCGCTGGAGCGGCTGGTTTGGAATCGTGCCTCCCTACGAAATCGACAATTGGTTCCAAATGCGCGACCATTGGAAAATGGGACGCCAATTGGACGACAAACTCGATTGCAAGGCTTGCGGGACGATCCAGATGGACATTCCCGACGATGCCAAGGAGTCGACGCCAATTTATTGCAGCAATTGCGGTGCCTTCCTCGGCGAATGGGGTGAATTGCAGGACGATTTCTACCGCCAGGCTCACGGCACCGAAGCATTCGACCTGCGCGACGGGAACATTATCAAGAAGTAGGACGCGATAAACGCAACCTCCGGACTGCCCGCCGGGGTGCTAGGTCGCTATGGGAGACCGGCCCTCTATCAGCAGAGGCCCGCAGAGGTTCATAGATGCGCGCCTTTCAGTGACCGCTGTCAGCGCATTTAGGATCCGGTCAGTCGCGTTCGGTGGCGCCGAATTCTTCCGGTTTCGCGCCTTGTCGAAGCACAGCCGCGCGATAATTTCCTTGAAGGCGTGGGCGCTTCTCCCTTCACGACAGGAGTTGACCATGAAACACCAGACACTCGACCAACTGCAGGCCGTCGCCAGGATTGAATCCTCGGCGCCACATTCGGAAATGACCCGAGAAGAGCGGATCGCGCGATGGGCCGAACTTCTCGATCAGAATCCCGAGCGATGCCTTGGCGCGTTTAGAGGGACCGAACATCTGCATCCGGAGGTACGCGCCATGGCACGCGGCGAAGGGTCGGCGATCGCTGTTGCCTTCGAAGACCCGGTGCTGCGCGCGTCGGGTCTAAGGGATGACACTTATGGCGAGGCCAAGCGCTTCTTCGAACTGAATGACTGGCAACTGCACGACATCGTTTGCGATTGTCACGTAGGCGCCACCATGAAAGCGGGGCGGGCCGCCGCTCGGGTCCGCGCGACAATTGGCGGCAACAGGTTTCTTGCCTGGTTGAGGCAAAGGATCATGTTCTGATGCGTGCCGGGCGGCTCAGGTGAGGACCGTCATCTGTTCGCGACCGCACGGTGCGACCCACCTGATCCGTCTTGTCGATCAGTCCCTGTGTTCGTGGCATAGCCGAACGGCTGCACGTTACTCCTTCTGCGTCCCGCCGGCGACGGCGGCGGCAGACGGGCACTGTGCGTCCTACAGACGGTTGGTCCTGGACGCTGTCGGGCACTTCCAACACGTGAGGCCTCACAAGAGGTTTCGCGGCTGTTGATGTGCTTTCTCAACAGTTTCGGCAGCTGATAATCGCTGCTCAGCGGTTCCATTCGGCTTCAATCGCACAAGCTGGAACCTGATGCATCACCGCGCATTTCGTCTCCATTGGTGGATCGAAACGATAGCCAGGGAGAATTCGGATGCAAACTTCAGCCGCGACTTCAGGACACGACTTTCGCCAACTGACCATAGAACCGTTTGCCGGAACGGTGACGGTGCGATTTTCCGACGCCGTGGTCGCGGCCACGGAGCACGCGAAAGTTCTCAGGGAAGAGGGACAGGAGCCGACATTCTTTGTCCCTTTCGAGGACATCTATTTCGACCTTTTCGAAAAGACCAACACCACAAGCAGCTCACCGCTCAAGGGAACCGCGAGCTATTGGCGGGTCCATGCTGTCGGTAGCTCGGCCGACGACTTCATGTGGACATACGAGACGCCCGATACTGCAGCGCGGGCCATTGCAGGTCATGGCGCTTTCGATCCGCGAAAGGCGCGCATCGATGTCGACCCGATGGAGGACAAACAGCACACCCCCCATGTCATGGAATAGGATTATCTTCCATGTCGATGCCGGGCTTGGCATATGGTCCGTTGGGGCGCCGATGCATGCATGTCTGCGTGGATATGCAAAGGCTGTTTGCCGAGCCGTCGCAATGGGCGACCCCCTGGATCACCCGTGTCCTTCCTCGAATCGAGAGGCTGGTCGAAAGACGAGCGCCAGAGACCGTCTTCACGCGCTTCCTGCCCGCACAAAAGCCCGGGCAGGGCGTTGGCACATGGAAGCGCTATTATGAGCGCTGGGCCTCGATGGCGATCGAAAATATCGGGTCCGAAATGGTCGACTTGTTGCCGGCACTGGCCGCTTACTGCCCGCCGGCGGCCGTCATCGACAAGCACATATACTCGCCCTGGTTCGAAGGTCACCTCAGGGCCTTTCTGAACGAACGCGACATTGACACGCTGGTCATCACCGGCGGCGAAACCGACGTGTGCGTTCTGGCTACGGTGCTCGGAGCGATCGATTTCGGCTATCGCGTGGTTCTCGTTACGGACGCGCTGTGCAGTTCTTCCGATGCCACGCATGACGCGCTGTTGACCGTTTATCACCAACGGTTCGCACAGCAGGTGGAGACGGTCGAGATGGAGACGGTTCTCTCGAACTGGGTCTGACTTGCCGGTCGTCTGCCAGGCATTCGATGCCTACGACTTGCCTCCAGCCATCGGGCCTGGCCTGCAATGTCGATTGGGTCGCGAGAGCTTCTTGACCTTCGCAACCTTGTCGAATAGCTAGGGCGTGCGTGCGCGGGTATGGTGAAATGGTATCACATGAGCCTTCCAAGCTCTTGGTGCGGGTTCGATTCCCGCTACCCGCTCCAGATTTTCAGCTACACATCGGCAAGCCGAAACACTGCGCGGCAGGCGCGCAGCGCTTCAGGCATTGGCGTGCGCCGCGCTAGCCGTTGAACGCGGACGCGACCTGGTGCTGCTGCGGCACCTGGCCGTTCGGCGTCAGCTTGTCGACGATGCCGGGCAAGGCAGCCGATAGTTGCTTGAGCAGCTCCTGTTCGTCGAGCCCCGTCCGTTGGGCGATCTCGCGAATGACTTGCGGTCCGATTGCGTTGCCCAGCTCATTGGGGTTGATCGATTGGTTCTGCCCGGTGCCGACCCACGAGTCGGCGACATTGCCATGGCCGGCATTCTTGAGCTTGTCGAGCAGGCCGCCCAGTCCGCCGAGCAGGCCGCCGTCACCAGATGCGGTTCCGGCGGCAGTGGGATCGGCCGGCACGGGTGCTTGAGGCTGGTCCGGCTGTTCGGCGCTTCTGCCGCTCAGCATCTTTCCGACCAGCAGCGCACCGAGCGCGATCATCAGCGGTTTGGTGATGTTGCCGCCGGGAACGGCGTTGTCAAAAAGTCCCATAGTGGATCCTCCATCTGGCCAAGCCCTGCCCATCGTCAACATTGGCGCAATCGGGCGGAATTTCAAGCTGGCTTGTGGTTTTGACATTCATATGAAAATGTCGGGTTGGCGGGGGATGGAGAGGAAAAAAATGGGTATCATCAGCTGGATCATTCTCGGCGTCATCGCCGGCTTCATCGGCAGCAAGATCGTCAACAAGACTGGTCAGGGCATGATCATGGATATCGTGCTCGGCATTGTCGGTGCCATTGTCGGCGGCCTGATCTTCAGTGCCTTCGGTGCTTCGGGCGTCACCGGCCTCAACATCTACAGCTTGATCGTCGCGGTCGTGGGTGCCGTCGTGGTGTTGTGGGCCTATCATCAGTTCTCGGGCAAGCGGACCATCTAGGCGTCGGCAGACTACCAGCTCTGCCGAATCCCGAATTGCGATAATCCGCCGTCGGTGCTGCCTGCGCTCACGGCATCGGAAGCCATATGCCGGCGTGCCGCCGCGGATCAGGCGACCACGGCCAGCCGACGCTTGCGCTGGTCCAGCGACACGATGGTCAGCCCGCTGCAGACGACCAGCAGGATGCCGCAGACCGCCAGTGCATTGGGGAATTGCCCAAACACCAGCAGGCCGGAAATGACGGCCCAGACCGTGAAGCAGTAGTAGAACGGCGCTACCGCTCCGGTCGGTCCGACGCGGTAGGCCATGAAGATGAAGAAGTGGCCGAAGATCAGGAAGAAACCGGCTCCCGCCATCAGCAGCAGGTGATGCGCCTCCGGCGCCACCCAGCGCTCGGAAACCAGATGCGCGGTGCCGGCGCCGATCAGGACCACGACGACCGCCGAGATCGCCACGATCATTCCTGGCACTTCGGCGGTGATCTTGCGGCCGGCCAGATCGCGGGCGGCGGCGAATGTCGCGTTGCCGAGCGCCAGCAAGGCGTAGACCGAAATGCCTTGCATCGTCGGCTGCGCCACCATCAGCGCGCCGATGAAGCCGAGTCCGATCAGCGCCATGCGTTGGCCGCCGATACGCTCGCCAAACAGGATCGAGGATCCGACCAGCATCAGGAGCGGCGTGATCTGCCCCAGCGCGGTGGAATCGGCGATCTGCATGTTGGCGAGCGCGACGACGTAACAGAGGATCGCCGCCAACTCGAGCAGGTTCCTTCCCAGCACCCGCTTGTCGAAGATCAGAGGGACTTGCTTGCCGTAGCCGAGCGCAAACAACAGCGGAAAGCCCCACAGCGTTGCCGCGGCACCACGCAGGAAGAGCACTTCGTAGGACGGCAAGCCGGCAGTGGCGAGCTTCATCATCGTGTCGTTGACCAGATACGACCCGGTCGAGACGATCATGAACAGCGGGCCGCGAATGGCAGTCGGGATGAAATGCATCTGCGCAGGAAATCAGACGCGGATCGTCGCCGCAATGGGCCATGGACCGCCAACAAACCCAACAGTGAGGGATGTAGAAGCCGCAGGAAACCCCGCATTGCTCCGTCGGCCTTCGCCCATTCCATTTTCAATGTCGCGTCCCTATATCGGTGCCATATCCCCGCAATCGGATCATGGGTTCTGGCCGAGTGAGATGGCGCCCGGGCAAAAGACGCTTGTGTTTTTTGGCCTTTCTCGCTAATCGCCCCGCATTCGACTGAACTGAAGGTCCAGGCCGTCCAAGGAAAGAGACTATGGCAAAAGGTAAATTCGAGCGCACTAAGCCTCATGTGAACATCGGCACGATTGGTCACGTCGATCACGGCAAGACGTCGCTGACGGCTGCGATCACCAAGTATTTTGGCGAATACAAGCGCTATGACCAGATCGACGCGGCGCCGGAAGAGAAGGCGCGCGGCATCACGATCTCGACGGCTCACGTCGAATACGAGACCGAGAACCGCCACTACGCGCATGTCGACTGCCCCGGCCACGCCGATTATGTGAAGAACATGATCACCGGCGCCGCGCAGATGGACGGCGCGATCCTGGTCGTGTCTGCCGCCGACGGCCCGATGCCGCAGACCCGCGAGCACATCCTGCTTGCCCGTCAGGTCGGCGTGCCGTCGATCGTGGTGTTCCTGAATAAGGTCGATCAGGTCGACGACGCCGAGCTGCTCGAACTGGTCGAGCTCGAGGTTCGTGAACTGCTGTCGAAGAACGAATTCCCCGGCGACGACATTCCGATCGTCAAGGGTTCGGCGCTTGCCGCACTCGAGGATTCGAACAAGACGATCGGCGAGGACGCGATCCGCGAGCTGATGGCTCAGGTCGACGCCTACATCCCGACGCCGGTTCGTCCGCTCGACAAGCCGTTGCTGATGCCGATCGAAGACTTGTTCTCGATCTCGAGCCGTGGCACGGTCGTGACCGGCCGCGTCGAGCGCGGGGTGGTCAAGGGCGGCGAGGAACTGGAGATCATCGGCATCCGTCCGACGACCAAGACGACCTGCACGGGCGTTGAAATGTTCCGCAAGCTGCTCGATCAGGGCCAGGCTGGCGACAACATCGGCGCGCTGCTGCGCGGCGTTGATCGTGAAGGTGTCGAGCGCGGCCAGGTTCTGGCCAAGCCGGGCACGGTGAAGCCGCACAAGAAGTTCGTGGCCGAAGCCTACATCCTGACCAAGGACGAAGGTGGCCGTCACACGCCGTTCTTCACCAACTACCGTCCGCAGTTCTACTTCCGCACGACCGACGTGACCGGCATCGTGTCGCTGCCGGAAGGCACCGAGATGGTGATGCCTGGCGACAACATCACGGTCGATGTCGAGCTGATCGTGCCGATCGCCATGGAAGAGAAGCTGCGCTTCGCCATCCGTGAAGGCGGCCGCACCGTCGGTGCCGGAATCGTCGTCACCATCAAGGAATAATCGAGACCGGCTGCTGCCGGTTCGACAAGGAAAGGGCGGCCTCGGGGCCGCCCTTTTTTCGTTTCGTGCGCTTGGCAGCGCAAGTATTGCGAGGGCCTCTCAAAGCTGTTGCAAGCGCCATGGCTGCAACTAGTATAGGTTGCACCAAGGGAGCTTTGCCAACAGTGGTCTCAAGGCGCCGTTTCGATGGGAAGGCATGGCGGTTGTGGGCACTGGTTTGCCTCGTCGTCGCCATGGTGCTGCCTATTGTGACAGCGCAAGCGGAAGATGGGCCTCCCGAAATCCCGCCGATGCGCTTCGTCGTCGTGCGCAGCAACGCTCCGGGATGCGAACCCAACTGTCCTGAATGGATATCGGCGGACGGCACCATCGCGGCGGACACGCCGTCGCTCCTCAAGCGCACGCTCAAGGCGCTCAAGGGAAGGCAATTGCCGGTGGTCGTCAATTCGCCCGGCGGTAATGTCGATGCGGCGCTGGCCCTGGGCCGGATGATCCGCAAGAACAAGCTCGATATCGCCGTCGGCGTGACGGTTTTTTCCGGTTGCCAGCCGGCAATGGGCGACTGCGAGGACAACAAGGGCAAGGGTGCCGACTATTTCGGGGTGGCCTATGACGACGGAGCCATGTGCAATTCGGCCTGTCCATTGATGTTTTCCGGCGGTGTCCGCCGCGTGGTTGGAGATTACGGCTATCTCGGCGTCCACCAGATCACCACCACGTTCCACCGCGAGAGGCTGCTCTACCGGACCACGTACCGGATCGTGAACGGCAAGAAGAAGATCATCAGCACCAAGGTGGTCAGCCGTAAAAACGCAGGCAGCTACAAAACCTACGAGATGAGCGGGACCGTCGAGAAGACGCTTTCGGTGTACCTGAGGGAAATGGGTATAGGCGATGGCGTGCTGGAAATCATGAAGGCCACGCCGGCGAGCGAGATTCGTCAGATTCCGCTCGACGCCATGTTGACGATGAAGCTGGTCACCAGCCGGGACGCGGTAGATTTGTTGACCACGGCAAGCCTGTGCAGGCTGGACCGGCCGGCCGCGAACTGCCGGGAGGTAGCTGGACCTGCAAACAAGACGACGCCATCGGCCGCGGACAAATCCATGACTGCCGGACCCGTTCAACCGGACACCGCAAAGGCCGGCGGGGACATGCGCTTCATCGTGGTTCGCGGCAGCAACCCGCTGTGCAATCCCGACTGTCCGGAATGGATATCGGCGGAAGGTGCGATAACGAACCAGACGCCGCGGAAACTGCGGCAGTTGGTGGCCACGCTTGGCCATCGGCGGCTGCCTGTCGTCATCAGTTCACGCGGCGGCGACCTGCCCAGCGCTCTCGCAATGGGACGACTTATCCATGAAAGAAAGCTCGACATCGCCGTTGCCCGGACCGATTTCGTCGACTGCGACCCCGGCGCGTGGAATTGCCTGGCCACGGAGGGAGCCTATGCGGGATTGACCATCGATGCCGGGGTGGAGTGTGATTCTGCCTGTGCGCTCATGGTCGCCGGTGGTGCCAGACGGCTTGTTGGGCCCCGGGCGCGGCTCAGCCTGTATCCGATGGGACAGAAGCTGGTGGTCAAGGCGTATCTCAACGAGATGGCGATCGGTCCCGCTCTGTTCGCGGCGATCGAGCGACGCTCGTCCGAGGGGCAACTTGACCCGGACACGATGCTGAAGGCTGGACTGACAACGGGACCGCAATCGGTCGACGCGCTGACCGGCTCCACGGTTTGCAAGGCCATTGCCAAGCCCGACAATTGCCGAGGCCTGCCAGCCGCCAATGCACAGGCTGATGCGCCTGCCAAGCTGTAGAGCACGGCGACGTCGGCAAACTGCCCATCGAGGCAGGTTGAGCCATGCTCGATTTCCGCTATCGTCGCGGCTGCGGGGCCGGCGAAGGATCGAGAATGAGCCAGGACGTTCCGACACTCTACGAATGGGCCGGCGGCAGCGAGGCGCTGAACCGGCTGACGCAAACCTTCTACGACGAGGTGGCAAAGGATCCGGTCGTTGGCCCGGTGTTCAAACACATGTCGCCGGATCACCCGGCCCATGTCGCCGCCTTCATCGGCGAGGTCTTCGGCGGACCGAAAACCTACAGCGAGGAATTCGGCGGCCACCGCGAAATGGTCATGCATCATCTGGGCAAGCATTTGACCGAGGAGCAGCGCCGCCGCTGGATCAATCTTCTCGCCGACGCGGCGGATCAGGTCGGCCTGCCGGACGATCCAGAATTCCGTTCCGCCTTCATGGGCTACGTCGAATGGGGGTCTCGACTGGCCAAGATGAATTCCAATCTCGGCGAGACCTGCGATCCCGAGGCCGAACCGATGCCCGCCTGGGGCTGGGGAGTGCCTGGCGGGCCGTACCGGGTGCCGGACGCAAAATAGCTTCCGCTTGCCAGGGAGGTCGATGATTGATGCCGCAAGATGCCAAGATCGTGCGCTGGCGCGAGTGGGATGGACCCGGCTTCGAACATCTTGTGCTGGGGGAGCAAGCGGGCCGGTTCCTGGCCGATTCAGTCGTCATCTGCTCGGGCGAGACGCCATTTGCGGTCCGCTACCGCATTACCTGCGATGCCGGCTGGCACGCGAAGAGTGTCACGGTCGATATGATCGGCGATGGCCGGACGCTTGTCCTGGCCTCCGATGGCGATGGTCATTGGACCAGGGACGGCCTGCCGATGCCCGAGCTGGCGGGCGTGCTCGAACCCGACCTCACCGTCACGCCCTTTACCAACACGCTGCCGATCCGGCGCCTGGCGCTTTCGGCCGGGCAGAGTGCCGAGATCGCCACGGCCTTCATCGATTTCCCGGCACTCACTGTCGTGCGCAACCCGCAGCGTTACACGTGCCTCGAAGAGGGCAGGCGCTACCTCTATGAATCGCGCGCGAGCGACTTCAGGCGGGAGCTGGAGATCGATGCCGAGGGGCTGGTCGTCGACTATCCCGATTTCTGGCGCAGGGGTTAAGGCATGTTTGCTTGCAAACCACTCTTTACAGAGCGTGCGGAAGCTTTTAGGAAGCGCCTGCGCCGAGGCGCACGTGTACGGGCATAGCTCAGTTGGTAGAGCGGCGGTCTCCAAAACCGCAGGTCGTAGGTTCGAGCCCTGCTGCCCGTGCCATTTTCCAAGGAAAATCAGGCACTTAGAAATCGCCTTGCTAGGCGAGGACGCCGAAAGTAGCCTTACACATCTCTTGCACAAACTTGCACGCACGCAGGGAGTGTCTGGCGGTGGCGGAAAAACACACGATTCTGGAAGGCAAAGTTCACGTCTATCGGCGCAACGACAGCCCGATTTGGCATTGTTCGACGTACCTCAAAGGCAAAAACTGGCGGGTCAGCACCAAGGAAGAAAGCCTCTCCAAGGCCAAGGACTGGGCCGAGGATTGGTATTTCGGCCTCAAGGACAAAGGCCGGCGCGGCGAGCTCCTGTCGGAGAAGACGTTCAAGGACGCAGCCGACCAGTTCATTACGGAGTATGAGGTCCTGACCGAGGGCGAGCGCAATGCCCGCTGGGTCAAGGACCACTACCGGCGCGTTCGCAGCTATCTGGTGCCGTACTTCGGCAAGATGGGCCTATCCACGATCAACGCCGGCACAGTCCAGGAATACCGTGTCTCAAGGATGACGCCGGAGGAGGGCAAGAAGCTGCCCTCCCGCAGCACCTTGCACCACGAGACGGTGACCTTGCGGCTTGTCCTGAAGACCGCCGTGCGACACCGGTGGCTTGCGCATCTGCCGGATATTTCGCAGCCCTACAAGAAATCCGCGAAGGTCGTTCACCGCGCCTGGTTTACGCCAGAGGAATACAAACAGCTGTACCAGGCGACGCGGGCACATGCGCAAAAGGCGCGGGATGCCAGCAAGAAGGCCCAGGAGGGCGAGAAGGCCCATCGCGTCTGGCTGTCCGAGCAGCTTCACGACAAGATCCTGTTCCTGGCCAACACCGGTTTACGGCCGGACGAAGCCAACTGGCTTGAATATCGCGACGTGGAGATCGTGAAAGACAAGGCAACGGGCCAGAAGATCCTCGAAATCCAGGTGCGCGGCAAGCGCGGGGTGGGGTATTGCAAGAGCACGTCGGGCGCGGTTTTTCCCTTTGAGCGGATGGTGGCCCGGAACAAGCCAAAGCCGACCGACAAACTGTTCCCAGTCGATCACAAAAAGCAGTTCAATGGCATCCTTGACAAGATCGGCCTCAAGCTCGACCGCGAGGGCAACCGGCGCACGCTGTACTCACTGCGCCACAGCTACATCAGCTTCCGGCTGCTGGAGGGCGCCGACATCTACCAGGTCGCCAAAAACTGCCGGACGAGCGTCGAGATGATTGAGAAGCACTACGCCGTGCATCTCAAGAACCGGCTCGACGCGGCGGCGATCAACGTTCGGAAGGCCAGGCCGCCCAAAAAGCCGAAGGCCGAGACGCTCGACCTGTTCGAGAATTAAAGCTAGGTGCCGACTTGCGTGGTTGGCGCGAGTTTGCGCCAATGCGTACAGCGCACCTACGCATCGCCCCAACGTGTACGCATTGGGGAAAAGGGGGGCGATGCATGCTCGGTTTTCTGACCGGTTGCGAGACGCAAACCGGAGAAAACCGGCAGGTGCGCTGGGGGACACCCCCCGTCCCCCGTCCGTGCCGTGGAGAGGTTCGTGGCTATCTTTCACCTGAACGTGAAGAACATCAGCCGGAGCGAGGGGCGTTCCGTTGTGGCGGCAGCCGCGTATCGCGCGGGCGAGGTCCTGCCAAATGAGGCGGAAGAGCGCCTGTCGGATTTCGGCGGGCGCCGCGACGTGGTGGCGACCGAGATCCGTCTGCCGGAAGGCGCGCCAGAGTGGATGGGGCAGCGGGCCGCCCTCTGGAACGCCGTGGAGGCCGCAGAGAAGCGCAAGGACGCGCGATTGGCGAAGGAGGTGGAGTTTGCGCTCCCGCTCGAGTTGCCACGCTCCTCGTGGCTAGCTGTGGCCCGGACGATGGCCGACGCCTACACCGCGCAGGGATTTGTAGTGGACTTGGCCATTCATGACGATGGCACCCGCCATAATCCGCACGTGCATATGCTCATGAGCACACGCGTGGTAGGAGAAGGTGGTTTCGGGCTGAAGATCCGCAGCGCTGACGGGAAGCAGTTTGTCACCGAGGCGAGGGCGCTGTGGGAACGAGTTGCGAATGAGGCCTTGAGCAAGGCGGGGCTGGCCATTGCGATTGACGGGCGGAGCTACGCCAAGCGCAGGCAGGGGGAGCATCCTGGTCTTCACCGTGGCCCAAATCGCCAGGAACGGCGCGCCCGCAGGGTTCTCGCCCAACGAGAGAGGGATCAGATGTCACCAAGGGAGCCTGATGAAGACTTACCCGTGCCGGATCCGGACGGTTCGCCTATTCATCCAAGCGAGCTGGAGGTCGCTGAGGACCGAATGCTGGCCGACATGCATGCCCCAGCGCCCGAACTAAACGCGGCACACGCTCAAGGCTGCGCTGAGGCCGCCCAGGCGGCCGTCGATCGGGAGAATACACTGCAGATGACCGAGGACGATGCGGCGGCATACCGCCTCTCGCCCGACAAGTTGCTGGATTGGTTGGAAGACAAGATCCGACCAGAAGACGTCGGCACGCTGGAGCGATGGGAAAACCACCTGGATTGGCTCGATCCCAGCGACCAACACGCTGCCCGACCCCCTGAAACGCGTTCCGAGCCGGAGCGGGATGAGCGATAGGGTGGGCGTCATTTCCGCCCTGATGTCGTTGCCACCAAAGGTTGGACGGGGGTACCTTTTCCAGAAATAGACGGAGGACTAGCCGTGGACAATCAGGAGGCGCTCGCGCAACTGTACGACCAAGCTCGGTCACTGAAACAGGCCATCAGTGATATCGAAACCACAATCACGACCTGGCTGCCTCGCCTGGAGGCCGAGGCCAACGCCAAGCGGATCATATCGTTCCTCAAAGACCGTTACAGCGCGCAACGGGAGCTGATCTACGAACTGGGCACGACAGCAAAGGAAATCCAGGCCTTGGAGCGCAACATGCGTGAACATGATGTGCGTGGTGCAGGTCGCGATAGTATCGACCACGAGAACCCTTTGGGATGGCTTGAATTGGTCGAGCCGGCGGAAGATGGGTCGCCCCAGGATCATCTGGACTGGTTCAGGAAGGATTTGGCAGAGAACCCGCCATCGCCCGACGAGCCTGACCTCGGCGATCAGCCAGGGCAGCGCGAACCTTCCCCTGACGATTTGTTAGCCTGGCTGCCGGGCCGCGGGCGCTTTCTGTGAGTTTTCAGGTACTTCCGACGCCTATAAACCTAGCAGTCCCCTGCTCCTCGACGCAGGTAACACTTGCGGGATTCACAATACCGCCCCATCATCAAGATATGGCCAGGTTACATCAAGGATCGGTATTCGGAATCCCGGAGCTCACGGCCGAACAGCGCGAGAAGACCCGAAAAGTGCTGGAATGGCTCGAAACGGACCTGGTCCGGCGGCGCAAGCGCCTCGCCTATTGGGCGATGCGTAAGCACCAGGCCGAAACGATCCCGGGGATTGACGAGGATCTGCGTGAAGGTGCGTTCTATTTCCACGCCCGCGCTCAACAACTGGTCGAATCCGGGGAGAGGCTGCGCGCCCATCTCATCACCGAATTGCAAGAGCAGCCGGAGCATCTTCCCGCCTACCACTACGAGCACTAACCCCTTCGGAGGTCACCATGAGTGCAGAGGACCAGTTGGCGCGACTTCGCGAACATGCGCAATCGCTGGAACAATCCATCGAGAACATCGACCACGAAATCAATGCTACCATCGGCCACGAAGGCTCAGCCCGGCTTATCGACTATCTGCGGGAGCGTCATAACGTCCAACTCGGCCACATGTATGACTTAGGCAAGGTCGAGCGGCAAATCGAGGATCTGGAAAACCTGCTCCGCGAGCAACGGGAGCGACCCCAAGAGCAGCGCCTTGCGGAGAAGTGGCAGGAGAGCCATCCGGCGCCCCGGGAGGACCACCTCGACTGGTTCAAACAGTCGTTGGCCGAAAACCCGCCGCAGATGCACGAGCTTGAACAGGCTGAGCAGCGTATGGTTCAGGACATGGAGCGCGAGCCTACGACCGAGAACCATTTGGATTGGTTCTCAGGTCGGGGTTAGCACTCATTCTCGGTCTACAAAGACGCCCCCTTAACGGGGTTTGGCGTAGTGAGCGTTCGTTCTCTCGATAAGGCGATCGATATCCGCCGCAGTCACGGCGTTACGCAGAACCTGTTGTCCAATTTGCGAAGCCGTGGAGCTAGCTGGCTTCGCAGTGCCACTTCGGCGTTTTTGAAGTAAGCTTCGATGGTGCCGCCGGCAGGGTCAAAAGTGATTTCAGATGGGTGTTCCTCCGTTGGCCGGTGAGGGCCAACCGCCCTCGCGGGCCAGTGTTGCATAACCGTCCCGCCCCGAGCGGTTCTGCCTCATTCCACGCAAACCTGCCGCGTCACCTCACACGGCCTGTGATTGCGCTGGAAGCACTCGGACAGGGCCATCTCCTCGGCATCCCGGATCTTCGGTTCCAACTGAAGCGCGTAGTGCGATTTTCTGGTCACTGGGATGACACGCGCCACGGCCGCGCAGGTGTTGTGGAAAACCTGTTTCACCACGCATTGGCTCCCGCCGCTGTATTGGCTGCAATCGGCCAGCACCGCATCGGTGGCCGCTTGCTCCGTCGCAAAACTCCGGTCTGTCAGGATGAGAGTGCCATTGGCAGCGGCGGCGAAGGCACCGTAGCCGCCTTGCGGCGCTGACGGCGCCGGGCGAACAGCCGGCAGGGTAGGCGCTTCCTGGCTGACATTCAGTCCATTGGTGAGGCCGGCAATCCGGTCCTGGAAGGCCTGGATTTGCTTGTCGAGGTCGACCCGAGCCATGTCCCGGTCGGCAATCTGCCCCTTCAGCTCCAGGTTCATTTGCCGAAGCTCATCGTTCCTCCGGACCATCTCATCGCGATCGGCGGTCATCGAAGACAATTGCTGAGTGACCGAGGCGACCTGGCGTTGCAGGTCGGCCTGGTCAGCCCCGGTTCCCGGGGTCTTCTGCTGGGCAAGCCGTGCCGTCAGCAACGAGCGGTCGGCGTTAGCCGCGTCGAGTTTCAGGAGCAGATCCTGAACTTGCCGACGGGCCTGGTCACGTTCAGCGAGCGTGCCAGCGAGGTTGCTGTTGCCGGCGGATGTCTGCTGGGCGAGGGCACTGCGGTCGGCTGCGAGGCGGGCTTCCGCGCTCTTCACGGCCTGCTCCCTGGTGTCTAGCTGCCGGAGACGCGTGGTGTATTCGGAAACGCCGAACCACGCTTCCTTTGTCTCGGCCACCCAGTTCCAGGACGACGAGACGGCTTGGCCCGCTGACGCCCTGGCGTCATCGAACCGCCGCTCGAGCCCGTAGAAGCTGACGATAGCCGGGGCTACCAGCGCTAGAAGCAGACAAACTGCGCCGAGGGTCCCGAGCCGCTTCGCGTTGACACTACCGCGGACGGCAATGAAGGCGTTCCGGGTGTTGCGTACGATGCCATCGGCAATTGGACTCAGGCGTACAGAGAGGGCGATCAGGCCAACGCCAGCAAGCGCCTCAGGCGTTGCACCGTGGGTTTGTGGCTCGGCCGCTGCGGCGACCTCTGATGACGCCGTACGGGCCTCCAGCGCCTTCAGGCGTGCCTTGAGTGGCGGGTGAGTGGCGAAGAGATTGCCGAATGCGGTTCCGCGGAACATCAGGTAGCCGTAGTGCTGCTCCTGGGCGGTGGGTTTATCTGCAACGCCATGAACGCGCTTGAGCGCACGTGCCATGGCGTCGGGCGAAGTCAAATGAGCGCCGACCGCGTCGGCGTGGAATTCGCGGTTACGCGAAATGCCCTTGGCGACCAGTTCAGAGGCGACGAACACGGTTTTGCGGACGATCCGGCCGCTTCCCAGGGCAAGCTGGACGTTGCGGCGGGCGTCTGATCGCCTTTTGGAATTGGCAGCGGCTGCAAAGGCGCCAATCACCGTGAGCACGTTGACCGTGTTGACCAGCACGCGCTGGAATCCTTCAGCGAAGTACATCCGCGCCACGTCGTTGTGCAGGATGTGCCCGAGCTCGTGTCCGATAATGGCGTCCAGTTCGTCCTGTTCGTAGTCAAACAGGGGTTTGCCGATGACGACCATGGACGATTTCTGGTTCGACCCCATAGCAAAGGCATTGAGAATGCTGGTGACGCCGACGGCGGGCCTTGGCAAGCTCAGTCTGTCAGCGAGGCCGTGGACGCGCTCTGTCAGCCAGTGACTCTCATCGACGGTTACCACCCCGAAACTGGTCGTGACGTCGCGGGCGGCGCGCCCGATGTAGCGTCCGCCGAACAGGAGGCCCAACACCGACAGGACCAGGCCGACCAGCAACGCCCGATCGGCGAAATACGTCCGCATGAACAGATCGAAGGGCGCCCACTGCCCGTAGGAGAGCATCAGCACAAGCCAGGTGACGGCGCAGCACGAGAGCATCAGAATCGCGCAGAGCAGCAGCGCTGTGGGCCACCAAGATCGATGGCGCGGGGTCAAGTGTTGTTCAGTGTCAGGCAGAGATGCCGAAAAGCCCAGAAAGGCTGCAAAGTCCGGCGCGAACCGCAAGAGCAGCAATCGGGTGAGCCGGATCGCTGCTCGGAATTGGTAGAACAACAGCACGAGGTCCACCGACAGGACGACCCAAGAAAACGCATGCTGTGGCCAGGGAAGCAACGCACGGGCCCAGAACAGAGCGTCTGGAGGATAGGCGTTGATGGCGAGCCATCCGGCGCGCAAGGCCGTCACGAGGACCAATGATTTGATGAGCGGCTGAAGCTGAGTCTCGCGCCCGAATATCCTGCTTGCGAGCGTCATGGCGATACTCCTTCGGCCATGCCGATGCGCGATTTGCAGGTCTCACTTTCCGTGAAAGACACCAGCCTCGTCTTGAAGGGCCGCGCGCCGCGGGCATAATTGATTGCCCAACGCCAGCCGTTCCGCTGCCAACCGGAAAGCAACTCCATAATCTCGTCCGGTGTCATCAGCGGCCGTCCGAGGAACTGGACGGTTTCGTTGCCAGACGTTCCCGTGTTGACTGATGCATCCGCGTACCACCCTCCCAACTGTGAGGACCCGCTATGGCCGCTAGACGAGCTGAGATAGGCGAGTGTTTCATGGCCGAGGTATTTACCGATGAGCTCGCCCGTTATCGGGTCGTCGACGCCGAAAAACTGCTTGACCGAGCAGTTCAGGAACGGTTGCCAGCTATTGCCGGGGTATTGTTCCTGCAGTGACATAACGTCCTGAAGGAAAAACCACAGGCGCACGCCAGTGCTTGCATGGGTGCGGATCGCCGCACGGAATTCCGGAAAAGGCCCGAGGTTGAGAAATTCGTCGAGAATGAAGAGGACCGGAATGTCCGGCAGGCGACGATTGTTCTCCATGGCGTCGAGCGCGCCCTTGAGCAGAATCCGCAACCAGGGCGCATAGGGTTCCATTTTCCCGAAGGGGATGTCGATATAGACCGTGATCGGGCGGTCCTTCAGGTCTTCAAATGAGAAGTCGGATCCGCTCAGACTTTGCTGGATATCGCTGTCGCGCCAAAGGGCGAGCTTGCTTTCCAGCGTCGCTTCCAGGGTTTGCAGTCCGCGATCCCGCGTTTTTTCGAGCACCGCCTTGCCGGCATCTGCCGTAGACGGGAATTCCGTAAACTTCTTCGCGACGTCAAGCAGGTCCCGCCCTTTTCGGGAGGCCAGTTGGCAAACCGTCGCGAGCGTACGCCTATGGGACGGCGCGTTACCGTTCACATACATCATCGCCGCGGTCAGAAACCCGGCAGCATCTTCTTGGAAGAACGACGACGCCTGAGGGTCCCGGGGAAACATCTGTTCCGCGAGCGAACGAGCGTCCGATTGGCTCCGCACCCGCGCCAAGGGGTTGTAGCGATGCCTCATCCAGCCCGACGTCCGATCGAAGGGGGCGATGCGGTAGATTTCGTGGCCAATGGACCTGCGCCATCGCGAGGTCTTCTCGAAATGCTCGCCCTTGGGGTCAAGCACCACGCAGCTTCCCCGATACCGCAACAGGTTCGGCACGATGGACGTCACCGCCTTGCCGGAACGGGTGGGAGCGATGGTCAGCAGATGGCCGTCATCGTCCCAATGGACGAATTGCGTCTCGGGGCTTCCCTCGTCGTCTGAATAGCCTCCGAGCAGGATGGATGAGGGGTTATCAAAAGCGGGCCGGCCGGCAAGGTACAACTTGCCGTTCGGAATGGTCCTCAACTCCTGGGGGCTGGCCCAGCGACCGGACCCATACAGTGGAGGTGGGTTGGCGAGTTGCCTCTCGCGCTCTTCGCGGGCCTCGAGATCGCGCTGGGCTCGCTCGATGATTGGGCCGGGATCGCGGCCGGAGCGAATGGCGGCTTCGACCTGGTCAGCCACTTCGGGCCCGTAGAGCTGTTCGACCTGTTTTCGGGCACTTCTGGCCCGCATATGGCGGCCGAGTTTAAGCCCGTATTGGCTCCACTTGACTCCGTTCGAAATATTTTTGGACAAATCCCCCAAGGGATCGAACTTAAAGTCGCCCATAGCCAAACCCCAGCCCCACTGCAGAGAGTAACAACAGCCAAGCCGAATACAACCGCTACCCGCAAAATTCGTTAAGCTAACCTTGAGTGGCAAACATCAGCTTTCGCACTATTAGCCGGGCCTAAAGGGCCACTTGCGCCGGACCAGCAGAACTGCTGGCCCCATCACCTCCGGAAGCGGAGGCAAAAAACAAAAAAAGGGATGAACATCCCCTTCTCTGCTGCCAAGGGCGAACGCCCTGCTTTTTTGGTTGCACTGACCGAATTACCAGGAAATCTCCAACTCCGGATATTCCGTCACCGTCGCGATACGCAGCGGATCCTGCTCAATGAGGGTCGGGCGCCAGATGTAGTGGAATTGCTCGGAATCGAGCCAGATCTCCAGTTCCTGGGCGGCGGCCGTTTCGGAAAGATCAAACGGCAGGTCCTGCACGACGCGATAGTGGCGATGGCCCTGCGTAGCGGCCTCGTCGATCGCTTTGGCGATTGTTGCGGGCTTGAAGAGTTGGGTTGCGTAGAACTTCCTCGTTTTGAAGGCCATGAGGAAATTGCCTTCCGCGCGCTTCATCAGAAGGCACTCCCCAGGTAGGTGTCGGTGATTTTGAGGCGACCGTGGCCAAGCTCGGCCGAGATCTTGTGGCGGGCCGCGCGGTCGGCGGCGCGTTCGTTGCTGTCCATGTCGGCCCAGCGCTTGCCACCGGCCAGCGGGCAGGGCCGACCGGTCAAGGCGCGGTAGCGCTGCTGGGCATAGGCATGCCGCAGGCCATGGGTGTTGCGCAGTCCCGCCTTGAGGGTCTGGTACTCGAACCGCTTGAGGTGCTCGACATAGGTCATCTGCGCCGGGATTAATGATCCGCGGCCCGGAACAAGGCGCCTGGCTTCCTGGAGCACCTGCTGCTGTTCCAGCGTGGTGATCGGTATGGTCCGTGCGCGGCCGCCCTTGGTCCAACTGGCCTTCAAGGCGATGTGGTCGCCACGGATGGCTTCCTGGGGCTGGAACTTCATTGCTTCCTCGCGCCGCAGGCCGAACGCTGACTGCAGGAGCAGGGAGGTCTGGATATAGGGACACTCGACATCGCCATGCTTGGCGGGGTCGAGGACCTGCGCGCGGTTGCGGGTGACCTCGCCGCGTTCGGCGACGCCGTACGCGGCATTGTCACGGTTGACGACATTAGGCTTGTTGATCTTCTCCGCCCACCAGCGCAGCCAGGTGAGGCGGTTGCGGACACTGGCGTCAGTCGTGTCGCCGTCCAGCCAGCGCTCGACAAGCGCCTCGACATGTTTGGGTTTAAGGGAGCTCGCGGCCGGCAATTTGTAGCCGAGGTCCGCGAGGTCATTGGCCATTGCGGTCAGGCCGCGCCGGCGGTTGTTCTGAGTGCCGTAAGAGCCGTCCCGGTTGCGTTGGCACAGCCGCACCAGGTCCATGGTTAGATCGTCCATCTTGCTCGCTTCTTATTTTTGGCTGAGTGTTGATGGCCGATGCACGTCCGTAGATCGTGACACCCCGCGAAGGTCATTCGCGGCATGGCCGGAATGCGTAGTCTTCCTTACGGTATGAGCCTCCCGAGCCAGCCGGATGGCTGGCCGAAGTGGTTTGCCCTGTTGGGCGTCCGGTCACCGAGAGGTCGAGACCGGAGGTGTGCCCGCCGCGGCGGCGCACGAATGGGTTGAGCAGGCATGGTGTGCTCTCCTTTTGCTTGGGAAATGGTCGGGTGAGATGGTTCAGGCAGTGTTTGCCTGCCGGGATAGTGGACGGCGCCGCCTGCCAATGGCCAGCGCATCGCGTTGGAAATGATTTTCGCGTGCTCAGGCGAAGCGCAGCGTCATTTGCAGGTCATGCAGGAGCGTTTGTGCGAACCCTTTGTCTACCGTGGGTTTGAGGGCGGTCTGTCACTCCCCAATTTATTGGCGAGTGACAGACCGCCGGCCGGCGGGTGTCGGACATCCTATGTCCGACCGGCAACGCCATGGCGTTGCCGAGGGCGCGGTCGGCGGTGCGGCCCGCCGGCTCTGTCGTTTCCGGTTGCGCGGATCGGTCCGCTCCCGAGCGGCCCGGTCCGGAGCGCGGTGCCTATTCGTTGCATCGGGCGAGCTGCTGTGCCGTGATGGGTCCAGAGGTCGCCTTCTCTCGTGACCTCTGCTTTCGCCGGCGGTGATGGCGTCGCCTTCGCTCATTGGCAGGTGTTCGGCCTTTCAAGGCTTTTCCGTTGATTGAACGGCCCGAATGGATGTCCGGTTCTGACCGGCGCGTCCGCCTTGTCCCGTTCCTGCCCGCTCCTTCGCTATCGCTCCCGTGTTGGGGACAAGCCAGCCGTGCCGCCGGTCGATTTGGGAACCGTCCTTCGGGACAGATCAATCAACCAAAGGAAAAGACCATGAAAGACAATCAGAACACCAAGACTGCCAAGACCGAGGCGAAATCCCCGACCTACCACGCCTACACCGTGCGGGACGCCAAGGCCGAAGGCCAGAAAGCCTTCTGGACGCGCATCGGAGCATTCTTCGCCCACGATGACGGCGAGGGTGGGACGCTCGTCCTCGACGCCCTGCCGCTCGACGGACGGATCGTCCTTCGCGCTCCCAAAGTCGAAGACGACGAATAGGATGCGGACATGCAGCTCTTGACCCAAGACCTGCGCGATCAACTGCTGGCGAATGGTCGCCAGCAGTTGTCCGTCCGCGGCACACGGCATGAAATCGACCTTGTTCCTTCGTATAACCGTTTACGCCCCTGTACGCCACTTGTAGTGGCGGCCTGCGGGGCACACCTGCGGCGATATGGTATGCTTCACGGCAGGGGTTGGTGACGGGACAGCGCTCACGAAACCGCCTTGCTCCAATCAATGGAGAACCCGGCCGCCGCGAGCTCTTTTGCTAGTTTCAGGCGCCAGGCGCCATAGTCGTCGAGTACCTCCCACACCCAGCCTTGAATGTCCGACGGAAGCTCGACATCGCCCTTCTTCAGAGCCAACACATGTTCGCGGCCGAGGCGACCAACGAAATAGCCCCATTCGAATATGACGTTCTGGCGAGCCCTTGGGCTCGCAATAGATCCCGTCTTCGCGCCCTCATCGTCCGGCGTGAGCAACACCACAGCGTAGCCGACGTCGCTGTTCGCTTCGAACTTCTCGATGATCGTACCACCCCGGTTTGCTTGCTCATGGAGCACAATCGCCTCAAACCCGAGACGCTCCAAATGCCTGGCTACGGCTTCCCGTGCTGCATCGTCATGGCCGTGAACGACGAAGACCTTGCGTGGTCGGTCGGGCTTCAAAGCGGTGTGGGAGGGCTGGGGATTGTCGCGTTCGCTTGTCACGGGTCGACGATCGACGACTTCGTTTTCGCTAATCGTGACAACTTCCTCACCGAACTCCGTCACATCGTTTAGTCGTCCATCCTGGGCTGACGCCGCCTTGAACGCCGATCGCTCCTTTTCGCCGATGTTGGCCGTGGCGCCACTGCGGTAGATTTCGCCTGCCCGGGTAACAATAGCCGATTGCAATGACATGCCATCCGGGGTTCTGGCGTCAGGATTCTTCAGGGCGTAGGTTGCGAGTGACGTCGCCCGGGCCATTAGTCCAGATCCTGTGCCCGCGTCTGTGTCCTGGAGATCGAATTCGAGACGCATAGCCTCAAAGCCTGAGTGACCCTCGACTTTGAGCATATTGGCTGCGGCAATGACCGTCGCTCTCGATGGGAACGGCGGAATGCGTTTGATCTGTAATTCCTCTCCCATATAGTCCTCCGGAGTCTCTGAGCGCGAAGCGTTAACAGCTGCAGGTCGATCCGCCAACGGTCGGTACCGGTGCGGCCGTCGATTTGGACGCCCGATCCCCAGAGGACGGTTATTCAGAAAATACCGAAGGACGCTAAGGCATTCCTAGGGACGGCAGTAGTAGGGTCGACCATTGACCATCTTCATGGTGCCGTAGGCGCCAGGACCGCAAGTGGCCGGAGGGCCGTCGGCCAGTTGCAGGATTGTGGCGGAGACGGTGCCGGAGACTTCCAGCGGGGTGGTTGGGGTTGCGGTGCCGACGCCCACATTACCGGTGGCTGCCAGAATCCGCATCCGTTCAACCGAACCGTTGGTGACGAAGGCTACATCGGTAGAAGCTGAGCGGGCACCTATAGCCACTCTGCCCGTGTACCAGGTTAACAGGCCAGCATTTTGATTACTGGCGGTGCGAACATCCTGTCCCCAGTAAGTGACGCCATCGCCCCTGACGCCAAACCTGCTGGCCAATTGGATGGGAAATTCCGGGGTAGTGACGCTGACAGCGAGATTGTTAGTGACGTAGGCGTTGGAGGCACTCACCGTGCCGGTGGTGGAGATACCTGAAGCTACGAGGCCGAGAGTGGGGTGCAGGTAGGCTGCGCCTGCTGTCCCACCGAGGGTGAAGCTTACGGTGCCGCCGTTCTGGTTAGCAATTGCTGCGGCGGTGGTGCTGCTAGTGATGCGGTCGCAGGTGGCGCCGGAGAGATTGGTGAGACGAGAGCCGTCGCCCTCAAAATAGGTTGCGGTGACGATGCCGGTGGCCTTCAGGCCTGCCCCGACGTAGACCCCGGCGGTGGAGACCTCCACCACGTTGCCATCACCGAGGACGACTTGATTGGACTTGTTGGGCTGGGCATTGAAGCCGACGCCGGTGACGTTGCTGTAAGTATTGGATACGCCGCCGGTGTAGACGGCATAGGCGCCAAGGGCGGTGACGTTGCTGGCGATGTTATTCCGCCCCGCGAGATAACCCAAGGCGGCGGTATTGAGGCCGGTATTGTATTGGCCTGCGTAGGATCCGATTACGGTGGAGTTAGAGCCTGTATTATACTTCCCGGTCGCCACGCCCATTGCGACCAGGGCGTAGCCGGAGTTCAGCTGTCCAGCTTCCTCACCCACAGCCGTCACGTAAGCGGACGTATTATCCTTGCCGGCGAAATAGCCGACGCCCGTAAGGTGGGTCATGGTGTTGTTCTGCCCGGCAAAGCCACCGACCAAGGTGGAATAATCCCCGCTGTTAAGCTGCCCTGCGGCATAGCCGAAGGCGGAGAGATAGAGGCCGGTATTGGTCTGGCCTGCCAGGTACCCCCCCGCCGTTATGCTGTTGCCCGTATTGTTCTGGGCGGCATAGGTACCCATTGCGGTGACATTGGTGCCGCTGTTGTTCTGGGCGGCGTAGGCACCCGTAGCTGCAGTGTTGGCGCCAGCATTGCTATAGCCGGCGTAGGTTCCTACCAGCGAGGCCGTGCTGCCGGTATTCTGGTAGCCGGCGCCATAGCCGAGTGCCGTTACATTGACAGCGTTGTTAAGGCGTGCCGCCGAGGCGCCCAAAGCCGTGACGCCGGTGCCGGAGCTGCTGAGGCCGGCACCGCTGCCCACGACCACGACGTTGGTGCCGGTGACGATATCGAGCAGGCCGCGAACGGAGAGATTGCCGTTGGGGCTGAGGGTGGCGACAGAGGTGCCGGAGGTAAGGCGGTCGGTGACCGTGCTGATGCCGGTGAGGCCGGAACCGTTGCCGACGAAGTTGGTGGCGGAGACGGTACCGGAGACTTCAAGAGCGGTGGTTGGGGTTGCGGTGCCGATACCGACTTGCCCAGTGCCGAGGATGCGCATTAGCTCGGTCCCGCCGGCCATGAAGTAATGGTTACGGGCACTGTTGTAACTGCTGTAGTAAAGGTTTCCGCTGGAGCCGTTAAGGCTGGAGTAGAGGCCGGTTATGTCGCTCAGACGGATAATGGGGGATGAACCCATAATGTTGAGCGACGTGCTGGGGGTTGCCGTGCCGATGCCGACATTGCTGCTGAAGTACCCGCTGGTGCCGGAGATGCCACCGGTGGTGCTGACGCCTTTGCCGACGTAAACGCCGGCTGTGCTCACTTCGACAACGTTGGCGTTTCCCAAAACCACCTGGTTGGACTTGTCGGCCGTATAAACGGCATAGCCCAACAGGGTGACGTTGCTGTAGGTGTTGGACGTGCCAGCCCAGCCCCCGACGGCGGTGACGTTGTTGCCGGTATTGGTCTGTGCGGCGGCATGGCCAACCGCTGTGAGTGCGGTGCCGCTATTATACTGCCCGGCGTAATCGCCAACTCCCACGACGTTGGAGCCAGCATTGCCGTACCCAGCCGACTTTCCCACCAATGTAACAGCGCTGCCGGTATTGGTCATTCCGGCGTTGCTGCCCACGGCGACGACGTTGGTGCCAGAATTGGTTAACCCGGCGTTGTTGCCGATCGCGACCACATTGGTGCCGGTGACGATTTCAAGCCTCCCGGCCACCGTCAGAGCACCGGTCGGATCGATAACCGCCGAGCTTGTGCCGCTTACAATGCGATCGTTTGTGACTGTGAGGCCGGTGAGGCCAGATCCGTCCCCCACGAACGTGCCCGTGATGGTCGAGCCGCTTACAATCGGCGCGTTGGATGGACAGCCAATGTCGCCCCGCGAGGCTTCTCCATAGCAAAGCCGATTGCCGGTGATGCCCATGGTGGTGGAGACGTTGACGACTGCTCCCCAGTCCTGCGCCCACGCTGGCCCTGCCACCAGCATGGCGGGGATCAAGAGGCGGAAAGCGAGGCGCATAAGTCAATGTACCGCAACCTTAACCGGTTGGCGTCGCTCCTGACGCCAAATGGGGCAACCCTCGTTGCGGGTTCGCCACTTCGTGATTGTCCAGACCGGTTGGCGTCGGCGCAAGCCGGGCGCAACTGTCCGTATTCGCCTTTGTTATTGCGTGTGAGCGGCGACAACATATTTCACAGACCCGTTGCCCGAATCCAGGGTGCGCTGATATGAAAAGCGCATGGATGAATTCATCAAACAGCTTCAGCCCGTGTGGCCGCTTGTGATGCAGGCTACGTGGGGATTCGCAGTCCTAACTGCCGCCGTATTCGCGACGGGATGGGGCGTTGGCCGATTCATATTTGGTGAGCGCATTGAGACGTTGAAGGCTCGTATCGAAGATAGGAATGAGAGGATTGCAGAGTACGAGCGGAAGCTTGGCGGCGCGTCTCCAGACGAAGCGCAGCAAAAGATTGAGGCCCTGGAACGTCGCCTGCAGGCCTTGGAGCCTAGGAGCCTTACCCCGGATCAGATCGAGAAGATGGGCGGAATCTTGGCAAAACATCCGGGAATTGTCAGTATTGTTAAAGAGATGGGGAGCCCGGTATCCCGCATTCATACTCAAGTGGAAAAGCTTTTTAGAGCGAACGGATGGGAGGTCATGTCAGGCGCAGCCTTTGGCGTCACCAAAGCTGACAATGGTATCCTCATTACGACCCGCTCTGGCGATCAATCGACCGAACAAGCACAAATTGTGATGAATGCCTTCGCTACTGCCGGATTAGCTTTTGAACGGAGGCGCCAACCCGTTGCGCCGCCCAATGCCATGAATACGCCCGAGCTGGAAATACTGTTTACTGATTTCTGATGCTGTGCCCACGGAGAGAGCCAGATTCATTTCTTCTGAGCTTAGAGTCTGGTGGTTTATATTGGGAGAGCGGGCGGCTTTGCTACCTTCCTAAGTGCCGCATTCAATGGCTCTTCGGGACCGACTGTGCCAATCTTGCGTGCTAACTCGCGGAAGTCGCGTAATATGGCCAGACAGCGCACGTAAATGCCGCCCCTTGAGGCGGCATTTGGCAGAACCAACGTTAGTTGATGGTGTTGGCAGCGTAGCAGAGGATTACGGAGTTGGCCGTAGGCTGCGCGGAGGGGATGGTGGTTGCGCCGCCGCTGGTGGCGTTCAAGCAGGCGGTGGTGCCGTAGATCACTCGGCCCTTGGTGGCATCAACGCTTCCATCAATGGCTTTGTCGGCTTCCTTGGCATCGGCCAGTGGCATATCGGCAAACTGGACGACCAGACGCTGGTCGGGACCGGCGGTAGCCATGGTGTTGACCTGTTGCGTAATGGTGCTGGTGGTGGACGAGCCGCTGCCGAAGTTGTGGTAGACCACGGCGGAGGTGCCAGTACCGCTGGTGCGGAAGCCGGGGAGGATGTTGCGCAGGTTGGACTGGTCGATGGTGCTGGCCCAACTGGCGGCGGGGATGGTCTGGTTAACCAGCACCGCCATGTTGGTGGTCGGCGTGCCGGCGCTGGACAGCGCGTTTTGCGGCCACAGGCGTTGGCCGGAGTAGAACTGGCCATTGGCGTCTTCAACCTGCTTGAGCTGGGCACCGGCCTTGGTACCGCTCGAGCGGTTGAGCAATTGCCAACCGACCGTGATGATCACGAGGGTGATAAGAATAGCGATGATGGCGACGATCAGAATGGTTTGGTCGATCGTATAGCCCTTGTTGGAGGTAAGACGGTTGAATAGGCGATTGAAAGTAAGTTGCATTCCCAGGGGGTCCTTTGCTGATTGTTGGTCTTGAGACCTATGGTACCCCGCTCCAGATGTTCTGACAGGCAAAGGAGAAATTTCTGACAGCGCTGTGTGTGATTTGTGCACTGAACCAGAGGGTTGCGCTGCCCGACGGCAAAACCGCCGCAGCGGATTTCGGTCCGACGGGAGCGTCCAATGCCGTCGTTGCGACCTCGTGGATAGCGGCCAAGCCGGGGCGCGGTTATTGTCGCGCCGCAACGAAGGGGCCGCGAGGGTTGGAGGCTGACGCCATCCCCGGAAATTGGATCCTCAATCCGAAAGCTCAACTTTCGAGCGAGGGGGGCGATTCACCCTGTGGCCTGGCGGGCGGCTTGCGACCGAAGCCAGCGGATTTGGCAACGAGGGACCGCTGAGCAGCATAGTTGGGTGCCACCATAGGATAATCCGGGTCGAGTCCCCACTTGGCCCGATACTCCTCCGGCGTCATGCCGAAATGGGCCCTGAGGTGCCGCTTAAGAGACTTGAGCTTTTTCCCGTCCTCCAAGCAGACGATATAATCGGGGAACACTGACCGCTTCCGGTTGACGGCCGGGACCAGCTCAGGTTCTCGGAGCGCAGGCGGTTGCAAAATGCTCCTCAGCGCCGAACTGACACTTGCGATTAAGTCAGGAACGGCGGCGGCGGGGATCGCGTTGCTCCTGACAAACGCCGCGACGATGGTGGACGTCACAGCCGGCACGTCCACCGTTGCGGGTTCGGTTTTGTCATCATCCATAGACATGCTCTTCGCCTTTCGCTGGCCCTCGTATCCGGAATACTGGCAGCACCCTTCTGAGGTGCGTTAGCTGAATCGTCACGTTGGTGCTCGCCAGAAACAGCCGCAGGTTGTCGCTTCCGCATTGGCGCGGATGTCTGTCAGGATATATGCGCTTTGCTTGCCGCGCTTCGTATGTGCCCTGCCATCATCTCCAGGCTGCCGCGGTCAGCCTGCGCCGTCCGATTAATCTCCGTAGGTTCTGCAACTTTCCGGATGGTCCCACCAGAGTCGGCGGCTTAGATCCTCCTGCCTCGATCCGGCCGGCAGGGCGCCAGCCGTAGCCGACTCCTACGGGACTTTCCTCGGAGGAAGGTGTCGTCTTTTCAGCGGGAGATATTTTTGGCCGATCGGGGCCTACGGCGGTCTCGGACGCCGAGGGTGTGACCGCGCCCATCAACGAGACCATCGACGGCAGCGTCTTCGAGCGCTGACGAAACGACGGATCTTACCGCCAGACCTCTCAGCGTGGACCCTCCAGGGTTGGCCAGTCCGTTTCCGCCAGTGATCCGGTCAGAATTGTCCTGTAGTCGCCGGCGGCACGGGTGCACTATGCACGCCGCTTGGAAACCAGAAGGGTAAGACCTTCTCTGAGCCCAGCCGCGACCCAACGCCCAGGTGGACGATCCCGTTACGCGAGACGCGATGTCTCTTCGAAATACGCGCCGATGATGGCGGCTACGCTCTCGCTGGCAACCGGCGGACTGAACAGGAAACCCTGCAACTCGCCGCATTTCTCGGCACGCAGTGTCTCCAACTGTCCGACCGTCTCCACACCTTCGGCCGTAGTATCGATGCCGAGGCTGGCGCCGAGGCCGATCACGGCACGGACAATGGCGAGCGACTCTGGGCATCGGCCGATCTCGCGGACGAACGATCGGTCGATTTTGAGACGGTTGAACGGAAACTGCCTGAGATAGCTCAGGCTGGAATAGCCGGTGCCAAAATCGTCGAGTGCAATGCGCACGCCCATCGAGCGAAGCTGCTTGAGGATGGCGAGGTTGGTGCTGCTTGCCGACAGCAGCACCGACTCGGTGATCTCGATCTCCAACTGGTGCGGCTCCAGCCCGCTTCCGGCCAGGGCCAGTCCGACCGTTCCGACGAGGTCCCCTTTGCGGAACTGCACCGGCGAGACGTTGACGGACAGCACCAGCTCTCGCGGCCAGGTTGCCGCCTCCCGGCATGCCACCGCAAGCGCCCAGCGGCCGAGCTCATCGAGCTTGCCGGTTTCCTCCGCGATCGGAATGAAATCCGCGGGCGACACCATGCCCCGGCGCGGATTGTGCCAGCGCAGCAGGGCCTCGAACCCGCGCAGCTTACCGGTTTGCGTCCGGATGATGGGCTGGTAATGCAACTCGAATTCGCGGTCGATTTCGGCGCCGCGCAACTCTATCTCTAGCGCACGCCGCTCGCGCTGGCGCATGTCCATCCCAGCCTCGAACCAGCGGAAGGTACCCTTGTCCGATTGCTTCGCGCGGTACAGGGCGAGATCGGCGCATTTCAGCAGGCTGTCGATGTCAGCGGCGTCGTCTGGGACCAGCGCTGCGCCGATACTCGCGCCGATCACGATCTCGGCGCCGTCGACCTTTCGAATAGCGGTGAGATCGCGGATGACGCGCTGGCCGAGCTCCTCAATGTCGGAGCGGCATTCGACGGCCGGCACCAGGATCGCAAATTCGTCGCCGCCGAGCCTGGCCACCACGTCGGTTTTGCGCACCAGTTCTTTCAGCCGGGCGGTCACCTCTATGAGGAGTGCGTCTCCTGCCGCGTGTCCGAGAGTGTCGTTGACTGTCTTGAAATTGTCGAGGTCGATCAGCACCACGCCGAACCGCCGTCCGTCCTGCTTGAGGCTGACCACCGCCCGCTCCAGCTCGCGCGTGAAAACCGTTCGATTAGCCAGTCCCGTCAATGGATCATGATGAGCGAGGAAAGTGATATGGGCTTCGGCGCGCTTGCGCTCCGTAATATCCACGATTGTCGATAGTATTGCCACCTGATGGTCTACGAGGGTTTCGCTGGTGTACTCGATCACATCGAGTTCGCGACCGTCGGCGGTGCGGTGCCGAAGCACCATCTCGCGACCGTCGCTTTCGCGGGTGGTGCCATCCACGCGGATTTCGGCCAGGCTGCGGTCGAGGAAGTTGCTGCGGCTGTAGCCGTAAAGACGCAGCGCCGCTTCATTGACGTTGAGAAAGTTTCCGGTCGACTGGCTGCGCACGAACATCGGAACCGGATTGTCGTCGAAAAGAGAGCGGAAGAGGGTCTCGCGCGCCTTCAGGTCGCGAATGTCGGTGAGAGTGACCACCAGCACGCCGCCGGCGATGTCGACACCCACCTTGAGAGCGATCCTCTGCTGTCCCAGCCAATAGGCGAGCTCGAAGCTCGATAGGCGCCCCCCTGAACCCGCGCGCAGCAGTTCCTGGGGCACCTCTGGTATGCCGACCTGGGTCAGCGCGTCCGATAGCAGGGTGCACTGGAGGCTTTCGACGGTCGCTCCGAAGAAGCCCGCCGCGGCCTCGTTGATGCTCAGTATGCAGAAGTCAGAAATTGCGCCATGCCCACAATCGACCGGGCTCAGCCCCATAACGCCTTCCTGAGTGGAGTTGATGAGCAGACTGGCAAGCTCGAACTGGCTGGCGCGCGGCCGAAGGAACAGAAGGAAGTATTCGCCCGGCCAGCGGCACGACAACGGCAGCGCGACGATCTCGATGGTGGAGACCTTGCCGTCAACGACCCAGTGGCAAACCTTGAGCCGGGGCTCGCCTGCCGAGGAGGCGTTGTCGAGGGCGGAGGCGATTGCCAGATTGAAGGCATAGGGCAGCTCATCGAGGCTGCGCGCGGACTCCGCAAAACCCACGATGGCGCGGAAGCGCCGGCCGCACCGCAAAAGGAAGGGCGGCTCGTCGCCCAAACGACGGACCACAGCGATCTCTTCTGAGAAGCGGCCAATGCTGCCTAGCGCAATTTCCTCGTAGGGCGGGAGGCGACCTGTGCCGCAGGCGGATTGCCAGCGGCGCAGGATGAGCCGCACGTCGTCGGACTCCGTTTGGGCCGCTACGCTATGCCCTCCTGTAGCGTCGACCGTGTCGGGGCCGGTCTGCTCAAGCCCCACCATCGGGTGTGCACCCACCTTCTGCAAAAAAACGTCTCTGAGTGCCGCAATCATCCTCGCATCTCGCCGGTTCTGCCGCGGGTCCAATCGGGTCGAAGGCGAAAACCTCGACCGGTCAACAAGCAATCTGAGGAGCGTAGCTCCGGTTGGCCGGAGCATCCGGCATCTTGGCGAGCCCGCAGATCCGACGGTCTGCCGCGGTGCGGCCGCGCGCCTTGTCTGATCCTGCGCCCCACTCGACGCGGAACCTAGGGGTTGGACCCTTAACGTTCGACTAAATAAAGCGTCATGATCCTGTTAAATCACGAGCTGCGCAGAGGCTTTGGTCCGTCGGCCGAGGCTCACGGAAAGGCGGCATCCAGGGCAAATCGAGGACGCGGCATGAAGAAGCTGTTGATCATCGCAGCAGTGAGGATGACGCTGAGCTCCGCCCGGGCTGAGCCGGAAACAACCAGATGCGACAGAAACTCTGACGGTGACGCCGAAAAGTTTGTGGGGCAGAAGAAACGCGTCTTTTGCCCTTGGCCGGGGCAACGGTAGGAAGTCTAAACGATTGGCACCGAATTGCTCGATATCGACAATGTGCAGCCTTGGGAATACGTCCCCATCCTCAATCGCTGCGCCGGCGGCGTTGGATCAGTTGTTGGAGACGATTGCTGGTTCCTCGTCGATGTGACGGTAACCGAGAGCTATGGCCATATCACGCTGAACGCTAAGCGCTTCTTGCCCCTGCAGTGATCTCTCTGGCCAAAATGGCACGGCGAGGGCGGCGGGATCGGGACGATTGCTAGGGGTGCGAAGGGCGCCTCTTCAAGGGCGCCCTTCGCATCGGCCGGCATGCTGGGTCATGGGGGGCGAAGACCTAACTACCGCCGATCTGTTTTCTGTATCCCATTAGCCATCTCAGGCTGGGTTGGGAAGCCACCGCGTCCGCATTCGCGTGCTGCCAACGCTGTGGTTCAGAGGCGACAGTTAGAACGAACGCTGGAAGCGGAGGATGCCCCCAATGTTGTTTTTCTTGTCGGCTTTGGTCCAGTTGGTGACGGTGTCATCGCCAACGTGCAAGTAGTCGACTTCGGCCGTGACCTTGAAGCCCTTGACGATTTCATAGGCAATGTTCGCCGCGACGCCGAAGTTCTTGCCTTCATCATAGGAGATCTGGGTGTTGAACGAGGTCTTCTCGTTGAACTTGTAGGTGCCGCCGCCCCAGACTGCCCAGTTGCCGCTCCATTGCTTATAGAAACCGCGGCCGTGAGCATCGATGACGTTGCCGGCATCGTCGTTGAGGTTGTCGTCGGTGCCGTAGCCGCCCATCACGAACAGCGACAGTTCATCGCTGGCTTTGACGTCCAAGCGGACCTTGCCGGCGACTTCTTCGTAGTTGCTGTCGTAGGCGACGACGCCGCTGATCCCGCCCCAGCCCTGTGTGTACTTCACGCCGCCGACCACATGCGGAACATAGCTGTCGATGGTGCCGACAGTGCCGGATCCTTCTTCGAGCGAGACCACGGCCGAAAAGCCGTTGCCGGCGTCGAAGTTGTACTGGACGACGTTGGTGTCGAAATCACCGTAGGGAACCAGCGTGTCGTTGATGACGTTGCCGGCATAGCCGATGAACGTATCGAAGGCCGATTCGTCCTTACCGACGCGCAGGCCGCCGAGCTGGATCCAGGCGAAGTTCAGCGTAACGCCCTTGTTGACGGCGGGGTTGTCGGTGACGACGCCCCTTACGACGGAGGCTGTAGCGTTGCGGTTGCCGAAGTTGAAGCGGGTCTCGGTGTAGGTCTTCAGAGTCCCGAGTTCGGTTTCCTGGCCGGTCCAGGTCCTCAGCGAGAAACGGGCATTCTTCTTCCAGGTGGCCTGAATGGAGCCGTCCTGGTGATCGACGTTCTTAGCACCATCGAACGACCCGATGTCGCCACCGGCGATGTCGTAACGGACATAGCCGCCGATGCGCAGGCAGGTTTCGGTGCCAGGAATGTAAAAGTAGCCGGCGCCGTAGACGTCGCAGATCTTGACGTATTCAGCGGGCTCCGGCTCGGCGACGGTCACCGCATCGGCGGCGCGGGCACCGGAAACTGCGATCAGGGCCGCAGCTGAGCCGAGAAGAAGGCTCTTGATGTTCATTTTTCAGATCTCCAGACAAAAGTTAAAACGGGTTTGATTTCTTTGCTGAAGGGCAGCGTTGCCACCCCATCCCCAACTATTGAAAAAGAAGCGCATCGCGCCGCCCTTTCGCCCCCGACATGGCCTAACCCGCGGCGGCGTTCAACAGAGATTGTCTTCGAAGCAGGCCTTTTGGAATCTTATGAAAGTATTGTTGCGCAAATATCACGTTTTCTACATGAAAATGGGACATCTTAAACAACTGGCACGAGTGAAACACGAACTTAGATTTGAACTATATGGCGACTAAACCGATTTAGATGATTTTATGAAGAATATCATGTTGGGGACCAAAAGAGATTCGCCCTCTGCGCGCTCACCTTTCGGGAAACCCGAGGCATTGCCGCCATCCGAGTGACCAACGCTAAGAGAGCGCCTATCTCTTCAGAGCCGTCTGTCCGAAGCTTGGGATTATGCGGCGTTGGCGCTGCCGTTCGCCGACACGCCCCATATCGGTCATCATTCCGGCAGAAGCGCTCACGCAGAATGGGATCGTGCCGGCTTACCCGGGCGAAGGCTGAAGGTGCCGTGGAACATTGAACTTCCTGTTCTTGCGTGTGCCGCAAGCTGGAGCCGACGGCATAGGCCCAGTGAAGAAGCTCAAGTCGACGAAAATTTGCGGGCAGCCGACACGACGTCACACACCATGTCCTGCTTGAGCACCTCGATCGGAATGCGTCCCTGGAGTTGCGGCGAAGGGCGGGTCAGCCAGAACCACGCCAGCCGTGGATTCCCGATTGCCGACATCACTTCGCTAATCCCCGATGCCGGTCTGCCGTCGACGAATTGGGCGAGCGGGAAGACATGTTTGCGGCCACCCTTGCGCAAGGCAATAACCTCATTGCGCCTTTGCCAGCGATGCAGCGTCGAGCGCGGTATGCGGAAATGCTCTTCCAGAAAGGTCGATCCGGCGACTTCGCCCGCCCAGTCCTCAATCAGCGCCGATTGCAGATCGTTTGTCCGCTTTGCTGGTGAGGGTGCTGCGATTGCCGGCATCGGGCCATCATCCGCGCGATTGGCACTGGCGGAGCCGCCGCGTGCGAACTCCCCCAATCTCCGGAAGATTTCCGGGGCGAGCGCAGCGCATTCGCCCTTGAAAGGGCCGATCGCGAGTCGCTGTGCTTGTGGAAGGAAGGGGACGGCGGCGGCGAGGCTGCCGGCGATGGTGCTGGCTGAAACCAGAGTTTGTGTGTCGAGAACAATACCGTGCTGGATCAGGGCCTGTTGCACGGCTTCCGCCACCAGGTCTGCCAAGGCATCCTGCGAGACCCCGTGTGTTCGATTTTGAAATCTGGTCATGTAACTGTCTTGCGCGCCCCTCGCTCCCGTCACCGGCTGCGGGACGCATCGGTTTTTCGTTTAGGTGCGAATTATGACGGAAGCGCGACATAGGCGGCCGAAGAAGCCTTCGTTCGAGGGAACGACGAAGGTTACCAACAAAAAGGGCCGCATCCGCAGCCCTTTTTTACCAAATTATATTGTTTTACGTTTTATATTTTCTCCCTATGCGAGAGAAACGAGAAACGCCGTCTTCTCTTATGACTTTCCTTGTTCTGGCGTGGTGCGCCAATCGTGGGTGGCGTCGATGTGATTGCGGTGATTCTTTGCTCGGGCCAAAAGCTCCGACCTAGTCTTGTCCATGCCTTAGGCGTTCGCCTTGCGCCTCGAGGAAGACTTTTTGACTGGAGCCGCCTTTCTCCCCAAGCCTAGCGATTTCGCGAGCGCTGATCGGGCTGCCGAGTAATTCGGGGCGACCATGGGATAATCTTTTGCCAATCCCCATTTCGTCCGGTATTCATCAGGCGTCATGCCGTGCCTGACTGCGAGATGGCGCTTAAGTGACTTGTATTTCTGACCGTCTTCCAGGCTGATGATATAATCCGGGTAAATCGACTTTTTGGGATTAACTGCCGGCTTTAGGCTAGGCGCTTCAGGCGGGGTTGCATTTCCAATATTAGACAATGCCGAATTCACACTGGCGATCAAATCCGGCAATCCAGATGCCGGCACCGGGTTCTTCTGGACATAAGCGGAAACGATATCAGCAGTAAGTTCGATGAGATTATTGCCTGATTCCAGGGACATCTTTGTTCTCCTCAATTCCCCCCAGATTCCCATACCCGCCAAATCCGGAATGTGCAATATGCGAATATTCTGGCTAAGAGCTCTACACGCGCAATTTCGCAGCGTTCGCGACTTTCTACTGAGGATAGGTCACGTCGTGGTCTACGTCGCACGGTTGAGGGTGCAAAGAATCCTGTTTCCATTATTTGGCTGGAATAGGCTCAAGCCGGTCGCACACTCAACCGTAGTGCCAATGTGGCTTAGGCTCTGTGCCCAAGAACATAACTCCGAGCTTGTCCCCTCGGCGCCACCGGACCACTGTTTTATAACCTACCCCATCAGTCGGGATGTAAAGAAGGAATTCATTTGGAACGCGCGCGTCAATTGACACTTGCAGCTCCGCGCCTTGCGAATGCATGTTTCGTACGGTGCACTTGACTTCAGAATTTGAAATACCCGAGAGAATCGACGCTCCTTTGAGAACGCGCCGACGCCGCTGCTCCCTTGATTCTTTTCCGCCGTCCATAGAACACCCAAGGTAAGATCGGCTCGCGCTCTGCCACAGCCAGCTTGCGCTCCGGGAGGTCACGTCGCAAAACCCGGTAACATTACTGTTGTCTGGTAGCAATGACCGAAACAGAAGCTAGTATTACAGTTGCGTTGTGAGTTGCATTACTCACTTCCTCGTTCCGCGCGCGGAATTGAAAAGGATTATTGGCGCCGATTGAGCTGGATCTCGTCTCCCCACCGGATGGCAAACGTATTCTTGACGGCCTTGCGTCGTGCCCTAATCGCGATTTTAGGCCTGCATCCATGTCTGCAGCATGGCCCAGCAGACTGCAGGAGCTTCTCGTTCCCATCGCAACTCCTTCACCGGATGGGACGGCGGGTATGCATTGCACGACGGCCAGGACCGGGAGGAGGCGGCCTGATCGGAGCGGAGTCCCAAGGTTACAGCTGGCAGCTGCTCCATGGCGAAACCTTCATTTCCTGGGCTGGTTGTCGTCTGATGTGACGCTCTAGCGATAAGCCGGGTTGACGTTTTTCCCTTGTCTGTCGGCCAACAGCCTTTCCTGTTGCTGTCTTGGCCGGAGCTGATGACGTTCCTTTTATCCGGCCCAGCCGTCTTGTCCCGTTCCTGCCCGGTCCATTCGCTACGCTCCCGTGTTGGGGACAATCCGGCTCAGTGCGCCGTCTCCTTTGGAACCGTCCTCCGGGACAGAAACCAGCAACCAAAGGAAAAGACCATGACCAACAGACGTAACTCCGAAACGAAACCCGAGCCGAAATCGCCGCTCTACCACGCCTATACCGTGCGCGACGGCAAGGACGGCCAGAAGGGCTTCTGGACCCGCATCGGCGCCTTCTTCGCCCATGACGACGGCGAGGGCGGCACGCTCCTTCTCGAGGCCTTGCCCATCGACGGCCGCGTTGTCCTCCGTGCACCGAAGTCCGACGAGTAGGAGGCGGCCATGCAGATCCTCACCCAGAGTCTGCGGGAAAAGCTGCTGGCGAATGGTCGCCAGCAGCAGCCCCTCCGCGGGACCGCACACGAAATCGACTTCGTCCCGGTCGTCAAGCTGTTCACCCCGGACGCCGGTGCGACCTGGCTCCTGACCGAAATCGACCCGGATGACCCGGATATCGCGTTTGGCCTCTGTGATCTCGGGCTTGGCTGCCCGGAAATGGGCAACGTCAGCCTCTCTGAGCTGTTCGCGCTACGCGGGCCGCTCGGCCTGCCGGTCGAGACGGACTTGTATTTCGAGGCGGACAAGCCGCTGTCGGTCTATGCCAGCGAGGCTCGACGCCTCGGGCGTATCCGGGTGTAGATGCACCCGGCGTTCGGTCAACGCCGTCCATCGGCACGGCGTTGAGTCGCGAAACCACCAGGGGGCGCGGTTCGCGCCTAGGCGGGATCTCCGCGAGCAATGGTGGCTCCTAAGCCGTCCAGGAGCCGCAGGGCGGCATGCAATTAGGTCGTGGCACGCGTCAGCAGTGTCCAACCCTGAGGGGTAATCTGCTACTGTGCCCGCCCATGCCGATTGGACGATTCAGCGCGAAGGCCGGGGGACACCCAGTGGGAATCAGAAAGCTCTGGCGAGACTTTGTTGCGGGGTTCCGGGCGGAACAGGCGGGCGGAGAAGAGCTACGGGAATTTGAGGAAGAACAAGAGATTCAGCGGCTCGGCGCCCAGTGGGGCAAGGCCAAGACACCTGCCGAGCGGGAGGCCGCCGGCTTAGAGGCCGTCACATATGCGATCTATGGAGCTAAAGCTGAGCCCAGGGGCCCCCATTTAGCTGAAAAAGAAGAACTGGAATGGTCGGACAACCCCGGCGCGCGCGAAGCCTATCTGATCAAAAGATGGCACAATCCATATTTTGGGCCGTCCAGGCGAATTGTTTCGGCAGAAGAGCTTTCTGAGGCGAAGAAGGCTGACAGCGATAGGTCCCTATTGGCCCGGAGCTTGCTGTCCAGTCTCGCAAGGGAAATCGGAGAGCTGCCTTCGCCGATGACAGTTGCAGATTTGCATAAAGCTCGAACAGCCCTCGACGAACTGATCCGATTTGCCGTGAGCGCGGGCGGCCCGGCGAAAGATGTAGCCGTGCAGGCTGACCGGATACGAGAAACTGTCCTCTTGACCATACGTGAGGCCTACGCCGGTGACGAGGAAATGCTGGAGAAGATTGAACAGGCGGATACTTATCACAAGGACCATGTCCGAAAATTCTATTTGCCGATCATGGCCGAGATCATCGGCACGGAGAGAATCACCCCTGATGAGGAGCTGGTTCCCTCACTCCTTTCTGAAGATCCGGCCACAATTGCAATTGTTCTCGATTCACTTCCCGAGGACGACCGCGGGGTTATGCAGGCAGCCGCTATGAAGCTGATTCTAAGAGCATTGGAAGAAGGCTACATTGATCCCCAGCTCGATAAAAAGCTGAGCGTTGTTGCGCGTGAATAGCCCTGCGGGCGAGATCGACCGAGTCCAGCCGATCGAATTCCCAACTAAAGCCAGAGGGGTTGAAAGCGTCCCAATCGGCGCTACTCTGGCGTGTAAGGGTGGGCTGTTGATCGAAAGCGAGATGTCGATGGTATTCAAATCACGCCAATCGTCGGACAAAGCCGTTCCGACCGAAGTCCCATGGTCGGATAGTCTCACCACGTACGACAGGGAGCATTTCACAACCTATATGCAGTTTCTGGACTTCGGTGCGGATAATGCCACCTACGAGGAAATGGCACTGGAGATCCTCGGCATCGATCCTGAACTTGAGCCGGAACGCGCTCGCAAAGCCGCCCGCAGCCACCTCGACCGGGCGAACTGGATGATGACGACGGGTTACAAGGAGCTTTTCGCGAGTTAGCCGCTCAATATCTCAATGCGGGGCGCCACCTGCCAGCAAATATTTGCAGCCGTTCGTCGTCATCCACCGCGCACGCGCAAGATGCGTTTCCCAGGCCCGGAAAGCACGTTCGGGCTCGGTCTCAGGGTCGATGTGCAGGACGATCTTGGCAACTTCCCGCCAATCGGCGTCGTCGGCGGCTGCGTCAAGAAGGCGAATGTAGGTTAGCAGACGTTCTTCGTCATAGCCGGTAAGGACGTACTCATCCGGTGAAGCTTCGCCGGAGGCGTACGTAAGGACCGGAGAAGTTGGCGCCTCGTCGGCGACATCTGGGTCGAGCGGCGGCTGGAGCATTTTTCCTTTCTAACGATCGTCGTTGGCGAGGGAAAGGGTTCGATGCGGCATCCCCTGCGGCCGAGCCGCAACTGTGACCGTCAGGGTTGGCGGCTGCTTATCGGCAGTTGGCCGGCGTCATACAATGCCTATGTTGCTGATTTGGGGAATTTGCCCCGATCAACCGATCCGATGTCAGGCGGTCATGGCGAAGATTGCCTCCGCCATTGCTTGCTCTTCTGTTGGGAGATCCACGCTGTCTAAGTCGAAGCCGTAAGCTTCAACCGAAATCCCTCCGATCTTACCGATGTGCTTTACGCCTGACGGACTGCCCGGCTTAACCTGATGGATGATCACGGTCTGTGCCGTGCCGTAGGATACTGCATAAGTCACCGCCTGGTTGATGTCCTCGCGCTTCGGCAAATCCTTATACTTGACTTCGGCCACAACGGTCTTGGCAGTGATGCTCGACGCCACGACGATGTCGGGCTGTGCGTGGTGAACCTTCGTGTTCTCGAACAGATATTTTTTCCGCTCAACATTGCCGTCGTATACCCGAACGTCATTGGTTGAGAATGACTGGAGCACACGGCGAATGTAGCATTCGAAGAGATCGTCGAAATTGACGACGAAACTGCGCAGAAGGACGTCGCTGCCCTTTTCCTGTAACGCGATGCCACCGTTGGATAGGATCAGCACGGCGATTTCCAAAGCGCGATAATAGTAGTCACGCTGAGCCGGAAGCTGGCGGCGCTGGATCGTCGCCTTGGCACCCTGGAGATCGGCAATGCTCATGTCTCCGATTGTGGCAGGAAAGCGAAAGTAAGCCTGGTTGGCTTTTTTTATCAGCTCAATGGAAGTAGGGGACGTTGCCCGCAGTCGCTGGAGTAGAAACCGCGTCGCTGACTTGATGACCCGGTTTACCGGGACGTCGGACGTCTGTTCAAATCGCTGCGCCACGACCTTGTGCAGCTGTCCCTTGGACCAGTGCTGTTGAAGGCTCGCTGAAATGTCTATGCGGCCCGAGGGGTGAGTGGTGCTTCGCGCAGACCGAAGATATTCTTTATGCAGACCCAGGAGATCGAGTGACTTTACCGCATCCAATAGATTTCGGCCAAGGAACTCCAAGATGCTGTCTGTCGGGCCGGCATTTGTGAGGTACAGTCTGTCGGCCGATGCGAGCGGCGTCAAAGAGGTGCGAGCAACATCCAACACCCGCGCCAAGTTGCGGACCGGGAGCTTGGGGTTGACCTCGATGGTCACTGTCGACGTCAGCGGGATTAGACCAATGAAGCCGCCGGCTGCGATGATGGCCTTACGCCGCTGGAACCGCAGCGAAAGCAATCCCTTGTCTTCAACTTCGCGAAATATAGGTAGCTCGCCGTCGACCAAGAGATCGGCGAGGTCAAGTTCTATCACCGCCCTGGAATCGACGCTGTAGACGGTCTTGCCGTCCACAGTGGTGACCTTCTGCGCGGCGGCTACCACGACCCCAGACTATTATGCATTGCCCGGTGCCTGGGTGTTGCCCTGCGGAGAGGCCTCTGCGGCCGTCACCGCGGCAATGCATTTCTGCCAGAGCGCCTCGACGGCTTTCTGCGTCTCCGCATCGAAGCGGAAGCGTTTCCTTACGGCGAAGTGGATTTGGGTGTCCCAGACGCGCAGAAGCGACTCCCCGTCCTTCACTGTCCGGAAAAACGCATGCCCGAGTTCAAGGTGAGATTGCAGTTCGTTGAAAAATTCGACGACCGCCCCGAGCGCCGGGCCAGCCATCTTGTTGTCGGTCAAAAAGTCGCGCAGTTTGTCTGCGCTCGGCGGTATTCTGATCTTCGCCCAGCGACGCTCCATTGCAGCGTCAATCTCATCGACCGAGCGATCTTCAGGATTCATAGTCGCGATGAAAACCAGATTCTTCGGGATGTTTACGACACGTCCGGATGGCAGGAAAAAGTCCCTTCCACGATGGGAACCTTCCATATAGGTCATGGTTTCGCCCAGCACCCTAGCGGGATCGGTACGGCTAAACTCATCGATGATCATGACCACCTTGGAGTTCGTTTTCTGAGCCGCTGAGATCATTGTCAGAAGATGTTTGTCGATCAGGCGAAAGCCGCCGGCATCCCGATCCGGAACGTAGCCCTCGACAAAATCCTCGTACTGGTACGACGGATGAAATTGGACCTCGCGGATCAGGGAATCGTAGCCGCCCGTCAGCTTCAGCGCAATCTGCCGAGCGTACCATGTCTTGCCCGTACCCGGGGCCCCCACCAGCATCACGCCGCCCATGTCGTCGTCGTTGATGAGCTTATAGGTCTCCAGCAAAACCGCGTCATTGTCCGGAATGAGCGATTGGACCGGCGTTTCGGGTGTCTCGGCTGAGGCCTGAACCTGCTTCTGAGCCGGCAAGGACAACTTGAACGCCTTGGATCCGGGCACGCGTTTCTCAAGTTCGTCGCGTGATTCTGGCTGGATACTGGAGATCATCGCGCAGATGATCGTCAGGTCCTGCGGCTTTAGGATTTGCACCACTTGGGATGCATAGTTGTTGATACCGACAATCGAGGCATCGGTTAAAAATTGAGTATAGGTGTCCGGCGCACTCTTAAGGAGGTCCTCTTTCTTCACCGTTGTGGGGAAGACGAAGACATCGTCAATTACGATCTCAAAAATCCGCTTCTCGACGGGTTCTGTCAGTTTCTTGAAGGAACAGATGCCGATCGCCCGGATGCCCTGGTCCCAAGGCGTCGGTTGTCCCTTGTTATTGTTACTGCCAAGCCAGATCAGCGCGGTCGAGCCGACATCGAAATCGCTCGGCACCTGACCGCACGTCAATTCAATCGGCGCGGATCTCAATCCTGCCGGGGAGGCGTCTAGCTGTTCTGAAATCGCTGCGCTCGACGGGCCGAGCCGCACGAATGCTGGGCTTGCCAACCTTATTCCCCCCTGAGCCACTGTCACCAACTATGGGTGATTCTCCGGTGGAATGCACCAGTTTCTCCAACGCCGCTCTCATGGGCTGGAAAAGCGTCCGCCCAACTACTTTGACACGGCGCAGAATGCCTGCCGCAGCATTGGGTGTCAGAAAATAGCTGGCATCTGGCGGGACAGCATCTAGGGCGTTGACGAAGAGCGACTGAATAATCTTTGAAGGTGCCGGTGATGCAGTCCCCTCGATGATCATGTCACGGCAGGCTACACCCCCGCTCTTCCATTTCCGAACGAAGCTACCGGCCTTTATCTGATCAGAGATAGCTGCGAATGACAGAATGCGCGTTCCGTTCCGAAGTTCTGGAGCGAGTTTTAACACGTCTTCGAGTAAGTCAATTGTGTTGGGTCTCGGCAATCCAGCAGCGATGATTGCGCTGATCCGCTTGGCAATCCAGGTCACGACGGGAACGGCAACTGCATTGCCTACGGATTTATACCGCTCGGAATCGAAACCCCGCCCGGGTTCCGGAACAGCCGGGTCAGGCATCGTCCATCCTGCCGGGAAGCCTTGGAGGCGTTCACTCTCAGTCGGCGTTGGCCGCCTGACTGCATCGGCGTACGAGATGTAAGACCGGCTCCAGTCGTTGCCTGTATGTCTACCCGAAGTTGCGGCGACACAATATGCGACGTGTGGCACAATGGCGCCCGAGCGATGTTTGGACTCGCTCATGAAGCCTAAACGCTCCGAACCGCGAGCCGCGCTAACCTTCGGCTCGAACAAGGCTTCCGTAGCGCTGTGATAGTCGCCCTTCCACGCACAGATAAATACGCGCGCCCGCGATTGCGCTACGCCAAAGTAGCGGGCGTTCATGACGCGCCAGCTCACGGCATAGCCACGGTCGATCAACTCCATGAGGATCACGCCGAAATCGCATCCTTGATGGGAATTCAGGAGTCCGTGGACATTCTCCAGCAGGAGGACGTTAGGCCGTTTTGCCTCGACTAGTCGCATTAGTTCGAAGAACAGGCTGGTGTGATTACCCTTGAGGCCATTGCGCCCATGATTGCCGCGCGCGAGCGACACGTCCTGACAGGGAAAACCGGCGGTCCAGACGTCCGCCTCCGGCATGTCTGAGGGCATCAGCGTCTTGATGTCCGAAACGCGCTTTGTCTTAGGCCAGTGCTTTTTCAAGATTGTCTGGCAGAACTTGTCGAGTTCGCACTGCATCACGACATCGCCGTCCGCAACGTCAAACGCTCTGTCGAAGCCGCCGATGCCGGCGAAGAGGGAAATTACCTTGAGTTTGTTCGGCTGCGAATTCCGGGGCGATAACTCGCCCTTGCCTGAGTCCGTTATTTCAGCTTCGGCGGAAGAGAATCCTTCGGGTCTGACGGCCTTGTTCATAGGTCGAATCGTCCTCGCAGCCAAATAAGGGATAACAGATTCGCTGTAGAATGTACTCGATTTGATCTCAATCCCGTTGCGACGCCGGACCGGCGTTTGTTAGGCAACTGTGATTTCCGAGGCACACACCCGCCCGCCGATAGGACCAAGGAATGCTGCGATCTTTTCAGCAAGCGGAGCCCGACCTGCTCGCCTTGTTTCGCACTCCCAGAGCGTCATGACACTCCATCCCGCGGTTCTCAACGCCGCCTCTGTTCGAATGTCCCTGTCGCGGTTGGCGATAATCTTGGTCGCCCAGTAGCCGGCGTTATCCTTGGGTGCGCGGAATCCGCGCCGACAGTCGTGGCCGTGCCAGAAGCATCCATTGACGAAGATAATTTTACGCCGTCCTGGGAAAACGAGGTCTGGCTTGCCGGGAAGGCTTTTGGAGTGCAACCGGAAGCGATATCCAAGGGAGTAGGCGAGACGTCGCACGACCATCTCGGGATTGGTGTCCCGAGACTTGATTGCTCTCATATTTGCGCTGCGCTGCGGGGTCGGCAAAATCCAAATGTCGCAAGTTACGGAAGAGGGCGATCTTGAACATTACCGCATATTAATGGACGACAGGTACGGATGCAAAACTGCGCCTTTCGTCGGCGGTCGGTCCCGCGTCCGAGCGCCGGAAAAACTGGCAAGGAATAGAATGGTGAAAGTCCATTTCAGTGAAGGAGTAGCAATCCAATTGGCTCCGAGCCGTGCGCTGACGCCCGCGAGGTCCGCTATGGCGGTCTCAGGGCCACGAGACTGACTTGGTCTCGCTGGCGGGCGTTTCTGTGCCTCCGCTCTTGTCTGCCGTTGTTTGGCCATAGATGAGGCCAGTGTGCACGTTCTCCGGCGCCGAGCCTCAATGCCCGCGTATGGGAGTGATGAGCAGCTAAATCCTGTCTGGCGAGCAGGCTATTGGTGCTACCGACCTGAGTAGCATCCCATCGGCTTTGAGACGAAGGAAAACCGCAAACCAAAAGCGGTAGTCACGGTCGCGCACGTCGAAATGAGCGTTCAACGCGCAACGGGCCGCAGCAGTGACTGCATCCGTACCATAGACCTTAAGGGCGGCATTTGCCGCCTCACCGGGGTCGCCAAAGTCCCAAAAGTTCAGACTGAGCACTCGAAATACCTCCGCGCCAACTGGATGTGAATTCGATTCTCGAAGTCAGATTTAGGCCGCGGGTGGAATCGTCATACGGCGCCCTTCGCCGGGGGCTGTCGGTCCCGCATCCCGCCTGACGGCGGCGCTATGCTGATGCTCCTACGGCCGCCCTGTTGAACCGGTCTCAGAGCCACGAACTTTCTCCAGCACCGAACTGACTTGGTCCCGCTGGAGGGCATTTCGGTGCTTCCGCCTTGTACGCCCTTTTTTGCTTTGGTTGGGAGAGAGGCGCGCCGGCCCTCTCTCCCCGCAAGCCCCGCCGGCGGTCTCCCCCATCTTCCTGCGCTTCGCTCCGTGCAGCCCGGGGATACCCCTCCGCCGCCGTGGCTTGCCCCCTCACTCCCCGCTGCTCGCCGCGAGGCAGGGGTTCAGGTGGCCTGAACCCTTCAGGTCAACCTGAGAGCAACAAGGAGCAAGACCATGACCACGAATGAAACCACCATCCCGCTCGGCAAGCTGGTGCCGAGCAAATCCAACGTACGGCGCATCACAGACAAGGGCGACCGGGTAGCCCTGGCCGCCAGCATCGAGCATCACGGCCTCATCCAGAACCTCGTCGTCCGCAAGGCGGAGAAAGGAAACAAATACGAAGTGGTGGCCGGTGGCCGTCGCCTTGACGCCTTAACCCTTCTGATGAAGGACGGGCGCAGTGTCGAGGGTGTGACCGTCACCAAGGACTATCCGGTGCGGGTGGTGATGAAAGCCGAGGGAAGCGACACGGAGATTTCGCTGGCGGAGAACGTGCAGCGCGTCGGCATGCACCCTGTCGATGAAATCACCGCCTACCGCGAGTTGGTCGAGCAGGGCGCGGAGGTCGAGAACATCGCCGCCCGGTTCGGGCAGTCGGTGGTGACCGTCCGGCAGCGGCTTAAGCTGGCGAGCCTGTCGCCGCGCATCCTTGACGTGATGCGTGACGATGAAATCAGCCTTGAGCAGGCGCGGGCGCTCGCCATCAGCGACGACCACGAAGCGCAGGAGAAGGCATGGTTCGAGCAGTCCAACTGGAACCGTGACCCGCGCAGCCTGCGGGCGTTCCTGACGCAGGCGCACGTGCGGGCGACCGACCGGTTAGCGCGCTATGTCGGGCTGGAGGCTTATGAGCAGGCCGGGGGCGGGGTGCTGCGGGACCTGTTCGCGGAAGACGCCACCACCTATCTCACCGACCGGCCCTTGCTGGTGACGCTGGCGAGCGGGCGATTGGAGGTCGTGGCCGAGGAACTGCGGCAGCGCGGCTGGAAATGGGCTGAGGTCTCGCTTGAGAGCAACATCAGCTATGGCGGCGGGTTCGGGCGTATCCACATGCGCAACCGGACGCTTGAAGAAGGCGAGCAGGCGGAGCTTGACGCTTTGGATGCAGAGTTCGACGCACTTGCCGAGCGGATTGACGGGTATGACGAGGGCGACCCGCAGCTTGAGGCAGACGAGCAGCGGCAGCAGGAGGTGTCTGCGCGCATCGACGCCATCCAGTCGGCCAGCCAGTCGTTCGACCCGCAGGAAGTGGCGGCGGCGGGGTGCCTTGTCGGCATCGGCTACGATGGCGCGCTTGAGGTCGTTCAAGGTCTCGTGAAGCCTGAGGACCAGAAGGCGCTTGCCGCGATGCGGGCACCTGACGGAGAGCAGGAAGAAGGTGATGAGGCCGAGAGTGACGAGGAAGCCGAGACCAAGGCGAGCGGCCTCTCCGCAAGTTTGGTAGAGGAACTGACCGCTATCCGCACGGCGGCGATGCGCGTGGAATTGGCAGCGCGACCGGAGGTGGCATTGGCGGCTATGTTGATGCCACTCTTGAGCCGCACGTTCCATGCCTACGCGCTGCGTTCGGGTATGGATGCCGCCGTGGAAGTCCGGGGCGAATGCCTGACCCTGTCGACCAGCATCAAGGAGCCGGATGCCTGCCGTGCCCTGTCGGGCTGGAACGACATCATCGAGGGTTGGAGCCACCATATTCCCGGTGAACCGGCAGAGCTGTGGCCGTGGCTGTTGAAGCAGGAGCTCGCTCGCCTGCTCGACCTGTTGGCGGTCGTGTCTGCCGCGAACCTGAACGCGGTGACAGCCCGGTACAACGCCAGCCGCAGCAGGCTTGCCCAGGCGGACGGGATTGGCGAGGCGGTGGGATTGGACATGCAGCGGTGGTGGGAGCCCGGAGCGCCCTTTCTGGCGCGTTTGTCCAAGGCTGACATTGCCGACATCCTGCGCGAGGCCGGATGCGCCGAAACCGCCGCCAAAGCGGTCGAGCGCTCGCCGAAGGACGAGGCTGTAGCTCTGGCCGAAAAGGAACTGGCCGGGAAGGGTTGGCTGCCGATGCCGTTGCGCGGGACGAGGAAGGCCGAACCGTCTGTCATGGCGGAGGCGGCTGAATAGTCAGCCGTATCTTCGCAGGAAAGCCCGGTGCCGGTGACGGTGCCGGGCTTTGTTGCTTAGGGCGAGGGTCCCACACCCACCCTCGCGCTCCCGCCCGCCCACAAGAGGGGCCCGCCACCGAAGCGCCAGGCGGCCTCCTGGCTCGGACGTTCAAGGTATTTCGTACGGCGTTCTCGCCATGTGTCCGTTTACCGATGGCTCCGATAGTAGGGGCGCACATAGGTCCCGTTCTTGCGGAAATAGCCCCTGACATAGTTGGTTCTAGGCAACCCAGTGACGCAGCTGATGGCGCCGTACTGATTGGGAGAAACGCAACCTGACGAGCCAGAGCCCGTCGATGGCTTGTAGCTGCCAGGCGAAGCCTGAGCCGAGCTTTGCGCGGATGCGGCAGCAACGCCTGTTTCGCCCGCGATATCCGCTGGCGATGTTCCGCCTTTCGAAGGCGACATCGCGCCTAGGACAACGTCTGCGTTGTTGCCGAAGGCGACCTGACCGGTTCGGCCATCGGAGGTTTCGACATAACCGGACCCACTCATTCCGTCAGCGGCGCGAGTAACGACCGCGCGACCGAATTTCCCGTTGGAACAGGTTACGGGGACCGAGATGGTAGGCGAGGTGTCGAGCGCGTTGTAGGTGCCGCTGCACTTGAGCGACCCATCGGCAGTAGCGACTTTGAATGTTCCGCCGGAGACAGCAGCCGTGGTCGTTCCGACCATCGACGTGCCGTCCGATAGCCGGACCGCCGCAGGGAGGGTCATCGAACCACAGGCCGACAGCAATAACAGAGCGGCGGTCGCTCCCGCTAATCGAAGCCGCTTCATAACCAACTCAAGTCGGAGGAATGTCGGAGAGCTTGCAGCTGTCAATCACCCGCTGCATAGCTGCTTTGGATCCGCGCGAGCTGAAGCTCGCGGAATCACGGTTTCCGGCAATGTCGAAGCCGACATTGACCTTGCCCTTCGTATTCTTGATTTCCTGAATCGCGGCTATCACTTCGGGTACGCGGCCAACGGCCACAATCCCGGCGTAGTTGTCGTTCCAAGCGCGGATCGACGCGTCGAGTTTCAATGGAGCAGGACTGTTACCCTGCAGGTAGAGGGTCGCCGGGCCTTCCGTGACCGCGTCGAACTCCTTCTTACGCATGATGTAGGCGACGAAGAGCACGTCTTTGCTGTCACATTGGACAACGAGAGATTCCCGGTCATTACCTTCGGTGGCGAGCACCTTGGTGACGCCAAACACGTCAGGACCTTCAGTGTTAGCCTGCCAGGCCAGCGACGGCTCAACACTGATCGCCACGACAAGAGATGCGAGCAAGACTGTTTTGAACATCTGAAATCCCCAACCCGCGCAAATACAAAGCAGAAACGCCAGGTGTTGTCGATCGGATGGAGAAGGATTTCTTATTGCTGCGCGGCAGTGCCCGCGACCAGAATGCGGATAGAGCTCTTATCTCAGCTTCCGGGTGGCGTTTGGCGTCCACAAATCGTAACGATCTCGGCACTTCCCCAGACTGCGCGAGGGACAAACGTAATCGAGTAGTCCCGACTGGTTGTCGTCGGACCGAACCAGAAGTAGGGCGATGCGCTTTTCCATTCCGGCAAGTCCATTGCGGGCGCCCGTTCTTCGTCGGCTGCGGGCGTCGGAAATCCATCGGGGCCGATGGTGATCATGGAAATGCCGATGTAGCTCCCGGCTTTGAAGTGGCCGACGAACTCGACCGCATCACCGATATACCGAAAGCATCCGTCGATTCGGCCGAGTTTGAAATTCTGGATGGGTGCAGGCTGAGCTGGTTCGTCCTGGGCTTGTGCGGGGGCTAACAGCAGACCGATTGCGCCCACGACCCACCCGATCGTCCGTAACGACGGAATGTCGGCGCTCCACCGTGCCGCACAGCGCATTGTGGAGATCGTCCTCAGAGCGGCCAACCGAGTATGCCAGTCAAATCTTGCAGATCTTGGTCTTTAGGTATTGGACGGCCTCACCAAGGATCTTTTCCTTGAGTTCCCTGTATCCGTCTTGCTTCTCATCAAGGTCGATCGGTCCGAACCGCACCATTGTGCCTTTGGCGAAGTTCTTCCCCATCCATTCACATTCGCGACGACCGCTGGCCAGACATTGAATTTTTGAACCAGACAACGCGATCGAGTCGGTGGGGCCACCATAGACGAGCTTGGCATCCGTGAGGCCCGAAAGGTCAATGCGCGCTTGCCAGGTCCCAAATGTATTCTGGTCTCCTTTGTCGACCACGCTGTACAAAAACGAGCAGTTGCCCTGATCGGTCACACTAAAGGTTGCCACGTCGCGGCTTTGTCCTTGGGCAGACCCGTTGATGGTGAGGACGAGCGGCTTGTCTTGGCTGGCCAGGACCTTCAGTTCAAAGTCTTTGTCCTTTCGAACAGTCCCTTTCTGGAAGCCGCCGAAAATAAACATCGCGACCTCCTCCGGCGACTTCCCGTCGAAAGGACTGCTTGAGCCCGAGCAGGCTGAAATTAGCACACCGGCAAGGACACTTGCGAGCAACTTCGTTTTCATGATGCTTCCCCCGGGAAGATGATTAAGCCACTGGGCTTATGGTTTGAAGACGATCTTGTGGCGCAGCGGATCGCTTGGCACGTACCATGAAGCCTGAATGTCGTAGCAGACAGCCGCCGAACCTCTGTTGGCCACGTCGCCTGGGAGGTCGATGTCCCTGACATGCTGGTACTTGTCTGTCTGCTTGAGCTGGTCGGTGGCGAAGCCACCAGCCTGAAAATAGGCGGTGAGCTTGGCATGGTCGACGGCGAGCCCTGGGCAGTTCTTTTCGGCATATTCAGTGATCGCTAAGGTGGCGGCCGCTTCGCCTAGCTTCGGCGGTTTGGCTCTGGCGGCGGTGATACTGGCAGCAATCGCCATGATGGCGAGCGGCACCCTGGAAAGGATCTTTGTCATCGTGAGAAGCTCCACAGCGCCGCGGTTCAGTTGTCGCACTTCCAGCCGCGATACAGGGTGCAGGCCTTGTACTGGGCGTCAGCGCTACAGGCAGTAAACATCGGCTCCGCCGCGGTATGGGCCTTCATGAACTGGTTCAGAGTGGCGTCCTTAATCACGAACTTGCTGTCGCAATCGTGGGGGGTATCGCCTCCATCCCCGCCGACAATGCAGGTGAATTTGGAGTCGGTGCCCGAAATCATGATGTCGCCTTTTCCGTCAGGAAAGCTGTCGGTCAAGCCGTAGAAGGCGAAGAGATCCTTCGCCTTGGTGAAGTCATAGAGGCGCTGGAACGCGACGTTCGGGCGTTTGATACGGTAATGGCAAAGGTCGATCTGCTCGACCATGTCGACGGTGACGCCAAGAGGTGAAAGAAGGCCCGCGACGGATTCGCGGACGATACGACGGTTCTGCGGGTTGTCCTGGGGACCAGCGTGCGCGGCGATTGCGCTGCCGCCGATGCACGATGCCAGCAAGATCGCTTTCCTGATAGTCATAGGGCTTCTCCAAAAGGATGAACAAGAAACGGCTCGCAGCCGCTGGGGCTAGGCTTTGCGGGACGGCAGGAACGCGCGGACGATGCCGAAGAGCACGACGCCCCCGACAAGACCGATCGCGCCATAGGACAGGAGGTGGGTCATCAGCTCGCTGCGGAAGGGCGCGTCCATCGGATTGGCGCTGAACAGGACCTCGAGCGGGATCTGAAAGCCGATATGGGACGGCCGGTTTGCATAGCCGACGAGAAGGCCAAGGATCAGGCCGGCGGGGATGAGCAGAATCGGCATTGGCGGCTCCGGGAATGGGCTGGGGGTTCGAATGTGGGAGAGACTTTCGGATGACGGAGGCCGGCCCTTCGAGGGTAGGGCCGGGACTTGCTATCGGCCCGCGTTCCTCTCGAGGGTACCGAATCCACCCTCGCGCTCCTGCTCGCCGACTAGGGCTACTTCTTTTCCGGGTCCGGTTCGCCGTAGGCCTTCACGAACGCGGCGCGTCCTGTGGGCTCGAGCTGCTTCTGGATGTCCCGGAACAGCTTGCTGTCCTTGATGTACAGGCTCAAAGTGCAGATCTCACCATGGCAGCGGCCTTGCTGCGTGACGTCGGTTTTGCTCTGTGTGTAGTAGCTGGCCTGGTACCCCACGCTCACGTCCTTGCAGTCCTCGCCAGGCACCGGGTCACCGGCCCTGGTGAAACACAGGCCTTTGCCGCTGGTGGGGGCGTCTTGGGGTCGTCGGTCGCTTGTCCTCGGCAGATCGATGCCAAAACGCGCAAGGCGAAGCCCTACGAAGGCCGAATTCAAACCGTGGTCATCGGCGACCATCGCAAAGTTGGGTTGGAGGATAGCGGGCAGGCCGGGGATGTCTTTCGGAAGCTCTCCGATGACGACTGCCCATTGGTCGTCGATCACTTCCACATGGTTGAAAATCATCTCGACCCTGAGGGTTTCGAGGATGTTGCGCCCCCCCTGCGAATACGCCTTGGCGGCTGAGATCGTCGATCGCCCTTCCGGGTCGATAATCCCGTGTTGAACGCCGACCGCATTGCCGAAGAACAATGGGAAGTTGCCTTTCTTGACTTCGACCGCAAACCCCAATGTCTTCAGCCGCTTCTCGATATCGGCGACCGGCATCGGAGCATCGCCGCCGGCCACGGCGTCGACGCCGGTGATTGCGGCATTGGTGTCGAGGCGGGCCTGCGCAATGACGGTTGGGGTTTGGATATCAGCCAGCGGGATTTGAGAGGCATCCACGGTGATGTGCTTGGGTTTGTTGTCGGAGCAGCCCGCTATCGGGAGCGCCAATAGGCACGCAGTCGACCAAATTCGAACGTTGCTTCGACGGCGAGAATGCGCGCTAAGAGAAGGCCCACCCAAGAGGCTGGCAGTGGCGGCTCTGCGGGACAAGGAAGCACCTGCTTGCTGAGGACGGGATTCCCGATCCTCTAACCAAAACTCACGACATTTGCGCACGCCTCCCACATCGCGCGCGGAGAGCTTTTCTGCTCAAGCTTTGAGCAAAGTAGCTGTCAGATAAGCCGAAAAAGAGGCAAAAGCTTCCCCGTAACGGCTCTTGCAAATGTCGTGAGTTTTGAAGCAACAGGGAGGCGCATGTGAATGAAGTACGGATATGCGCGAGTCTCAACAGAAGCGCAGGACTTAACCGCGCAGATCGATCGGCTCCAGACTGCAGGCTGTCAGCGGATCTTCTTTGAAAAGCAAAGCGGCAAGGACGCTAACCGGCCGCAACTCAAACGCCTGCTGCGCGGCCTGAAGGCAGGCGATGTAGTCTATGCCGTCGTCAGCGACCGGGTGGCCCGCGACCCCTTCGACCTGCTCAGTATCTTGCGAACCGTGACGGCGGCTGGCGCCGGGCTCCGGCTCCTCGACGAGCCGTTCATCGATACCACCTCGGAAATGTCCGACCTAGTCTTGTTCTTGGTGGGATGGGCGGCGAAGTGGCAGCGGCGCAGGATTCTGGAGAACACGGCGAGCGGCCGCGCCCGCGCTATGGCGATGGGGGTCAAATTTGGCCGCAAACCGAAACTGTCCATGCAGCAACGCGTCGAAGCGCTGTCACGGCTGGCAGCCGGGGAGGCGAAAAGCGCAGTGGCCAGCTCGTTCAAGGTTAGCGGCAGCACGATTTCCCGACTGCAGTCGCAACATCTAAGATGAATTGAGAAGGGGCTGGCCACAACCCAAGGCCGCTTGAACGCGCGACCCATTTCGTCCATCGTGTCTCACCCCTTAACATAGGTGAACGATGAAGCGGACGGATAAGGCGAGGCCTTTCGTGCCAACCGAAATCCACGTCGGCACCGTGAAGGATGAGCAAGGCACTCTCGGTATCCTGTCGATACGGACGACCGAAGGTATCCTGGATGTTGCTCTCGACGTTCATGCCGCGGATGCCATCGTGAACGCGATCGGCGCGATCCGGTCGAAACTGGCGCTTGCCGATAGCTAAAAGATGCCCCGCCGCAACCGGCAGGAGGTCTTTCTAGCCGATCGAAGTCGGCTTCGCTAACCTGAGGCCTAGCGATGGCGTTCGGATGAACCCTTGCTGGGCCAGATCTGCTTGTCACCCTGCATCAGCCGGTAATTATCATTCAAGCTGGGGATGACCGTCCGTGCCTCTTTGGCTGAATAGAAAGTCACGATGATACTGGCTGCGCCGCGTACGATGCGCTCAAGGCGATACGCTTCCCTGTATGGTCCATTTTCGTCCATGGAACGTCCCCCCGAATGGGGCCATTAGCAAAGGATCATGAACCTTTCGTGAGGGTGGAAATCTTTAGCTGAGCCACCTACGCGGATGGTTGCTTCGGCGAGATTCCCGAGTATCCTGCCGGTGCGCATGTGAGCATAAGGTGGCGCCTGGCGCGATGATTGTTGATTGGCCACCACACGAAAAACCAGCATCGGCCTGGCGACCGAAAATGCTGAGGTAAGAGACCGCCATTCCCATAAGGAAACATCGTCATGGATTCCCATGCCGTTATTGCGTCGCTGCCTGTCACCGGGACCGACCGTACAGTGCTTATCGATGCCGCTAACGCCGCTTTTGAAAGGCTCATCGAGCGGATGGAACCGGCCAATGAGGAACTGACTCGAAGCTATTGGGATGCCGAGAGTTATATCGACAATGAAATCACCGCATCCATGCTGCCGATCTCATTGGACTACGCCGCGTACCTCGTTGATGTATTTCTAATGCCTCACGTCGCTCAACTGACGGGCGACGCAGACAACGAGGCTGCCAAGTCTCGAACTTGAACCGCTTCGGCGGCAACTGGGTCTACCTGCTGCCTAGGGGATTTGGCGATCAATGCCGTGACCTTTACCGCCACCTCTTCAAGGGTGGCGGTAAGGCGGTTGATCTGCGAGGCCGTTGCGGACATTTCTGGCCCGTAACGGGTGACGAGGTATTCCCGGTTCTGGCTGAGGGACTGGAGGTGTTTGGCTGTCTTCGCACGAAGGCGGAGCCCTGCCGCTGTGGTGTGCTCCGTCCGCGCCGACAAGTCGTGGTGCATCTTTCGGATCTGATTGGGATTGTGCCCGCGGTGGAGCAACAATGCGGTCAGGTAAAGTTCGATCGCGTGGATTGCCGATAGCCTGAACGGAGCTCGGGTGAGGGGTTTGCCGGCCCGGCCGAGGGGAAGGAGCTGGTGTGCCGCCTTTCGGTATTCCTCAGCCAGTTCGTGAATCTGCTGCGGAGACGCCAATTGGCCCGGATACTTGCCTTCTTCAATTGCCACTTCCACGGTCCCCTACCGTCGTCGGTAATAAGCATCCCATGCCAGCCGGATGTCCGCAAATGTCCATTCTCGCCGCCGGCCGTAGGCGGGACTTTGCCGGGTCGCACATTGGTTGAGGCCGGTTTGCCTTTGAAACTTCATGAACCAGGCCGTGGATTTGGGCTTGCCACTTGCCGCGGATTGAACCCGGCGGATGACGCCGCTGTCGGCCCAATGTTCATGCGGATTGGCAAGAGAAGCAGGATCGGCGAGGTACCTGCGAAGCGTTTGCAACGTGACGTCTTCCGGTGCTTGAAGAAGGTCGGCGCGAAGTTCCTGGACCGCGAGCGCTGCTCCTTGCTTTGCGGCCTCCGTCAGCATGTCGCGCAATTGGATGCTGGTCAGCACCAGCGCCTGCATAGCTTCCATAAACCGATCTTTCTGTCGTGGATTGTGCACCGAGACATCGGCGCTCCATCATTGCGCCACAGCCCAAGAATGACGTCAAGCACTAGATGCCGAGGAGCACGCCAAGCCTTTCAGTGACCGGGCGCAGAGGATCGACCAGGCCGAGGTCATAGATCATGGTCGTTTCGAGATTTCCCTTATGGTCGACGTAATGAGAGATGGCTTCGTGCGAGACGCCTTGGCCAGTCAGCATTAGCGAAATGGCGATCCGCTTGAGATCGTAGAGCTGGAAATACGCGGGCACGCCCGGGAGGGCCTTGAACCGCTCGAGCCCCTTGCGAAAATTGTCACGTGGCTGGGTCTGGTCGGTATGTGACGGGAACAGCAGCTTGCTCTCCGGCCAGCGCAGGCGCTGAGCCTGCACCATGTCGGCAACCCGGGAATGGATCGGCACCGAACGGTAGGCGTATTCGTAGAGCGAGCGCGACAGTTGGATACCCTTGGTGTTGTGCTTATGCCAGATCAGCTTCTCCAGGTCGAAATGGTCAAACTCGGCCTTGTTGAGGTCGCTGGGGCGGGCCATGGTCAGGAAGAGGATGCCCATGTAGTTGCAGAGTTCCTGCATCTGGTCGTTGGCGGTAAGAACTTGCCCTCGGGCCAGTGCCATGTCCCGCTTTGCGAAGCCGGTCAGGTGATCGATCTGTGGCGGAGCATCCATCACCGGAAAGAAGATGGCTCGGGCAATCTGCTGGATTTGCTGGGTGCTATAGTCGCGCCGGCGCCGGATCAGCTTGCGAGCGCGGATGGGGCTGCACGGATTGCGCATGTCGACCAGTTGCATCCGGATGGCCCAGTTGTAGAGGGCCAGAACATGGCGTAGAGCGCTGTTAAAGACGTAAGGAGAGGTGAACTGCCGCTGAAATTCCTCGATATGGATAGGCTTGATGGCTGTAAGCGGCCGATCGGCAAACATTGCTCCGAAGTCCTTATAAAGCCGCTTGCTGTTATATCCGCGGCGAGTGGCCTCCTTCGGCGCCGGCCGTAGCCAGTGAGCCACGAAGATCGCGAAGTTGTAGCGGTAGCCAGCGGACAGACCGCTGACATGGCTTCCCCAATATTGGTCGATGGCCTCGCGCACAGTAAGGAAGTGCTTGCGGCGCGTGTCGATCCGATCCAGGTCGGGATCTTTTCCGGCCTTCAACTGCTGGTCTCGTTCAACAACTGCCAGCCGGGCGGCGGCGACGCTCATGGTGGTGGTGGAGCCCAGAACTTTTCGGCAGCGCTTGCCATTGAATTGGTAGGAGTGGACGAAGGACTTGTGGCCTAGACCGGTAACACGGAGGCCAAGCCCGGCAACCGACCCGTTTCGAATCTGGCCGTTGGCTGCCACCGCGTAATCCCAATAAAGCTCCTGGTCCTTGTCAGTCGGGCAATTCGCTTCAAAAACAATGTCGTCAGTCAAAAATATCTTGGGCATTTCATGTAACTTCCATGTAACCGATTTATAGCAAATGTTACATGAAAATGGAAGTAATGATTGGTATCGACTGTCATAAAATGATGGAATAACAAATGATTACATATTTCGATATTTCGGTAATTTCACCCTTGGGGCACTCCGAAGGAAGGGGTCGTGCGTTCGAATCGCGCCGGGTGCGCCAAGTTTTTCAAATGGATGGCATGGTATTCAGTCTCGTCGGTTCCTCTCATGTAACTTTCATGTAACCGAAGGTTGCCAGTCCCATATTGAACGGCCTTTATAGACAGGTAGACCAGGACGCGCCGGCCAATCCCCGCCGCCGGTCACGGAAAGACGAGACGCCTGTTGAAGACCGGAACCAGGCTCTTCGAAAGAACGCTTGGAGCTGTGGGACATGCAGCATTGACAAAGTTAAGGCCAAGCCAAACTTCTTCGGCCAAAGTCGGATAAACCCTCAATCTTTCTTGCAAGTGCGCGCGAAACATGGATATCTAAGTGCGGATGGACTGCTGGGCGCAGAACCTACCGGAATCGCGGGTTGGGGCATGTATTTTCCAAGGTTTCTTGTTGGCGCGACGACCACTATGCTGGTCGTCGCGGGGTGGGTTTACCATGCAACCGGTTCAATCTGGCGAACGACAGGTTGGACGGTGCTCATCGCCATCATTCTCCAGCTGGGATATTTTGCAGCCGTAGCGGGGCTTATTTATTTCGGCGCGTTCAAAGGGGCGGCAACAAGTGATACAAGCACAAGCGATGAAAGTGGGTCGCTCCCGATCGGGCGGGACGGCATATCCCTCTGATACGTAAGCGTATGACCTTCCGCACGCCGTGGAGAGGCACGACTGAACGTCCCGAGCAGTGGACCCCGTCGCTGCCGTGCCAGCTAAGAGCAGCGCTAATTGGCATGGGGCAATGCCGCGTGGCTGATGCTCAGGCAGGTCCATTCGCAAGGCATGTTCGGAACTTTCGGCCGAGCTCAGGCCGTGCGTATCAAGGTTTTGAATGATTGTTGTTGCGGGTCACGTGCTTGCCTGACGACCAGATCACGTAGAACGCCCCCAACTTCCATACTGGCACGCGTCGGTCCCGTTCGCTGTCTCGCAATTCGCGATAGGTCTTCACCTTGAGCGTGCCGCCCGGCATTCTGATACGCAAAGCCATTGTCCATCCGCCTTCAACATGGCGCAGCCTAGGTGCCTTCTTTTCCTCATGGAGGAAGTCAATGCTCATTGCGCAGAGATCTTAGAACGCCAAGTTGCGTTCTTTTTGGCAAAAGTGGGCACCTTCCCGCACGCGAGCGAAGCCGCCACCGGCAGCTGACACGTAAAGGGTTTGGTCGAGAGTGGGCAGCACGACATCGGATCCGCGCCATGGTCGAATCCCGCATATTGACGACCGCGCCGATCTGGATGCCGGCCTGGCTTCGATTGGCAATCCGCGACCTGACGAACATTGACGTCATCATATACGACCGCGGGGCTTCACATCCTTGCGCATTTAACGGAGCTCCGATTCCGTCTGGGCCGAAACGTTAACGCGCGTTCGTCAGTTACAGATGATTGTTCCCGCTTAGCCGGATCGCCGCGAATGACAAGGTATATAACAGCCACAAAGTATCCGACCTGCAACGCGAGAGCCGCAAGGGTGGCCAAAATTACCGAATACAAAACCGACCAGGTCGCAATGAAGGCCAAAGCCAGAAGAAGCATCAGCGCGCATGCGGAGAATACCAAAAATCGTGGAAAATACATGTGCTTGCCCTCAGATCCCTACTCCACGGTCACCGATTTTGCCAGATTGCGCGGCTGGTCGACGTCGGTGCCCATGGCCGCAGCGGTAAAATAGGCCAGCATCTGGATCGGCAGCGCGTAGATGATGGGCGCAATGATCTCCGGCACCTCGGGCAGGATGATCGTCTCCATGGTCTTGATGCCTGCCTGCGTAGCGCCCTTGGCGTCGGTGATGAGGATGATCTTGCCGCCGCGCGCCGCCACTTCCTGCATGTTCGACACCGTCTTCTCGAAGATCCGGTCATGCGGCGCGATCACGATCACCGGCATGTCCTCATGGATCAACGCGATCGGCCCGTGTTTCAGCTCGCCGCCGGCATAGCCTTCGGCGTGGATGTAGGAGATCTCCTTGAGCTTCAGCGCGCCTTCCATGGCCAGCGGGAAATTGGTGTCGCGGCCGAGATAGAGCACGTCCTTGTGGTGCGACAGCTCGCGCGAGATGCCTTCGATCTGCTCTGCGAGCTCCAGCACCTGGGTGGCGAAACGCGGCGCTTCGGAAAGCTCGCGCACCAGCCGCTTTTCCTCATCGGGCGAGATGGTGCCGCGCGCCACGCCGGCCCGGATGGCGAGCGCAGCCAAGACAGACAGCTGGCATGTAAAAGCCTTGGTCGAGGCGACGCCGATCTCCGGCCCGGCCAGCGTCGGCAGCACGACGTCGGATTCGCGCGCCATGGTCGATTCACGCACATTGACCACCGCGCCGATCTTCATGCCGGCCTGGCGGCAATAGCGCAGCGAAGCCAGCGTGTCGGCGGTCTCGCCCGACTGCGAGATGAAGAAGGCCGCGTCGTCCGCCGAAAGCGGCATCTCGCGATAGCGGAATTCCGAGGCGACATCGATATCGACCGGCAGCCGCGCATAGCGCTCGAACCAGTATTTCGAGATCAGCCCGGCGAGATAGGCGGTGCCGCAGGCCGAAAGCGCCAGCCGGCCGATCCTGGCGAAGTCGAACGGCAGGTCGAGCGGCTTCGACTTGCCGGAAACGAAATCCACATAATGCGCCAGCGTGTGCGAGATCACCTCCGGCTGCTCATGGATTTCCTTTTCCATGAAATGCCGGCGGTTGCCCTTGTCGACCATGAAGCTGGTCGACAGCGACTGCTGGCGCTTGCGGTCGACCTTGTTGCCGTCGATGTCGTAGATCGCGACGCCGTTGCGGCGAACCACCGCCCAGTCGCCATCCTCGAGATAGGTGATCGAGTTGGTGAAGGGCGCCAGCGCGATCGCGTCCGAGCCCAAAAACATTTCGCCGTCGCCGTGGCCGACGGCCAATGGCGGACCGTTGCGGGCGCCGACGATCAGGTCCTCGTCGCCCTTGAACATGATCGCCAGCGCGAACGCGCCAGACAGCCGCTTAAGCGCCGCATGCGCGGCCTCCACCGGCTTCAGCCCCCTGGCAAGCTCGCGCGCCACCAGATGCGCCACGACCTCAGTGTCGGTCTGCGAGGAAAAGCCATAGCCGTCGCAGGTCAATTCGTCGCGCAGCTCGGCGAAATTCTCGATAATGCCGTTGTGGACGATGGCGACGCCGTCGGAAAAATGCGGATGCGCGTTGATCTCGTTCGGCATGCCATGGGTGGCCCAGCGCGTGTGGCCGATGCCGATCGTGCCCTCGAGCGGCTCTTCCTGCAGTCGGCGTTCGAGATTGACGAGCTTGCCTTCGGCGCGGCGACGTCCGAGTTCGCCCTCCTCGATGGTGGCGACGCCGGCAGAGTCGTAGCCGCGATATTCCAGTCGCTTCAGGGCATCGACAATGAGCGGCGCGACCTGCGATTGCCCAACAATTCCAACGATGCCACACATGTTGACAGTTCTCCCAGGGATCAATACGCCAGCCTGAACTACTTCACAACACTACCGAAAGCAAGCCGCAGCTCAAAGCATCAACATCCAAGCATACTAGCAACGCGAATGGGCCAACTGTTCAACCACAGTGCCAAACGCAACAGTAATAATCTCATTACGTAGCTACACCAGCAATGCCGATCTCAAAGCGACAGAACTCACTAAGTCGCCACTCTGACAGCTGCGTGACGACGGCGCGCCAGTTCCCAATTACGCAAAGACAAGAACACAAGCGTGGCCGACGAGCCACGCCAAGATGCTGTTTAGTCCGAGCCTCGCCCCGTCCATCTGGCCCAACCGAAGAACAGCAAAAACAGGCCGCGTCATTTGGCCACGGACGGCGGCAATGCCCAAACAACTGCGGTTAATTAATTATGCAGAGCCAAGGGTTTGTGGAAACGTCAAAGCATCTGCACCGGGTGAAATTCACCGCCATTCCGCCTCCCGTCTGGACCAATGAGCATGATATTTAATCGATTATACCGATCGCGGCAGTCCAACTCACGGCTTGCTTTTCGCCGGCAAGCATCATATGGGTCCGCAACCTGGACACAACGGACCTGCAGGCCACACAACCTTACATACCAATGAAATCATTAAGCAAAGTGCAAACGCACGGCATGCGCCGTGAGTAACGTATGCGCTGTGTAAAAGTCGGGCGAGGCGATCAGGAGCTATATTAGTGACGCGTCATTCACACTCCTGCGCTAGTAAGTATCGTACAGCTTCATGCGCGCGAAACACCTTGGAAAAAATATTTCCATTGGAGTTAGATCAACGCAATATGAATCACTTGCTCGGCGCATAAGGTAAACCGAAAGTGCCGCTATGACTAAGCCGGGATTCCATGTCACAAGAGACGGAGCGTTGCAGGACTCCGTCGCCGCGCCCGTTGGTGTGCGTTGGTATGCAGCCGGCGTGTTTGCTGGCAGAGAAAATGTCGCGGAACAACATCTTCAAAGGCAGGGATTTACGTCGTTCGTGCCGCGCGCGGTAAAAACTGTTCGTCATGCCCGGCGGACTTACACACGCACAGCAGCGTATTTCCCGGGGTATATGTTTGTTGCTTTGGACGTAACACAGCAACGCTGGCGCGCAGTGAACGCAACTATCGGCGTTCGCTCGTTGATCATGCGGGGGGATAGACCCTCGCCAGTTCCTTCCGGCTTGGTCGAGCGGTTCATCGCGTTGACTGGCAAGGACGGTCTGCTCGATTTCAGTGGCGGTCTCAAGCTGGGATCCTCGGTTCGAATTCTATCAGGCCCTTTCGCCGAGCTGATAGGTCGCCTTGACCGACTTGATTCGACAGGACGGGCCAGGGTGTTAGTCGCGATCATGAACGGCGAAATTCCTATTCAACTCGAATCGAACAGTCTTGTCGCAATAGCGTGATCTAAGCGCATTATTGCTCGATTGCGCGTCCACCTTGTTACGCATGAAGAATTCCGGTTTCACCCGGGAGTGCGGTAGCCGTGACCTGGCACAGTTGCTGTGGGACTTTGCGCGCCACTGGGGCGAGTTGCGCGCCTAAGTAAAACATTTGTGCCGCTCATAGCACTGTCGGGCAAAATGCGGCACCGTTGGCGCCGGCGACCGCCACAACCTGTTCTATTCTGTCCAGATCACACGATGTCCAAAGACTTGTCGACCCAAAGGTCGGCCTGGCAGCGCTCGTCATCGGCTCTGTCCAAAACAGCGACCTCAAAGGCGTCGTTATTGCCGCGTGACAGCAGACACGCCAAAATAGCCGGATAGCAACCATGAACATGAATGTTCGCGTCATCAACTTGCCAAATCAAAGGCACCTTCTTTTGCAAATGCGTTTCCAGCTTGCAGGGGGTCTGGCATTTGCAGTTCTGATTCCGGCCCTTATCCGCAGCTCTGTTGATCCTGGGGTGATCTACTCGTCCAACATGCAGATCACGATTGTTGCGGTGGTCATCGCACACCTAACGGGATATTTGCTCTACCGGAGAATTGGGACCTTCCCGGGAGTAGCTGCGGCAGGATACATCTTGCCTACCTTCGCTTTAGCTTACGGCCTCGTGTTCCTGACCATTTTCTTTCTGCGCATCGATTATAGCCGGTTTCAGGTGGCCGCCAGCTTTGTGCAGTCGACGTTTTGGTACTTTGCCTTGAGCGTTGCGACCCGACGACTGGATCCATACCAGTTGGCTGTCATCCCTGGCGGCAATGTCGATCGCCTCGAAAACATACCGGGCGTGAGTTGGCACTGGATTCGTTCGTCTAACGAAATCGTAGAACATGCGAGCGGTGTGGTCGCGGACCTTCGGGCCGATCTTTCAAACGAATGGGAACGATATATCGCCGATCGTGCGCTTTCTGGTACGCCGGTCTATCATACAAAACAGATCAGCGAGTCCCTCACAGGCCGCGTCGAGATCGAGCACCTTTCCGAGAACACCCTCGGCTCGATCAATCCCAATCAAGCCTATTTGAAAGTCAAGCAAGCGATCGATTGGATTGCGGCGCTAGCAATATTGATTCTCCTGTCGCCAGCGCTCCTCTTGGTCGCCGCCCTAATTCGATTGGACTCACCAGGTCCTGCGCTGTTTAGGCAGCAACGGATGGGTTATCGAGGAAAGGTCTATCAGGTCTACAAATTTAGAACGATGAGAACAAGTTCTCACGTTGCTGACGAAAAGGAACAGGCAATTACAAAAACCGGTGACGCGCGCATCACAGGATTGGGTAGGTTTTTGAGGAAATCGAGGATCGACGAACTGCCTCAGTTGGTCAATATCCTGCGCGGAGAAATGAGCTGGATAGGACCTCGACCCGAGGCCCTCGTTCTCTCCCGCTGGTACGAAGCCGAATTGCCGTTCTATCGGTATCGGCACATTGTACGGCCTGGCATCACCGGGTGGGCGCAGGTTAACCAAGGGCATGTTGCGGCAGTTGGGGAGGTATTAGAGAAACTTCACTACGATTTTTACTATATCAAGAACTTTTCGCCGTGGTTGGACCTGCTAATTGTGTTCCGTACAGTGAGAACTGTCCTCACTGGCTTTGGCGCTCGTTAAATGAGCGAGATTACAAGCTCACGCCGAGGCTGGGCATTGAGGATTGCGTCCGCATCCATTGCGCAGGGTAATGAGCGTTTTGTTGCCGGGGCGGTCCGCCTGCTGAATATCGGTCTGCGGTTCGGCACTCTGTTTACACGATTTCTGTTCGTATTTTTCCTGGCCAGGTACGTGGATCCGAAATCGGTCGGATATTACGGCCTTTTCACCGCCACGGTCATCTACGGCCTCTATTTGGTTGGCCTTGACTTCTATATCTTCGCTTCGCGCGAGATCCTGCAAGTCTCTGACGATCAGCGAGGGGCTATGCTGAAAGGCCAATTGGCTTTGTGCGGCCTTCTTTACGTGTTTGTCCTGCCTCCGGTTGTCTTGATCTTGAAGGGCGAGGGCTGGTCAGCCTCGCTGCTATGGTGGTTCGTTCCAATTCTGGCACTGGAGCATTTCAACCAGGAGGTCTCGCGTCTTCTCATCGTGTTGTCGGATCAGGTCGCCGCGAGCGTAACCCTGTTCGTGCGGCAGGGCAGTTGGGCAATCGCGGCCGTGGTCGTGATGATCGGATTTCCAGGAAGCCGGAATCTGGACGTGATCATGGCCCTTTGGGCGTGCTCGGGCTTAGCTGCGGCAGCATTGGGTGTTTGGAGAGTCAGGCAACTTCCGATAGGCGGCTGGTCAAGGCCAGTCGATTGGCGCTGGGTTCGAAAAGGGATCTCGGTCAGCGCGGCGTTCCTGGTTTCAACTCTCGCCTTGCGTGGCATCCAGACCGCCGATCGATATTGGATGGAGGATCTTGGCGGAATAGAAGCGGTGGGTGCTTATGTGTTGTTCCTTGGCGTCGCAGGAACGCTGATGGTCTTTCTAGATGCGGGGGTGTTTTCGTTCAGCTACCCAGCATTGATCAGCCATAGCCACAAGCGCGAGTACGAGCTTGCCCGCACGACGGTTCGGCAGATGTTTTTCCAGACGTTAGCTGTTTCTGTTGCCTTTGGATGTGTCAGTTGGGTGGCGTTGCCTTACCTGCTCGGTTGGGTGGGCAAGACAGTCTATCTGGACGCGCTTGATTTGTATCCATGGGTTGCAGTTGCAGCGATCGTCAACGCTGTGGGTATGGTGCCTCACTATGCTCTCTATGCCCGCGGGTGCGACAGGCCCATCATCTACAGTCACATCGCCGCATTGCCGGTATTTATCGGATCCACTTGGTGGCTCGGCAAAACCCACGCCGAACTGGCCGTTCCCATTGGAATGACGATCTCGTTCACGCTGATCCTCATCTGGAAAGCGATCGCCTACGGCCAGCTCGACAGAAACAGATCGCGCTAAAATCAACGGTTTAGCAATGCTCAAATACGGTCGTCACCTATGATCCGCTATGGCCAACAAGATATCACGCAGGCTGACATCGATGCCGTTGTGGATGTTCTTAAATCAGTCAATCTAACCCAAGGTCCCAATATTCCGAAATTTGAGCAGAGTGTGCTTGCGCACACGGGAGCCCGTCATGCGGTGGCCGTCAACAGCGCCACCTCAGCACTCCACATTGCTTGTCTGGCGCTGGGGCTCGGGCCAGGCGACCTTCTCTGGACAACACCGAACACCTTCGTGGCCTCGGCGAATTGCGCGCTTTATTGTGGCGCTCAAGTGAGCTTCGTGGACGTCGACCCGCGCACTTATAACCTCTGCCCCAGGGCTCTGGAGGAAAAGCTCATTGAAGCCGAAAAGGTTGGCCGTCTGCCCAAGATTGTGGTGCCGGTACATCACACAGGCCAGCCATGCGACCTGGAAGCCATTCACGACCTGGGTAAAAAATACGGCTTCAAGATCATCGAAGATGCCTCGCACGCTATCGGCGCTCGCTACAAGGGGGAGCCGGTTGGAAACGGGCGATACAGCGACATTGCGGTGTTCAGTTTTCATCCGGTCAAAATCGTCACAACCGCTGAAGGCGGGATGGCGTTAACCAACGACGATGAACTGGCAACACGTTTGGGCCTGTTGCGAAGCCACGGCATCACGCGAGAGGCTTCGCTCATGACGCAGCCAATGGACGGCCCCTGGTATTATCAACAGGTGGCTCTTGGCTACAACTACCGCATGACGGACATGCAAGCTGCGTTAGGCGTGAGTCAAGTTGCTCGCCTGACCCAGTACGTGAAGAGGCGCCATGCGATCGCCGACCGCTATAGCACGCTCCTGGCCAATCTGCCGCTGACGCTGCCATGGCAACACCCAGACAGCTATTCCGCATATCATTTGTATGTGATCCGGCTGCAGCTGGAGAACATAGGCGCGTCGCATCTGGAGGTTTTCGAGGCACTGCGCGCCAAGGACATCATGGTCAATCTGCATTACATCCCGGTGCACACCCAACCCTATTACCAGATGATGGGCTTCCGAAACGGCGACTACCCAGAGGCTGAGCGCTACTACCGAGAGGCCATCAGTATCCCCATGCACCCTGCATTGACCGACGCGGACCAGGACTTCGTGGTTAAGGTGCTACGCGAGGCCATGGGGCTGTGAGGCTCGCTGTAATCCCGGCGCGAGGGGGATCGAAACGCATCCCGCGCAAGAATATCCGCACCTTTGGTGGGCTGCCGATAATCGCATGGTCGATCCGCGCGGCCGTACAAAGCGGCTGTTTCGACCGTATCATCGTCAGCACGGACGATGCTGAGATCGCCGAAGTGGCAAAAGAATACGGGGCCGAAGCGCCTTTCCTGCGCCCGGGCGAACTTTCTGACGACCACACAGGAACCGTTCCCGTCGTGGCGCATGCCATCCGATGGTTCGCAATGGAGGGGGCTGCTGCCAAAGAGGTCTGTTGCCTCTACGCCACCGCGCCATTTGTACGGGCGAGCGATCTGCGACAAGGTTTGGACATGCTTCGGTCGACGGAAGCCGACTTCGCCTTCTCGGTTACGAGTTACGCCTTTCCGATCCAAAGGGCGTTGCGCATCACCGGCGGCCAACGCGTGGCGATGTTCCAACCGGAGCATCTTGGGACCCGCTCGCAAGACCTCGAGGAGGCCTGGCACGATGCGGGTCAATTCTACTGGGGCCGCTCCGAGGCTTGGCTCAAAAACAAGCCCGTGTTCGGGCAAGGCAGCGTCCCAGTGTTGTTGCCACGTCATCGTGTGCAAGACATCGACACACCCGAGGACTGGGAGCGGGCGGAATGCATGTTTCGGATCCTGAGCCCGGAACCAGGACCGGAATGACCCAAGATGCTCTGCGGTAATTAAAACCCGTGCAGATCGCCTTTCGAACTGATGCCTCGATCGAGATTGGCACCGGCCATGTCATGCGTTGTCTCACGCTGGCTGACGCGCTGCGGGAGCGCGGGGCAGAATGCCTATTCATCTGCCGCCTACACATTGGCCATCTTATGGATTTGATAGCAGAGCGTGGCCACAGGACCGTTGCGCTGCCGAGGCCTCCTGCGGACGCCACGCTGACGCACGGGGCGCCACCCCATGCGTACTGGCTGGGTACGGACTGGGCAACAGATGCCCAAGAGACGCACCGAGCCGTTGGGGCTGTGGACTGTCTGGTCGTGGATCATTACGGGCTGGACCGCCGCTGGGAGGAAGCGCTGCGTTCTGCCTGTCAATATCTGATGGTGATCGACGACTTGGCTGATCGCCCCCACGATTGCGATCTGTTGCTCGACCAGAGCCTTGGCCGCACGAAAGAGGACTACGACGGCCTCCTGGGCGCCGATGCCGTCACATTGCTCGGGCCCAAATATGCGCTACTGCGGCCTGAGTTTGCCGAGCTGCGCGCAGCGAGTCTGGCTCGTCGGGTTCAACCTAAACTCGAACATCTGCTCCTAACTATGGGTGGCGTGGACAAGCAAAATGTCACTGGCCTTGTGTTGGATGCGCTCGACGAGGGTACCTTACCTTCGACTTTGCGGATCACAGTTGTCATGGGGCCGCAAGCGCCGTGGAAGGACGCGGTGCGGATCCGTGCGGAATCAATGCGGCACTCGACTCAGGTTCTGGTTGGCGTGAGCGACATGGCGCGGTTGATGGCCGAAAGTGACCTTGCTGTCGGCGCGGCGGGAAGCACTTCCTGGGAACGCTGCTGCGTGGGCTTGCCCAGCTTCGTTTTTGCGCTCGCGGACAACCAACATTCCGTGGCCTCGGCCCTGCAGGTCTCGGGCGCCGCCGTCGCTGTCGGGAGTCCCTCGCAACTCGTTTCGGTACTGGAGGAGCGCTTCGTGTCAGGGACGATCGGTGAGTTTCTCTTCGGCCTAAGCAAAGCAGCCGCTGCGATTACAGACGGAGAGGGCGTTAGCCGGGTCGCCGACCGGATGGTGGAAGAATATGTCTGACCCGATCGTTCGGGCGATGGTGGCTGACGATCTGCCAATGGTGCTCGCATGGCGAAATCATTGGGACGTTCGTCGTTTCATGTTTACCCAGCACGAGATTGGCCTGGAGGAGCACCGGAATTGGTTTTCCCGGTCGACCAATGAGGCTACACGCCGGTTGCTCATAGTCGTGGATAGAGAAGCACCTATCGGCTTCGTCCAATTCGACAATGTCGCTGACGCCGGGGCGTCGAACTGGGGATTTTATGTTGACCCGAACGCAGCGAGAGGAACCGGGAAAATGCTCGGTTTCGCGGCGTTGAAATATGCCTTTGGCGAATTGAACCTGCATAAGGTTTGCGGCCAGGCAGTGGATTTCAACACGGCCTCTATCGCGCTGCACGAACGCTTAGGTTTTGTTCGGGAAGGCGTATTGCGGGAGCAACAACGGATCCAGGGGGCCTATCGCTCCCTCGTCTGCTTCGGGTTGCTCAGAAGCGACTGGAATCAATCGATGAAACCTGTTGGAGAACCCAGTTGAGCTGTATCCAGATCGCCGGGCGCCGGATCGGGCCGGGTGAGCCCCCTTATGTCATTGCCGAATTGTCCGCCAATCATAACGGCAGCATCGAAACGGCCCTGCACCTTGTGGAGGAGGCCAAGAAGGCCGGGGCAGATGCCGTCAAGCTGCAGACCTATAAGCCCGATACGATCACGCTTGATTGCAAGGGGGAGGAGTTCCGCATCGACGGCGGCTTGTGGGACGGGCGCACACTCTATGATCTCTATGAAGAAGCGCATATGCCGTGGGACTGGCACAAGCACCTCTTCGACCGTGGCCGCGAACTCGGCGTTACGATCTTCAGCTCGCCTTTCGACAACACGGCGATTGATCTCCTGGAAGACTTGAATGCGCCGGCTTATAAGATCGCCTCCTTCGAAGCTGTTGATTGGGCGTTAATCAAATACGCGGCCAGCACCGGCAAGCCGATGATCATCTCGACCGGGATGGCGGATGCAGAGGAAATCCACGAAGCGATAGAGGCAGCGCGTGAGGGCGGCTGCAGCGAATTAGCAATTCTGCACTGCGTCAGCGGCTACCCTGCACCGGCCGATGATTATAATCTGCAGACCATACCCGACATGATTGAGCGCTACGGACTGGTCACAGGCCTTTCTGATCATACGCTGGACAACACCACCGCCATTGCCAGTGTGGCTTTGGGGGCTTCGATCATTGAAAAGCACTTCACCCTTAACCGCGGCGGCGGCGGTCCGGACGACAGCTTCTCACTCGAGCCTGCCGAACTGGCGGCATTGTGTGCCGGCACGAAAACGGCTTGGAAGGCGCTCGGCAAGGTCGATTATGGACGCAAATCGAGCGAGCAGGGGAACGTGAAGTTCCGCCGGTCGCTCTACTTTGTACGGGACCTGAAGGCAGGTGATGTCATCACTCGAGACAGCATACGCAGTGTGCGACCAGGCTTTGGCCTTGCGCCTAAAAATCTCGAAGCGGTATTGGGCCGTCAGGTCACTCAGGACGTTCATTCCCCGACAGCAGTGCGCGCTGAGCTGATTGGCTGGCAGGCAAAATGAACATTCTGCTTCTCTCGAACAGCGCGCCGAAATACTTTCATTTTTTCAATGCGCTCGCGGCGCGGTTCCGCAACGACGGAGCCACCGTGGCGGTCGCGGTAGACAGCGCATTTTCTCGCAAGGAGAACGGCCTGGATTCCGCGGGTTTCGCCGCAGTTTATGACTTCTCATCCTTTTTTGCGAACCATAAGGTGGATTTCGACATCCTAGAACGCTATTCCGGCTATAATTTGAACTCTGCCTTACTGTCGGACTTCGAGCGTGCGCAGGCCTATGGCATCTGGGGCAATAGTGCAGACCTCGACTTTTTTGACCGCCTAAAAAGTGCGTTACTGACATTTTTCGAGAGGATATTTGAAAAGCATGGGACGGAACTCGTTCTATATGAGAATGTTTCCAATACGTTTGCACATTTCGCGCTGTTCGTAGCCCAGGAACGGCGAGCCGTTTATATTGGTCTAGGGGCATCTCGGCTGCCAGGCCGGTTTTCAGTTTCTGGGGATCCCTTGGCGGATGACTCTATTGAGAGAAATTTTGCAGCGATCCGAGGTGGCTACAAGACGGTGGAACCAGATGTTCACCGCTGGGTGAAGGACTACATCGCCAACATCGAGACGATCGTTCCCGATTACATGAAAATCAATGGCCTGGAACGTATCGCCTTGATCAAGCGGTACTTTAGGCGCGACCGTCTTGCCAAGATCAAGGCGCTCCTACGCCACGTCTCCGACAGTCGGACCAATTCGTTCCAGATCGGTAATCCCCTGCGCACACATACAAGCCTCTTTCTGCGCAATGTCCGTCGACGTCTCAAAGCGGGCACTGTTCGCGGCATGTATCAAAAGGCCGTAGCGGGAGAACGATTTCTTCTGTACCCGATGCACTTCCATCCCGAAGCCTCTACGTCGATCCTCGCGGGAGCCTACCTCGACGAGTATGAGGTGATCCGTAACATTGCCTTCAGTCTGCCTGAAGGCACCCGCTTGTATGTCAAGGATCATATTAGTGCCTGGGCATATCCCACGCTCGATTTCTACAGGCGTATTCGGTCTCTGCCGAATGTCAGGTTGTTAGGGCCGCATGAGCCGACAAAGGAGCTGATCAAATCGTCTGTAGGGGTTATCACCCTCACCAGCACTGTTGGCTACGAGGCGCTTCTGCTCAAAAAGCGCGTTTTTCTGTATGGCCGTGTGTTTTATGAATTCCACAAGGGCGTCGTCCCGATAGCAAACTCCGCCAACCTCCGCCGTATAATCTCGGGCGGCCTGGCCTCGCCGATAGGCTGGGACGATCAGTACAATCATGATTTCGTCTGTGCCTATTGGCTGTCGACGTTGCCAGGAACACTCAATCTTATGCTGGACCGTGTGCCAGCCGCTCAAGCTGCTGAGCATATCTACCGAGAATTGCTAAAGGCCGGGTTATTGCACGGTCTGGCAGCGATAAAGAGCGCAGCTTAAAGCGCAACTTTCAAAGTCTACAGCTTACATCTGAAGGCGGCAGTTTGCCGACAACGGCTCTTTTGCGGACATGAGCAAGATCAGAGTCCTTTGTGTTGCCGATTTTTATTTGCCGGGCTTCAAGGCGGGCGGACCAATTCGTACGCTTGCCAACATGTGTGAAGTCCTGCGCAGCAACATTGAGTTTTCGATTTTCACAAGAGATCGTGATTTGGGCTCCGACGAGCCGTATCCGGGAGTCCGTATCAACAGGTGGGTGCGCTCGCCGAACGGTTTGATATATTATGCTGACCCGAAAAAATTCAATGCCGGGCACGTGGCCAAAGCTGCGAAGCTTCACAGCTTCGACGTTTTGTACCTGAACAGCTTTTTTGGCTATCGATCATCAATTTCGATCTATCTCAAGCAGCGATTGGTCTGGAGAAATGGCGCGAGTGTCTGCATCGCGCCACGTGGCGAATTCTCTGCAGGCGCGCTCTCGATAAAGAGCTTTAAAAAGAGAATTTATCTGAGCTGCGCCAAGCTAGTTGGGCTTTATCGCGATGTGCACTGGCACGCCTCGACCCTACTGGAAGCTGAAGATATTCAGCGGCAGTTTCCCCATGCACGGGGCAAAATCCATCTCGCGGCTGATCCGGTGTCCGCGGCAGGTGAAAGCTTTAGTCGCCTGAAACGTCAGCGAAAAAGGGCGGGCGAATTAAGCATTGCCTTCATATCGCGCATCTCACCTATGAAGAATCTCACAGGCCTCCTCGAGATTCTCTCCCGAGTGGATCGCAAGATCAAGCTGAGCATTTTTGGCCCTGTAGAGGACCCTGCATACTGGCGGAATTGCCAGACCATCATCAAACGCCTCCCAACCCACATCACCGTCGAATACCGTGGAGCGCTCGAGCCTCATGAGGTTTCCGCGACGTTTGCTGCATATGATCTGTTCGCATTCCCCACTCTGGGGGAAAATTTCGGGCATGTTATCTTTGAAGCTCTGCGCGCCGGCACACCCGTGCTGGTTAGCGATCGGACACCCTGGCGCGCCGTTTCAACCGGCGCAATCACGGTAATCCCCCTCGTTTCCGTTGACGTGTGGCGACAGCAACTGGCGCGTGCAGCGGACAGGGATGCCGAAGAACAGCGATCACTCGAAAAAGCCGCGCTTGAATTCGCCAACCGCTACGCCGCAACCGACGAGGCGCGATCGGACACTCTCAAAATGTTCCGTTCCGTTGCAGCCAATTGAAATAGAAAAGGACTTTCGATGTTCACCGGCAAGACCCTCCTCATAACCGGCGGTACTGGCTCCTTCGGAAATGCTGTTTTGCGGCGGTTTCTGGATTCTGACCTAGCTGAAATCCGCATCTTCAGCCGGGATGAGAAGAAGCAGGACGACATGCGGAAAAAATACAACAATCAAAAGCTTAAGTTCTATATTGGTGATGTTCGCGACTACCAGTCGGTCCTCAACGCCGTGCGGGGCTCCAATTTCATTTATCACGCTGCCGCACTCAAACAGGTGCCTTCGTGCGAATTCTACCCGCTTGAGGCCGTCAAAACCAATGTCCTGGGAACTGAGAACACCTTGGAAGCGGCCATAAACTCCGGTGTGGAGCGTGTGATCTGCCTGAGCACAGACAAGGCCGTATATCCGATCAATGCAATGGGCATCAGCAAGGCGATGATGGAGAAGGTCATCGTCGCCAAGTCGCGATTGAGCAACAATACCGCCATATGCGCTACCCGATACGGCAATGTGATGGCCTCCCGCGGCTCGGTGATCCCGTTGTTCACCAACCAAATTCGCGCGGGCCAGCCGATCACCATCACCGATGCTGCCATGACGCGTTTCATGATGACACTGGATGACGCGGTCGACCTGGTGCTCTACGCTTTCCAGCATGGCAATCCCGGTGAGATCTTCGTGCAGAAGGCGCCGGCGGCCACGATTGAGACCCTGGCTAGAGCGCTTACGGAGCTTCTGGGCGCTCCCGACCATCCAATTAGGATAATAGGTACGAGACACGGTGAGAAACTATTCGAAGTCCTGCTCAGCCGAGAGGAAAAAGTGGCGGCCCAGGACCTCGGTAACTACTATCGGGTTCCGCCAGATTTGCGCGACCTGAACTATGGGAAATTCTTCGAGCAGGGTGAGATCGAGATTTCGGAATCGACCGACTACAATTCACACAACACCACAAGGTTGGGTATCAAAGAGATGCAGTCGCTGTTGATGAAGCTTCGGTTCGTGCAAGCTATTGTCCGCGGAGAGCATGTTGAGCCAGAAGAGTGAGCCGAAGGCGACCATATAAGACTCTGCGGTCCATTTAGCGCTATTGCTCAGCGCTCACCAGAAAGACGATGCGCAACGTGAAGACAAACAGAATCCTCGTCCTGGGCGCTGGCGGCATGTTGGGAAATGCGGTCTTCCGCGCTTTCGCCGCCGACAATCGATTTGTAACGATTGGTACGCTCCGATCATTGGCCAAAGCACGCTATTTTCTGCCCGATGAGCATTGGATCCTAATACCCAATCTCGACGTTCGGAACGACGGAGATCTGGTGGCCCTATTTGCCGACACCAAACCGGATGTCGTAGTAAACTGTGTGGGCATCATTAAACAGCTTGACGCCTCCCGAAACCATCTCACGGCACTGTCAATCAACGCTTCTCTCCCTCACCGCCTGGCGCAACTTTGCCGCATGACCGGAGCCCGCTTAGTGCATGTGAGCACGGATTGTGTTTTTTCGGGCACGAAGGGCAACTACCTGGAAACCGATTTTGCCGATGCAAACGATCTGTACGGAAGGACGAAGTTTCTAGGGGAGGTGGATTACCCGAATGCAGTGACACTCCGCACGTCAATCATCGGTCACGAATTGGAGAGTTCGAAAAGTCTGGTTGACTGGTTTTTGAGCCAGAATGACCAAGTGAAAGGCTACAAGAACGCTGTGTTTTCAGGTTTGCCAGCGGTCGAACTGGCGCGGGTGATTAAAGAGCTTGTCGTGCCAAATGCCGAGTTGAGGGGTCTGTTTCATGTCTCAGCTGATCCCATTTCCAAATTCGATCTTCTCTCCTTGATCTCGAGGATCTACGGAAAAAAGATAGATATCATCCCCGACACGACGGTCACTGTCGATCGATCCTTGAATTCGGACTTATTCAGGGGAGCAACGGGATTTATACCGGATGCGTGGTCGATACTTATCTTGAAAATGTATGATAGCTATCTGGAATATAACAAGCTTAGTGCTCTGAAGGGGGCGCTAGCTCGTAGTTAGCAGATGCCGCTTTCGTCTGGAAATAACTGAGTGCCTTGCAGCCCGATTAGCGCGCGGTTCCTTGCGGGGCAAGAATGTGGAGCGGATGGTGAATAGTCTGAGGGTTATGACGATCGTCGGGACGCGCCCGGAGATCATCCGATTGTCGCGGGTAATCGACCGATTGGATCGATCGTGTGACCAATGCCTCGTGCATACGGGCCAGAACTATGACTATGAATTGAACCAAATCTTTTTCGAGCAGCTTAAGATTCGTCCGCCGGATGTGTTTCTTGAAGCGTCAGAGAGCACGGCCGCCAAAACGATTGGACGTGTGATCGCGGCAACGGATCAGGTGCTTCGCGAACGACGCCCTGAGGCGGTTTTGCTACTTGGGGATACCAACAGCTGCCTCGCGGCAATAGCCGCGAAGCGGTTGAAGATACCTATTTTTCACATGGAGGCTGGCAATCGTTGTTTCGATTCGCGGGTTCCGGAGGAGATCAACCGCCGCATAGTTGATCATGTCGCCGACATTCATCTGCCTTACAGCCAGATTGCGCGAAGCTATCTGCTGCGAGAAGGGATTGCGCCCGAACAGATCATCGTAACGGGCAGCCCGATGCGTGAGGTGCTCACCTACTATATGAACGAAATCAACAAGTCGGATGTTTTGGGTCGACTTTCTCTCGAGCAAGGGAAGTACTTCGTGATGAGTGCTCATCGCGAAGAAAACGTCGACGATCCGGACATAATGACCCGAATAGCTGGGATAGCCAATCGTTTAGCGCAGGATCATGACATTCCGGTAATTGTTTCGACCCACCCCCGCACCCGGTCGCGGCTGGACTCCCTGAACATCGAAATGAACCCCAGGATCCAGTTCATGAAGCCTTTCGGCTTCTTGGATTATGTGCACCTGCAGATGAATGCGAAAGCGGTTCTGTCCGACAGCGGTACGATCACGGAGGAGTCCTCCATCTTGAACTTTCCGGCGCTTACCTTGCGCGAAACCCATGAGCGTCCCGAAGGAATGGAGGAGGGGGCGGTAATGATGGTGGGCTTGGACGTGGACCGGGTCTGCCAGGGCCTTGCGATCCTGGAAAGCCAGCCCCGAGGGGCAGAGCGCGGGCTTCGTTTGGTTGCCGACTACGACGTACCCAATGTCAGTGAAAAGGTGGTTCGCATAATCCATAGCTATACCGATTACGTGAACCGCGTTGTATGGAAAAAGCACTGAGCGGCGGCAGATGCGGATCGCTTTGATAGCGGACACTTTTCCGCCGCTGCGCACGTCGGGGGCAGTGCAACTGAGAGACCTCTCGCGGGAATTCGCGCGACAAGGGCATCAGCTGACAGTGATGCTGCCAGCGGCCGAATTGGACCGCCCCTGGGCGATCGAAGACTTTGACGGAGTAACCGTGCTGCGCCTGCGAGCGCCGCCTACCAAGGAAATTGGTTATGTGAGGCGGACCTGGAACGAGTTCGTTATGCCTTTTGCCATGTTGCGCAATCTGCGCAAAAGCCCGCTGGCAGGGCAGCGATGGGACGGGATCGTTTGGTATGCTCCCTCAATCTTCCATGGCCCCATGGTCAGCGCGCTAAAGCGCGAAAGCGGCTGCAAGGGGTATCTTATCATTCGTGACATCTTTCCCGAATGGGCCGTTGATATGGGTCTGATGGGCCGCGGTCTGCCGTACCGTTTCTTTGATGCCATCGCGCGCTACCAATACTCGATTGCTGATGTGATCGGCGTCCAGACGCCAGGCAACCTGGCTTACTTCAATCGGTGGCGGCGGAGGTCGGGGCGTGTCCTTGAGGTGTTGCAGAACTGGCTGGACAAGCCTTCAAACGTGCGTTGTTCGATCCGTGTCAGCGAGACGCCCTTGGCCGGGCGCAAGCTGTTCGTGTACGCAGGCAACATGGGTGTGGCTCAAAGCGTCGGCATTGTATTGGACTTGGCGCAGAGAATGGCCTCCCGGACCGACGTGGGTTTCCTGCTGGTCGGTCGAGGCAGCGAGGCCCGAAGACTTAGAGAAAAAGCGCAAGCTCTCGGCCTCACCAACGTGGTCTTTTTCGACGAGATTGATCCCGACGAAATCCCGGACCTTTACGCACAGTGCCGGATAGGAATCGTCTCGTTGGATCTCCGCCATAGGTCTCACAACATACCAGGCAAGTTCCTGACTTATATGCAAAGTGGCCTCCCTGCACTCGTGCGCTTGAACCCAGGCAACGACCTGGCCGAGTTGATCCGAAGCGAGCGGGTTGGCGAAGAGTGCCAGAGCGATCAGCTAGATGAACTGGTCGCGAAAGCTGAAAGGTTGCTGGTGCAGGTAGAAACGGATGCCGAGTTGCCCGGACGATGCAGGCGATTGTTCGATCGACGGTTTTCCACCGAGCAGGCGGCCACCCAGATCGCTGACGCACTTTCCGTGCCTTGATCATAGCGCTGGGGGCTTCGCCCGGATGAGGCTCGCCCCGGTCGGAGTGCTGCCGCTCACCCGCGACGGCTGACCGCCTAGCGCCCTGCGCTCGCCGGCGAACATGCAGAACAGGGCGTGGATCATGGTGACCCAGATCCCAGATCGAATTGCAACGGCGCGATGCAGCGGCGCGCCATTTATTGTTCTTGTCATTAAATGAAACGGATTGCGGACATGGTTGCCGGAGAACCAAACGACGTGCAATTGAAACACGTCGACGGTCGGTGGGTGGTCAGGGTCATTGAAAACGGCAAAGTAAGCCGGCGTTCGTTCAACGCTCAGGACGCTGCCGAGGGCTACGCCGAATTCCAGCGGATAAGGTTGGGCCTGCCCGGAAAGCCGCCGGTCTGGGGGGAAAATCCGGCTCACGAGCATCCCAAGAGCCTGCGCGAAATGGGGGATTTTATCATCGCCGATGTTCTCGACCTCGCCGAGTACTCTGATCGGGGTATTGTCACCACTCTGGTTGATCCATACGGCGTTCGCCTCCGTCTCCATCTCACAGTTGTGACCTCAGAGTTGCTTTGCGAGCGAATTGCCACCGCTTTGGAGCGTCGGTACGGCGCCTAGCCACTTCCAGTCACTGCTTTCGTGCTTTCACAGATCGACAGGGCACGCCATCCCGCCGGCGTAATCACCTCGATGAGGCGTCGCCATAAGGGTGGGACTTGGCCTGAACGCCATCCGCCGCGGTTCGCCGCAGTGGCCATCAGGAATCTGAATCGAGGACTCCGCTCAGCACGATGAACAAACTGGTCGCTATTCCTGTTGTCGGGCTTGTGTTTGGCGTCGGCTTCATGGCTGTCATACTCTCGCAGAGAGGGAACCCACGCCTGCCGCCCCACGCCACGCTTTCGCCATTCACCGGCCGGCTCACCATTCCCTCGATAGACGATCTGCGGGTGGGAGGCCGCAAAATTGTCCTGTGCGGGGCCGCGTTAACGAAACGGCGGGCTCTACGCGACATGGTAACGGATGCTGCCCGTCGAGATTTCCAGGGAATTGTCTTGAATTGTAGACCCGTGGGAGCAGGCACCCCCTGCGATGGAAAAACGGGATCCAGGCTAGGCGATGCCCTGGTTGTCCAGTGTTCCATGCCGGACGGCCGTGATCTGGCTGCTGATCTCACCCAAAGGGGCTTGCTCTGCGGACAGCCGGCTCAGGCAGGGGATACTTATCCGGGTTGTTGATACCGAATTGATAGGCAGCCCGCCATTCAGTGCGGGTTACTTGAGCTCGCACAAGGTTTTACACGATCGGCGAGAACGGGGCTCGGGCGGCGTTGTGTCCCGGCGCGCGGTAAAGAGGGTCGATGTGGGTACCGACCAGGAGCGGGGGGTTATCAGCGTTGCATAACCTTGCTGGTATTAGTGAAAAAAAGGGCGGGGCCATTTTGAGCTCTGCCTTAGTTATCATCACGTATCTGACCATTGCGCTCTGCATCATAGGACAGTCGATCACCGAACTTTATACATCTAACTACTTGTTCGTATTAATCGCCTGCCATACAGCAAAATTGTGCCTCATTAAATTTCGCTCTCCGCTCGATATGGTGATCGGAATCGCCTTCCTACTGCTCTATGTGCCTTTCGCTCCGAACCTACTTATTTTTGACGGCGTGGACGCGTCCGTGATCATATCAATCTTTATCATCTTCTCGGACATCCTCAGGGTGTTTGACAACACCCCGGATTTCATTCCGGTTATACATTCTGGAAAGTGGCTTCAGTGGTGCGGGCTCGCTGTTGGCCTGTCGTCGATCGTATTGGTCGGAATTGTAGCGCCGCGGCCCGAAATGAGTTTGATGATACCCATTGGCGTTGCACTCTACTTCCAGGAATACTTGATAAAGAGCGGCCAGAAAAGACCTGGGTCCGTAATCGTATTTCTACTGTTTGAGGCCGCCATCGGCGGAAATCTTTTCCTCTATTGGGGAGGATACGGCAGGCTCGCTGTGGCCGCGTACCTCATCATGCCGTTTGCGATGCTGTGCTCGTACCATCGGATCGGTATCAGGTTTTCCTATCTCGTGTTGGCCATGCCTGCTCTGCTGATATGGGCCATGCTCGTGCGAGGTGAAGACGCCAACAGCATAACAAGCTCCGCTGCTGTCGGCGTCACCGACCATATGCGGTTCACAGAGTACCTTCGAACCGGCTTGGGCTATGGCGATGTTGGGTTGGGGCCATACCTGAAGCAATTGGAGTTGTTCTACCTCAATTGGTTTCCCAGGGACCATTGGGCTGGAAAACCAGTGGGAGCTGGGTATTATTCCGTCGATTACTTATGGGGACGCGTCGGTGTTGGCGACGACTACAATGTCTCGTTGGGTTTTGTTGGTGATCAGCTGTTCACTTTAGGAAAGGCATACCCGATTGGGTTGCTGATCGTACTTACGTCAGTGATCCTGACAAGGAGAGCACTCGTTTGGCTTTCAGGAAATGACAGCATAGCGGCTCTGATCGCATTTGACGCAACCCTTCTCACCTATTTCTGGGGCGGGATGGCTGCGTTTGGGGCCCGCGCGTGGTTCGTAATTCTTCCAATCCTGGCCCTTTCAGGCCTTGGAAAAATTTGGACAAATGGCAGCCGCGGCCGTCCGTCCGTTACGGAAATTACATATAGTCGATCATGATCAGGCCGACAAAGCTGTCGCTCGATCCAGATTTTATGACCTTCATTTTGCCGTCCCAGTCGAGGCCGTCGGCGATCCAGATCACCAGGGTTTTTGAGGGGCCTCTGATGTTCGCTTCGAAATGTCCCCCATCTCGTGGGGCAAGCGAGGCCACTAAGACATCTTTGCCGGCCACCACAAAATAGAGATCCAACACAATGGCCGCCGCGGCGTTGACGCCATCGCAGAGCAGCCGGAACTTACAGGGCCTGGCGTACTGCGGGAGGAAGACCTGCATGGTGGCGGGATTGCTTCCGCCACCAAATCCACTCACGTCGCTCGGCGCCCACGTTAACGTCTTCAACTCGGCGACTTGCCAGTTTCCGGAGTAGATTGTCTTCCGGTCGGCTGTGAGCTGGTAGTAGCCATCCACCACGGTCCCTGCAGGGCCCTCCTCCTCCATGCTGATCTCTGCCGGAATAGCTCGTCGATCGGATGCGCGCACAGCGGCGCTGCCATAGGCCGCCTGGTCTGACACGCGCTTGTAATTCAGACGTCGGCAACCGTTGAGTTCAATCTTTCCATTTTCAGAGTGCCTTCCGAGGTCAGTGGTCATGTAGGCTTGCACGTCCATGGGAACATTGGAGTGCACATTGTCAAACCGAGCGTACACGCGGCCCCCAAACCTAGCCAGGATAGGGCTCGCGGACCTGCTTGCTCTGACGGCCATGTCTTCGAAACGCAGCCTGAAGGCGTTGCTTACCGAAATATCACTTGCCGTGTGATGGTCGATAAAGGGGCCATCCCCACGGGCCTCCATACGAATACCCCGACTTGCAAACTGTGCGGTTACCTGAAACGCGCCACCGACGCCGGGGTAAGTAAAGGACACATAGGGGCCGTACCCGATGACCGAGCCGCCCAGATGGTTGATGAAGCTACCGCGCTCGAAAACGATCATTGGCCATTTCTCGCTCGCGTCGGCCACGTCGTCGTTTTCAATGTCGAGGCCAATCAGCTGGTGATTGACCGCCTGGATGTTGTTGTAGATGAGGCTCTTTCTGCAATTCTTGAACTTGCTGTGCAGGAACATCACCTCTGACTGATAGGCGTCTGTAAAGATGGTGGCTCCGCCATCAAACCGCGCCCCTTCCTGGAAACCGACGATCCGAACGCCCTTGAACAGGTGCTTCCACGCCGGCCCACCTGACAAAGTACCAACAAATTGGATCGCCCTTGATGTGCCCGGGGTCCTGTCGAGGAGCTCAATGTCCTCGAAATTGACGTAGCTGATGTTGAGGTCACTGTAGAACATATTCTTTTTGGGCACTGCATTATCAAACCAGATGCGGGTCGAGTTGCCGCTGTCGCCGACCACCTTGAACGAGAACTTGTAGTCAGCATTCGGCATGCACAGGGTGTCCGTAATCCGGTATTGGCGACCTGGGAGATGAACGGGACGTCCGACGGTCATGGCGGCTTTGAAGGCTGCCCGTATTGGCCTCGTATCGTCCGTGCCAACCCCGGTGAGGTTGCTGTAGTCGCCGGCGGCCCCGAAGGCTAAGACGTTGAACCCAGCATCTCCTGGAACAACGTATAGCTTCACTCCGCCCGCGGTTGTGATGTGCTGGTCACTGGCGACAGACGCCGCTACCTGGTAGCGGAAGCCTTGAGCCTCGACGATTTCACCCGCGCGAATCTGCACCCTGCCAATGCCTTCTGAATAGTAAAGCATTGTATCGGCCAAGCAGGCTGCGACGGTCGCGAAGCTGTGTGAAATTGCAGCCTTTGCGTTTGGATTGCTTGGTCCAATAAAGGGTTGGCCGGCTCGACTCGCCGGGATGAGACCAAGGCTTGGCGTTGCGCTGAGAAATTGACGGCGGTCCATACTTGGCTCCCTTGTCGCAGCGTGGTGTCACTTGAGCGTGCTCATCGAGTTGATCTTGACCTCTAAAGTGCCGCGTGACGGCCCGATGCTTCCACGGGTATCGAGGCGGGGCCGTCGCTTCGGCGGAAACGACGTTTCTAATCAGAGAGAGAGATATTCATCCGAGCACGTAACTTCGCGTTAGGATGAAAAGTTTTCTGGCAATTATGTGGTGGCGTTGGCGAGGAAGTGATATTTCGCGGTAACCTATAAGTGAACAGAGCAAAAATAGGTAGATAGCCTCATGCGGCGCCAGCCGCGCGAGGGAACGCTTGGACTATGCCTACAACTTGAATATTCTGTGGTTCTAATATACTGTTGTATAACAGTAACGCGGTATATCTAAGGCTCATATCGCACATGCGAAATAGCTTGGAATCCCAGCGGAAAACTGTTAGGCGCTAATCGCGGTATATTGACTTGGGCGCGTCTGCAGGGCGCAAACAAAGGATCGAGGCACATGAACATTGTTTTGAAAGCAGCGCTGGCCGGGATGGTCGCGTCATTCGGATTTGGCTCAGTTTCGGCTTTCGCTCAAGATGCATCGTGCACTTGTGCAACGGCATATCAGGGACCGGCAAATCCAATCGGATCGATTCAAAGTGTAAGTGGCAATGTGATGGTTTCGCAGACGGCCGGTTATGGGCCCGCCAAAGAGGGAAGCGCCTTGGATTTCGGCAGTCGTTTGCAGGTCGGTGCCAACGGCTTGGCGTCCGTTCGGGTCGGTGGTTGCAAGCTAAGCGTGCCAGCGAACTCAAGTCTCGACATTTCGCGTGTCGAGAACAACATCTGTCTCAAGATCGTCAAACCCGAACACACCGCGGCCGCCATAAGCCCGGAGCACACCGGAGCCATTGGCCCGTCCGGCAAGTTTGCATTTGGCCTGCCCGAAACATTTTTTGCAGGCGCGCTCATTACTGCCGGTGTGCTTACGGCTACCCAGAATGATGATAACGGGGTGAGCCGCTAGCCTCGTCTGGAATGCGGCCGGACGGGGTCAAAAGGGGCAAGGATGAGCCTTCGCTGTCGGTTGGGTGCTGTCTCGGCTTTCTGTCGATGACGGCGCTCACCCTCCGCCTTCACGGAGATGGCAATTCTTCAAACCGATAGCTGGAATTCTGCGAGCGGCGCTCTGCGGTTGTCAAATGTGTCAACCGCTTTGAACCGGGTGGCGTGTTCGAGTTTTTTGCAGCGTAATCGCTGTGTTGCTGTCACGTGACCAAGAACGCTTATGATTGACCTGCATTCTCATATCTTGCCTGGTCTCGACGACGGCTCGCCCAACCTTGTTACTTCGCTGGAAATGGCGAGGCTGGCGGTAGCCGACGGAATAACCCACATGGCGTGCACTCCCCATGTGGTGCCTGGCATGTATGAAAACCGGACAGAAAATATCGCTGCAGCGATCCATTCGTTGGAGCAAGCGTTGTTGCACGCTGCTATACCGCTTGCCCTCTATGTTGGCGCCGACGTCCATATAGCCCCCGACCTTCCTAGTCAGCTGGCGAACGGTACAATCCCAACTTTGAACCGGTCGCGCTATTTTCTGTTCGAGCCGCCCCACCATGTGTTGCCTCCGCGGTTGGAAGAGCTCGCTCTGCGCCTCATAGAGGCTGGATTCGTTCCCATTCTCACGCATCCGGAGCGTCTAACTTGGATCAAGGCGAATTATGACGTGATCGAAAGATTGAATAGGCTCGGGTGCCTTATGCAGATTACTGCGGATTCGATTATTGGCGCCTTCGGGCGTACGGCTCTCTACTACTCGGAAAAGCTCATAGACGAAGGTAGGGTAGATATTATCGCGTCCGATACACACAGCGCCGATCGCCGTCGACCTGGCCTTTCGCGGGCGGTTGAGGCCGCCGCAAAACGGTGCGGGGAAGATGAGGCTTACCATATGGTGGTGACGCGCCCGACCGACATATTGGCGAACCGACCGCTTGAGCCCGTTGGAAAAACATTTGCAAACAAATCACCTCCCGACAACTTCGGCCACCTCGGGAGGCTTGGTCGTCTGCTAAAGGGCGTGTCCTCCTAATGCGTGATTTTGAGAAGTGCACCATGATCACCGCGGTACTGGTGCTGGGTTCCCTTGCGATGTCGGCTTGCACCAGCACACCTGCGACATCGGTCGATGCGCTGCAACTCACATCATCATCGTCGGTCGCCCTTTCCGGCGGTGGCGCTCTGCAGGTTGTTAGGGATCTTCCTGCTCCTCAAAATACTCAGAACGGCAGTGAACAGCCGTTGTCGCCGAATGACGTGCTCGAGGTCGACGTGTTCCAAGTGGACAATCTGAACAGGACGGTTCAGGTCGATGCCAGCGGGCAAATTTCGCTCCCGTTGATCGGAGCCGTACCTGCAGCAGGGAAAACCGTCCGTCAGTTGGAGAAGGAAATCGAAACCGGGTACGGCGAGCGGTACCTTCAGTCACCCGACGTTACAATTTTCGTCAAGGATTCCGCCGGACAACGCATCACCGTTGATGGCGAGGTTAACAAGGCCGGAATCTATCCCGTAGCGAGCAACGCTTCATTGATTGACGCCATCGCGCTTGCCGGAGGCTTTAATAACATCGGCGATGCGGGAAAAGTCTTTGTTTATCGCAGTAATGGTCAAAACACACTGGTCGCCAACTATAACGTCGAGAATATTCGCTCCGGCAAGAGCCGCAACCCACGCATCTACGGTGGCGATAAGGTGATCGTATTCCCTTCGAAATCGAAAATCGCCTTGAACAACCTCAAGGACGCTCTCGGCGTTGCGTCAACTGCAGTCAGGATTGGCGTACTCGCGCCTTAGTCAGGCCGGCAAATCAATTCCGTATGGATCAGGAACGCCCGCACTATGCTTGATCGTAGCAGGCAGCACCAAATACCAGCTCCTAGACACGGCCAAGCCTTGTCTTCGGATCTCTACTATGACGGCAGCCAAAATCACACCCAATACGGACGCGATTTTGCTGAACAGGATCAGAAGTTTAATCCGCTCCAGTTGCTCTTCTACGTTGTCCGGTATCGATGGCTGATCGCCATGATGATGGCCGCAGGGCTTGTAGCCGGCGTCGTCGTGACCATGATGCAGACGCCGAAATATCAGGCAACCGCCCAGCTGGAGGTTTTGGTCCCTTCGGCGAAGGTCTTCCAGGACATCGAGGTGGTCTCCGAAAACAGCGATATCCGAGCCTTCCAGACCGCCCGGGAAAAATTGAAGAGCCGGGCATTGGCGCAACGCGTCGTCTTCCAACTCGGGCTTAGCGAGAAGCCGGACTTCCTGTTTCCGAAACCGGGCTTTTCGATCAGTAACATTTTCTACCGGGCGTTCGGCATCTCTAAAGCTCCCGCAATCGAAGAGAAAACGCCCGAGCAACGTGAAGCCATTGCGATCAAGCGCGTTTTGGACGATCTGACGGTTAGTTTGGTGACCAACACAAGCCTGTTGTCGATCACCTTTTTGGATCAGAAGCCAAAATACGCCAGCGATGTGGCCAACCAGGTTGCACAGAGCTATATCGATCAGCGGGTGGACCAGACCAGCGAAACGTCTGACTTGGCGCGGCAATTCATCCAGGAGCAGGTTTCCCAGGTCAAGCAGAAGCTGCAGAAATCCGAGGAAGAGCTCGTCGCGTACGCAAGGGATGCTGGCATTACCATTACCGGTGACGACAAGTCGCTTATCGCGTCGAACATCGTCGCTCTGAATGCAGCGCTCCAGGCAGCAGCACAGGAGCGATCAGACGCCGGATCGGTAGTGGATCAGATTGACAAGGGACGTGGTGTTAGCCTGGGCCCGGTGCTGGAAAGTAAGGGGCTGCAGGTACTCAGCGATAAACTGGCGGATCTGAATAGCCAGTATCAACAGAAGCTCGGCATATTGAAGCCGGGCTTTCCGGAAATGCAGCAATTGCAGTCCCAGATCAAGGAGCTGCAGCGCGTTTACAATAACGGCGTGCTCGCGATCACCGATTCGCTGCGGCTGAAATACCAAGAGGCCCAGAAAAAGGAGGCCGATCTCAAAGACAAGCTTGCTGACATGGAAAGGCAGCAGGTTGTCTTCAACGACAAGAATATCAAATACACAATCTTAAAGCGTGAAGTCGACTCAAATCGGTCTCAGTATGACAGTCTTATTGCCAAATTAAACGAGGTCGGTGTTAGTTCAGAACTCAAGACACAGAATGCCGCAATCGTGGATTTCGCGACGCAGCCGACGGCGCCTTATTCGCCGCGCCTGAGCATCAATCTCGCAATTGCATTGGCACTTTTCATGGCCATCAGCGGCTCGATTATTTACGTTATCGAGTTGGTGAACAACACCTTTACCAATCCCGAGCAGGTCGAAAAGGAACTCGGGCTGGCCATGCTCGGCATTTTGCCCCATGTCGACGATCGAGAGCTCATTGCCAGCATTGCAGACCAGAAATCAGGTTTGTCCGAAGCCTATCGGTCGCTCCGAACGTCCTTGCAGTTTTCCGGCGCGGAAGGGGCTCCGCGGTCACTGTTGGTCACAAGTTCTGAGCCGGCGGAGGGCAAGTCCACCACCGCCTTCAAACTTGGCCAAGATTTCGCCGCACTTGGGGCAAGAGTGCTGCTTGTCGATGCGGATCTTCGAAAGCCCAACCTTCACAGACTGTTCGGTCTCGATAACACGATCGGATTGAGCAACCTCCTGACAAACACCGTTCGCAGAGAAGACCTTGCGACCATCTTTAGGCCGACGAAATACCCTAATGTGACTGTTCTGACCTCAGGGACGATCCCTCCCAACCCCGCCGATCTTCTGTCTTCACCTAAGATGGCCGTGATCGTGACCAGCCTGGGCAAGCGGCACGACGTGGTGATCATCGACGCTCCTCCGATCGTAGGCCTTTCAGATGCACCGATCCTCAGCCGTTTGGCCGAGGGCACATTGATGGTTGTTTCCACCAACCAGGTGACCCGCAAGTCGGCTAAGACTGCATTGAAGCGCCTCCGTGCAGCTGGCGCGAACGTGGTCGGGGCCGCTATGTCGAAGTTTGCGGTAAATAAGTTCGATTACAACTACGCGTACAAGTACATGAACTACCAATATTATAACTACGGCACCGCTACCCAGAAAATCGAGGGTAAAGTAGATGACGGCGCAGACCGGCCCGCTCGCGCGAAATCTTGGACGTTCAAGCATTTGGTTCGTCGCATTCGTTCTGGTGTTAGCGGCTTCGTCGACCGGGCTAAGTCGACTGCTTGAAACGGACATGCCAGGCATTTCAATGGCGCTTGATCCATTGAATGTCGATGCGCTGATAGACGACGTTGCAGGCGACCTGAATGATACGGCTACCCCCCCTGATCTTGACGCGCTGTATTCCAGGGCGAGCGGGGCACTTCGCTATAACGTTGGTGACGCACGCCTCTATAGTTTAATGGGGGAGATCGAATACCGCCAAGGCAAGCAGGATGACGCCTATGCGCTTTTCGATCGGGCACGAAAGCTGTCGAAAACGGAAATCCATGCGCTCAAGAGATCGATTGGCCATTCAGTCGAGATCGGCGATCTTTCCAAGGCTATCAGCGAGATTGATACATTACTGCGGCGCTGGCCGGATCAGTTTCCGGCCGTCGCGGAGGGCCTTCCGGCAATCCTTTCGAACCCGGACGGATACCACGCCATACTGGCAGCAATTGCGGCGCAAGCGCCGTGGCGGGCGAACTTGTTCTCGGTCCTGGGAAAAACGCGCCAAGGGCTCGATTTTGCAAATCAATTGCTCCTTGACCTGGTCCGGTCCGATGCCCCACCGAAATCCGAGGAACTGTCCTCCGTAATCACGGGGTATATCGTTCAGAAGGAATATGAACAGGCTTATCGGCTGTTTCTTTTCACTCTGTCCGATGAGGAGCGAATGCTGGGTGGCTATGTTTTCAACAGCGCCTTCGAACCTGGCTATGATGGGAAACCCTTCGATTGGCAGGTCCGCGATCAGCCGGGTGTCGAGGTTACGTTTGCGACATCGCAGGATGCAGTGGAAGGCGACGGCGGGGCCACGCTTCGGTTTTTAGATACGCCGATTAAGAACACTGCTCTCCAACAATATATCGAACTGCCGCCCGGTTCCTACCGGATTTCGTTGGTCGCATCCGGGCGAAACCTGAAGCTCCCCAAAGAACTGTTCTGGGCTATCAGATGCGTGGATCCGGCGAGCGAAATAGCGCGGCTTACCGTCCCGGAGGGCACCTTCAACCGCCAGAGTCTGAGCCAAGAATTTTCGGTTGGGCCGGCCGGATGCCCGATGGATATGTTGCGTTTGGAAACCGCTGCGATCGCAGAGAGTTGGCGGTTTCGCTATATCGGCACACTGGTCATGCACAAACTCAGCATTGAGAGACTTTCATATTGAGCGCGCGGCGGTCAGACTGGGAAAAATATCTTCTCGGATCGGTTCTGTTCGCCGCCTTGCTCATAGGCGGGGGCACGGCGTCCGGACTCTACACGGACACGGTGATCGAGATCTCGGCATTTATCGCGGTTGCTCTCGCCTTTTCCCGAACCACGAATCACCCAATCCCCGGATCGGTTCTCTGGCTGCTTTTCCTGGTTCTGGCGTTGTTTTCGCTTCAAATCGTCCCGCTGCCTGCAAGCCTTATTGCCGGCTTGCGACCGGAAGCGCTCCTCGGTCGTCCCTGGCTGATCGATGAAACTCGGTTCATCAGCATCGGGGTAGGGCGAACAATCGAGTGTTTGCTGTATGTCGCCGCATCAGCTGCTTTTTTCCTGGCTATGATGCGTTCGCGCGCAGAGCAGGTTTATGGCTTGCTCCCCTTCTTTTTCATGGGAGTAATGTGCAACGGATTGGCTGGGGCGATTCAATACTCGTTATCAGACAACATATCGATCGAGGGATTACTGCCGTTCACGATCAATGCTGGCCTCTTCGCAAATCCGAACCATTTTGCGGCTTTGCTTTTCGTCTCCATTCCCTTCGTTATCTATTACGGCCTGTTCCGCGGGCACCTGTTGTCGTCGGCCATCGGTCTGGTAGCGCTTCTGCTGCTCCTCTTGGCGGCGGGATCTCGTGCCGGCGTGCTAATCGGGCTGGCCATTACCGTGATATCCATCTGCTTTCTCTCAGCTCGCTCGAGAACAAGTGGTTTTGGCGTTTTTGCCCTTTTCGTCGGGCTTTCCGTCTACACGATCGGAGCGTGGACGACGATCAACGCGAAACAAATTGATCCTACCTTCGGGCGCGCGGAGTTTGCCCGCACGACCTTCGATGGAATCAAGGAGAATTGGATTACTGGTGTCGGATTTGGGAACTTCCAAAAGGCATACCAGATGTATGAAAAAGAAGAGATGATCTTCAGCGCGTATGTGAACCATGCCCATAACGAGTATCTCGAAATTGCTTTCGAAGGCGGCGCGGTCGCCGCCGGTCTGATAGCTTTGTACCTATTCCTCCTTCTCTTTGCGTTTGCCGGAATTCGCCGGGAGTCTTTTCAGAAGGCAGCGTTCCTTTCTACAGCGTTCTTACTCGTGCATTCCCTGGTCGACTACCCATTGCGCACCGCCGCGCTCGCAATGACCTTCGCCTATATGAATGCGATCATCTTCCATCGCGGGTTTGCGGAGGGCAGGAACCAAAGGCCGGAACTGGTGGAAGTCGACCATAATGGCGACAAGCTGTTTGTTCCCGTTGGTGCGTCTCCGTAGGCCGTGAGCCTGGGGCTGAAATTGCGGCTGCCGGCGCTCAGTGATGCCTTGACCGCCGCACCCGCGCACAAAGAACGCGGTCGGTGCTTTCAAAGCACTGACGCTGAAGTCTCGGGTCTCGGCAAAGGGCTATGGTGTCAAGCCGACGCAGGCGAGCAGCAAAGGACAACGCGGTCCGCTCGAATGTGAAAAGACCGGCGCGGGGCCGGTCTTGCCTGATGGGACAGTCGACGAGGTATTGACCTTTCGTCCCGGATTGCTTGAAGCAATCAGGCGGCCTTGCGGATTTCCCAGGCCTTTTCTAAGGCATCTTTAATCGGCTTCGACACATCCTCGCTAGCTCTCAACATCAATGCCTGGATTGCCTTTGCGTGCTCGGCCGAATTTTCGATCTGTTTGCGCAGGAATGCGGCTTGCAGTTCGAGGAACTCAGACGGCGATTTCACGGCAACCAGCGCTTCGAGGTGCGTGAAGCCGGCTTCGGCATTGGCCTGCAGTGCGGCAAGCGTTCTCACGAGGAGCTCGTTGCCGGTGGTCCTGGCCATTTCAAACGTCGATTTGACAGCCGTTTGAGCCGTTTCAGCGTCCGAGCTTCAATTTGGAAAATATTTCCTTCGACTTCTCAATGCTCTGGTCCGCGACAGCACGGAGTCGCTCGGCAACCTTGGACGGGTCGACGGGAGAGAATTCGACGTTTTCGATCATTTCGGACTTACCGGTGACCTTGGACATTTTTTCATCCTTGTTCGGGGAACGGCCGCAAAGCAAAGCCGCCCCCTTCATGTACGAAATCGTCGCAACGGATTTGTGAAGCTGGACGTGGAATCGGGCGCGCCGACTACACTCTTGTGCTGCCCGAATGTTAGCGCGACGAAGATTGGCAGGCCTAAATTGCGGGGGGGACACCCGGATGGGCTGGAACGGCGTTGATGTCGTGATTAAGACAGGCATGAAATCGGTTGGGTTGAGATGATTACCGGCCGGCGAAGGCGTCGCCACTGGAGCCCAGCGAAGAGGCATAGATCGTTGTGGGAGGGGCAGAGCCCCAATGCCTCGACTGGCGAGATGTTGGCGGGCCATCAGCCGCAGGTGATTTTCCCGTCTACGAGTCCCGGCCTGTGATGTCTTCTGCAGCGGCCCTCTGTTCAGGCGCATCTCGTTGCGCTGCAAGATCCTGCCTCAGCGTCAAATCCAACTTCCCCCAGATCGATGTCTTCTGGTTGTCGGTCTTGAGCTTTCGGGACGTCTTCTTCTCGACGACGAACGGCTTTGTCTGCTGACGCATAGATCCTCCAGGCGACGAATCGCAAAATGAACGATATCGCCGGCATTGCTGAGTGCAACTGGGATCGAACGACGAACTGGTGCACTCGCTGCAAACTCTCATTTGCTGCAACGTTCGCCCTGAGGACAGCAGACAAAGAAGCCTCCGCGGCCCCGAAAGGCTCGCGACGGCGGCTCGATTCCAGGACCGGCCGCCCATTTCTGGGAGGTGATCCGTGCAGATATCTGGTGTGGATCATCCAATCCACCTTGTGAGCGCTCAATTGCCATCGGCCTCTTTCGGCCGGCCGAGGGCCGGATCGTGATGGGGTCCCTCTGGAGATTGGTCTCTTGTTAAGAGCGTAACGGTCTGCGCCGTCTTACTGCGTTGCTGGTCACTCTACCGTGCAGCGGCCTTGGAAAATGTGACACATGGCCCACAATAATCAGGCGCTCGCCTTTTGAGGTTGGCTGAAGGTGTTGTCAGGGCGCGGCAGACCGAAATGGTCCCTCAGCGTTGCCCCCTCATAGTCGTGCCGGAAAAGTCCGCGCCGGCGCAAGATCGGCACCACCTCCTCGGCAAATATGTCGAACCCGCCCTGCAGATAGGGCGGCATGACGTTGAAGCCATCCGCGGCACCATTGTCGAACCATTCCTGGATGTTGTCGGCGATCTGTTCGGGCGTCCCGGCCTGGACCCAATGCCCGCGCGCGCCGGCGAGGCGGTGCAGCAACTGGCGGATGGTTGGATTCTCGCGCTCGATGATGTCAAGCACGACATGGAACCGGCTGCTCGCACCGCGCTCGCCCTCGACTCTGATGAGCTCGCGCGGAAATGGCCCGTCCAGATTGTAGCCGGAAAGGTCGGCATCGACGATGCGGCGTAGCTGGTGAAGGGAATATTCGGGCTGCGTCAGCTCATTGAATTCGTCATGCAGAGCCCTGGCTTCCGCCTCGGTCGAACCGATGAACGGGCTGATGCCGGGCAAGACCTTGACGTGATTAGGGTTGCGGCCAACCGACTTCACCCGCGCCTTGATGTCGGCATAAAATTCCTGCGCGTTGCCGAGTGTCTGATGGGCCGTGAATATCGCCTCGGCATAGCGGCTTGCGAACGACCGTCCGTCTTCCGATGAACCCGCCTGGACGTAGACCGGACGCCCCTGCGGAGAGCGCGGAAGCGTGAGCGGACCCTTCACCCGATGATATTTGCCGATGTGGTTGATCGGGTGGATCTTGTCGGTGTCGGCAAAGATGCCGGACTCCCGGTCCGAGACGAGCGCGTCGTCCTCCCAGCTGTCCCAGAGCTTGGTTACCACATCAACGAACTCGCCGGCGCGCTCATAACGGTCGGCGTGGGTTGGATGTCGGTCAAAGCCGAAATTCAACGCTGCGGACTCGTCACCCGTCGTGACGATGTTCCAACCGGCGCGCCCGCCGCTCAGATGATCGACAGAAGCAAACAGCCTGGCCAGGTTGTAGGGTTCGTTGTAGGTGGTCGAGGCGGTCGCGATGAACCCTATTCTTTCCGTTACGGCGGCGAGCGCCGAAATCCAGGTCAGCGGCTCCAGCCTGAAGCGGCTCGCATAGCGGATGTTGTCGGCGAGCGCAGGCCCGTCGGCAAAGAACAGCGCGTCGAACTTGCTCGCCTCGGCCTTCTTCGCCAGTTCCTGATAATAGGCGATGTCCAGCACTCTATCCGGGGCGGAATCCTTGTAGCGCCAGCCGGCTTCATGATGGCCGCCGGGATAGATGAAAAGGTTGAGATTCAACTGTCGTGATTGGGCGGGCATATGTTGGTCCTCCTGGGTGGTGAGGCTGAGCGAAAAGTCTTGGGGGCCCTCAGACCGGCAGCACAGGCTTTGTCTCGACGCCGAGATGACGCAGAAGTTCGGAGCGAAACTCGCCGAACCGGCGGTGGCCATGATCGCGTGGCCTGGGGATATCGATGACGATGTCGGCGGCGATCGCGCCCTTGTCGAGCACCAAGACCCGGTCCGCCAGCGTCACGGCTTCGTCCACGTCATGAGTGACCAGCAGTACGGCCGGCTGGTGGCGGGCGCAGAGCTGGCGCAGCAGATCGTGCATACGCAGGCGGGTCAGCGCGTCGAGTGCGCCGAACGGCTCGTCCGCAAGCAGCAGTTCAGGATCCCGAACCAGCGAGCGCGCCAAGGCCACGCGCTGCTGCTCGCCACCAGACAGTTCAATCGGCCATGCGGTCTCGCGGCCGCTCAGGCCAACCTCTTCTAGAGCTGTCCGTCCGCGTTCGGCGGCATCCGGCAGGTCGAGGCCAAGAACCACGTTCTCCAGCACGCGTTTCCACGGCAACAGTCGGGCATCCTGAAACACCACCGATTTCTTATCGGGTGTCTCGAGCCGGCCGGACCCGGAGACCTTGTCATCGAGATCGGCGAGCGCGCGCAACAATGTACTCTTGCCTGACCCGCTACGGCCGAGAAGGGCAACGAACTCTCCCTTTTCGATGTCGAGGCTGAGGCCGTCCAGGATGGTCCGCGGCCCGAAACGCCTCACGAGCCTCTCGACCCGCACCAGCGGCGCGCCGCTCAATCCGCCAAGGTGCGACGCCATGACAGCGACCTTTCCTGGAAGAGGCGGACGATGCCGTCGCAGCCGAGACCGAGCAACGCGTAGACGACGAGGCCGACGATGACGATGTCGGTCTGGCCGTAGTTGCGCGCGAGATCGATCATATAGCCGATGCCGCTGGTGGCATTGACCTGCTCGACCACCACCAGAGATAGCCAGGCATAGGTCACCGCCAAACGCAGGCCGAGGAAGAACCCGGGAAGGGCGCCCGGCAGGATGACCTCACGGATGAAATCGCCGTAGCCCATTCGTAAGGTCTGGGCCAGTTCGACATAACGGCTGTCGATGCTGCGCAAGCTGCTGTGGGTCTGGATATAGATCGGTATCAGGACGGCCAGCGCGATGGCCGTCACCTTCATGCCCTCGCCGATGCCGAACCACAGCATCAGCAGCGGGATCAGCGCGAGCGTCGGTATCGCCCGCTTGATCTGAACGGGGCCGTCGATGATGGCCTCGCCAAGCCGCGACAAACCTGAAATGAGGGCGAGGGTGGTCCCGATCAGGACGCCGAACGCCAGCCCCTGTGCCGCCCGCCAGGCAGACGTCATCAAATGAACCTGAAGCTTCCCTTCGGCGATGAGATCGATCGCCGTGCCAATAACCGACCAGGGCGCCGGCAGCGTTCTTGGGTCGATCAGGCCGGCGATACTGCCGATGGACCAGATCACGAGAAGAAGTGCGGGCCCGAGCAGCGCGCCGAACGGGATCGCTCGCCCAAGCGCAAGACCACGCCTCCTCGCGGTCTTGCGGGCCTGTACAGCGGGCGTAATCACCCCCCTTTCATCCGATGCGTAGGGAACGGGAAGTGCAACCGCGGCGGTATTTGAGATTGCGTTCATCTGGGTCGTCTCCAGTCTCGGGACGCGGGCGTCAGGACGCGTTCAACGCATTTGCGGCGATCGTTTCGAAGCGCCTGTCGAAAAGGTCCTCGGCCTTGATCCTAGGCCTGTTCAGTTCCCTGGCCAGGAGATCGATCGTCGCCTGCTGGCGCACGATCACATCGTTCCAGTCCGGGGGAATGTCGAACTGACCGTCGGCGTCGACGAGATACTGGCCATCTTCGGCGTTGAGGCCTTGGGTGGCCACGTAGTAGCCCGCGATCCACTCCTTGGGATGTTCCTGCACCCATCGGGCCGCAAGAGCCCAGTAGCGCACATATTCGCCGAGAGCGGCAGCTTTGGCCGGGTCGTCAAGCACGGCCTGTGGAGCATAGAGATGGGCTGGATCGTCGCGCAGGCCGTGTGGGATGGTGGTGGCGCCGTCGGCGCCATATTGGTGGAGATAGTGCTTGACGAGGACACCCCAGATCGGTGCGACGTCGACTTGCTTGCTGGCAAGTGCCACCGGATAGGCATCACCCTTGCTGGGCAATTCGATGAGAGTGACATCCTCTCTTTTAAGGCCTGCAGCCTGCAGCAACCTCAGCACCAGCGCGCCTTGTGCCTGACCAGGGCTGAAGGCGATCCGTTTGCCGCGCAAATCCGCGAGCGTCTTGACCTCGACGCCCGGCGCAATGCCGAGTTGATAAATCGGGTGCGCGACCGGTTCCTTGCGGAACTTCGCGGCAATGATCTTGACCTTGAGGCCCGTCCAGGTCGCGTGGATAGGCGGGATGTCGGCGACGGATCCGACGTCCAGCGCGTTTGCGCGAAAAGCTTCGATTGTCTGTGGGCCGCCGCTGATATTGGCCCATTCGACCTTGAACGGCAGTTGATTGATCAGTCCGGAAAGTTCCAGAGCCCTCTGCGTCTCGGGATCGCCGATGCGAAGCACAGTGCCTTCCGGAATCTTGGACGGCAGCTTACCCGCGTCCGGACTGCCCGCCTTGGCCCCGAAAGGGGCGGACGAAGCAACCAAGGTGACCGCAAAAGCGGCCACGATGGCGCTAAATTTCCGTCTCGAAAATCTCTCCATAGCTAACATCCTCGTCTTGCTCCTTGGAAATGGCTCCACGAGGTCCAGTATGTCTATCAATTATGTAGACGATAAAGTATCGGATGCTGTTCTTAGCTGCCAGAGAGAAACGCTGTTCGTCTCCAATGCTCATTTCTGGCACGCGTCCCTCAAAAAGGCGTCGGGTCCGCCCAAGACCGCCGCTGTTATAGCGAAGATAGGAGAAAGGCGGTTACGCCTGGCTGCCGGGGAACTAGGGACGAGGTTGCCCATCCCTACAATAGCACGATTTCGCGGCTACATCCGTGAAGGGACGTTCTAGGTTTCTTCATACTTTGGCCGTTCGCCAACCGGCCCACATGCTTCCCATTCAAAGCAGAAGCCCAAGGTTCTTGTACGCAGGGCCAAGTAATATAATATTCCTTGACCGGCACGCCACAAATATGCTCGCCCCGTCGTTGACGTTTCCATTCTGTCATCTGTCTTGCGCCCTGTAGGGCTGTCGATGACGTCCATAGGAGTTCGAGCGGCAGCCGCGGTCGTCGGCCGCGACATAAGGCGGCAGACGAGATCCCAATCAGCGCTAGAAGGATTGCAAAACAGGCTTTGAGAAGCGGGCGCCACCGTGCTGTTCACGCTTTACGCCATGGCTGAACCGCATTCCCATCACCATCACTCCGCAGGGGAGGATGCGTTTGCCGCGGCAAAAGGTGCAGAGGTCGAGAGCGGGTGGGAGGAGGCGAGGTATTACCCTTGCTTTTTTGCAGATGACTTACGACCGGCTGTCTTGCGGCCAAGACCAACGGACTTTGCAATGACGGACCGATGAGCGGCATAATTGGCCGCCACCATCGGATAGTCAGCGGAAAGTCCCCACTTTGCTCTGTATTCGTCGGGTGTCAGATTGAAATGCGTTCTGAGATGCCGTTTGAGAGACTTGAGCTTCCTTCCGTCCTCCAAGCACACGATATAATCGGGGAACACAGACCGCTTTCGACTGACCGCCGGAACGAGGTCAGGTTCTTCCGTCGAAAACGGCTGTACAATCCCCCTCAACGCAGAATTCACGCTGGCGATCAAGTCCGGGAGAGCGTCAACAGGCATCGCGTTGGCTCGGACATAGGCCGACACGATATCGGCCGTGAGAGACGACAAATCCACAGCTGACAGTTCAGTCTTCTCGTCAATGGTCGGCTGCCTCACCTCATGCTCTTCAGCGGCTGTCCGTTCAGCATCCAGCTGCTCGAAGGGTGACTGTTCGGTATTATCTCCCCCCACCGGCGTCAGTTCTGTATTGCTCTTAGTCACAAATATTCTCCTTGCGTTTGTTCAGCTTAACGGTTCAAAATGTTCGATGGTCCAATGCGCGTGGTGCATAGGGACAACACGCTGTACGAGCCGGTCCCAAAACTGCGGACCATTCCCTTGGCCAGCAGGGTCGCTGTCGCAATCCGCGCGGCCGGGAAAATCGCTCGACCGAGGGATCTAGGGGTCGGGATTGGGATTGTTGCCTTTCAAAGCCCAAGTTGCCCTGATCCGATCGCTGACTTCCAGGTAAGCCATCTCGACCAAATAGGTCAGGAGGCTCTCTCCGTCTGCCTGCGCTGTTTGACGGATTTGCCTCAACATTGCCTGGGCATAGTGCAAGTTCTGCAATTTTTTGGACTGTTTCACTGGTATTCCCGCTTCCAAACCAGTTGCTCCTGCAAGACCACTGACATCTCGATCTATCGACCTGACAGCGATTAGGGCTTTTGCACGCCTTGGAGCTCTCTTGAGGGGTGATCTCATGGCAGAACTATCGGTTTCTACTGTTTGGCCGGCATTTTGATGAGGAATGGCTTACGGCGACATTCGCCAGATTGATCGTTCCGTGGGGTGATTGACACGGCGCCGAGCGATCCCGGTTTGGGTCTCTTGGGGATCCTTGGCAAGCGGTCGAACCGGCGGCTGGCCACCATGAATCGTCCAACCGGTCCAGAGGGCCAGTGGCCCGTCTTGTGACGGACGGTCTGCACCATCGCGTAAGCCAGCATGACCAGCGAGACGTGGCGATGCCACCCGTGCCAAGAACGGGTTTCGTTATGTTCGAGACCCAGTTCGCTCTTCGCCGCGCCGAGGCCGTCCTCGGCGATCTTGCAACATTGCCGCACCGCGAAGAGTGTTTCGATTTCGGTTCCTGCTGGAGACCATGTTGCAAAGTACCGGCAAGCATGGTTCGCATCGCGCCGGATCAAGAGCCCTGCAGTCCAGAGCCCAGAACGTGCGTTATCGTATTCCGCGACATCCAGGTCAGCGAAGGGGCAGTAAGCCCAAGTTTCGGAACCTTGCAGACCCTCTTGTAGAGATAGGCTCCGCCACTGAGAGGGATGGACGGATCGTGCGATGTCTTCTGCCGTCCCGACCTGCTGGGAAAAAGCGGGGCGGGTGAGGAAGAAATTGTGGCTCGCGCTGACGCCAACCACGTAGCCCTTGCACCAGCGCCGCAGAGCCATCTCAATGTCGACACCCCAGACGTGATCAACAGCTATCCAGCTTAAAGGTACGTCGGCACCGACGGTGCGTGCGATCATCTCCAGCGCCATGCGGGACTTTGTTGTGAAAGTCGCGCCCACAGGCACGTGGGCCCGCGCCAAGCGGGCGGGGTCTTCCGTCCAGGCCCTCGGAAGATACAGGGCGCGGTCAATGAATGCATGCCCGTGCCTGGACACATAAGCCGCAAACAGGCCGATCTGGCAATTTGCCATTTTGCCCGTCGAGCCGTTGATCTGCCGCGCTACCCCACAGGACGTCTTGCCCTGCTTGATGAAGCCCGTCTCGTCTATGACGAGGACTGCGTCGCTGTCGGCCAGTGTTTCGAGCGCATATTTACGCACGATGTCGCGCAAAGCGTCTGCTTCCCATTTGGCCCTTCCGAGAATGGCCTGTTGGCGCCAGGGCCCTGGGTCGCCCGCAGCCTTAGCTCTCATCCAGCCGGTCTTGCGGTGCTCGTGCCGGAGCAGGCCTTCAAGGAACAAACCGGCCGAAGTCGCCACTCGCTCCTGAGGGAAAAGCCCCCTGATGCGCGACTTCACTTCGCGAAGTGACGCGTCCCATATCCCTAGTGTCGTTTCAATCGATTCAACCACTACCAATAACCCCGCCTTCGCCGCCCAGCACGGAACCGAAAAAATGAGTACTTCACCTATGAAACGCAATTGTAATACTGCGACATTTCTCCATTGTTTTTTACCGATAACAGTGACGCCATAGCGACGCTTTTTGGCGAAAGACAATTGTCACATTCTCTTGTTCAAAACAAGCTTGACTCAGCAAATCGTGATTGCGATAAGAGCGCCGCAATCCAAGGCTCAAGCATCGCCACGAAGGATAGATATGATAGCGGCGGATGATCTCGCGCAAAAATATTCTAAGTAAGTAATAAGCGTTGGATAGCTGCGATCATGTAGTCGGCTATATGTGGCGGATACGAGAGACAAAAGGTGGCAACCTGAAATTTTGCACTAACGCGCATTAATGGCCTTGAATGTCCTTCTGAGATTCAGAAGGAGTATGTGTCGCTGCGAATAACGCCTAACGCGTAAGAGGGTTTCTCTAGCGCGTTAGGCCTAGCGCCATATGCGTTGGACACTATTGATCAAACCTTACTCTTGGTGCCCGGCGCGGAGGCCGTTGCAGTCATTCGCACGGTGGGTAATTTCGCGTTGCGATGGTCGAAGCAGGGGGCGGGTTCTCATTGCAGATTGAGGTAGAAGAAGTAATTGCGATCACGCCGGCGGTCGCTGAGGCGTTCGCAGAACTGGTGAGGCAGCTGTCATCATCAGCCAGGATGCCTAGCAAGGGTGAACTTGAAGAGATTGTGGCTTCTCCGGCCACCATCGTCTTGGCCGCACGCGCCTCCGAGAAGATTGTCGGTATGCTCACTCTTGTGGTCTTCCGCATTCCCACAGGGGTGCGCGGAATCATCGAGGACGTAGTCGTCGACGAGGCTTATCGCGGACAAGGAATTGCCGAAGCCCTCACTCGCGAGGCGCTCGCTCGGTCAGGAGCCGCGGGAGCGAGGACCGTCGATCTGACTTCCCGCCCATCCAGAGAGGCTGCAAACCGACTTTACCAAAGGCTTGGATTTCAGAAACGCGACAGCAATGTCTACCGCTTCTCGCTTGGAAAAGAAGGGCAGTAACGTTGGGCATGCTCTTACCAGGCAGAACAAATGAATCAGCTGAAAACGAACACGCAAAATAGGTGTGCCGTAACGCGCCAGAAGCGCTTAGATGATGACGTTCGCACCAAGCAGCGACATATGATGGTTGCGCCGCTGGATCGCCTGATCCCGGGCTATAGCATGTCTTCGCGGTGCTTCAGCTAGGTATGCAGCTCAGGCGAGCGCCTGTCGCAGTCGGTCAGGCTCCTCGCCGACAGCCTAGCCAAAGGAGGTGAGTTTGGTGGATCCGGCTGATATCTATTTCGACCTTTTCAAGCGCAACATGGATACGAGACGCCTCATCATCCTCGCGGCGCTCGGTGCCGTTCTTGGATTCGGAGCCTGGTTGATCGAACGAGACCAGACTAAGGGTGAAATGCTGCGCCCGCTATGGCAGTTGTCCAGTTGGAGTTGGCCAGACTACCTTGTTCTTATCGGCCTAACGGCTGCCTTCGTTGTCAGCTGGAGCCTTTATTTTTTTATGTTGTCGAAAATTGATGCCGTAGTGATTGACACGCTTGCCGATCTGCAGGAATTGGCCGGCCTTTCCGCCGACCAGCATAAAGCCATAGGGAGGCGGTTAAATATTGAATCCAAATGGCTGCCTTTCGCACTATCTACCCTCATCTACCTGGGTATCGTGATTTTATAGGTTTTACTCCGGAAGGACCGTTCTAACAGGTGCAGGGCATTTTGGCCGCGGAGACGGTCTAATCAAAGGCGAATCCCGGGACCAGGCAGCAATATGAAATGACAACCTTCGATCTTCGCCGTCGGTTTGCCGCCGAAGCCTTGGGCACTGGCCTCCTGGTCGCAACGGTAGTCGGCTCCGGCATTATGGCCGAGACGCTGACGCCTGACACGGCGCTGGCGCTGCTCGGCAACACGCTGGCGACCGGCGCCATGCTGGTGGTGTTGATCACCATCCTCGGGCCGGTCTCCGGCGCGCATTTCAATCCCGCTGTCTCGCTGGTGTTCTGCCTCAACCGGACCCTGCCGGCCCGCGATCTTCCGGCCTATCTGCTGGCGCAACTCGTCGGCGGTGTCGCCGGCACGCTTGCGGCGCATCTCATGTTCGCCCTGCCGGTTCTGGAGGTCGCGACGAAACTACGTGCAGGCCCCGCGCAATGGTTCTCCGAAGCTGTAGCGACATTCGGGCTTGTGGCCGTCATTCTCGCCGGTCTTCGGTTCGAGCAAAAGGCCGTGCCGTGGCTGGTCGGCCTCTACATCACCGGCGCCTATTGGTTCACCGCCTCCACGTCCTTCGCCAATCCGGCCGTCGCGGTGGCGCGCTCGCTCACCAACACGTTTTCCGGCATCAGGCCGGTCGATCTGCCGGGCTTCGTCGTCGCCGAGCTGTTCGGGGCCCTGATCGGGCTGGCGCTGATGGGCTGGCTATTAAGCCCGAAATCATCGTGCAATCCCAGCCTCTGAAAGCAAAGCAAGGCCATGACGGTCACGATCTATCATAACCCCGCTTGCGGCACCTCGCGCAACACGCTCGCCATGATCTGCGCCAGCGGCGAAGACCCGGTCGTGATCGAGTATCTGAAGACGCCGCCGAGCCGCGAGCGGCTGCTGGAACTGATCGCAGCTATGGGCATCACCGCGCGCGCGCTTTTGCGGGAGAATGGAACGCCTTATGCCGAGCTTGGCCTTGAAGATCCGAATTGGAGCGACGACGAGCTGATCGATTTCATGCTCGCCCACCCCATCCTCATCAACCGGCCGATCGTCGAGGCGCCCAAGGGAACGAGGCTCTGCCGGCCTTCGGAGGCGGTGCTGCCGCTGCTCGACCATCCGGTTCGCGAATTCGTCAAAGAAGACGGTGAGAAGGTCGACTATACACCGCCCAAGTAGCGGTCGCGGTGCTCTCGCCCAGGTCGTCGTCGTTTTCCCAGTCGCACAGGCCAGCCATGGGCTCGTACCTGAAGACGGCTGTGGCAGCGTTCGTCTCTTGTAGCGACATCCATTTGCCTTGACGCCTTGACGCGCGTGCTGCCTGCCTTTGCAGGAGCGCTTCCTGTCGAGTTCCCTGCCGCGCGGGTAGGCGTTCCGGCGATCTGCCCTTGCAACGGTTTTTCTCAATCTTTGCCGCGATATCGGCCAGGCGCGCCGCCCGGTCAAACCCCGCCCGCACCACTCCCGCCGGGAAGAGGCGGGACCGTGTTAGGGCCTGACCGGCCGGCTCAATCGCCCGGCCCTGCTTCTCCGCGTCTTGAGAAAAACCCGACGCAAAAGGAGCAAGGTCATGTCGGACACCAACGAAACCCCGCGGCAGGACGTCTACAGCCGCATCACCAACCAGATCATCGAAGCCCTCGAGCAGGGCGTGAAACCCTGGACGCAGCCCTGGAGCGCCGCCCATGCCGCCGGCCACGTCTCCCGGCCGCTTCGCCACAACGGCCAGCCCTATGCCGGCATTAACGTCCTGACGCTCTGGGCGTCCGCGATGACCGGGCACTATGCCGCGCCGATCTGGATCACCTTCAAGCAGGCCATCGAGCTGGGCGGTCGTGTCCGCAAGGGCGAAAAGGGCTCTCCCGTGGTGTATGCCGACACCCTGCGGCGCACCGAGACCGACGAGGCCACCGGCGGTGAGGCCGAGCGCTTCATCCCGTTCCTGAAGGCCTACACGGTCTTCAATGTCGAGCAGGTCGACGATCTGCCCGCTCACTACTATGCCCGCGCCGAAAATGTCCGCAACCCGGATGAGCGAATTGCCCATGCCGAAGCCTTCTTCGCCGCGACGCGCGCGGACATCCGTCACGGCGGCGACTGCGCCTACTACAGCCCGGCTCTCGACTTTATCCAAATGCCCGCCTTCGAGGCCTTCCGGGATGCGCAGGCGTACTATGCAACAATTGCCCACGAATCGGCACATTGGACCCGGCACGCCACGCGCCTTGACCGTGATCTCGGCGGCAAGCGGTTCGGAGACGACGGCTATTCCCGTGAAGAGCTTGTCGCCGAGTTGGGCGCCGCGTTCCTTTGCGCCGACCTGGGGCTGCACCTCGAGGATCGCGACGACCACGCCGCCTATATCGGTCACTGGCTGTCCGTGCTGAAGGGGGACAAGCGGGCGATCTTCGCCGCCGCGGCACACGCGCAACGCGCCGCAGACTATCTGTCGCGTTTCAGCGCCTCCGAAGCAGCCGCCGCGTGAGCGGCGGCCTTCTGGAGCGACGCGATCAGATATGCGACAGCTGGCCGTCGCTGCCACGCCGAGTGCCTTGTTACGCCTCGGCGTGTGTATCGGCGCGCAAGAGGACATCGTCAAAAATAACGCCGGCCTCGTCGCTTATGGCTGACAGGGCGACTTGATAGCGTGCATACTCGCCGGGCGCGAATTCCACTCCGAAGCGGTCGACGACATCCTTTTGGGAAAGCCTGAAGCCGTAGGTGCGTAGTGACCGGCGCCCGTTGGTATCGCGCGCCGAGACCGCAACCACTTTCCAAAAGACAAGAGGATACTGCACGACGCCGGTCCCAAAATCCTCAGACGGATCGTTCGCGTCCAAGATCGGTCCCGCTATGATGCAGGCGCGCGTGTCACCGGTTTGCAAGTCGCGTTGAATGTGATTTTCGAAGCCGCCCCACAAGCCTTGAACTCCCGGCCACTGCTTTCCCGGTTGGGAGCGGTTGAAGGCGGCGTGCTGCGGCGTGCAATTTGAGAAGTGAAACGTGTCGGAATTGGCAAACTCGATTTCCGTTGGCGTATCACCCCAGGCATTGTCTTCCCGCCGCACGATATGGCCCCGGTCTATCTGTTTGGCGGGCGCGTAGATATCGGGATCACCCAACTGGTATTGCTGCGGGATTCGCGGGTCAAACACCCAACGATCTTGACCGAAGAAGGCGCGGCCGCTGGAGGTCTTTTTCGATGGATCGTAATCGACATTAACCGCTGACCACATCTGCATTCGCCGGGAAGCGTTCATTGCCAGGCTGAAGTGATGGTACTTGAGCACGACGGTCTGGCCATTTTCCTTATACATCTCCTGGTCCCGCTCCTGCGAAATGCGAGGCAACGGCACGGTGATATCGTTTTCGAGGAAATCAGGGTTATAGCCTTCTCGATCGTCGTAATTGGGGTCGAAGCGAAGTGCTTTCTCGAGCGCCTCGTCTCTCGCGATCTCGGCCGTCGCCTGGGGAAGCTGTGATGCCGGCACGGCGCTACCAACGAAAATCGTCACTGGTCCAGAAAAATTCATGGTAACGCCGCCCATCACGTTTCCTTTCGTGTTTGCGATTTTGGAGGGATCAGGTAGAAGCAGCGCTTCTGGCGCGCGAGGCGTCGCCAGCTTCGCGACCTCATCGGTAGGATCGGTCGTGTTGGCAAGCAATTCGTCCAGAAGATGCTTGGAGGCGGGCGTGGTCGGCACAAGCCCCCCGAAGGCCTTGACCAATGCGCTTATCCGCACACCCTCGTTAGCGATCCAGTCTATGCCGTCGTCTGGTTGCCCAGGTGACCACGCAGAGCCGTCCTTGTTGAGGATCGTGTTGCCACGCATTTTGGGGATGGAGGCGTGGTGCAAACCGACGACCTCCCACATCTCCGAATAGCAGGCGGAGCCCGATGATCCTTCCTCGGTGTCGGTCTCGTAGCGGAGGAAACCGTCGTCCCGCAGCTCAAGCAGCCGGCAATTCTGCATCGCATAGCGTTTTGGCCCGCCGTCAGGATATTCGATCATCCGGATCGGCATTCCAGGCAGGATCTTTGACCGCGATCCATTGATCGCCAGGAAGTTGACAGAGGAGAGAAGCTCGCCGGTGATCGCCTTCGGCTTCACCGCGACGAGCGCGAAATCGAGATCCTCGGCTGAGAAGAAAAGGGCGTCCGGATCAAACTCGAAAATGATGCCACGGGCCACACCCGATGCCGTCTCATCATGAAGAAAGTTGGCGCCGGTTCCTCGTACCGAGCCGGGATCCGGAAATACGTGCCAGTTGGTCAGAAGAACGTTAGGGGAGACCATGAGCCCGGTCGCAAACCCGACCGGATCGACCTTCGGATCGACATTGGCCACGATGCGCGCGACCGGCCGGCCGGCGGCTCGGGCAGCATCGTCTGGCGGCAAGGTGTACCAGTCCAGGGTAGGGCCCATCTTCCGCTCGACGAACACCGGAAGACGGCCTTGTGCCCTCAGATCGCTCGCCTGATCAAAGCTCGAACGGCGAGCGTCGTAGCGCGCCTTTTCCGCTGGCGTCACTTGCGTCGTCGCAGGCGTTGGCGGCTGCGCTTTCCATCTTTTTGCAGCCGCAATCATTACCGCGCGGCGGCGCTCGTCGAACAAATTAGTCGCGGCCATGGTGGTTCCTCCCTCCAAGGAATAAGGCAAGTCGATAGAACTCTGTTTGACGATAGCAATTGAGAGATTGGACTTAAAACGATTAGCGTTCAAACGCTGTATGTTTAAGCGGCTAACAACTTCCACTCGACGGCCTTTCGGCTCACGCTGCTGATCGGGAAATTTCTTTCAAAAACCCCAGACTCCTCTTACATCACTATGCAACAAAGAGTAATGTGCGGTCAATGTGAAGAATAGTGTTCTCAACGAAGTTCCTAGGGCGGGATCGCTTGTTCAGTTGTCTTTGGCGGCAGGCGCTGCGGCGCCGGCCTGCGCCTAGGGGACCTGAAGATCATTCGATACGTAGAGATCGCAAAGCGGTGACTCTCAGCGCCACCGCTTCAGCAGGTGCAGAGCATTCTTGGGGAGACGTCCATGACAGCGCATACCGGACCGGACACGAAGTTGCGTGTCGCTCACTTTGCCGCCGCCGCTCGCCGGTTCGTTCCGGTCCTTCTCATCTTGCTTAGCGTTTCGGGCTGCAAAAAAAATCTGTTCGAGGCGCCACCCCATGGTGGCACTGCAGATGTGCCGCCGGCACCCGTGACGGACAGCGTGCTCACCCTGGTGGCGCAAATCCCGTATGAGACGCTAGTGCAAGCAGCGCAATCGAAGATACCGCAATCCGTTCCGGTGCAAGGAGACGGTCACATCGGATGTGTCGGTATTCCTCATATTGATCCAGGACGCTTGGGACATCATACCGAGTGCAAATGGGTCGGTGTCCGTGTCTGTGTTGAAGTGCCAGACGTTACCGCTCCCAGTATTGGCACTACGAACCAATGCGCCGACTATCATTGGCACGCTGATATCAAAACGGATGGCCCGCTTGTCGTGGCCCAGGCGGGCAATGGCGTTCATGTCGAACAGCCGCTGTTTGTCACCGGTCAGGCCGGCGTCGGCGGCGACCTCGCCAACCTGCTTTCGCTTTCCGGAAAGAACTTCGAGGCTCGGCTGGTCCCTGGCCTCGATCTGCAGCTCGATATGAACGATAAGTGGTGCCCCGTGCTCGCGGGAACCCCAACCGGCAGATGGGTGAGCAGTGCTTCGGTGGAGGTCGTGGGCAAAAACTGCCTCGGCTTTGATTTTGGAAACCTGGGGCACCCCCAAGTCTGCGCAGGGCCGATCAATCTGGGACTGGCCGACGTGTTGAACGGCCAGATCAATGACCACCGTTCCAAGATACAGGATGCCATCGCCAAAGCTCTGCCCTGTGACGCACTTCGGTCAAAGGTTGAGGCCCAATGGCACGCCATTTCGATCAAGATCGAGCGAGCGGACAGCACGCCCGTCTATCTCAACATCGTGCCGACAGCGGCGAGCTTTTCGGGCCTGGTCGGTGAAGCGCAAGGCATGAAGATGACCGTGCGTGTCGCGGCAAAGACCAGTCTTGCCGCAGAACCAGTTGCCACGCAGTCCCAGCCTCTGCCGCCATTGGGCAAAACATCAGCCGATCGAAGTCAGGCTGATATCACCCTGCAAGCAACTGCACCCTATGGATTGCTGTTGGCCGAGCTGTCAAAGAACCTTAAGGGTCGCGATTTCCAGCAGCAGACGCCCGCAGGCGCCATCGATGTCAAGATCGACGATGTTGATCTCTATCCTAGCGCTGGCTCCGTCGTGGTTGGCTTGAAGGTACGGGCAAAGCTGCCGGGTAAGTTCCTGAATACGACCGGCTGGGTTTACCTCTCAGGGCTACCCCGCGTCGAGAGAACTGGAACAGCGATCTCGATCAGTGAATTGCATTTCGCGACGGTCCTGGACAACGCCTTCTGGAAGGCAGCTCAATCCCTATTTGCAACCCAGATCCTCGCAGATTTAGAGGCTCATTCGAAAGTCGATCTCAACAAGCAGATCAACGACGCGTCCGATGAGATATTGAAGGCCGTTCACAACACCAACGTTCCGGGATTGAAGATTTCCGCTGACACTCCGTCGATTGAACTTCTCGACATCACTGTCGGGCCGAAAAATCTGATTGCCCGTGCCCGCCTCAAAATGAATTTCGATATGGCGCTATCGGCCGATCTAGTAGGTCAGTAGCCCGTCTGCCGAACGAGACGTGGCCACCCATAACGATCAAGAGGTGCAAATGACGCAATCGCAGCTTGGCAAGGTTTGGTTTGTGGTCAGTGCGCTCCTTCTCTATTACGCCCTGAATTCTTGGGTGGTAGCGCAAGGCGGGGAAGAGATATTCGGTGCAAAGCTGGTCATGAAGGCGAGGGTGCCTGCAGTAATGATCGCAATCCCGATATGTTCAATTTTGCTCGCACTAACCTCACTCGTTGGACGCGTCTATTCCCTACGCGCCGGCTCGAAATGGCATGAGCGAATACCGGTTGTCGGCTTCGACGGGATCGATACGGGCTCGCGTGAAGGCCGCGTCTATCAAGGTGCCATGATTACGGTCTTCTCCCTGCTGCCGGCGATTGCGCTGGTCTATTTCTGGTGTACGTTTCTCTCCGCGACGGTAATGCTGAACGACGGCAAGAAGGATCCAGGCGCCAGCGTTTGGGATTGGTCGCAGCTCCGGACGCTAAACGATCCGGCTCGTATCTGCACTGAATTTCACAAGGAGCTGGCCGATCCGTGTATCGGCAATGCGACCGTGCTGCCGGGCCTTGAGCCAACAATCTTCGGCGCGCTAACCCTAGCGGCCATTGTCGCACTCGCGATGCACTGGCGTGCGGTGGTGACGGGCCAGCCGCATGAGCCCTCATCGATCACGACCCATGGCAAGTAAGTTAGGCGGCAAGTCTTCGCGCTGCTACCGAGCGGCAGCTAGATGGGGTTACCGGCCTCTCGCGCCGTTATCAGCGGACGCAACTGTCAGTCAGTCACAAGCGTGAAAGCTTACGGCCCAGCAAGTTCACGCGGCAGGGGGCACAGGTTCGAATCCTGTACCGCCCGCCATATTTTCAAAGGTCCGTTCCGGACACATAGGTTACGGTTTATGCCGGAGACATAGTGTAGCGCGCAAAATCAGTTGGCACCTCCGCGCAATTTCGATTGGCACCAACTTCGCGCCCGTTTTTGCCCTTAATTTCACGCCATGGCAGGCTTTGGGACGTGGCGGCCAGAGCCGGCTTTCTAACCGCCTTTCGGCCCCCTGCCCCCTCGGAACTGGCGTTTGCCGGATGGTTGTGTTCGGCGAATTACGTTACAATGGCCCTATGACCACGATCAACAAGATGGCCGGCGAGTGGCTTTTCTCGCATAGGGATGTGACGGGGGACGCCAGAATCTGGGCGGCTCGCGGGTTCGTCGCCTCTGTCGTAAAGCAGTTGGCAGATAATCGCGGAGTGACATACAAATTCGCCGCTGACCGCCTGCCGGTTACCTTCGCGAGGCCTGAGTTCGAGGAGCTATGCCCGAACATGACTAGGATCATGTCCATCGCAGCCAAAGGTAAGGCGGTCACTGGCAACATGCTTCGCAATTGGCTGCGAGAGTGCGACCTTCCAGACCCATCGAGCATCGGTTTCAAGGAGTGGCTGACTGCTCGCGAGATTGCCGCTCTGTCGCGTGCCGGAGAGCTTCCGGGAATGCCCACTTCAGTGGCGGCTGTTGAACGATTGATGGCTAAACTTTCAGCCTCCAGTCCTCACCTTTCTCGGCGGCGCGCGACCGCCTAAAGAGAGTCCCAACGTCTTGCTACCAACTCGCGAAATTATCCAATAAAATCAATGCTAGGCTTGATAACCACCAAGCTATCAACTCTTAGGACTTTTCCCAGATTGCCATTTTGATAGACGGCTTCTGCGCCAAATTTCTCTTTTTTCAACAGAACTTAGCCTGTTTTGCGCTCTGCCGGCCCCGCCGTCAACATTTGCCGGCCACGCCAAATTTTAAGCCGATTTGATGCCAAATGAAGTTGCGTTTGTGCGTAATTTTATTTCGCGGCTCTTCAAGCTCTCCGGTCTGTCCGCGTCTCGTAAGCTATTGTTTCTTCTCGCATTCTTGGTGAAACAGGCGGCCTGTCACGGCAAATCAAACCAAATCTCGCAGTTGCCATCCGATCTTGCGTGTTACAACTTTCATGTGACCGGATAGGCTCCGGTCGAATTGCCGCCGCCTGAGGGGTATCCGCAGGAAAGGGTAGTGCGTTCGAGTCGCGCCGGCAGCACGCAGTTTACAAGGAAGTTAGATCGACCCGGAGCCAATCTCATTGACGCCATTTCACTTTCATGTCACCGCAAAACCAAGCCTATACCGGCCACCCAAACCTTACCCGATCGCTGGTCACAACGTGTTGCCAGCCATTTGTAGTTCTTTTGACAACAATAAGTTAAGCTCCGACGATGTGGAACCAAATAGATTTTAGAAAGATTCGCGCCCATGGCGGTGGTCAAGACAAAGGATTTGAAGAGCTGCTTTGTCAACTTGCGACCCTTGAGCCGCGCGACCCGGGGGCCGTCTTTTATCGCAAAGGAATTGGAGCCGACGGGGGCGTAGAATGCTTTTTGCGCAACAGCGACGGCGCCGAGACCGGCTGGCAGGCGAAGTACTTCTTTGAGTTGGGTAGTTCGCAACTCGGACAACTCAACAAGTCCATCAAGCAGGCGCTGGAAAAGCATCCGAAGCTGAACCGTTTCATCGTGGGGCTTCCATTCGACCTTCGAGACTCCCGAATAGCCAAGCAGCAAACGGAACTGCAACGATGGGAAGGTTGGGTGCAACGCTGGAAACGCGAAGCGAAAAAGGCATCCCGATCGCTTGAAATCGAACTTTGGGCAGCCAACTCCCTGACCGAACGCTTGAGTCGTAAAACGCCTCAATACGCCGGCCGGTTGGCATTCTGGTTCGATGCGACGGTTCTCACACCGGATTGGTTCAAAGAGAGATTTGCCGACGCCAGAGAAGGCCTCGGAGCTCGTTACGTCCCAGAAACCAACATCGAGCTGCCCATTCGTCGGACCATTCAGGGCTTTTGCCGCGACCCGGCGATGATGGAAGAACTGGAAGCCTGGTCAGGCAAGGTCAACGAATTCGGATATCGATCCCTAGAGGCGCTGAAGCGGCTCGACGAGAAGGGCTTGCAGCCCGTTGCGGCCGATCAGCTGGCGGCGACGATGCGCGACTTACTTGGCATCTTGGCGGGAACGTCGGCGGACCCTGACTACATCTTTCCTGTCACGGAGATCCTGGCCGCCGCCGGGGTAATGCGAAAGGAAAGCGCGAACTGTGAGTATGCGCTGTGGGACCAGGAGCGCTCCAACGCGAGGGGGCGCGACAGCGTTCAATATGCTGCAAACAGCCTACGCCGGCTGTCCGATGTGCTTGAGGACATTGCTGATGCGCTGAATAGCGACCGTTGGCAAATCGCAAACAGTCGTCGCTTGCTCGTTTACGGGGATGCTGGCGTTGGCAAGTCCCATCTCTTCGGGGATGTTGTGGAGCATCAGGTTGGTCGGGAATGGCCTGCTGTGCTTATACTGGGCGGGACGTTAATCGAAGACGATCCCTGGTCCCAGATCATTGATGCTCTCCACCTCCAGGGTATTTCTACGGAAACGCTCCTTGGAGCACTTGATGCGGCGGGACAAGCAGCGGGTACCCGCGCTGTCATTTTCGTTGACGCAATAAACGAGCGGCATGGAATCGATCTCTGGGCCGTCCGGCTGCCATTGTTCCTCAGGTCGATCGAGCCGTTTCCGCATGTTGCCATCGCCCTGTCGTGCAGATCGACCTATTTGCGGTACATCATTCCAGATGATCGACCTATCAGCGGCCTCTCGCGTGTCGAACAAGTGGGTTTTGCCGGCAACCTAAATGCGGCCAACGAATATCTCGACCGGCGCGGCATCATAAGGGTAGCGGCCCCAAACCTCATCCCAGAGTTTTACAATCCGCTCTTTCTGAAAACCTGCTGCGATTTCCTCGAGCGGGAAGGGCAGCGTGAGCTACCCCGCGGCCTCACTGGTGTTACGTCGATTTTCGAGTTCTACAGCCAGGCGATCGCGAGAACTATCGAAGGGCGTTTGAAACTCGATCGCACTCGACGCATTGTTTCCCAGGCGCTGCAACAGCTCGCCGGTGCTTTTGATGAAGGCTATCGGGGCTATGCCGACGTTTCGACCGCCAACGCCATACTCGACAAACTGCTTCCGCCAGATGGGACGGTCGATCGAAGCCTTTTGGCTCAACTCGAAAGCGAAGGGGTGTTGGCGATTGAGCCTACAACTGACGAGGATGGGGCAGTCACAGAGGTTGTGCGATTTACGTTCGAGCGATTCAGCGATCACAGGATCGCCACCCTTTTGCTCGACTCCCATCTTGACAAAGAGAACCCGCCGAAGTCGTTTGAGCCCGGTTCGGTCATGCACGAGTGCATTCTTGGCGACAAAGCATATGAGCGCGCGGGAGTGGTGGAAGCGCTTGCGGTTCAACTGCCCGAGCGTTGCGGTCAAGAACTGCCCGATTTGGTACCTACCCCCGGTTTCAATGGCTGGCTTGTGCACGATGCGTTTGAGAAGAGTGTCCTTTGGCGCGATCAAAAATGCTTCACCCGGCGCACGCTCCAACTGCTAGAACGAAATTCGCAAGGCGATCGGCACCAGGTATTGCGGACGTTGGTGGCGATTTCGACCGAGCCGGACAATCAGTTCAATGTGCGGTTTCTTCACGAACGGCTCATGAAATTGACAATGCCGGAGCGCGACAGCAGCTGGTCGCTGTTCCTTGTCGACGAAGGGGAGGGCGATGGCAGTCCGGTCGAAACCCTTATCGCCTGGTCGCTGCGCAACGGTCTAAATGCCATTGAAGATAGTCGTGCCGAACTAGCAGCAATTGCCCTGAGTTGGACGTTTTCTACCAGCCATCGGGCTGTTCGCGACAGCGCAACCAAATCGCTGTCGGCGTTGCTTGCGCCCAGGCTCAAAATCGCTGCAAACCTGATCCGCAGGTTCCGTCACGTCGATGACCCCTATGTCTTGGACAGGGTCCTTGCTTCTGCCTACGGGGGCGCGCTTCAGGGCCTCCATAATTCGGGCCTGGCCGAACTGGCCCATGCGACGTACGAATCCATATTCGAGGACGGCCGGCCGCCAGTGCATGTTCTTACGCGCGACTATGCGCGCGGCATCATTGAATTGGCGATTGCACGCAATGCCCTCCCTGCCGGCGTGGATCTTGCAAAGGTAAGGCCTCCGTACCAAAGCGAATGGCCGCTTGAACCCGTTTCCGAGGCACAAATCGAGACCTACACAGACGAGTATCAAAGTGGTCGCTATAGGGACAGCATCGTCAGCTCCACCGTCAACGACGGGGATTTTGCCCGCCATGTTTCTGATCACGCCGTTGGCAACTGGACTGCGCTGGGCATTGAATGGGTGGGATTCACTCGGGAACAAACCTTCACGAGGTGGCGGGATGGGTTGGTGTCCAAGCACGCGGGGGGCGACAAGCTGCTTGATGATTTGCTCGCGGCTGCCGCCGCGTTGCGGCAAGCCTATGAGCGGCTCGGGTCGCCAATATTCAGCTTCGAGCTCGTTGAGACAGGGAAGAGGGCGCGGAAGAGCAAGGACAAACTCTCGCCCGAATTGGCCAAGCTTGAAAAAAGGCTAGATCGCGCCGAGCAGAAGCTGCATTCAGTCATGAGCGATGCTGAGTGGCATGACTATCAACTTCTTGGCCAAGCCCATGTACACGCCGACATGCCTTGGCGCCGGCGTCTTTACGAATGGCCTCCTCGCCTTAACAGGGCGGCTATGCGGCGTTGGATATGCAAAAGGGCCCACGATCTTGGCTGGACGCCGGAGCGTTTCGGCAAGGTCGATCGCAATCTCGGTGGCGACAGACACGATCACCGCGTCGAGCGAATTGGCAAAAAATACCAGTGGATCGCGCTCCACCAGCTCGTGGCGCAGTTGGCTGATCATCTGGCCTTCAAGGAACATTTTGATGATCTGATCGGCATCTTCGACGGCCCATGGCAGGCCCTCAGCCGCGAAATGGACCCCTCCCTCCTTGCGACGAATTCGCATGGGGACCAATGGCGGCAGTGGGATCGAACTTGGTGGATGCCGGCGGTTGTTAAGCTCCGACCCATGGAGCCGGCTGCACGGCTGCTTTGGCTCGATAGCCCCGACGACCTAGTCAGTGACGAAGCTCTCATCAGAGTGATGGATCCAAAAACCGGGCGAAAATGGTTTGTGATTGAAGAATTTGCGATCTGGAATCAGTACGGCGTACGGCAAGGGGACAGGCGCATCGAGCGCAAAACCTGGTTTCATTTGCAATGCATCTTAACGAAGGTTGCCGACCTCGACACCCTAGTTGACAGCCTCTCGGACAAATCACTGAATCAACGGGATCTGCCAAAGATCGAAATGCCTTTCCGAGGCTATCTCGGCGAGTATCCCTGGCATCCCGTTTATTCGGATATCGTTTCCTGGATGCCCGCTGGGGGCCGGAATGGGTTGCCTGTTACGACCCAAGCGCTGGTAACGAACTACCTTGCTGAACGCAGCGGACACGACTACTCGATCGAGGAGACTTTCGACTTCGACCTGCCGAGCCCCGGCTTGATTAAAGGCCTTAATCTGCATCTATCGAATGGCAAGGAGCTGACCTATTCCGACGACGAAGGGATCGTTCGATTTTTCGACCCTTCGACACAGGAGCTCGGTCCCAGCGCTGCATTGGTCGACCACGATGCATTTTTAGGCTTCCTGAAACGAGAAGGGCTTGCCGCGGTTTGGGTCATCAATGGAGAAAAGGGCGTCCATGGCGGCAAGCACGACCTCGGATATGGCGGGGAACGTACAATCACCTCTGTGTATTGGCTGGCTGGCAACCAATTTCAGAGGCGAGATCATTTTGATGGGCATAAAGCAACGCCTGAACAGGTTGCGGATCTGTTGAAGGAGTAGCCTCGCCCGTGCCGCTAAACCAGGAGGGCCAGCTTTCCGGCGTCCAGAGGCAGAGAAGGCGGACGTTGAATTGGCTCGCGCACACCGGCCAAAATGGCAAACAGCAGGATCTTGTCATGAATCAGTCAGAGATACCAACCGAGCAACTGGCCACCACTTAGGACTCTTAGATGAGATTCTTGTGAAAAGCAGTGTGCCGGCAGGATAAAGGGGCGATCCGGTTAAGGCGCACCTGTGAAGAACGGCTCTTGCGAGTTGATTAACTGACGCATTTTGAAGCGTCGCACTATTTTTTGAGCGGAATTCACAGGTAGAACAGCGAGAAGAGGTTCCGCTCCGCTTGCAACTTGGTATATAAGAGTTGGGCGGGGGGTGCGAATGCAAATTGAATTTGTAGAGATTTCCAATTTCCGGAAGTTAATTTCGACGCGAGTCGGTTTATCGAGGAAAGCCACGGTGTTTGTTGGTGCCAACAACAGTGGCAAAACGTCGGCGATCACCGCTCTCAGATACTTTCTTGTCCAGCGAGAGCGGGCAAATTTCACTTTCAATGATTTTACGCTCAGCCATTGGCCTGCCATCAATGCGATGGGTCTGGCTTGGGAGGAGGCGTTTCTGGCGCAGGCGGCCATACCCGATCCAGATTGGGACACGGTGCTTCCGTCAGTGGACATCTGGCTCGATGTCCCCGAGAACGAAGTGCACTATGTGCAGCCGCTTTTGCCGACGTTGGAATGGGCCGCCGGCCGACTGGGCGTTCGTGTCCGCTATGAGCCAAGCGACGCTAAACAACTGCAGATGGATTTTGTTGCGGCGCGTGCCGAAGTGTTGTCCCTACAACAAGCTGCAGCTGCCGCAGATGCCGGAGCGGCCTCGTTCGAGGTGAAGCTGTGGCCGGAGAACCTGGTCGAATTTCTTCAAAGGCGCCTGGCCAACTATTTTACACACCGCTATTACGTATTGGACCCCGCTGCGATAAGCGCCCCTGTGCACGGGGTGGCTCGGCCCCAAGCGCTCAATGGCAATGAACCCATCGAGGGCGACCCTTTCAAAGGACTTATTCGAATTGACGAGATAAGCGCTCAGCGGGGCTTTGGAAACGGCGACGACGGCTTCGACGACGATAAGACCAGCACGAACTCGGGTTCTCGAAAGCTGTCCACACAGCTTCGCCAATATTACGCACAGCACTTGGATCCGTATGAGCAGCCAGACGCCAGAGACTTGCATGCATTGCGCGCTATCGAACAGGCCCAACAGGCCTTTGACGGCCGCCTGACCGATGGCTTCGAAAGCCCCCTCAAGGAGATGCACAAACTAGGATATCCGGGCGTTACTGATCCGAGGTTGGCGATATCCACCCGTTTGCGGCCGGTAGAGGGGCTCAATCATGAGGCCGCCGTACGCTTCGAAATTCCAGTTCACGATGGGCAAAAGCACGTCAATCTTCATCTACCGGAAGATTCAAACGGATTAGGCTATCAGAATCTCATCTCCATGGTGTTTCGCCTTATGGCGTTTCGCGACAGCTGGATGAAGGTCGGAAAGGCAAAGGCAAAAGCGGGCGACGACGCCGTTATCGCGCCCCTCCATTTGGTTCTAATCGAGGAACCGGAGGTGCATCTACACACCCAGGTCCAACAAGTGTTTATCCGTCAGGCCTACAAGATCTTGCGGAATCATGGCGAGCTGGGGGACCATAAGCATTTCCGCACACAAATGGTACTTAGCACTCATTCAAGCCACATTGCGCATGAGTGCGAGTTTGACTCGCTTCGCTATTTTCGCCGCCTGCCCGGAGATGCGACCAGTATCCCCACTTCATGTGTCGTGAATCTTAACGACGCCTTTGGCGATGACGCCGAGACGAAACGGTTCGTTACACGCTACCTAAGGGTAACCCACTGCGATCTCCTCTTTGCAGATGCAGCCATCTTCATCGAGGGGCCAGCCGAGCGTATTCTCGTCCCGCATTTTGTGAATGAGCATCCGGAGTTCGCCAAACTATCCGAAAGCTACATCACGTGGCTCGAAATCGGCGGCAGCCATGCGCATCGCATGAGATCCTTAGTCGAGAAGATCGGTCTTACCACGCTAGTCATCACTGATATCGACTCTTGCGATGCTGAGGGCAAAGCAGCGGTGCCCGTTAGGGGCCAAAATTACACCACTCGCAATCAGACGCTACGAAGTTGGTGCCCCGCCGTCGCTCAGCTCGACCAGCTTTTGGATACACCGGAGACCGAAAAGATCAAAACCTATGTAGACGAACGCTTTGCGGTGCGCGTGGCCTACCAATGCCCCGTGCAAATCGAGTTCAAAGGCGCTGTAACAGAGGCGTTGGCCTATACCCTCGAAGATTCGATCGTCTATGAAAACCTAGCACTTTTCGCCGGACTCGAGGGTACGGGCTTGATAGCAAAGTTCCGCCAAGCCATCTCCGAAAGTGCAGATAGCGCTGCATTGGGAGCTGCCCTCAAAGAGCAATTGAAAGGGGGCAATAAGGCGGAGTTTGCGCTGGACCTGCTCGAGCTTGAGGACCCGATCGCACTTGCTTCGCCAACTTACATCCGCCTTGGCCTCTCATGGCTTGCGCAGCAACTCGAACACAAACAGGTCGAACTCGGTATCGTAAGGGCGGTTGAAAATCCCAACCCGGCGCCAGCCGACGATAATCCTGGGATGGCGGCATGACTCTGATCCGGCCAAATTCCAACGTAGGCATGGACGATCATGTGGATGGCACGATCGCTGAAGCCCTGCGGTTGGATGACCCCAAAAGCTTTTTCCTTTTTGCTGGGGCAGGGTCCGGTAAGACCCGGACGTTGGTTAATGCGCTTACGCACATTCGCGAAACTTTCCGCGATAGGCTTCGCTTGCGGGGCCGTCAGGTTGCCGTCATCACATATACCAACGCCGCGTGTGACGAGATCATTCGGCGCACTCAGTACGACCCGCTCTTCGTTGTTCGGACCATACACAGCTTTGCTTGGCAGCAGATCCAAGGGCTTAATAGCGACATACGTGTCTGGCTGCGGGAGGCCCTCCAGCGGCAGATAGCAGACCTTCAAGAAGAAGAGAGAAGAGGTCGGCCGGGAACCAAGGCTTCCATATCTCGGCTTGCTCAGATCGAGTCCAAAGGACGGCGCTTAGAACGGCTAGGTCAGATTAAGGCGTTCACCTACAATCCAAACGGCGACAATCGCGAGCGAAATGCGCTCAACCACGCCGAGGTGATAAACATCTTCTCCTCATTCCTTCAGACCAAGCCGCTCATGCAGCGGCTCTTGGTCGAGAAGTTCCCCTTCATCCTTATTGACGAAAGCCAAGACACGCACGGATCCCTGGTAGATGCGCTGTTGAGCGTTCAGCAGGCGCACAAAGCGCGATTCAGTCTTGGGCTTATCGGCGACACGATGCAGCGCATCTACGCCGATGGAAAAGATCGGATGGAGGACGAAATCCCTGCCGGGTGGGCAATCCCGGCGAAGAAACTCAATCATCGCTGTCCGAAACGCATCGTGCGGCTGATCAATCAAGTTCGCTCGGCGGCGGACCAGCATATACAGGAGCCGCGCGACGACGCCATCGAGGGGTGGGTTCGATTCTTCGTGTTTCCAGCGGATACCGCAGATAAACCTGCTCTTGAGCAGAAAGTCCGGAACCACATGGCAGACATCACTGCGGACGAGCTGTGGAAGGAGATCGATCAATGCAAAATCCTGACGCTTGAACACCATATGGCGGCGCGTCGGATGGGTTTTGAAAGATTGTTCGAAGCGTTAGCTATTGATGAGTTCCGCACCAGCTTTCTTGATGGCACTTTCGGTCCCACCCGACTTTTCACGCACAGCGTGCTCCCATTGGTTCACGCGCAGCGAAGGGGGGACAAGTTTGCCACGACAAGAATCGTACGAGAATTGTCCCCGCTGCTGAGCAAGGACCGCCTAAAGACGTCAGAGAAGCCGGCGGAACAACTGGGTACGGCACAGACGGCAATTAATCAGCTAATGGGACTGTGGAACGCAGGAGAACCATCTTGTGGCCAGGTTCTGGAGAGCATTGCTGAGACAAACCTATTTGAGATCCCTGACAGACTGAAAGCAGCTTTAGCGGCGCGAATGACTCCAGCGGACAACGCAAGGGCGGAAGACGAAAGGGCCGACCCACCCACCGAGGGTCTTCAGGCGCTCCTCGAATTCCTTGAATGCCCATTTTCGATGATTGAGCCCTACGCCGCCTATGTTGCGCACGAAGCGTCGTACGACACACATCAAGGCGTTAAAGGGCTCGAATTCGATCGCGTGATGGTCCTAATGGATGACAGTGAAGCGCGGGGCTTCATGTTTGGTTATGACAAGCTGCTCGGGGCAAAGGCCCCGACGCCGAACGATGTAAGGAGTCAGCAGGAAGGCCGGGACAATTCAATCGAGCGAACGAGGCGTCTTTTTTATGTAACGTGCAGCCGAGCCAGAAGGAGTTTGGCGTTGGTTGCATATACGGAAAACCCCGCAGCGGTTCAGGCGCATGTGTTGGCTAACGGTTGGTTTGATCCAGATGAGGTGGCGCGTGCTGTTCCAGGTTAGCACGGGCTCGATCTTCGCTGTCTGCGATACCCTCGGATGGTAAGACGGGTACCCTCTGCTTGTGGAGCGGCCAGACGCCGATCCGATAATCCCGGCCGCCTTGCGCAGCTCTGGCTATCTTGATTTGTGGCGGATGGACATTGAGACGCGCCCGTGGCGCTACGAACTGGACCTTATCGGTCAGAAGGTCGCCTCCGATGCGCTGCGGGACTATTGTATTGGCACAGTCGAGGAAGCCTACACCGGCTGGCTACGGTTTGCAGTCAACCTCATTCAATTGGAGGCTCTAAACCGGGACCATCCGCGCGAGTCCCTCCGGTTGGAGATAAACCTCTATAAGACCCTTGTTCAGACGGACCAGCTGCGTCGGGAAGTAGCTTACGCTTGGCTGTCTGAGCACCATCCATCCGATCTGAAAGAGCATATGGAGCAGATCGTGCCCCACAGCCCTCATTGGTATTCGATCGTTGAACGCGTCGAGCCCACCCTGGCCACTCTGTCACGGTACGCCGTAGGAGCGGAGGGAAAGACGCACGTCTGCTCGTCTTGCGGCGATCAGCCGGTCATGGATTACCGGCTGGTCAACCGTGCCGAGACTATGCCGGGAGTGCCATCCCTGCGTCCTGCGTCTTTGCGAGGATTGCATTGAAATCCGATGCGGTATGGGCAACGTACTCGTCCCGTTTCTGCGCGAAACTCCCTGAGACATCGACTTTATCTTTTACACAAACCCTTGCACACCCAAAACAAAAATGCCAAATATCACTGTACAAACAAGACGATGCGAGAAGGCTATTCGGTCTCCAAAACCGCAGGTCGTAGGTTCGAGCCCTGCTGCCCGTGCCATTTTCCAAGATGGCATCACAACGATTTTTGCGGGCTGCCTTTGAAAATCGGCGACCCGCTTGCCATATTAGCCCGATTGGGGCATAAGGGCGCCATAGCCGGGACGGAACGACTGGATGGTTCCGAGGCGGCGTTTGGTCATAAAGCGGACACTTGCCACTTGCGTGGATCAAGAATCGGTTTTATGTAGATGGAACAGACACGCGACGCGTGAAGCTGGGAAGCCGGCTTTACGCGTCTGATTTGCATGGGCGAAATGATTGCGCTGATTCGGCGCGAGGTTGGGCTCAGGCGGCACGTCCCGGTCAGCGGGATCATCCAGGGGGCCCGGCCAACGGGTCTTGAAGACAGGCGGCATATGGCTTCGAAAACCACAAATCCTTTCGTCTTTCTCCAGCAGGTGCGCGCGGAGACAGCCAAGGTGACTTGGCCGTCGCGCCGCGAGACGATGATCTCGACGGTCATGGTCCTGGCTTTTGCTGTGATCGCGATGATCTTCTTCTTCACCGCCGATCAGCTCATGGGCCTCGCGGTCGAGCAGATTCTGGGCATTGGACGCTAAGTCCGGCGATTACGGAGAAGTCGTAAAAATGGCTACGCGCTGGTACATCGTCCACGCCTATTCGAACTTCGAGAAGAAGGTCGCCGAGGACATCGAGAACAAGGCCAAGCAGAAGGGCCTGTCTGCCGATATCGAGCAGATCGTGGTGCCGACCGAGAAGGTCGTCGAGGTTCGTCGCGGCCGCAAGGTCGACGCCGAGCGCAAGTTCTTCCCGGGCTATGTGCTCCTGAAGGCCAACCTGACCGACGCCGTGTTCTCGCTGGTCAAGAACACGCCGAAGGTCACCGGTTTCCTCGGGGACTCCAAGCCGGTGCCGATCACCGAGGCGGAAGCGCAGCGCATCCTGAACCAGGTGCAGGAAGGCGTCGAGCGGCCGAAGCCCTCGGTCACCTTCGAGATCGGCGAGGCGATCCGCGTTTCGGATGGTCCCTTCGCGTCGTTCAACGGTTTCGTCCAGGAAGTGGACGAGGAGCGGGCACGGCTCAAGGTGGAAGTTTCGATCTTCGGGCGCGCCGTGCCTGTCGATCTGGAATTCGGACAGGTCGAAAAGGGCTGATCCGAAATCCCTGGCGTCGGTTCGGCGGTCAGGGGAGGCGGCGCGGAAGCGCGTGGCCTGAGAACGGTGGGAGGCGAAGGCGGCTTTAGCCGGCCGCAAGAACCGCACCACCAGACTGCAACCGCCGGTGTTTCCCATAGTGGGGCCGGCATAGACAAAGGCAGGAAAAGAGATGGCTAAGAAAATTGCAGGCCAGCTCAAGCTCCAGGTCTCCGCGGGATCGGCTACGCCGTCGCCCCCGATCGGCCCGGCGCTTGGTCAGCGCGGCATCAACATCATGGAGTTCTGCAAGGCGTTCAACGCGCAGACCCAGGAAATGGAAAAGGGATCGCCGGTTCCGGTCGTCATCACCTATTACCAGGACAAGTCGTTCACCTTCGTCATGAAGACGCCGCCGGTGAGCTATTTCCTGAAGAAGGCCGCGAACCTGAAGTCGGGCTCGAAGGAGCCGGGCAAGGTCAAGGCCGGCACCGTTTCGCGCGACAAGGTTCGCGAAATCGCGACTGCCAAGATGAAGGATCTGAACGCGAACGACGTCGAAGCGGCCATGCGTATGGTCGAGGGCTCCGCCCGCTCGATGGGTCTGGAAGTGGTGGCCTGAGATCATGGCAAAGATTGCAAAGCGTGTATCGAAGACCCGTGAAGGCATCGATCCCAACAAGGCTTACGCGCTCGCTGACGCGCTAAAGCTGCTCAAGGATCGCTCCTCGGTGAAGTTCGACGAGACCGTCGAAGTCGCCATGAACCTCGGCGTCGACCCGCGTCATGCCGACCAGATGGTCCGCGGCGTGGTCAACCTGCCAAACGGTACCGGCCGCTCGGTCCGCGTCGCCGTGTTCGCCCGTGGTGACAAGGCTGAAGAGGCCAAGGCCGCCGGCGCCGACATCGTCGGTGCCGAGGATCTGGTCGACATCGTCCAGAAGGGCACGATCGATTTCGATCGCTGCATCGCCACGCCGGACATGATGCCGCTCGTCGGCCGCCTCGGTAAGGTGCTCGGCCCGCGCGGCATGATGCCGAACCCGAAGGTCGGCACCGTCACCACCGATGTCGCCGCGGCCGTCAAGGCCTCCAAGGGTGGCGCGGTCGAGTTCCGCGTCGAGAAGGCCGGCATCGTTCATGCCGGCGTCGGCAAGGTCTCGTTCGACGTCAAGGCGCTGGAAGAGAACATCCGTGCCTTCGCCGATGCGGTGACCAAGGCAAAGCCGGCTGGCGCCAAGGGCAACTACGTCAAGAAGGTGTCTGTCACCTCGACGATGGGCCCGGGCCTCAAGCTCGACGTCTCGACGCTCGCCGCGTCCTGATTAGACCATTTGGATCGGCCTCGCGAAGGCTGATCCGTGACTGAATTCCGGGCCTTGGATTTATCCTGGGCCCGGTACCGGAAGCCGGAAGGCTTCCGGACATCCTGTCCGAGATTGCGGGCGGCCCGAGTCTTGATTCAAGAGGAGGGCCTTAATTCATGTCGGCCTGCATGAGACGGGTGAAAACCGGACAACGGAGCGACAAGCTCCAATGAAAGGTTCGAACCGTGTTTGCCTTTTGTCTGCGCATCGCCGGCTTGACCGTCGATGTGGCGAAAGGGGGCAGGATCCTCGAGCGTCGTTCGGGAGATCCGTTACTGGATGGCCCGGCCGGCAAAAAGGCAACCCGACGCCTGTCCTCGCAAATGGGAATGTTCCCATTGACGGGGCAGGGGTCAACTGGAGATAGGCAGTGGACAGAGCGGAAAAACGCGAACTCGTCACGGGCCTGAATGATGCGTTTTCGGGCGCAGGTTCAGTCGTCGTGGCCCACTATGCCGGTATCACCGTCGCGCAAATGAACGACCTTCGGTCGAAAATGCGCGCCGCCGGTGGCACCGTTAAAGTCGCGAAGAACCGTCTCGCCAAAATCGCTCTTCAGGGCACGGACTCCGCATCGATCATCGACCTGTTCAAGGGACAGACGCTGATCGCCTATTCGGAGGATCCGATTGCGGCGCCGAAGGTCGCGTCCGATTTCGCCAAGGGGAATGACAAGCTCGTCATTCTCGGCGGCGCAATGGGCACCACCTCGCTCAACGCCGACGGTGTGAAGGCACTCGCCACACTTCCGTCGCTCGATGAGCTGCGCGCCAGGTTGGTTGGCATGATCGCCACGCCGGCAACCCGGATCGCCCAGATCGTCAATGCGCCAGCGGCCTCGGTCGCGCGCGTCATCGGCGCTTACGCCCGGAAGGACGAGGCGGCATGAGGCCGTTCCTCGCTATCAAAAACACACGTTCGAACCTAACGAAGGAATACAACAATGGCTGATCTCGCAAAGATCGTAGACGACCTTTCGAAGCTGACCGTCCTCGAGGCGGCTGAGCTGTCGAAGCTTCTGGAAGAAAAGTGGGGCGTTTCGGCTGCTGCTCCGGTCGCGGTTGCCGCTGCTGGCGGCGCTGCTGCTGCTGCTGCCCCCGTCGAGGAAAAGACGGAATTCGACGTCGTCCTCACCGACGCCGGCGCTCAGAAGATCAACGTCATCAAGGAAGTCCGCGCCATCACCGGTCTTGGCCTCAAGGAAGCCAAGGACCTGGTCGAAGCGGCTCCGAAGCCGGTCAAGGAAGGCGTTTCCAAGGCCGACGCCGACAAGTTCAAGGCCCAGCTGGAAGCAGCCGGCGCCAAGGTCGACCTGAAGTAAGCGTAAAAGCGGCGGGCGGCCTCGCGCCGTCCGCCACTCCCTTGGGTGACCAGGGGAGGTTGCGTGACGCGAGATGTACGAAAACCTCTTTCCTGAGGGCCGTAAACCGGCCTTCAGGAAACGGGTTTTCTCCCGTTTTAGCCGGTAGCCGCCAAGTAATTGGAAAAGGCGGCCGGAGAACAGACAGAGAGCCGCCGGCCAGGTGGCTCAGTATGCAAGACGAGCCGCGGCGAGGTTCGTCCCGAGTTTAGAGCTAAGGAGCGACGATGGCCCAGACCCAGACTTTCAATGGCCGCAGACGCGTACGCAAGTTTTTCGGAAAGATCCCGGAAGTTGCGGAGATGCCGAACCTCATCGAGGTTCAGAAGGCATCCTATGACCAGTTCCTGATGGTGGACGAGCCCAAGGGCGGACGTCCGGACGAAGGGCTGCAGGCTGTTTTCAAGTCGGTCTTCCCGATCTCCGATTTTTCCGGCTCCTCCATGCTGGAGTTCGTGAAGTACGAGTTCGAAGGACCGAAATTCGACGTTGACGAATGCCGTCAGCGCGACCTGACCTATGCCGCGCCGCTGAAGGTGACGCTGCGCCTCATCGTGTTCGATATCGACGAGGATACCGGTGCCAAGTCGATCAAGGACATCAAGGAGCAGGACGTCTACATGGGCGACATGCCGCTCATGACCTTGAACGGCACCTTCATCGTCAACGGCACCGAGCGCGTCATCGTCTCGCAGATGCATCGCTCGCCGGGCGTCTTCTTCGATCACGACAAGGGCAAGTCGCACTCGTCGGGCAAGCTTCTGTTTGCCGCCCGTGTCATCCCCTATCGTGGCTCGTGGCTCGACATCGAGTTCGATTCCAAGGACGTCGTCCACGCCCGCATCGACCGCCGCCGCAAGATCCCCGTGACGTCGCTGCTGATGGCACTCGGCATGGACGGCGAGGAGATCCTGTCGACCTTCTACAACAAGATCACCTACAAGCGCGCCGGCGACCATTGGCGCATTCCGTTCAACGTCGAGCGTTTCCGCGGCCTCAAGGCCGTCGGCGACCTGGTTGATGCCGACACCGGCGAGATCGTCGTCGAGGCGGGCAAGAAGATCACCGCCCGCCAGGCGCGTCAGCTCGGCGAGAAGGGCCTCAAGGCGATCAAGGCGACCGACGAGGATCTGCTCGGCAACTACCTGGCCGAGGACATCGTCAATTATGCCACCGGTGAGATTTTCCTCGAGGCCGGCGACGAGATCGACGACAAAACGCTCAAGGTGCTGCTCGGCACCGGCGAGCAGGAGATCCAGGTCCTCGACATCGACCATGTCAACGTCGGCGCCTATATCCGCAATACGCTCGCAGTCGACAAGAACGAGAGCCGCCAGGACGCGCTGTTCGACATCTACCGTGTCATGCGCCCGGGCGAGCCGCCGACGCTTGAGACCGCCGAAGCCATGTTCAACTCGCTGTTCTTCGACAGCGAGCGCTACGACCTGTCCGCCGTTGGCCGCGTCAAGATGAACATGCGCCTGGAGCTCAAGGCCGAGGACACCGTGCGCGTGCTGCGCAAGGACGACATCCTGGCCGTGGTCAGGACGCTGGTCGAACTGCGTGACGGCAAGGGCGAGATCGACGACATCGACAATCTCGGCAACCGCCGCGTGCGTTCGGTCGGCGAGCTGATGGAAAACCAGTACCGCGTCGGCCTGCTTCGCATGGAGCGCGCGATCAAGGAACGCATGTCCTCGATCGAGATCGACACCGTCATGCCGCAGGACCTGATCAACGCCAAGCCGGCGGCCGCCGCCGTGCGCGAGTTCTTCGGTTCCTCGCAGCTGTCGCAGTTCATGGACCAGACCAATCCGCTGTCGGAGATCACCCACAAGCGTCGTCTCTCGGCGCTTGGACCGGGCGGTCTGACCCGCGAGCGTGCCGGCTTCGAAGTGCGCGACGTGCACCCGACGCATTACGGCCGCATCTGCCCGATCGAGACGCCGGAAGGCCCGAATATCGGTCTGATCAACTCGCTGGCGACTTTCGCGCGCGTCAACAAGTACGGCTTCATCGAAAGCCCCTACCGCAAGATCGTCGACGGCAAGCTGACCAATGAGGTCGTCTATCTCTCGGCGATGGAAGAGGCCAAGCACCATGTCGCGCAGGCCAATGCCGAGCTCGACAAGAACGGCGGCTTCGTCGACGAGTTCGTCATTTGCCGCAGCGCCGGCGAAGTGATGATGGCGCCGCGCGAAAACGTCGACCTGATGGACGTGTCGCCCAAACAGATGGTGTCTGTTGCCGCGGCGCTCATCCCGTTCCTCGAGAACGACGACGCCAACCGCGCTCTGATGGGCTCGAACATGCAGCGTCAGGCCGTGCCGCTGGTGCGCGCCGAAGCGCCGTTCGTCGGCACCGGCATGGAGCCGATCGTCGCCCGTGACTCGGGCGCCGCCATCGGCGCCCGCCGCGGCGGCATCGTCGACCAGGTGGACGCGACGCGTATCGTCATCCGCGCCACCGAGGATCTCGACCCGGGCAAGTCCGGCGTCGACATCTACCGGCTGATGAAGTTCCAGCGTTCGAACCAGAACACCTGCATCAATCAGCGTCCGCTGGTGCGCATGGGTGATCGGGTCAACAAGGGCGACATCATCGCCGACGGTCCGTCGACCGAACTCGGTGATCTGGCGCTCGGCCGCAACGTGCTGGTCGCGTTCATGCCGTGGAACGGCTACAACTACGAGGACTCCATCCTCTTGTCCGAGCGCATCGTCGCCGACGACGTCTTCACCTCGATCCACATCGAGGAGTTCGAGGTCATGGCGCGCGATACCAAGCTCGGTCCGGAGGAAATCACGCGCGATATTCCCAACGTCTCGGAAGAAGCGCTGAAGAACCTCGACGAAGCCGGCATCGTCTATATCGGCGCCGAAGTTCAGCCGGGCGACATCCTGGTCGGCAAGATCACGCCGAAGGGTGAAAGCCCGATGACGCCGGAAGAGAAACTTCTGCGCGCCATCTTCGGCGAAAAGGCTTCCGACGTGCGCGACACTTCCATGCGCATGCCTCCGGGCACCTTCGGCACCGTCGTCGAGGTGCGCGTGTTCAATCGCCACGGTGTGGAGAAGGACGAGCGCGCCATGGCGATCGAGCGCGAGGAGATCGAACGCCTCGCCAAGGACCGTGACGACGAGCAGGCGATCCTGGACCGCAACGTCTACGCGCGTCTTTCCGACGTTCTCGTCGGCAAGGAAGCGATCGCTGGACCGAAGGGCTTCAAGAAGGGCTCGACGCTGTCCAAGGACACGCTCGACGAGTACCCGCGTTCGCAGTGGTGGCAGTTTGCGGTGGAGAACGAAAAGCTCCAGAGCGAACTGGAAGCCCTGCGTGGCCAGTACGACGATTCCAAGAAGGCGCTCGAACAGCGTTTCATGGACAAGGTCGAGAAGGTGCAGCGCGGCGACGAAATGCCTCCGGGCGTCATGAAGATGGTCAAGGTCTTCGTGGCGGTGAAGCGCAAGATGCAGCCCGGCGACAAGATGGCCGGCCGTCACGGCAACAAGGGTGTCGTGTCGCGCATCGTTCCGGTCGAGGACATGCCTTTCCTCGAGGACGGCACGCATGCCGATATCGTGCTCAACCCGTTGGGTGTGCCGAGCCGCATGAATGTCGGCCAGATCCTGGAAACGCATCTGGGCTGGGCTTGTGCCGGCATGGGCAGGAAGATCGGCGAACTGATCGACACCTATAAGGCTGCCGGCGACATCAAGCCGCTGCGCAAGACGTTGGAAAGCTTCATGCCCGCCAACGACCGCAACGAACCGGTCCGCGAGTATGACGACGAGAGCATCGTTCGCCTCAGCGAGCAGATGCGCCGCGGCGTCTCCATCGCGACCCCGGTGTTCGACGGCGCGCATGAGGCTGACATCAACATCATGCTGGAGCAGGCGGGCCTGCACACCAGCGGTCAGTCGCAGCTCTATGACGGCCGCACCGGCGAGCCGTTCGATCGCAAGGTGACGATGGGCTATATCTACATGCTCAAGCTTCACCACCTGGTGGACGACAAGATCCACGCGCGTTCGATCGGTCCGTACTCGCTCGTCACCCAGCAGCCGCTGGGCGGCAAGGCGCAGTTCGGCGGCCAGCGCTTCGGCGAGATGGAGGTCTGGGCGCTGGAAGCCTACGGCGCCGCCTACACGCTGCAGGAAATGCTGACGGTGAAGTCGGACGACGTCGCCGGCCGCACCAAGGTCTACGAGGCGATCGTGCGTGGCGACGACACGTTCGAGGCAGGCATTCCCGAGAGCTTCAACGTGCTCGTCAAGGAAATGCGGTCTCTCGGCCTCAATGTCGAATTGGAGAACACCAAGCTCGACGACAACCCTGTCCGGCTGCCCGACGCGGCCGAATAAGGCAAAGGCGCGTCGCGGCAACCCGCGACGCGCTCACCAAATTCTACGGCCGGTGGGCCGACCACTCAGCGGGCATTTGGCCCGCGTTAGATGCAAGGGGTTTTCGAGGACCCCGAAAAGGAGAACGGCATGAACCAAGAGGTCATGAATCTCTTCAATCCGCAGGCGCCGGCACAGGTGTTCGATTCCATCCGGATATCGCTCGCCAGCCCTGAGAAGATTCTGTCCTGGTCGTTCGGCGAGATCAAGAAGCCGGAGACCATCAACTACCGCACCTTCAAGCCGGAGCGTGACGGTCTGTTCTGCGCGCGCATTTTTGGCCCGATCAAGGACTATGAGTGCCTGTGCGGCAAGTACAAGCGCATGAAGTACAAGGGCGTCATCTGCGAGAAGTGCGGCGTCGAAGTCACGCTGTCGCGCGTCCGCCGCGAGCGCATGGGCCATATCGAGCTGGCGGCACCGGTCGCCCATATCTGGTTCCTGAAGTCGCTGCCCTCGCGCATCGGCACGCTGCTCGACATGACCCTTAAGGACATCGAGCGCGTCCTCTACTTCGAGAACTACATCGTCACCGAACCTGGCCTCACCGCGCTGAAGGAGCACCAGCTGCTCAGCGAGGAAGAGTACATGATCGCCGTCGACGAATATGGCGAGGATTCCTTCACCGCCATGATCGGCGCCGAGGCCATTCATGACCTTCTGGCCGGCATGGATCTGGAGAAGATCGCAGGCGACCTGCGTTCGGAACTGGCTTCGACCACGTCCGAGCTGAAGCAGAAGAAGTATCTGAAGCGTCTCAAGGTCGTCGAGAACTTCATGGAGTCCGGCAATCGTCCGGAATGGATGATCATGAAGGTCGTTCCGGTGATCCCGCCGGACCTGCGCCCGCTGGTTCCCCTGGACGGCGGCCGCTTCGCCACGTCCGACCTGAACGATCTCTATCGCCGCGTGATCAACCGCAACAACCGCCTGAAGCGGCTGATCGAACTGCGCGCCCCCGGCATCATCGTGCGCAATGAAAAGCGCATGCTGCAGGAAGCCGTCGATGCGCTGTTCGACAACGGCCGTCGCGGCCGCGTCATCACCGGTGCCAACAAGCGTCCGCTGAAGTCGCTGTCCGACATGCTCAAGGGCAAGCAGGGCCGGTTCCGTCAGAACCTGCTCGGCAAGCGCGTCGACTATTCCGGCCGTTCGGTCATCGTCACCGGTCCGGAGCTCAAGCTGCATCAGTGCGGCCTGCCGAAGAAGATGGCGCTCGAACTGTTCAAGCCCTTCATCTATGCCCGCCTCGACGCCAAGGGTTACTCCTCGACCGTCAAGCAGGCGAAGAAGCTTGTCGAGAAGGAGCGTCCGGAAGTCTGGGATATCCTCGACGAGGTCATCCGCGAGCATCCGGTCCTGTTGAACCGCGCGCCGACGCTGCACCGCCTCGGCATCCAGGCGTTCGAGCCGATCCTGATCGAAGGCAAGGCGATCCAGCTTCACCCGCTGGTCTGCACGGCCTTCAACGCCGACTTCGACGGCGACCAGATGGCCGTTCACGTGCCGCTGTCGCTGGAAGCGCAGTTGGAAGCCCGCGTGCTGATGATGTCGACCAACAACATCCTGCACCCGGCCTCCGGCGCGCCGATCATCGTGCCGTCGCAGGACATGGTCCTAGGTCTCTACTACCTCTCGATCGTCAACCAGAACGAGCCGGGCGAGGGCATGGTGTTTGCCGACATGGGCGAGCTCCAGCACGCGCTTGAGACCAAGGCCGTGACCTTGCACGCCAAGATCAAGGGTCGCTTCCGCACGGTCGACGCCGAAGGCAAGGTCGTGTCGAAGATCCATGACACCACGCCTGGCCGCATGATCATCGGCGAACTTCTGCCGAAGAACGTCAACGTGCCCTACGAGACCGCCAACCAGGAGATGACCAAGAAGAACATCTCCAAGATGATCGACACCGTCTACCGCCATTGCGGTCAGAAGGAGACGGTCATTTTCTGCGATCGCATCATGGCGCTCGGCTTTGCTCATGCGTGCCGTGCCGGCATCTCGTTCGGCAAGGACGACATGCTGATCCCGGACACCAAGATCAAGCTGGTGTCGGACACCGAGGCTTTGGCCAAGGAGTACGAGCAGCAATACAATGACGGTCTGATCACGCAGGGCGAGAAGTACAACAAGGTCGTCGACGCCTGGGCCAAGTGCTCGGAAAAGGTCGCCGACGAAATGATGGCCCGCATCAAGGCGGTCGAGTTCGAGGACAATGGCCGTCAGAAGCCCATGAACTCGATCTACATGATGTCGCACTCCGGTGCGCGCGGCTCGCCCACCCAGATGCGCCAGCTCGCCGGCATGCGCGGCCTGATGGCCAAGCCCTCGGGTGAAATCATCGAGACGCCGATCATCTCGAACTTCAAGGAAGGCCTGACCGTGCTCGAGTACTTCAACTCGACCCACGGTGCCCGCAAGGGTCTGGCCGACACCGCCTTGAAGACGGCGAACTCGGGTTACCTCACTCGTCGTCTGGTCGACGTGGCGCAGGACTGCATCGTCAACTCCGTGGATTGCGGCACCGACAAGGGCCTCACCATGCAGCCGATCGTCGATGCCGGTCAGGTCGTCGCTTCGGTTGGCCAGCGCGTGCTGGGCCGTACATCGCTCGACGACATCACCCATCCGGTGTCGGGCGAAGTCCTGGTCAAGGCCGGAACGCTGATGGACGAGCGGGACGTGGAACAGATCGAAAAGGCCGGCGTGCAGTCGGTCCGCATCCGCTCGGCCCTGACCTGCGAAGTCAGGATCGGCGTCTGCGCGGTCTGCTACGGACGCGATCTGGCCCGTGGCACCCCGGTCAACCAGGGCGAAGCCGTCGGCGTCATCGCGGCGCAGTCGATCGGCGAGCCGGGCACGCAGCTCACCATGCGTACCTTCCACATGGGCGGTACCGCGCAGGTGGTGGACTCTTCGTTCCTTGAAGCCTCGTATGAGGGCAAGGTCGAGATCCGCAACCGCAACGTGGTGCGCAACTCGGACGGCCAGCAGATGGTCATGGGCCGCAACATGGCGGTGCTGATCCTCGACGAGGCCGGCAAGGAGCGTGCAACGCACCGTGTCACCTATGGTTCGCGCATCTTCGTGGACGATGGCGACAAGGTGAAGCGTGGCCAGCGTATCGCCGAGTGGGATCCCTATACCCGTCCTGTCCTCACTGAAATCGAGGGCAAGGTGTCGTATGAGGATCTGGTCGACGGTATTTCCGTCCAGGAAACGGCCGACGAGTCGACCGGCATCACCAAGCGTGAGGTCATCGACTGGCGTTCGACGCCGCGCGGCAACGACCTCAAGCCTGCGATTGCCATCCTGGACACCAAGGGCAAGGTCGGCAAGCTATCGAAGGGCGGCGATGCCCGCTTCCTGCTCTCGGTCGAGGCCATTCTCTCGGTCGAGCCGGGTGCCCAGGTTCGCCCCGGCGACGTGCTGGCGCGTATCCCGATGGAAAGCGCCAAGACCAAGGACATCACCGGCGGTCTGCCGCGTGTTGCCGAACTGTTCGAGGCACGTCGTCCGAAGGATCACGCCATCATCGCCGAGATCGACGGCACGATCCGCTTCGGCCGCGACTACAAGAACAAGCGTCGCATCATTATCGAGCCGCATGACTCGACGCTCGAGCCGGTCGAATACCTGATCCCGAAGGGCAAGCCGTTCCATCTCCAGGACGGCGACGTCATCGAGAAGGGCGACTACATCCTCGACGGCAATCCGGCGCCGCACGACATCCTGGCGATCAAGGGCGTGGAGGCGCTTGCGTCCTACCTCGTCAACGAGATCCAGGAAGTCTACCGTCTGCAGGGCGTGTCGATCAACGACAAGCACATCGAGGTGATCGTTCGCCAGATGCTGCAGAAGGTCGAGATCACCACGCAGGGCGACTCGACCTACATCCCGGGCGACCACGTCGACGTGATCGAACTGGAAGAGGTCAACGAGCGCCTGGTCGAGGACGGCAAGAAGCCGGCTGAAGGCCAGCCGGTGCTCTTGGGCATAACCAAGGCTTCGCTGCAGACGCCGTCCTTCATCTCGGCCGCCTCCTTCCAGGAGACGACCAGGGTGCTGACGGAGGCCGCGGTTGCCGGCAAGACCGACATGCTGCAGGGCTTGAAGGAAAACGTCATCGTCGGCCGGTTGATCCCGGCCGGTACCGGCGGCACGATGAGCCAGATCCGGCGCATTGCCACCTCGCGCGACGAACTCATCATCGACGAGCGCCGCAAGGCCTCCGGTGTTGAAGTGGCCGAGCCGATGCTCGCCGACATGACAACCGCCGCGCAGTAAGCGCGACGGCAAGAAATCTCAGGCAACAGAAGCCGTCGGGGCAACCCGGCGGCTTTTTCGTTTCAACGATCGGAGGAAAGCAGATGAGCACGAAGACCTGGACGGCTGTCGACGACTACATCGTCTCCTCGCTCTTCGAGGCGGATCCCGTTCTCGACGCGGTTCTGGCGGCCAACCGCGACAATGGCCTGCCGGCGATCGATGTCTCGGCGGCGCAAGGAAAACTGCTCTCGCTGCTGGCGCGCATCGGCGGCGCGAAAAAGGCGCTCGAGATCGGCACGCTGGGCGGCTATTCGACCATCTGGATGGCGCGGGGACTGCCCGCCGACGGCAAAGTCGTGACGCTCGAACTCGATCCGCATCATGCCAAGGTCGCACGCTCGAATTTCGAGCGGGCAGGGGTAGCGGACCGGGTGGAACTGCGCGTCGGTCCGGCGCTCCAGTCGCTTGCCGCACTCGGCAATGAGAATGCCGGCCCGTTCGATCTGATCTTCATTGATGCCGACAAGCCGAACAACCCGTACTATCTGTCCTGGGCCTTGCGGCTGTCACGCTCCGGGACGGTCATCGTCTGCGACAACGTCATCCGTGACGGCGCCGTGCTGGATGAGGATGGCCGCGATGCCAATGTCGAAGGCGCCCGCGCGGCGTTTTCCTTCATCGGCGGCGAAAAACGGCTGGACGGCACAGCCATCCAGACCGTGGGCGCCAAGGGCTATGACGGCTTTGCCATCGCGATTGTCGACTGACGTCGGGGCGCACCTGGCGATCTTCAGTCGAAAAACGCCTCGACCACATTGCGCTTGCCGAGCATGAAGGCGTCGGCGACGTGCTGCAGCGGTGCAAGGTCCACATCGGATACGCCGGCATGCACAATCTCGGCAAATCGCCGGTAGAGCATCGGATATTCCGCTTCTGGTTCCTCATGGACGACACGGCCGTCGACGGCGAGCTTCGAGCCGCCACCCGAGAGCACCATCTGCCCGGCATCCGTGTCGGCCAGAATGTCCCAGCTCTGCGGTCCGGTCTGCAACCAGTCGAGATCCATGGTCACATCGGATCCGTTCGCCGCGTGGAACGCGACCTGGGCCGCGATCGGTGCGTCGCGATTCTCCGGAAAATCGAGTACGGCCGAAGTGATGTACATGGCCGGCAGGATATAGGTTGCAATCGACAGCGCGTTGATGCCGGGATCGAAGACGCCGAAGCCGCCAGGCTGCCAGATCCAGTCCTGGTTCGGATGCCAGCGGCGCACATCTTCCTTCCAGACGATCGCCGCCGATTTGATTTTGGTCGAAGCCAGGAATGTCCGTGCCGCTTCGACAGCCGGCGCGTAGCGCGAGTGCCAGCTTGCGAACAAGGAGACGCCTTGTTTCGCCGCGAACGCCTTCAGGTCCTCGACTTCGCTGACCGTGGCACCCGGCGGTTTTTCCAGGAAGACGTGCTTCCCGGCCTCGAGCGCCTTGCGCGCGGCGTCATAGCGGAACTGCGGCGGCATGCACAGCGACACCGCGTCGAGTTCGGCAACCGCGCCAAGCATCGTCTCTATATCGGGGAAATTCGCGATGCCGTCGACCTTGCCGTGTCGGCTGGCCGCTGCGATCAGCTGGTAGTCTCGATCCTTGGCCAGTGCCGGAAGGTGCTGGTCGCGGACGATCTTGCCGACACCGACAATGCCGATTCTTATGGGCGAGATGGATGAGGACATGAGGCTCCGCCGGGTTGGGACGTCTGCGCGTCTCTTAGCAGATCGGCCATGACGGGCAAGCGTCGGCCATGCCAGCTATTCGAACGAATCGGCATCATGACGCTGGGCAGGCGAGGGGCGCCACGCTGCGATCAGATCGGCACGTCGAAGGTCACGATCGACACTTCGCCTTCAAGCGCGCCCTGGAAGGCCGAAAGATGCGGCTCATCGTCGGGCTCGCCCTCCATGTCGCCGATCTGGTCGAGTTCGGCCTCGGCGTAGCCTTCGGCAGCCAGCGATTCGAGCGCACGGCGCACCGCCGAATCGTCATCGGGCGCCACCAGCATGACATGCACGCCTTCCGGCTTGCCGCCTTTCTTCTTCCACACCCGGCCGGTGATGATGGTGACCGGGCGTTCTTCATTGTCGTTCACGGGCCGATTCCTTCGCGGCGAGGGATTGTCAGTGTTCATGCGGCCTTTTCGCATGAAGCAAGGCCCCGCAACAGCCAAAACTCGGTCACTTTCTTCCTCGCCCTTGCCAAACGGCGAAAGAAAATTACATGCGGTTTTCGCATGGCTGCCAAGCCCCGGCTTCAATGCAATATTTGCCGCTGCGGGGTTGACGGTTCGCGGGCTTACGAGTAGAAGCCGCCCAGTCAGAACCGATGTGAGGCTCTCCCTTCCGAAGCGACACGCTTTGGAGTTTGCCTCAAACAGGGTTCGTTTTACGAGCGAAAAGACATTTCCGGCGTGCACGAAGCGGCTTCCGCTTCCTCTGCGATTTGTTCGGGCAAGACCGCGAGGCGCGGTTTGTGGCCCGAATTTGCGTATGGAAATGACGCTTTGAGCGAGCCTTGACCGGCACGAGACACGGAATTGAGAGACAAGAGGGTTTAATGCCTACCGTCAACCAGCTGATCCGCAAGCCGCGCATTGCGCCGGTGAAGCGCAACAAGGTCCCGGCCATGCAGCAGAACCCGCAGAAGCGGGGCGTCTGCACGCGCGTCTATACGACGACGCCGAAGAAGCCGAACTCGGCGCTGCGCAAGGTGGCCAAGATCCGCCTGACCAATGGTTTTGAAGTGATCGGTTACATTCCCGGCGAAGGTCACAACCTTCAGGAACACTCCGTGGTCATGATCCGCGGCGGCCGCGTCAAGGATCTTCCGGGCGTGCGCTACCACATCATCCGCGGCGTGCTCGACACGCAGGGCGTGAAGAACCGCAAGCAGCGCCGTTCGAAGTACGGCGCCAAGCGTCCGAAGTAAGATTTTCCGGCCTTGGCGCTGCTTGAACGCGCCGGGCTACGAGATTGAGAGACAAAAGCCATGTCGCGTCGTCACAGTGCAGAAAAGCGTGAGATCAACCCGGATCCCAAGTTCGGCGATCTGATCGTCACCAAGTTCATGAACGCCGTCATGTATGACGGCAAGAAGTCGGTTGCCGAGACCATCGTCTACGGCGCGCTGGACCAGGTCCAGTCGAAGACCAAGCAGGAGCCGGTCACCGTCTTCCACCAGGCGCTCGACAATGTCGCGCCGCATGTGGAAGTGCGTTCGCGCCGCGTCGGCGGCGCCACCTACCAGGTTCCGGTCGACGTTCGTCCCGAGCGTCGCCAGGCATTGGCGATCCGCTGGCTGATCGCCGCGGCCCGCAACCGCAACGAGACCACCATGGTCGACCGCCTCTCCGGCGAGCTGATGGACGCGGCCAACAACCGCGGCACCGCCGTGAAGAAGCGGGAAGACACCCACAAGATGGCTGAAGCCAACCGCGCTTTCGCGCACTACCGCTGGTAAAGCGCGAACAGGACTGAGAGGCAGCTACGATGGCCCGCGAATACAAAATCGAAGACTACCGCAATTTCGGTATCATGGCGCATATCGACGCCGGCAAGACGACGACCACCGAGCGCGTCCTCTATTACACGGGCAAGTCGCACAAGATCGGCGAAGTGCACGACGGCGCTGCCACCATGGACTGGATGGAGCAGGAGCAGGAACGCGGCATCACCATCACGTCCGCCGCGACCACGACCTTCTGGAAGGGCCGTGACGGCAAGATGCACCGCTTCAACATCATCGACACCCCCGGACACGTCGACTTCACCATCGAGGTCGAGCGTTCGCTGCGCGTGCTCGACGGCGCCATCGCGCTGCTCGATGCCAATGCCGGTGTCGAGCCGCAGACGGAAACCGTCTGGCGCCAGGCCGACAAGTATCGCGTGCCGCGCATGATCTTCTGCAACAAGATGGACAAGATCGGCGCCGACTTCTACCGCTCGGTCGAGATGATCGGCTCGCGCCTCGGCGCGCAGGCTGTCGTCATGCAGCTGCCGATCGGCGCCGAGACCGAATTCAAGGGTGTCGTCGACCTCGTCGAGATGAATGCGCTGGTCTGGCGCGACGAGACGCTGGGCGCTGCCTGGGACGTCGTCGAGATCCCGGCCGACCTCAAGGCGCGTGCCGAGGAATACCGCGAGAAGATGATTGAAGCCGCCGTCGAAATGGACGAGACGGCGCTGGAAAACTACCTCGAAGGCAAGATGCCGTCGAATGACGAGATCCGTTCGTTGATCCGCAAGGGTACGATCGCGGTCAAGTTCTACCCGATGTTCTGCGGCTCGGCCTTCAAGAACAAGGGCGTGCAGCCGTTGCTCGACGCCGTTGTCGAATACCTGCCGTCGCCGGCCGATGTTCCGGCCATCAAGGGTGTCGATGCCAAGACCGACGCCGAGATCGAGCGTCATGCGGACGACAACGAGCCGCTGTCGATGCTCGCCTTCAAGATCATGAACGACCCGTTCGTCGGTTCGCTGACCTTTGCCCGCATCTATTCGGGCAAGCTCACCAAGGGCGTCTCTGTCGACAACACCGTGAAGGGCAAGAAGGAGCGCATCGGCCGCATGCTGCAAATGCATGCGAATTCGCGCGCCGACGTCGAAGAAGCTTTTGCGGGCGACATCGTCGCCCTGGCCGGCCTCAAGGACACCACCACCGGCGACACGCTGTGCGATCCGCTGCACCCGGTCATCCTCGAGCGCATGGAATTCCCCGATCCGGTCATCCAGATCGCCATCGAGCCGAAGACCAAGAACGACCAGGAAAAGATGGGCCTCGCCCTTCACCGCCTGGCTGCCGAGGATCCGTCCTTCCGCGTCAAGACCGACGAGGAAAGCGGCCAGACCATCATCTCCGGCATGGGCGAACTGCACCTCGACATCATCGTCGACCGCATGCGTCGCGAGTTCAAGGTCGAAGCCAATGTCGGCGCGCCGCAGGTGGCCTATCGCGAGACGATCACCCGCAAGCACGAGCAGGACTACACGCACAAGAAGCAGACCGGCGGTACCGGCCAGTTCGCGCGCGTCAAGGTTGTGTTCGAGCCGAATTCCGAGAGCGAGGACTTCGTGTTCGAGTCCAAGATCGTCGGCGGCGCGGTGCCGAAGGAATACATTCCGGGCGTCGAAAAGGGCATCCAGAGCGTCATGGGCGCTGGTCCGTTCGCCGGCTTCCCGATGATCGGCGTCAGGGCGACGCTCATCGACGGCGCCTACCACGACGTCGACTCCTCGGTCCTGGCCTTCGAAATCGCGTCCCGCGCGTGCTTCCGTGAAGCTGCTCCCAAGCTTGGCGTGCAGTTGCTCGAGCCGATCATGAAGGTCGAGGTGGTGACGCCGGAAGACTACGTCGGCAGCGTCATCGGTGACCTGAACGGCCGTCGCGGCCAGATCCAGGGCCAGGAAGCGCGCGGCGTGGCCGTCGTCATCAACGCGATGGTGCCGCTCGCCAACATGTTCAAGTACGTCGACAACCTGCGCTCGATGAGCCAGGGCCGCGCGGCTTACACGATGCAGTTCGATCACTATGAGCCGGTCCCGACCGCGGTCGCTCAGGAAGTCCAGAAGAAATACGCGTAACTCGAAAGAGCTGCCGCGGTAACGCAATTCAAAGCCCGCATGGGCGAGCAGGAAATGGAGACATCACATGGCAAAAGGTAAATTCGAGCGCACTAAGCCTCATGTGAACATCGGCACGATTGGTCACGTCGATCACGGCAAGACGTCGCTGACGGCTGCGATCACCAAGTATTTTGGCGAATACAAGCGGTATGACCAGATCGACGCGGCGCCGGAAGAGAAGGCGCGCGGCATCACGATCTCGACGGCTCACGTCGAATACGAGACCGAGAACCGCCACTACGCGCATGTCGACTGCCCCGGCCACGCCGACTATGTGAAGAACATGATCACCGGCGCCGCGCAGATGGACGGCGCGATCCTGGTCGTGTCGGCCGCCGACGGCCCGATGCCGCAGACCCGCGAGCACATCCTGCTTGCCCGTCAGGTCGGCGTGCCGTCGATCGTGGTGTTCCTGAACAAGGTCGACCAGGTCGACGACGCCGAGCTGCTCGAACTGGTCGAGCTCGAGGTTCGTGAACTGCTGTCGAAGAACGAATTCCCCGGCGACGACATTCCGATCGTCAAGGGTTCGGCGCTTGCCGCACTCGAGGATTCGAACAAGACGATCGGCGAGGACGCGATCCGCGAGCTGATGGCTCAGGTCGACGCCTACATCCCGACGCCGGTTCGTCCGCTCGACAAGCCGTTCCTGATGCCGATCGAAGACGTGTTCTCGATCTCGGGCCGTGGCACGGTCGTGACCGGCCGCGTCGAGCGCGGCGTGGTCAAGGTCGGCGAGGAACTGGAGATCATCGGCATCCGTCCGACGACCAAGACGACCTGCACGGGCGTTGAAATGTTCCGCAAGCTGCTCGATCAGGGCCAGGCTGGCGACAACATCGGCGCGCTGCTGCGCGGCGTTGATCGTGAAGGTGTCGAGCGCGGCCAGGTTCTGGCCAAGCCGGGCACGGTGAAGCCGCACAAGAAGTTCGTGGCCGAAGCCTACATCCTGACCAAGGACGAAGGTGGCCGTCACACGCCGTTCTTCACCAACTACCGTCCGCAGTTCTACTTCCGCACGACCGACGTGACCGGCATCGTGTCGCTGCCGGAAGGCACCGAGATGGTGATGCCTGGCGACAACATCACGGTCGATGTCGAGCTGATCGTGCCGATCGCCATGGAAGAGAAGCTGCGCTTCGCCATCCGTGAAGGCGGCCGCACCGTCGGTGCCGG